>JBILLJ010000286.1:0-4951 GCA_044376125.1 Sandaracinaceae bacterium
GTCGCGTACCTCCACCTCGCCAAGCTCGGCGCCAAGCTCACCAAGCTCACGAAGGCCCAGGCCGACTACCTCGGCGTGAAGGTCGAAGGCCCCTTCAAGGCCGAGACCTACCGCTACTGATCACGTCGTCACCGACGTGACGAACGAACGCCCCGATCTCCGAGAGGAGGCCGGGGCGTTCCCGCGTCAAGGCTCGAACGACAGGGAGGAGAGGGGAACGAACCAGAGCTGGAGTGACCGGAAGCTCAGATCTCCTTCCTCGATCACGCCGACTGCCACTTCGCTCGAGTTGACGTGATAGACGTTCGTGCACGTGAACTCTAGCGGATCGAAACGAGCCATGTGCCCGTCGGCGAGCCGGATGACGTGACAGCCGGTCACCATCTGGTCGTGCATGGCAACGTATCCGCCGCCGAGTTGCATCTCGAGGAAGGCGCTGCCGGGATTGAGCACGTCGGGATAGATTCTGGCGACATCCTCGATGGGGCGCACGATGCGCGCCTCGTCGGGATCGATCGGTCCCGGACGCCACGGAGCGCGCCAGAGCGTGGTGCCGTCGAGGCGGATCCCCTCAGTCAGCCGAGAGCCCTCGAGCCAGACGATGTCGGTCTCATTCGCGACGACCTCGCCCACGGCGTCCACGTCGCGGATACGAATGGAGGGCTCGCCGAGTTGCGACATGAACAGACCATTCGCGGTCGAGCCCATGAGGCCGGTCGCGACCCAGTATTCACCCACGACGGACGGCGTCGAGTGGATCCGTGTCGCCTCGAAGGGTGGCGCTGGCGCGGTGAAGAAGTACGTCCCGTCGTTCAGCACGGTCAGCATTCGATTGCTCGGCGCGACGAGATTCGCGATGAGCACGTCGCTGGACGCCGCGTTCTGAGGTGCGTTGCGCAACACGTCGTACTCGAGCGTGGCGTGCAACGACCAAGCCCCGTCGCGGAACGCGAGGATCGGAAACGCAGCGCCGTTCAGGTCCGAGTCCGACATGCGCATGTCCGTAAAATACAGGAACGAATGCGAAGCCTCGACGTCGGCATCAGTAAAGTTGCAGTTGGTCCGCGGACCACTCGGGTACACGTTCCGCAGGAAGATCTCAGGGGCTCCTTCGCGAGTGAACTGCAGGTAGTCTGTATGTCGCCCCCCGGCGATTCGTTCGCTCAACGTGACGCCGAATCTTCCCTCCGAGACATCGACGATGTGGATCTGGTCCGGGAGATCGCGCGAGAAGCCGCTGCGCCTTACGGCGAGACAGCCAGCAACAGCGTCGCTGCAGGGCTCGAACTGCCACTCTCCCAGGGTCGTCACCGGGTCACGTGCGACTCGAATGTTGCACTCGGCGGCCAGCCCAGGGATACGCTCCCACACGGCGTCGTCGAAAGGCGCATCAGGCAGTCCTTCACGCGCATCGATGACGACAGCGTCGGGCCCTCGCGCGTCGCCGCCCGAGTCACGCGAGAGGGCGTCGCTGCCGGAGTCGCCCGCCGGCTCAGCGTCGAGCCCGCCGTCAGCGGGTTGATCAGGGCCCGAGCAGCAGCAAGCCACTGCGCCTACGATCGATGTGGCGATGAATCGACTTCGAGCGTCCATGGAGGGCTCAGAAGCAGTCGTCGAAGTCGCTTCCTCGGTCTCGCCGCTCTCGGAAGTCGAGCCACCGGACACCGACGGGCCGCCACGGCGAGCCGGTCTCGGCGACGTTCACGCCCATGCTCTCGGCGACGATGGGGCCCTCGAGGTTGCGCCCGTGCGCGACGTAGGAGCCGATCACGGTGACGGGGCCAGGCTCGACTGGCAGCGTGAAGTGCACGAGTCGGTAGCCCGCGGAGCGACCGCGCCGAGAGACACCCAACACGAAGCTGCCTCCGGGTGCTTGCGCGAGGTAGTGGTTGGTGAAAGCGCGAAAACTGCGTGCGCTCACGACCACCTGGGAGCGACCCGATTCAAGGCCCAGTCGCAGAATCCGGATCTGCTCGTGGGCGCGACCAAGGGGACCACCAGCGACGCGGTCGAGCACGATCGCTTCGTGCCGGCCGCTGTCGAGCGTCACGGCGAGAACCTCTTCCGGTACCGCGCCGAGAACGCCGATCTGGGAGACCGCCCGCGTGGCCAGTCTCAGGCGCTCGAAGTGCGGCCGCGGGACGCCGGCGTCGAAGCCGCCGATTCGGTACAGCGTGCCTGTTTCACCCACCAGCAGCGGAAGGGCACCCCCCGAGGTCACGTCCGGCGATGCGCCCCGAAGCGCGGCGAAGGGTCCGTCGTTCGGCCCGCCTTGTCCCTGGAACACGCCGAGACTACCGGAAGCGTCCGTGAACACGGTGCGTAGCGCGAGCGTCGCCTCGTCAACCGTCACGAACGGAATGCCGCTCTCGGGACGCTCGTCGGCGACCTCGGAAGCATGCACGAAGAGAACGCCCGGCTCTCGAAGCACGGTGAGTGCCTGTGCTGTGAAGAGCGGTGCGAGCGCCAACTCGCGGGTCCCATTCAGCCTGCCGAAGATCTCGGGGCTCGAGCACGCGGCCGAAGGACATCGAACCTGGGTGAGAGGCGGTCTCGGGAAACTCGACGCGCACGTGGCGCACGCCGCGCGGCTCGCGATCCACCAACCGAGGAACGCCAGCGGACGCGCGACTGGGCCAGTCGGGATCGCGTCGATGCGGCCGGACGAATAGTGGCTCGTGAGATCAGAGGCAAAGGTGAACTCACCTCCGGCACCGGCCGTCGGACACCCCCCTACGCGATTGCAGCTCTCCGGTGGAAGGAGCGTGACGAACGCCGGCTTGCCTTCGTACTCGTTCGCTCGATACCAATAGACGCCTTGCGTGGAGCGTGATCCGCCGGGGCCCTCCGTGAGCGCACCGACAGCGCGCGCATCGGTCTCGAAGTCCCAGTACGCCACGAAGCTCAGCGGCCGCGACCCGCGGAAGTGGTCGACCCACTCGAACACATCGCGCGGCGGGGGAGCTTCCGGGTTGTACGTGGCGATGCACTGCGCCGGACGGAGGGTAACGTCGCGGCCGACACACGCACCGTAGGGTGAGCGAGGTGCCGTCGGGTCAAGCCCCGAGGCGCCGGAGCCTGGGTATTGAACGGAAGGAACACGCCAACCCCATGTCCCGTCAGGCGGGTCGTCGAGGCGGGCGAAGCGGATCTCGCACTGAGACGTGCTGCGACAGTCATCACGAAGATCGAAATCGTCCGCCGTCGCGTCCTCGCATGGACACCAGCGGAACGACGTGCGGATCCCGGTCGGCGTATCGTAGGCACCGTCCGCGCTGGTCTGTCGCCCGGTGCCCGCGAAGGCGGCGCTCGAAGCGACGGTGACGGGCGGGACCAGCGGATCTCGGCGCACGAACTCCCGCGCCACGAGGCCCATCGTGCCGTCCGGACACGGGTTGGGATCGCACAGGTCGCCAAGGCCCATGTCACCCGGCGTGTGTGTGATGCCGGCAGCCTCCTCAGCATCGAAGTTGCAGTTGCGCTGATCGGGGTTCTGCTGAGGGCAGTTGTCGCACTGGTCCGGCACTCGATCGCCATCGATGTCGTTCGGATCGCATGCGTCGCCAGGCCCGACACCATCGCAGTCAGCCTGGTCGGCGTTCGCCCGCTCCGGACAATTGTCGATGTCGTCCTGAGCACCATCGAAGTCGAGATCGTTCCCGCACACATCGATCGACTCGAATCGCTCACACTCGTCGCCGACGTTGTCGCCGTCGGAGTCCACGTGGTTGTCTCCGACGATCAGCGACACCTCCGGGCACAGGTCGCGAGCGTCCGGTAGACCGTCACGGTCGCTGTCGACCAACGCCGGCCCACAGTCAGTCGGTGCCGTCTCGATCGTCTCGGAGCCGGAACAGATCCCGTCCCCAACCAGCGGAGGCACCCCGGCCACACGCAACACGCACGGCTCCGTGGACCCACGCACACAGACCCCAGACCCGTCGATGACACTCCAGATCCAAGCAAGGTTCTCTTCGGAGCTCGTCGGCGCGTGAGCCGCGTTCGACGTCGCGAGATCGATCTTGCTCAGCACGCCCAAGACCGGGCCGAACCCATCCGAACCTGCCGCGGTGAGCGGTCCGCCCGAGTCGCCCTGCAGCTGATCACCGACGATGTTGTTGTACTGGATGCCGAAGCCCCCGCTGAGCGTCGCTGTGCCCAGACCGAGGCGACCCGAGTACACACCCAGGCCCGCTTCCGGGGCCTGCTGACCTCGGACGCGTGCCGCGAAAGGTACGTCAGGACAGACGCGAGCAGTCCTCAGAGGACGGATGGGCAGACGAGCCCAACGCTCGTCATCCACGACCGGCGGGACGTGGAGGAGCGCGAGATCGTAGGAGGGCCGAATGGCTGCCATGCCTACCGGTACATCCTCGCACCGCGCGGTCGTGACGGGGTTCGTGATCTGCGGCTGAACGAAGCAGAGGTCGGGGCGCACCAGGGCGAGCTCGACCGACGGATCCTCGTCGGTGCTCGCGCGGAGCGACGTCGCCCGCGCTCCGTCCGCGGCGAAGTACTTCACGCAGTGACCCGCAGTCATGACCCAATCGGGAGCGACCCTCGTCGCCATGCACAACGAGATGTCTGTGGTGCCCGGCGGCACACTGCGCAGCCTGAGCGTCGCGCCGCCCATCGGCACGGTGTCTCGCTCACCGCCGACCAACGAGTCCTCGCGTACCGCAGCGGCCTGAGGATCTACGCAGCCCACGAGCGTCGCCGCGAGGACAAACGAACGAACGAACGAACGGCTCATGAGGTCCTCCACCTTCGTAACCACCAAGGTCGCACCGACCGGCACCAGCCCGCAAGCGGGCGTGCGACAGCGGGCGTGCGACTTGGGGCCCGAACATGCTCCTCGACGACGGCGGTGACCTCACCGTGCTCGTCCACGAGAAGCGCCAGGACCTGCTCCCGCAGATCTTCGGTCTCTCCGAGGAGACCACAACGGGCG
>JBILLJ010000167.1:0-17149 GCA_044376125.1 Sandaracinaceae bacterium
CAGCGCGACGAGCCGTCGCGCGTACGCCGGACGTCCGCGCGAGATCAGGATCCCCGCGCCGAGGCCGAAGAGCGCGGCGAACTGCGGATAGAACTTCCCCTCGCAGAGCCCCTCCACGAAGAGCGCCGCGAGCAGATCCCACACCGGCAGCGCCGCGCGCCGCGCGTCGTCCCACACCAGGTCGGGCAGATACGGATTGAGGCCGATCCAGGGCACGTTGACGATCGCGATGCCCAGCAGGCACAGGCCGCGGAGCGCGTCGATCGACGGATCGCGGTCCGCCGAAGGTGCCTGTCCCGCCGAAGGTGCCTGTCCGGGCGAAGGTGCCAGTCCCGCCGAAGGTGCCAGTCCCGCCGAAGGTGCCCGTCCCGCCGAAGGTGCCCGTCCCTCGGACGATGCCATCGCCGCCATCCCCGAGTCCTCCATGGCGAGCGCGCTCAGCGCGGGCGGCGCGCGGCCGGGGTCGCGGGTGCAGGTGCGGCCGGCACCGTGAAGCCGACCTCGGCCTGTCCATGGTTGCCCGCTGCGTCGAAGGCGCGCACCGCGGCGATGTGGCCACCGGGCCCGAGCGGCCGCAGGAGACCGGAGAGCGTCGTCGTGTCGATGGCGAAGCGCTCCTCGCGTGTGTCGAGGAGATCGTCCTCCGGGAAGATCGGGCGGAACTCGCCGCCATCGATCGCGATCTCGATGCGCGAGATGGGGCCCATGCCATCGCGCGCACGGCCCGTGACGCGCGCGCCGCTCGCCGACAGGTCGACGACCTCCGGCGGCGTGTTGTCGACGAGGATGGGCTCGCTCGCGACCCGCGAGCGCAGCACGTAGGCGTCGGGGTTGGACAGCTCGTCGGTGGCCTCGACCTCGACCACGTACCAGCCGTCGGGCACGGACGTCGTGTTCCACGAGTACTCGGTGGCCGACAGGAGCTCGGAGTCGCGCAGGATCTCGCGCCACACGGCCTGGGTCTCCTCGCGGAAGCGGAGGCGATAGCGCAGCCGATCCCCGTCGACGTTCTCGACCTTCCACGTGAGCCCGAGGTTCGGAGACGCAGCCGGTGGCGCGGTGGGATCGACGTCGGGCGCGCGCTTGGTCGTGCGCGCCTTGAGGCCCACCTCCGTGAGCACCGGGCGCTGGTTCTGCGGGAGGTAGTAGATGCTGAGCGCGCGGAGCACCGCACCATCTCCCACGAAGCTCGCGCGCACCTGGAGGAAGCGGCCGGCCGGCGAGCGCACGGGACCGACGCTCGTCATCGGCGCGCTCCACGCGCTCCACGTCTCGTCGGGGCGCTCGGTGTTGCCCGAGCGCGTCTCCATGCGGATCGTGCCCTGTCCGCGCCACACCAGCTGACCCCAGCGCGAGACGAGCTCGGCATCGAGCACCTTGCTGGTCCAGCTGGGCGCGTCCGGTCGCTCGGAGCGAACGCGATAGAGCGCGGCGCCGTCGCCGGTGACGAGGAACGGCGCGCTCGAGGTGAGGCCGATCGCGAGGACCTGCCGCTCGTCGACGTCGATCCACACGCTGCTCGTGCGATCGGGCTCGATGCGCACGACACGTCCCTCGTGGCCGATCGCCGCGAAGATCACGCCGTTCTCTCCGACCTCGAGGCGCGTGACGTGCCCTTCTTCCTGGGCCCACACGCGCTCGGCGCGTCCGTCGGCACCGAGCGTCCACACGCGGCCCTTGCCCGGTCGCGGGCGCGCGGCGCGCGAGGCCGTCGCGCTTCGCTTGGTGGGCGGCGCCGACGCCGCGGGCGGGTCAGCGAACTCGTTGGCCGCGACCACGAGCACACCGTCGCGGAACGCGAGCGCCGTGATCTCGTTGCCGAGGAAGTCCCACGCGATCTCGGCGCGACCCGGGCCCGTGATGCGCGCCACCACGGCGTCGTCGCTCGTGCCCGCGTAGAGCGTCCCGTCGGGCGTGAGCGCGAGGCTCATCACGTGCGCCGCGGGCGCATCCCAGTAGAGGTCGGCGCGGCCTTGCGCGTCGATCGAGAAGACCTGCCCGTGCGGTCCCGTGGCCGCGTAGAGGCGGTGGCGTGTCGCGTCCCACGCGAGATCCCAGATCGACTCGGCCGGCGTCTCCGCAGGCGGGGGCGGTGGCGCGGCCGAGCCGTCGGCGGGTGCAGGCGTGGGCGCGGGGATCGCGGGATCGCCCGTCGTCGCGCTCGCGCCGGGCCGCACGAGCTCGCGCGGCTGGCCCGCCGTCGCGCCCGTCGTCGGGATCGCGTAGATGCGGCCCTCGGGCAGCGTGCCCGCATAGAGCACCCCGCCGTCGCCGAGCACCATCGAGGACACGAGGAGCTGCTGCGTCTCCGCGAAGATCTCCACCCGCTCGCCCGTGACACGGTAGATGCGACCCGCGTCGTCGGTGCCGAGATACAGCGTGCCGTCGCTCGTGCGTGCCGCGCTCAGCACGACGCCCACGCCCGCCGGGAGCGCGACGCGCTCGAGGCCGACCGAGGCCGAGACCTCACCATCGGATCGGACCGCGGCGTGGTGTAGCTCGCCGAGCGCGAAGCTCGCAGCGTCGTCGATGTCGAACGAGCGCGTGGCGACCGCCTGGACACGCGGCGCGAGCGTCACGGCGGTGACGGAGAGGAACGCAGCACAGAGGACGAGGGTGAAGAGGCGGCGAGAGCGTCGGTGCATCGTGGGGTTCCGGGAAGATCGAGCCCGAGCGTACCCGCGAAAGGCCGCCCGCGGGTGCGCATCGCGACCTGCTCGGGTGGCCTCTACGACGACGCCGCGAGGGCGCGTGCGACGGACGCGGCATCGTCCCAGTGCGGGAAGTGCGAGGCACCGGGCCAGACCTCGAGCGGCACACCGAGGTGCGTCGCGAGATCCTCGGACAGGGCCCGCGGCACCGCGACATCGTCGGCGATCGCGACGAGCCGCGTCGGAACGCCGGACCGCGGCGCGCGCGCAGTCGCGGTGACCGCACGACGGAGCTGCCTCGCGAGACGCACGACGCCTTCACGAACGAAGAGCGCCCGGATGCGCTCGACCTGCGCCGCAGGTGGGGTCGGCCCGAGCCAGCGCTGCGCGGCGATCTGGGCGGCGCCCTCCGCGTCCAGCGTCCCGCTCTCGAGCGCCTGCGCGAAGCCCACGAGCGCAGCCGCCGTGTCTCCCGTGACGTCGGCCAGGCCTGCGAGGAGCACGAGCCGCGCGACGCGATGGGGCACGCGCGCCGCCGCGTGGGCCGCGACCCACGTGCCGTACGAATGTCCGACGAGCACGACCGGATCCGTCGCTCGCTCGAGGGCCGCGACGACGTGCGCGACGTGCTCCTCGACCGTCGCGCTCGCCGCGTCCGAGCCGTGGTCGGGCAGATCGAGGGCCTGGATGGAGAGGTGCGCGCCGAGCGGATCCCACGCCGCGCCGTCTCCGGGACAACCGTGCACGAGGACGTAGTCGGTCATGACGTCGCCTCGCGGCGGCGCCCGACCCGCGCGATCGCGTCCGAGAACGTCGTCACGCCCTCGAGCGGCTCGCCGAGGCTCGCGAAGAGGCCGAGCAGATCCCAGAGGTTCTCGGCCTCCGCGATCTTGCCGCCTGCGAAGCGCACGTAGCCGCTCCCGCGTACCTCGATCCTGCGACCGTCCTTCGTGCGGGCCCGGAATCGCAGAAAGAGGGCCGCCTCGTCCCCCTGCTCGACCACGCGGTCGATCACGACCTCGGTGTCGTCGAAGACCTCGAAGGTGCGCGCGACGAACGCGCGATAGCTGCCATCGCTCGTCAGCCCCTTCGTCCCCGCTTCGGATGCGCGCAGCTCGTCGATCACGGACAGGTCCCGTTCGCGATAGAGCCGCCGGAAATACTCCTCGAAGAACCCCTTCGCCCGCTGTGTCATGGGCAGGAGTCTGCTCCAACCGTCGGCTGCGCAGCAACACGCGCTCGGATCACTTTCGTGCGCTGGCGTTGATTGGTTTCGGGTGGCCGCTCGCACTGAACCGGGAGCGTGTCCGTCGATGCGCGCTCGGAGGTCCTCGATGCTCTGGTCCCCCTCGCGTCGCGACGCGGCGTTCGCCTTGATCTCGCTCCTCGCTCTCGCGGCCTGCGAGCCCGGCGGCGCCAACATGCGGCGCGGCGGACGCATGGGCGACGCGGGCATGGTCCCGCCCGGCGTCGACGCCGACCTGCGCGACGATCGGCCGCCCGGCTGCGCCGACCGCGAGATCTGCGGCAACGGCATCGACGACGACTGCAGCGGCGCCGCCGACGAGCGCTGCGGCTGCGTGCCCGGACAGACCCAGCCTTGTTACCTCGGCCCCGCGGAGTTCGCGGGCGTCGGCGCGTGCCGCGAGGGGCGCCAGCTCTGCGATCTCGTCGACGGTGAGTTCTCGAGCTGGGGCGCGTGCTCGGGCGAGATCGCGCCCTCGGTCGAGGCGTGCGACGGCCGCGAGGACGAGGACTGCGACGGCACCGTCGACGAGGGCTGTGGCTGCCCGCTCGGCGAGAGCCGCGAGTGCTACACGGGCGCGGCCTCGACGCGCGGCGTCGGCCTCTGCCGCGCGGGCTCGCAGACCTGCATCGACGTCGGCGGCGGTGTCGCCGACTGGGGCGAGTGCTCGGGCGAGGTCACGCCGCGCCCCGATCTCTGCGACGGCGTCGATCGCGACTGCGACGGCCGCACCGACACGGGCTGCGAGTGCGAGATCGGCGAGACGCGCGCCTGCTACTCGGGGCCCGAGGGCACCTCCGGCGTGGGCATCTGTCACGACGGAATCGAGCGCTGCATCCCCGCGCATCCGGGCTCGATCTGGGGCCCGTGCGAGGGCGAGCAGCTGCCCGAGGCGGATCTCTGCGACGGCATCGACCGCACGTGCACGGGCCTTCCCGGCGTCGGCTGCGCGTGCATCCTCGGCGAGGAGCGGAGCTGTTATGGCGGTCCTCCGGCGACGCGCGGCGTGGGTGTCTGTCGTGAGGGCCGCAACGCGTGCGTGGACGGCGCCGGTGGACCCGAGTGGTCCGCGGACTGCGCGGGTGAGCGACAGCCGGGTGAAGAGATCTGCGACAACGGCGCCGACGACGACTGCGACGGCGAGACCGACGAGGGCTGTCGCGGCACCCTCACCTGCCCCGGCGACACGACCGTCCCCGCCGGACAGCCGATCTCGCTGAGCGTGGCGAGCATGGGAGTCGACGCGTACGCCTGGCGCATCGTGTCCGCCCCCGACGGCGGCGCCGAGACGGCGACCTGGGCGCCGAGCCCGCCGACCTCGAGCACCGAGTCGTTCACGCCGTACATCGTCGGCGAGTACGTGATCGAGGTGACTGGCACGCTCCCGAGCGGAATGACCATCACGTGTCGATTCCGGGTGACCGCGCTCCCGCACGGCCTCCGCGTGCAGCTCGGCTGGGACGGCACGGGCGACGTGGATCTCCACGTCCACGGCCCGACCACGACGACTCCGTGGTTCAGCTCCCCCGACGACTGCTACTACGCCAACACGAGCCCGGCCTGGGGCGCCTCGCTCGACATCGACAACACCACCGCCGACGGCCCCGAGAACATCAACCTCGACGAGCCCGTCACCGGCTCCACCTACACCATCGCCGTGCACAACTACGCACGTGCCGCCGGACGGACTGCCACCATCCAGGTCTTCTGTGGTGCCCGCATGTCCACCATGCCGACTGCCACCTTCACGAGCCGCCCTCTCACCGGCACCGCCGCCGGCAACTGCACTGCCAACGACTTCTGGACCGTGGCGCGCGTCACCTTCACGAGCCCCTCCACCTGCACTGTCACCCCCATCGACACCTACCGCCCCAGCAGCACCGCCTGCACGGCGTTCTGAGAGATATCGAGAATCTCCGTCTTCGACTCGGGCCGCGGGGGAGGGGGGTCCGATGCTCAGACATCCTCGGCCTTCGGCCTGCGGAACTCGCCCTGGACCCCCCACCCCCGCGTCCCTTCACGTCTCGAGTCGATTGTTTCTCGGTCACTGAGAGTTCGAGACGCCCCGGCGCCCGTGCCCGCGGGCTGAATCAACGAGGACCTCGCTCATCGCGCGACGCGGCGGACGGTGAGCTCGATCCGGGCCGCGCCCGTGAGCACGAGGTCGGTCGAGAACGCGCGGCGCAGGTGCGTCTGGAAGGCGCGCACGCGATCGGAGTCGGTCGTGCTCTGCATCGCGTCGAGCACGCTCGGCGGCACCGAGCGCACGACGTGACCCGGCGTGCGCACTCCGCGGCCGGGCAGGCGCGTCGAGAGCACGATGTCGGTCGCGCCGTAGCGGTTGCGAACGGCCTCGAGGATGTCGTCGAGGTTGCGCGGCTCGGGGCGCTCGATCTCCGCGTCCGGGCCCGGCTGGACGAGGATCTGGATCGACTGCCCCGCCGCGCTCTCGGGCACCATCACGCTCAGGCGCCTGACCTCTTCGTCGCCCGACCAGCGACGCAAGACGACGCGCACCTCGACCGGCTGGCCCGGGTTCACCTCGGTCGCGTCGACCGACGCATCGACGATCTCGGCGGTGTCGTGCGCGAAACGCAGCGCGACCTCCACGTCGATCGAGCGAAGGCGCGTGTCGCGGAACGGGTTCGCGTACGCGATCTCGATCGCATCGAACGCGCGGATCGCCGAGAGCATGCTCGCGCCCCCCGCGCCCGACGCGGCGAAGCCTCGATCCGTCAGCTCGATCGGCGCGCCGAGCCCGTCGAGCTCCACGCGGCTCCGCGCCTCGAACATCACGTAGTCGTTGTCCGCCGCGATGGCCTTCACGGCGCTCTGGATCGCGCCGCCGAGCACCATCGGCGTGATCGCGCGGTGGCTCGCGACCTCGAAGTTCCACTCGGTGCGCTGCTCGGTCGGCAGCCCCGTGACCCGCAGGTGCACGGGGATCATCGCCGGCTGGAGCGTCGTGTCGATCACGACCGCGGCCTGGCGGTCCTGCGTCATCGTGCCGAGCGGCGCGACGGCCTCGGCGATCTTGAACGAGCGCTGGTAGCTCGCGAGCACGTGCAGCACGCGCGCGACCGCCGTGGGGAAGCCGACCTCGCCGCCCTCGACCATCGGGTGCCCGAACGCGACCAGCCGATCGCCTTCCACGTGGGTGACCGTGCCGACGACCGTGCTCGCGATGTCTCCGCGCGAGAGCGTGACGGCGAGCGCGCCACCATCGACGAAGCGCGCCGCGGCGGTCGTCGCGCTCGTGGGCGGCGCGCCCGCACCGCCGGCCTGCAGCACGTCGATGCCGTAGCGCTCGAGCCGTCGTCCCCACTCCCCGAGCACCTCCGGGTCCATGCCGCCGACGAGGAGCGGCGTGGACGCAGGCACGAGCCGCGAGCCATCGGGCAGCTCGACGCGCTCGCGCGGTCGTTCGTCGAACGCGCTGAACGCGTTGCGCGCGCTCGTGCCGAGGTAGGGCGAGACCCCCGCAGGCAGCGTGCGCGCCACGCGACCACGATCGCTCGGAGCCTCGGCACGTGCGGCGCTCGCGGGCGCAGACAGCGGCGTCGCACCCGGGAACGAGCCTGCGCGCGGCGTGCGGCGGAGCTCGCGCATCATGTTCTCGATCGGTGTGACGCCCGCGACGGGGTGACGACCGAACGGCCAGCCGTACGCGTACGCACCGATGAGCCGATCCTCGAGGAAGATGGGGCTGCCGCTCATGCCGCCGACCGTCGTCGCGTCGGTGAGGATGGGGTGCGTGGTGCGGATGAGGATGAGGTCCTGATCCGGCCGGAACTGGTGAAGGACGTCGATGACCTCGACCTCGAAGCGCTCGGGCTGCGTGCCGCGGAACACCGTCAGGCCGTAGCCGCGCATGCCGGCCTGGATCTCGCTCACGGGCATCGTGCCGGGCGTGCGCACCTGCGCCAGGGCACGGCGGATGGCTCCATCGGGCAACGCCGTGGGCAGCGAGAGCGCGAGGACGACGGCGAAGAGCGCGACGAGACGAGAACGCGGCGAGGACATCGAGGCGCCGAGCGTACACCACTCCCTCCGCACGGAAGCTCGGCCGGAGCTCGTCGGGTCCGCTGCTCATGAGGCGGCCGGACGACTTCGAGACGCTGGCGTGTCTCACTGCGCGAGCGACGACGCGGAGGAGCCACGAGGCCGTCACGCGCGGGGGATTGCAGCAGGGGGGCGCGTCTTCCATAATCGGCCTCACGCCAACAAGTGGGGCGCTGTGTTTCTCGCGCGTGTCCTCGAGGCCGCGCGTGGTGTTTTCCGCGTCGGTCCTCAAGACCGGCCGGGAACGACCGATGTCAGTGCGCTGTTCTCCGGGCCGACCGCCCAGCGCACCTCGGCCGTCCCGTTCCCGATCCATTGCTCCTTCCAGGCTCTCCCATGCAGTACGACCCCGAGATCCACGACGCCCCCACCCAGCCGCTGCCCCCGAAGGCCGCCGGGGCCAAGCTCGCCGCCAGCGCCGACGCGAAGACCTCCGACAAGCCGGAGGGCAGCGGGCTCCTGCGAGCCGCGAGCACCCCGCCCGCCAACGACATCGTCGTCGTCGATCACGATCCCGAGGTCCAGACGCGCGTGGCGCGCACGCTCACGGACCGCGGCGCGCGCGTCGTTGCCACGAGCTCGCCGGACGCGGCGCTGACGCTGATGGCCCAGTGGAGCCCGGACCTGGTCCTCGTCAACGAGGCGCTGCCCGGCCAGAGCGGGCTCGAGCTCGCCCGCAAGATCCGTGAGGATCACCCCGACGCGCAGGTCGTGCTGATGACCGCGAACGAGTCACCCGAGCTGCGCGCGTCCGCGAGCATCGCGGGTGTGATCGGCCTCCTCGTGAAGCCGTTCAACCTGGACGCGCTCTTCGACCTGCTCGACCTCGGCTCGCTGAGTCCAGCCGAGTGATGGGCCCCGCGGAGTGACCGCTCCGGACGCTCGTTCCGGATGAGCATCGATCCATCCAAGTGACAGGTGCTCTCAGAGCTTGCGGGGAGGGGCCGCCGCCAGGAGCTCGTCCTGCGTCGCCGCGAGGAAGACGCGCTCGGGCTTCTTCTTCGCGTACTTCGCAGCGACCTTCATGCCCGGCACGAGGAGGAAGACGACCGAGAGGCCCGCTTCCATCGTGGCGTCCCAGGTCTTTCCGGCCTCGTCGGTGACGCGCACCGCCACCTCGACCATGGGCTCGGCGCCTTTGTAGCTGTTGTAGCGAGGGCTCTTGAGGGTCTCGTTCATCGCCTCGCGGCCGTTGACCAGCACCTCGGCGGTCGCGGTCGCGTCGGGCTTGCTGCTGCCGAACAGGAACTCGAACATCGGTGACTCCTCCGCTCGGCCGAGCGTCGAGCGGGGGGGAGTTCGCGTCAAGCGGGGGGAGTTCGCGTCAAGCGGGGGCAGCGGGCCCGCTTCGCACTCCTTCACAGTGACCGTCCTTGCGCCGACCGAGCACCGTGGTACGGAATGAACGTTCCGTCCGTGAGCCCGACATGAGCCCCGCCCGCCCTCACACCGCCCGCGCCTCCGCCGACGCCGACAAGGACGTCGCGGGTGAGAAGCGAGAGGCTATCCTGGCGGCGGCGCTCGAGCTCTTCGCCGAGCGTGGCTTCCACGGCACCGCCGTCCCGCTGGTGGCGGAGAAGGCCAAGGTCGGCGCGGGCACGATCTATCGCTACTTCGAGAGCAAGGAGTCCCTCGTCAACGCGCTCTACCAGAAGGAGAAGCGCGAGATGCTGGATGCCCTGCTCGCGGAGTTCCCCTTCGACAGGCCGCATCGCGAGCAATTCCGCGTGTTCTTCCTGCGGATGGCGGCGTACGCGAAGAAGCGCCCGACCTCGGTGCGCTTCATGGAGTTGCACCACCACCAGCCCTACCTCGACGACGCGAGCCGCCACCTCGAGGAGCACGGCAACACGCTCGTCGAGTCCGCGATCCTGGCGGGCATCCACGCCGAGGCGCTGAAGGATCTGCCTCCGGCCATCCTCGTGTCGGTCGTCTGGGGTGTGTTCCTCGGCGTGCTCAAGGGCTGGACCGAGGGCCGCCTCACGCTCGACGACGCCACGCTCGCGAAGATCGAGCAATGCCTCTGGGAGGCGATCCGCCGATAGCGGGCGCCCCTCCCCGACGACGAGGGCGCCTCCGTGCGCCCTTTTCGTGGCCCAAGCTCGGAATGAACGTTCATCCCGAACGACTCGAATCCGCATCGACTCCACAGCTCGACCCCTCTCGTTCCCCAGCTCGTCCCCAGCCATCCCCAGCCCATCCCCAAGGAGACCCCAGCCATGAGCGCGAAGAAGATCATCCTCGTCACCGGCGCGACCGCAGGCATCGGCAAGGCGACCGCCCTCCACCTCCACGCCGCCGGCCACCAGGTGATCGCCACCGGCCGCAACGAGAAGGCCCTCTCGGAGCTGCGCGCAGCGGGGCTCGATGCCGTCGCGCTCGACGTCACGAGCGAGACCTCGATCGCGGCAGCCAAGGACGCGGTCGATCGCCTGACGAACGGCCATGGCCTCGACGTGCTCGTCAACAACGCCGGCTACGGCCTCTTCGGGCCGGTGGAGGAGCTGTCGGACGCGGACGTACGCGCGCAGTTCGACACGAACGTGTTCGGCCTGCTCGCCGTGACGCGCGCCTTCGTCCCGGCGATGCGCAAGCGTGGCTCGGGCCGCGTCATCAACGTCTCGAGCGTCGGGGGCCGCATGGTCTTCCCGCTCGGCGGCGTCTACCACGCGACCAAGTTCGCGCTCGAGGCGCTCACCACCGCGCTCCGCATGGAGCTGCACCAGTTCGGCATCCGCGTCTCGGTGATCGAGCCCGGCTACATCAAGACGGAGTTCACCTCGACCACGATGAGCCTCCTGCGCAAGTACGTGCGCGACGACTCGCCGTACGCGACCGCGCTCCAGGTCGGTGCGAGCGCCGACGAAGCGGTGGCCGGCCTCGCCGTCGGCCCCGAGAGCGTGGCGCGCGCGATCGAGCACGCGGCGACCTCGCGCTGGCCGCGCGCCCGCTACGTCGCGCCCTTCTACAACGCGATGGGCCCGTGGCTCATGCGCATGCTGCCGACGTGGCTCACGGACTGGGCGTTCCGCCGCATCGCGGGCCTCGACGGTCGACCGCGCTTGCCCGCCCCCTCGACCGAACGTGCCCTCGCCTGAAACACCGACACGGAGAGATCGAGAAACAATCGACCCGAGAGTCGCTGGGGACGCCTCGCCGGGTTCTCCTGGTGCTCGTCACTCTCGTTCCTGCGCGCGGTGTCCGATCACCGGGGGTCTGCGAAGCAGACCTCTGAGCAGACCTCTGAGAAGTAGTGTGACCGGCTCTCCCCACGCGGCGCGTGCGACGCAATACTCGGCGCCGTGAGCAACCAGACTCAGGTCGTGAGGCACGAGCGCGCGTCGGTGGGACGCATCCTGCGGCTGGCGCGACCCGAGTGGCGACAGCTCGCCCTGGGCACGGTGTTCCTCGCGATCTCGAGCGCGGCGGGGCTGGTCTATCCGCGCGGCATCCAGTTCTTGCTCGATGGTGCGCTCGGCGATCCGACCGGCGAGAGCATCGATCGCGCGGCGATCTTCCTGGTCGTGGTGCTCGCCGTCCAGGCCATCACGACGTCGCTCCGCTACGTGCTCTTCACGACGGCGGGCGAGCGCGTGGTGGCGCGCCTGCGGCGCGACCTCTACGCGGCGATCCTCTCGCAGGAGATCGCGTTCTTCGACGAGCGCAAGACGGGCGAGCTCACCTCGCGGCTCTCGTCGGACACGGCCGTGCTGCAGAACGGCGTGAGCGTGAACATCTCGATGGCGCTGCGGAACGTGGCCACCGCGCTCGGCGGCGTGGGCCTGCTCCTCTACACCTCGCCGCGTCTCACGCTCGTGATGCTCGCCGTGGTGCCGCCCATCGCCTTCGGTGCGGTCACGTACGGAAAGCGTCTGCGCGCGCTCTCGCGCGAGGTGCAGGACGCGCTCGCGTCCTCGAGCGACGTGGCCGAGGAGTCGATCGCGGGCATGCGCACGGTGCGCGCGTTCGGCGCGGAGGCGCAGGAGGTCGCGCGCTACAGACGCGCGGTCGATCACAGCTTCGCGCTCGCGAAGCGTCGCATCCAGCTCGGCGGCATCTTCATGACGTTCGCGTCGTTCCTCGGCTTCGCCGCGGCGGCGCTCGTGCTCTGGTACGGCGGCCACCTCGTGCTCGACGGCGTGATGACCGTCGGCGAGCTGACGGCCTTCCTCGTCTACACGATCCTCGTGGCCGTCTCGCTCGGCGCCATCACGGATCTGTGGACGGACTTCAGCAAGGCGGTCGGCGCGGCAGAGCGCATCTTCGAGCTGCTCGATCGCGCGCCCGCGATGGGCAAGGGCGGAGAGAAGCCGCCGTCGACGAAGGGCAAGCTGTCCTTCGAGGACGTGAGCTTCGCGTACCCGACGCGGCCGGACGCGCCGGTGCTCAAGGGCCTCTCCCTCGACATCGCGCCCGGGGAGATCGTCGCGGTGGTGGGCCCTTCTGGCGCGGGCAAGTCCACGCTCGCCGCGCTGCTCTCACGTCTCTACGACCCGAGCGGTGGTGTCGTGCGCCTCGACGGAACGGACCTGCGCGACCTCGACCCCGAGTGGCTGCGTCGGCAGATCGGCATCGTGTCGCAGGAGCCGATCCTCTTCTCGACCAGCATCGAGGAGAACGTGCGCTACGGCCGCCGCACCGCGACCCGCGCGGAGGTCGAGAAGGCGTGCGAGGTGGCCAACGCGCGCACGTTCATCGAGAAGTTCCCGGAGGGCTTCGCGACCTCGGTGGGCGAGCGCGGCGTGCAGCTCTCGGGTGGGCAGAAGCAGCGCGTGGCCATCGCGCGCGCGGTGCTCAAGGACCCGCGCATCCTCGTGCTCGACGAGGCCACGAGCGCGCTCGATGCCGAGAGCGAGCACCTCGTGAAGGAGGCGCTCGATCGCCTCATGCACGGCCGCACCACGCTGATCATCGCGCACCGCCTCTCCACGGTGCGCGACGCCGACCGCGTGCTCGTGATCGACGGCGGCGTCATCGCGCAGTCCGGCACGCACGACGAGCTCATGACGCAGGAAGGCCTCTACAAGCGCCTCGTCGAGCGCCAGCTCGAGGCAGCCTGATCGAGTGATCGAGCTGCGGGCTCGGTCACACGTCGACGATCACGACTCGCTCGCCGCTCGCGGCGACCAGACGCTCGATGTCGTCGCGGTCCCCCGTCACGATGTCCGCACCCCGCTCCGCGGCCAAGGCGACGAGCGTGGCGTCGACCACGTCCGTCGTCTTGGCCCGACCGAGCAGGGCTCCCGCACGGTGCGCCGCTCCTTCGAGCAGCGGCGCGGTCTCGCAGCCCGCGAGCAGATGGCGGAGCCCGGCCTGGCGTGGGGACCGGCTGACCTGGGCGATCACTGGCGTCGGGACGACGACCTGCATGCCACGCTCGAGCCGCGCACGGTGCTCCGCCCAGACGCGTCGGTCGTTGCGGTCCGCAGCGATCAAGACGCCCGTGTCGTAGACGACGCGCTTCATCGGCCTGACCGACGGCGCGCGGGCTCACCTCGTGGCGACAGATGCGCACGCTCGACGCGAGCACGCGCCGCCTGCATCTCCTCCTCGGTGAGCGCGCCGTGCTCCTTCTCCCACAGAGCGACCGCAGCGAGCCCACGTCGAACGCGCAGCGCGTCGCGCGCAGCGTCGGTGATCCACTTCGAGACGCTGACGTGCTCGGCCTCCGCAGCCGCCGCGACGGCCGCGTGCACGTCGGAGTCCACGGTGATGGCGAGCTTGATCGCTGGGTTTCCGCGAGGCATCCGCCATCCTACCACGGTAGGATGGTTTGACCATCGGGCGACATCACCGCTCCACCGTGCGCGACGCAGACCGCGTCCTCGTGATCATCAGCCGGTCTTCTTGCGCGGTCGTGCCGAGCCGTGGCACTACAGGCCATGCGCTCCGTCCTCGCCGTCTTCGTCGCATCTGCGCTCGTGGTCGGAGCGACCAGCCTCGCGCGGGCGCGGCCGTTCCGGGGCCGCGCACACGACGTGGAGGTCGAGCACTCGTTCGACGCAGACACACCGACGGTGATCCGCATCGTCCACCGACGCACCCGCCGGACCGGCCGCTACGACGCGCCGCCCGGTCGTTGGCCCTCGGTGCGGTTCGTGGTCGGTGACAACCTCGTCGTGGCGTGGGGCTGCGGGACGAACTGCGAGGTGACGATGCTGCTCCGCCCGGACGGGAGCGAGATCACGTCCTTCGAGCATCTCGACGTCGCACCCGGTGGGGAGGTGGCCGCGTCGTACTCGCCGGGGTCACCGCTTCGATCCGAGGAGGCGTCGATCGTGTCCCTGCGCACGGGCCGCACGCTCGTGGAGCGGCAGGGCGTGAGCGCATGGAACACGTGCGGGGTGACATGGAGCGGTCGACGCGCGTTCTTCCGGCGCTGCACGAGGGGCACGCGCTCGTTCGCCCTCGAGGTGCCTCGGTGAAGGGTCGTCGCATGTGGCTCGCGAGCTCGGGCGACGTCGGCTAGATCACGGGGCGCGATGATCCGCTCGCTCGCTGCTCGCGCTCGCCGATCGCTGCATGGTCACTACTGGACCTACGCGGGCTTCGTGCTCTCGCAGCTGCGCCCGCCCGCGCCGCTCGACGACGTGGAGGTGTCGATCGATGCGATGGCGGCGGACGCGCGGCCCATCGCCCTGCACGGGCGCTTCACGGACCGGGCGGAGAGCGACACGTGTGTGCTCGTCCTGCACGGGCTCGGCGGCGATCTCGACAGCCGCTACGTGCAGCTCGCGACGCACGCGGCGCGGGCGCGCGGGACGAGCGTCCTGCGCCTCGACTTCCGCGGCGCCGATCTCTCGGGCGCCGACGTCTACCACGCAGCCTTCACCGACGACGTGCGCGCCGCGCTCGCGAGCCCGCTCCTCTCGCGCTTCTCGCGCCTCGAGATCATCGGCTACTCGATGGGTGGGCACATCGCGCTGACCTACGCGGCCTCTGCGGAGCGCGACCCGCGCGTCGCCGCGATCGCTGCCGTCTGTGCGCCGCTCGACCTCGCGCACGGCGTCCGGGCGATCCAGAGAGCGGATCGCAAGCCCTACCAGTTCCACGTGCTGCGCGCGCTCAAGGCCGCGTACCGGGTGGTCGAGGAGCGCGCCAAGCGTGAGGGGCGCGCGATCCCGCACCCGGCGGACGTCGTGGAGCGCGCCGCGACGATCCGCGACTGGGACGAGCTCGTCGTGTGCCCGCGCTTCGGCTTCCGCGATCCGGAGCACTACTACGAGACCTGCTCCGCGGGCCCCAAGCTCGCGTCGATCGAGGTGCCGACCTTGCTCGCGATCGCCGAGGCCGATCCGATGGTGCCGCTGCCCACCCTGCACCCGTGGGTCGATCGCACGTCCGAGGCCGTGACCGCGTGGCGCTACGAGCGCGGCGGCCACGTGGCGTTCCCGGCGGGGGCGAGGCAAGGCGAGACCACCGTGGAAGAAGAGATCGTCGCGTGGCTGGCGGAACGTTGATTCCGCAAGCATCATCGCGCGATGCGCGTCCTTCGCTCGCTCGCCCCTGCCGCCCTCGTTCTGACCATCGCCGCGTGTGGTGGTCCGCCTGCCACCGAGCCCGACGCACACGTCGAAGCCGACGACGCGGCGATGGAGCCGGTGGATGCGGGCAGCGATGCCGGGCGCCCCGGCGCCGCGCTCTGCGAAGAGCTCGGTCTGCCACGCGCCGAGATGCGCACGGGCACGGGCGTGCAGGTCGGCGACGTGGCCGGCGACTTCACGGTGCAGACGCTCGCCGGGCCGTGGCACCTCGCCGAGGAGTGGAGCGGCTGCGACAGCTACGTCTTCTTCACGTACTTCGCGGACGGCGGCGGCCAGGGCAACGCGCTCTTCGGGACGCTGGCCAACGGCGCGATCCTGCGCAGCCCGCGCAACGTGCACTTCTTCTTCAGCTCCACCGAGCGCGACGAGGCGGCGCGCACGACGCGTGCGCAGGGCCTGGCCGATCAGCTCGAGATGGCCTTCGACGCGATCGGCGCGGAGGAGGCCGATCGGCTCTTCTGGCGCGAGCGCTTCCACTTCGTCACCGACGCAGCGGCGGAGATCGACGGCTCGCCCGGCGATTACCTCACCGAGTACCTGCGCTTCGCGGCGACGCCAGAGGCCAACGTCGACCTCGGCGAGCGCGGCGTCGCCGGCATGATGTACCCCTTCATCTTCGCGATCGATCGCGAGCAGGAGTGGGACTCGGGCGACGATCTCAGCCCGAGCGTCGGTCAGCGGCCGACCTTCACGATGGGCCAGTACTTCCCGCGCTTCTACAACTACCGCTGGGCGCTCGAGCACCGCCTGGCCACGGAGACGGGGGTGACCGTGGTGCCGCTGCTCGATCACGAGACGACCACGGGTCGCGTGTTCACGCGCACCGTGTCGCTCCCGGCGGCGTCTGCGATGGCGGCCTTCGACACGCTGGAGATGGACATCGAGATCGACTGCCGCGAGCGCAACATGTTCGCGTGCTCGGAGTGGGACCGCATCGCGTCGGTCTCGCTCTGCGTCGACGGCGAGGCGTGCACGGAGCGCCGCGAGATCACGCGCTGGATCACGCCGTACTGGCGCCGCGGCCGGCAGCACTACCTGATCGACGCCTCGCCGTTCCTGGGCCTGCTCCGCGAGGGCGGCGATCAGACGTTCTTCGTCGAGCTCGGCCCCGAGTGGGAGCGCGCGACGGAGTGGGTCGCGCACGTCGCGCTGCGCATGCAGACGCGTGGTGACGCGCCCCGCGCGATGGGCGCCGTCCGCGCCTTCACCGGCGGCACGTTCGACGCCAGCTACAACATGCGCGAGCCGTTCGCGTTCACGGTGCCCGCCGGCGCGACGCGGGTGGAGCTCGTCACGATCCTCTCGGGCCACGGCCAGACCGCCGTCGACAACTGCGCCGAGTGGTGTGATCACCGGCACACGTTCTCCGTCGGAGGAACGCCGCTGCCCACGATCTCCCACGCGTCCGCGGCGTTCACGCGCGAGTCGCTGATCGGCAGCCCGCGCGGCTGCGGGGCGATGGCGGACCGCGGCGTGATCCCGGGCCAGGGCGGCAACTGGGCGCCGACGCGCGCTTACTGGTGCCCCGGCATGGCCGTCGACGCGATCCGCACCGACATCACCGCGCTCGTCACGCCGGGCGTCGAGACGACGCTCGGCTACCAGGGCGCGTTCCAGGCGATCGAGCCCCGCGGCGGCGACATCGC
>JBILLJ010000168.1:0-17113 GCA_044376125.1 Sandaracinaceae bacterium
GCGCCAATCGCTTCGCCAAGCTCACGAGCTGAGAAGATCACGTCAGGAACCCCCCGTCGATCCCCGCACTGTGTCCGTCCGCACGATCAACTACGCTACGACCCGTGAACGGGTACATCGCGAGCGCCCTGCCGAAACCTTGAGGGCGTCCGTCGCCGTCGAGGAGCGCGCCGCGCGCGACCCACGCGGTCCCTTCGCGCTGGAAGAGGTAGACGCGACCGTCCGTCTCCGCCGAGGGCGCACCGACCGCTGCCCACGCGCCATCGATCGCGACGGCCGCGCCCAGCTCGTCGCCCGCGACCGGCGTCTCGGCGAGCAGCGTGGCGCTGGGCACGAAGAGGAGGTCCTCGGCGCGCGCGGAAGGCTCGTCGGCGCGCGGCTCGCACGCGATCGCGGCGAGCGGCAGGAGCGTCGAGCTCGAGAGAAGGAAGACAGCGCGTCGCATCGATCCTCCGGCCAACCAGCGCTCGCGCCCGGCTCCGCTCCGGGCTCTCTCGCACGTGCGCGAGGAGGCTCTGGCGCGACGAGTATAGGTGCTTCCGTGTAGCCTTCGCGAGCAGCCATGTGCGCTCACCGTCCACGCGCGCCCCTCTCCGTCGCAGCGCGCGTCCTCGTCCTGCTCGCGAGCTTCGTCGTCGCGGCGTGCCATGCGCCGCTCACGCAGACGATCGTGGTCGTCGAGAGCGATCTCGGCAGCGAGCTCGCGGACGTGCGGCTCGAGCTGCCCGAGCTCGCGCGCTCCGAGACCGTCGAGGCGGGGCTGCCTTTCTCGTTCGGCGTGCGTGCACCGAGCGAGGCCGCGAGCACGACGGGTCTCGTCGTCACGGGCCTTCGCGCCGACGGCTCGACGATCGTGACGAGCACGGCGGACGTCCCCTTCGTGCGCGGTGAGACGTGGCGCGTCGTGGTGCGGCTCGAGCGCGCGTGCGTCGGCGTGGCCGGCTGTGCAGAGACGTGTCGCGGCGGTGCCTGCGCGGGCGCGTCGATCCCCGAGGGAGATCGTGCCCGCACGACGCTGGGTGAGGAGCTGCGCGCGCTGCCTCCGTTTCCGACGGTGGATGCGGGGGCTCCGGACGCGGCGACGTCGTGCGCGCCGGCCTGCGCCGCAGGCGAGGCGTGTGTCGAAGGCGTCTGTCGCTGTGGCAGTGCGACGTGCGGGCCCGATCAGATCTGCGAAGGCGGCGGCTGCGCGTGGTTCCCGCGCAGCTGTCGCGCGAGCGGCCGCGGCCGTGGCTGCGACGTGATCGACGTCGCGGGCGGGACGATCCAGCTCGGCGATCCCGATGCGTGGTCCGACGACGCCACGGGCGCGTTCCCCGAGCAGCCCGGCATCACGGTCTCGTCGTTCCGCATGGACGCGTACGAGGTCACCGTCGCGCGCTTCCGCGCGTTCTGGGACGCCGGTCACCCGGTGCCCACGGCCGCCGTGACCTACCGCGACGGCAGCACGCTCTCGGCGAGCCGCGTCGAGGAGCCGCTCGTGCCGAGCGCAGAGCCGATCTCCGCGAGCTGCCCATGGACGCCAGCGCCCGGCTCGCACGAGCTGCATCCGATCTCGTGCCTCACGCGCGACGCGATGATCGCGTTCTGCGCGTTCGACGGTGGGCGATTGCCCACGGAGGCCGAGTGGGAGATCGCGGCCCGTGGCACGAGCGGACGCACGTATCCGTGGGGCGAAGAGACGCCCGTCGGCGACGTGGACGGTGCCTGCGATCGCGCCCAGGGCTTCGGCTGTCTCGGCGAGGACGGGCTGCCCACGCGTCGCGTCGGTTCCTTCGCGGCGACGTCGGGCTTCTTCGATCTGGCGGGCAACGTGTCCGAGCTCGTCGCGGACGACTTCGAGGTCTACGACACGGCGGGAAGCGGCGGCTGCTGGGACACGACCCCGCGCACGGATCCGTTCTGTCACGCGGAGCCCACGCGCACGGTCGTGCGAGGCGGCGCTTCGGGCGCACCGTCGAGCCTCCTCCGCGGCGCGGCCCGGAGCAGCGTCGACCTCACGCAGGACTTCTACGGCGGCGGCTTCCGCTGCGTGTACGAGTGACGCTCGCACGACGAGGGACGCGTCGCACGACGAGGGACGCGTCGCACGAC
Organism: Sandaracinaceae bacterium; assembly: GCA_044376125.1. Taxonomy (GTDB): domain Bacteria; phylum Myxococcota_A; class Polyangia; order Polyangiales; family Sandaracinaceae; genus JAFLCL01. The sequence goes on from JBILLJ010000168.1 coordinate 2,095, forward strand.
GGGTGACGCGTCGCACGACGAGCGATCTCGGGTCGCCAGAGAATCCGTGGCCAGAGAGGTTCTGGCCAGAGAGGTTCTGGGCAGAAGTTCTCGTGGCCAGACGATCCGTGACCAGCGAAGCCGCCCCCGGGAATTGAACCCGGGACCTACGGTTTACGAAACCGTTGCTCTACCCCTGAGCTAGGGCGGCGTGTCAGTCCGTTCTCCCGTGCCCGCGAAGCGGTCCCGGTCGAAACAGGGCGCGTGGGATACGGCAGGTGCTCGCGGTCGTCAAGGCTCGATCCGCATCGTGCGCGCGCGCGGTGGTTCGCGGTAGGAGAGGGCGATGCTCGTCGACCTCCGCTCCGACACCGTCACCCGACCGACCGAGGCGATGCGCCGCTCGATGGCCGACGCCGAGGTGGGCGACGACATCTACCGCGAGGACCCGACGGTGCGGCGGCTCGAGGAAGAGGTCGCCGCGCTGCTCGGCAAAGAAGGCGCGCTCTTCGTTCCGAGCGGCACGATGGCCAACCAGATCGCCGTGCAGCTCCGCTGCGGTGCGGGCGATCAGATCGCGGTCGGTGAGCACGCACACGTGGTGCTCTACGAATCGGGCGCGATGGGGGCTGCCGGCGCGCAGCACGTCGTGCTCGGACGAGGCGGCTTCTTCGGCCCCGACGATCTCGAGGCCTTGCGCGGCGGCGCCTACTGGGAGCCACGCACGCGGCTCGTCGCGCTCGAGAACACCCACAACCGCGCGGGCGGGCGCGTCTGGCGGCCCGAGATCTCGCTCGCGATCTGCGAGCGCGCGCACGAGCTCGGGCTCGCGACCCACCTCGATGGCGCCCGCCTCTGGAACGCGGCGATCGCGACCGGCGCGAGCGAGTCGACGCTCGCGCGTGGCTTCGACACCGTCAGCGTCTGCTTCTCGAAGGGCCTCGGCGCGCCGGTCGGCAGCGCGATCGTCGGCTCCCACGAGGCGATGCGGGAGGCGCTCCGCATCCGCAAGCGCATGGGCGGCGCGATGCGGCAGGCCGGCATCCTCGCGGCGGCTGCGCTGCACGCCATCGCGCACCACCGCACGCGCCTCGCCGACGATCACGCCCACGCGGCCCGTCTCGCGAGCGCGCTCGCAGACGCCGGGCTCGTGACGGTTCCGCCGGAGACGAACATCGTGCTCTTCGAGCCGCGTCGCGGATCGAGCCCGCTCGAGGCATGCGAGCGCGCCAAGCGCGAGGGCATCCTCGTCTCGCCGTTCGGCGCGACGCAGATCCGAGCGGTCACCCACCTCGACGTCGATGCGCAGGGCATCTCGCGCGCGATCGACGTGCTCTCGCGCTGAGGCATCGAAACGAAGAGAGCGGCACGAAACGAAGAGAGCGGCACGAAACGAAGAGAGCGGCACGAAACGAAAAGAGCGCCCGGGTCCGGGCGCTCTCTCGATGGGAGCTGGGGACGCGAGCTCAGAGCTCTTCGGGCTCGTCCTCGACGAAGCCGACCTCGTCGCCCTCTTCCTCGTCCTCCTCGTCGTCGTCGTCTTCCGGCTCCTCGTCGTCGTCGTCCGCGTCCGCCGGCGCGTACTTGATCTCGATGCCGGCCTCGGCCATGTGCCCCTCGAGCAGCTCGAAGAGCTCGTCGACCTCGTCGCCGGACCACTCGTCGAGGATCTCGGAGATGAAGTCGTTGAAGTCGACGCTGTCGATGCGACGCTCGATCTCCTCGATCTGTTCGTCGCTGAACGCCTCGAGCACGTCCTCGCGAAGGGTGTCGCTGTCGCCCTCGTCGATGGCGTCCTGCGCGGACGTCCGAATCTGCTTCACGGCGCGCTTGTCGAGAAAAAGTTCCATGCGCGGTCCTCGGGGAAAATCACGGCCCGCGGATTCGCGCGGGCGAAGGCTCCTTCGTGCGAGACCCTCATCCAGGGTGTCGGTCGCACGAAGGCGATGGGTGTGGTCTCTCTGAGCGATCGACCACGAGCCGGGCCGAATGGCGCGGTACTATAGAAAGGGCACTTTGCGTGTCAACAACCGTCCGCGACCCTCGTGCAGCTTCGCGCGACTGTCCGGACGAGACGAGGCTCATGGGTCCGTGCTGGCGCTTCGAGCTGTGGTGCATCGCGATCGGGATCGCGTGGCTCGCCGTCGTGCGCCCCGCCGCGGCCCAGGTGGAGGAGTCGAGGCCCTCGGCGGACCGTGCAGCAGCGTTCGAGGTGCCCCGGCCACCGGAGGCCGCCGCTCCCTGGTGGGAGCTCGAGCTCGGCGCCCTCGCGGTCGTGCCGATCGAGCGATCGGCGATCTGCCCGGCCAACCGCGACTGCGTGATGAACGCCGGCATCGGCCTCGGCACGCGCCTCACGTACCGCACACCCGACGGCTTCGGGTGGGGCCTGGCGTACGACCTCTGGGTGCTCGACAGCGCGAGCCTCTACGAGGTGGCGCTGCTCCACTCGCTGCGCGGCCAGCTCCGCTACGTGATCGATGCGAGCTCTCGCCTGCAGCCGTGGGTCGGCGCGGGGTTGGGCGTCCTCCTCTTCGGCGACGCGTCCACGGTGGCGACGGGCGGCGCGGTCGTGAGCGCCGGTGGCGGCGTGCACCTCGAGCTCTCGAGCGAGTTCGCGCTCGTCGCGAGCGCCGAGGTGTGGGTCCTCGGCACCGCGCCGTTCTCCACGCGCGACGGGACGCGACGGGCTGATCCGTTCAGCGTCAACGTCGTCGCGGAGATCGTACTCGGGGCCGTCCTGCGCATCGGCGCGCTCGAGCGCGAGTAGGCTCGACGCGGAGCTTGACGCGGCAACGCCGGGCGGGTTCTCCTTCGGCGCACGCATGAACTGCAAGAACTGCGGGCGCGCCAACCCGCACGGCAGCTTGTACTGCCAAGACTGTGGTCACCGGCTCGGGGATTGGGTGCCGGCCGAGCGCCCGAACGCTCTTCCGACCCCGCCGACCGGCATCGATCGCGGTGGTCGAGCAGCTCCTGCCGCGTCACCCGCACCGCAGTCTCCCGCACCGCTCGCAGCACCGTCTCCAGCCGGCGTGGCCCCACCGATGATCACCTGCCCCCGCTGCAACACGCCGAACCCGCCGCACATGCGGTTCTGCAACAACTGCGGCTTCCAGCTCGGCGCGGTCCAAGCGCCTGCGCCCGCGGCCGCACCCGCGCCCGTCGCGCCTGCCGCCGCGCCTCGTCCCGCGTCTCCCTATGGCGCGCAGCCGGCCCCGGTGTGCTGGCGCTGCCGCTCGCTCGGAGAGAGCGGCGCGGACTTCTGCAAGTTCTGCGGCGCTCGCTACGCGGACGCAGCGGCGCAGCCCGCGCCTCAAGCGATGCCACAGGCCTCGCCGTTCGGAGCACCGCCCGCCTCGAACGTGCAAGCAGCGATCGCGGGCTACGGCGCGCAGCAAGCGATCGCGCCGCAGCCGATGGCCCCGCAGCCGATGGCGCCGCAGCCGATGCAGCCGCAGCCGATGGCGCCGCAGCCGATGCAGCCGCAGCCGATGCAGCCGATGGCCCCGCAGCCGATGCAGCCGCAGCCGATGCAGCCGCAGCCGATGGCCACGGCGCACGTCGACCCCGGCCCTCCGGCTGCGCCCGCGGCGCGCGGCGCACACGGAACGCTCGTCGCGATCCTCAAGGACGGCACCGACGGGCGCGCGTACCCGATCGTCGACGATCCGACCGACGTGGGACGCGTGGAGGGGCACATCGTGCTCTCCGACGATCCGTACCTCTCTCCTCGCCACGTGCGCCTGGTGCCGCGACCCGACGGCCTGCTCGTGCGCGATCTCGACAGCATCAACGGCGTGTACGTGCGCCTGCGCGAGCCCGTGGAGCTCAACGACGGCGACATGCTGCTGCTCGGCCAGCAGCTCGTCCGCTTCGAGGTGCTGCCGGAGACGGAGCTCCCGCTCGGACCGGCGATGCACCGCGGTGTGCTCGTGTTCGGCACGCCGGAGGTCGCGCGGCTCGCGCGTCTCGTGCAATACACCACCGAAGGCGTGGGACGCGACGTTCACTACATCTATCGCGACGAGACCGTCGTGGGCCGGGAGCAGGGAGACGTCGTCTGCACCGACGACCCCTTCATGTCGCGCCGACACGCCGCGATCGCGCTCGATCGTTCGCAGCGCCGGTTCGTGCTGCGCGACCTCGGCTCCTCGAACGGCACCGCGATCCGCATCCGCGGTGAACGCATGCTCAAGGCAGGTGATCAATTCCGGATCGGACGGCATCTCTTCCGGTACGATCGCCCCGGAGCCTCCGCATGAGCGCCGCGTCGACCGCCCACGTGCAGCCCTCGGGACGTGATTCGTCTCGCAGACGTGCGCATTCGTGCGGGGTCAGCGAGCGCGCGGCGAATGCTTCTGCTTCGTGCATCGACGCTTCGGGGGGCTCGCGATGAGCGAGGTGAAGAACGGTGAGGCGGAGAGCAAGGCGCCGAGCGCCACGTCGCTCACCGAAGCGGTCGTGGCGGCCCTGGCGAGCCACGAAGTGGCCAGCCACGGATCGGCAGGCGCGGAGGCCGCGAAGGATGCGGGCGCCAAGAAGGTCGACGGCGAGGAGCCGGTCGTGTCCGTCGTGACGATCGGTGGCGCGATCGCCGTCGGTACGTCGCCGGGCAAGGCGGAGGAGCCCGAGCTGACGGTCGCGCCCGCGAGCGCGTCCGACGTCGCCACCGATCCGCCTCCAGCAGCGGCTGCACCTGCGTCGGCCGACGTGACTGCGCCCGCACCGGCCGCCGAGGCGGTCGAGGCGAGCGCCGTGGCGGAGACGACGAAGCTCGCCGTCGAGGCACCGAGCGAGCGCGGTGACGAGCTCACCGCACCGCGTGGCCTGCCGCTCAACCGCGAGATCCCCGAAGGGATCGCGATCAAGTACTTCGGCCGCACCGACGTCGGCCTCGTGCGCGAGCACAACGAGGACAACTTCCTCGTGGTCGACGTCACGCTCTCCAAGCGCGGCATCGACGACAAGCCCATCGACGCGATCCTCGGGGATCGTGGCTGTGTGCTCGCGGTGTGCGACGGCATGGGCGGCGCGGCGGCCGGTGAGGTCGCGAGCCAGATGGCCGTCGACACGATCCACGAGATGATGACGGCGGGCGGACCGCCCAAGGATCGCGATCACTTCGCGCGGCGGCTCGTGCGCGCCGTCGAAGAAGCGGGCTCGCGGATCTTCAGCGCGGCCAAGCTCGATCGATCGCGTCGCGGCATGGGCACGACGAGCACCGTCGTGGGCCTGGTCGACTCGACGCTCTTCGTCGGTCAGGTCGGCGACAGCCGCGCGTACGTGCTTCGTGGCGATCAGTTCGCGTTGATCACGAAGGACCAGTCCCTCGTGAACCAGCTGATCGAGGCCGGCCAGCTCACCGAGGAAGAGGCCGAGGCGTTCGAGCACTCGAACATCATCCTCCAGGCGCTCGGCACGACCGAAGAGGTCACCGTCGACCTGACCTTCCTCGAGCTGCGTCGGGGCGATCGCCTCCTCGTGTGCTCCGACGGCCTCTCGGGCCTCGTGCACGCCGACATGATGAAGGACGTGCTGCGCGCCTCGCGCGATCTCGTCGATGCCTCCAACCAGCTGATCGCGATGGCGAACGCGGGGGGTGGCCACGACAACATCACCGTCATCGTCGCCGAGTTCGACGGCAAGGCGCTCAAGGAGCCGGACGGCTCGGCGAAGGTCGCCTACCAGCAGTACCCGCTTCCTCCCGCGAGCCCCGACACGGTGGATCCTCCTCCGCCGCGCCCGACCTCCGTGAAGCCGAGCGCCGCCAAGCCCGGGGCCGACGTGAAGTCGATCCCGTCGCTCGCGCCCGAGGCCGGGGGCGGTGCGCTCGGTCGCTGGTGGATCGTCGCCGTGCTCGTGCTGCTCGTGCTCGCGCTGCTCGGCGCGATCTTCCTCTCGATGGATCCCGAGGTCGCGAGCGACGGCGCACCGCCGACGCGGACCACGCTGACGACGACACGACCCTTGCCCGCGACGGCGAGCGACGACGGGGTGGGCTCCGGCTTCCTCCGTTTCGATGCCGCGTACTCGGGCGCCGCGCTCGAGATCGACGGCACGCCTCAGGGCACGATCGCGGGCAGCAGCATGGTCGTCACGGTCGCGCCCGGCTCGCACCACGTCCGCGCGCTCCGCGAGGGCGCGCTCGTCGCGACCGCCGACGTGGAGGTGACGGCGGGTCATCACGAGTTCGTGCGCCTCGTGCCGGCGCCCGGTGCGGACGTGCCCGTCGCGGCGGTCGGCATCGAGCCGCCGCCAGCGCCCGTCGGGGTGGAGCCGCCGCCGGAGATGGCGCCTCTGCCCGCGATCGAACGCGAGGGCGAAGAAGCGCCGCCGCGTGCCCGCGTCGAGGAAGAGGGCGGGGGCGACGATGGTTTCGTGCGTCGCTCGGGCGACCTTCCGCACGAGCCACCACCGCGTCCGCAGTGAACGAGCCGACCACCCAGGGTCGTCGGCCGATCGACCTTGCACGGCGTCACCGTCGGGGCCCCGCTTGAAGATCCGACTCCACCAGACCTTCGGCGCGCATGCGGGCCGCACGCGTGAGCTCGATCAGGACGTCATCACCTTCGGGCGCTTGCCGAGCTCCGACGTCGCCTTCGATCCTCATGCGGATCTCGACGCGTCCGGCAGCCACGCCGAGATCCGACGCGAAGGTGCCGTGTGGGTCCTGCGAGACGTCGGAAGCCGCAACGGCACCCTCGTCGCCGGCCGACCGATCCAGCGTCACGAGCTGTCCGATGGGGACGAGATCGAGTTCGGCACGGGCGGCCCGCGCGTGCGCGTCGAGCTCGTCGCATCGCTCGCGCAGCCCGGTCCCAAGCCGATGGGGACGATGGCCGCGACGCCGATCCTCGAGCCCGCTCTGCCCGCGATGGGCGCCGCGCACTCGCCGCCGCCGACGGTCCCGCCGCCCGCCGACAAGAAGTACGGGCAAGCGACGCTGGATGCGGCCGTCGAGGCCGCCGCTGCGAAGGCGCGCGCCGAGGCCCTCGCAGACGCGCAGCGCCCCAAGGGCACCGCGCTCCTGCCCCAGAGCCAGCTGCCGCAGCCGGTCACGCCCATCCCTTCGTCGTCGCCGGGGGCCTACGTCGCGCCCGTCGCGCCGACCGCGCCCGTCGGGCCTGCGGGAGAGACGAGCCAGAGCACGCTGTGGATGATCGGCGGCATCGTCGCGCTCTTCGTGTTCCTCACGCTGTGCCTCATCAGCTGCGTGCTGCTCGGCTACCTCTACCGCTACGGCTGAGCCGTGGGCTCGCCGCTTTGTTGACCGAGCACGCCGATCCCCGCGATACGGCCTGCTCGGAGGCAACATGTACGATGGCTCGCGCGTCACGGACGCGGTCGACTACTGGAAGCACCGCGAGAACCTGAAGAAGGCGGTGTCGATCGTGCGCGGTCGTGCGCCGGAGCGCTTCCGCTGGCGTCGCGCGGTGGGCGGCGTGTCCGAGTCCATCGGCAAGCTGCGCGGCCGCGATCGGATCCTCGTCGAGGAGCCCGTGCGCGAGCTGATCCTCGATCTGGGCGATGGCGTGCTGCGTCGTGAGGTCGTCATCGATGCGCGTCGCTCGGGCGTCGATCTCGATCGAGGCGAGGTGCTGCAGCGCTACACGCGCAGCGATCTCGAGCGCCTCGTCGGCGAGACGGGCACCGATCTCGCGAGGCTCGGCAAGCACGTGCGTCTGCCGAGCGGGCCCGAGCAGGTCATCGACACCGCCGGGGCCATCGTCATCTCGCGGGCGCTCGCGGATCACTTCCGCAGCCGGGCGCAGCACCTTCTGCTCCAGGTCCCCGACCCGGACGGTCCCGAGCAGCTGATGCTGCACCACAAGATCATGATCGAGCGCGCGAACCGCGATCGCGCGGAGTCGCAGCGCTGGCTCGGTCTCGCGAAGAAGCTGCTCGGCTGACGCGTCGAGGGGCGCGCGGCCCCTCGAGCCTCAGCGCATGAGCACGACGGTGCCGAGCGTGCCGTCCGGGATGCCCTGCGTCTGCGTGCCGACCACGACGCCCGTCACCACGCCGCCGACGACCACGACGCCGATCAGCGTCCAGAACCACCACTCCTCCGCGACGTTCGTCCCGCCGGACTCGGTGGGACCCGTGCCCGCGGTGGGATCGATCGTCGGGCCCGTGCCGGTCGCGATCACGGCCGTCGTCGCTTCGGGCGGAATGCGGAGCGAGAGCGGCTCGGCCTCCGTGCCGGCGTGCGCGAGCTCGGCGCCCGAGGGTGCCGTCGCGACCACGTGGTAGGCGACGTCGACGGCTTGATCCGAGGGCCCGACGACGGGGATGCGCGCGGCGTACGTGCCATCGGGGCGGCGGTTCATCACGACGCGCGACCAGCCGGCCTCGCTGCCCTGGCGGTAGACGAGGCGCACCTCGTCCACCGCGTCCGCGTTGCTCGCGAGGCTCACCTCGATGCTGGGTGACTCGCGCCGCGCGAGGGTCGGCGTCCGATGCGTGATGCGAACCTCGACAGGCCGCGGCTGGGCCTCGCGCGCTCGCGCGAAGGCGGAGATCACGGGCGGGCTGGCGTCGGGATCGCTCAGCCGGTGGCCCGGATCGCGCGCGTAGAGCGTCGCGAGCGTCGCGCGGGCCTCGTCGGTGGCGCGGCTCGCGATCTGTGCGGTCGCGAGGAGCTCGAGCGCCGTGTTGCGTGTGCGCGCGTCGATGTCGGTGCGCGCGAGCACGGCGTTGGCGCCCGCGATCGCCTCCGGGTAGTTCGCGTACATGATCTGCTCGCGCACGTTCGCGAGCGGGTCGCTCTGCGCCGAGGCCGCGCGGGGGGCGAGCGACACGAGCGCTGCGAGCGCGGCGCAGAGGACCCACCCGTGAGGCGCTCCGAGCGTGCGCTTCACGACGCGCCTCCCGAGACGAGCGGCATGAACGCATCGACGAGCGCGGCGAGCGCCTTTTCTCCGCGGGCCCGTGCCGACGTCATGTGCTCGCGGGCACCGACCGCTTCGCGCACGTCGAAGTAGAACTTGATCTTCGGCTCGGTGCCCGAGGGCCGGAGCATCACGCGGTGGCCTCCCTCGAGGTCGAGCGAGATGACGTTGCTCGAGAGGAACGTCAGTGGCTCGATGCGGCCGTCGCGCGTGGTGCGCGTGCGCTTCTCGAGGTCGCGCACCGCGAGCACCGTGTGCGCGCCGATCTGCGTGGGTGGGCTCGCGCGCACCTTCGACATGATCGCCGCGATCTCCGCGGCGCCCTCCTTGCCCTTCTTCGTCACCGACACCTGACGGCTGAGGAAGAGGCCGTGCTTGCGGGCGAGGAGGTCGAGCGCATCGAGCAGCGTGCGCCCTTCGGAGGCGTGGAAGGCCGCCATGTCGGCCGCGACGAGCGCCGCCGAGACGCCGTCCTTGTCGCGAACCACGTCCGACACCGTGTAGCCGAGGGCTTCTTCGTAGCCCATGACGAACTGGTAGCCGTCCGCGATGAGATCGAGGGAGCGGTTCGCGATCCACTTGAAGCCCGTGAGTGTCTCTTCCCAGCGCGCGCCGTGGGCCTCGGCGATCGCCCCGATCATCGGCGAGCTGACGAGCGAGCTCACCACCACCGGGCGCTCGCCGCGATACGGCGCGTGCTCGAGCAGGTAGCTGCCGAGGAGGCAGCCCACCTCGTTGCCGGTGAGCTGCACGTAGCTGCCGGGCTGCGGGTGGCCCTCGCCCGCGCGCACCGCGAGCGCGAGCCGATCCGCGTCCGGATCGTTGGCGATGACGAGCTCAGCATCGACCTTCTTGGCGAGCGCGAGCACGAGATCCATCGCGCCGGCCTCCTCCGGGTTCGGGAAGCGCACGGTGGGAAAGCGGCCGTCGGGCTCGGCCTGCTCCGTCACGCTGTGCACGTTGCCGAAGCCCGCGTTGCGGAGCGCGCGCCGCGTCGGCGCGTCGCCGACGCCGTGCAGGGCCGTGTAGGCGATCGCGAGATCGCGACGTCGCCCCGGGTGCACGACGAGGCGCTGGATGGCCTCGTGATAGCGATCCTCGAAGCTCGGGGCGAGGATCTCGGCGCGACCGCTCGCGAGCGCCTCGTCGAACGAGACACGGGGCACCGCGAGCAGCGAGCCCACGTCGTCGATCGCCCGCGCGATCCCTTCGTCGTGTGGCGGGATGATCTGCGCCGCGTTGCCCCAGTACACCTTGTAACCGTTGTACTCGGGCGGGTTGTGGCTCGCCGTGACCATCACGGCCGCGGCGCACTCGAGCTCCTTGCAGACGAAGCCCACGACGGGCGTGGGCACGACGTGATCGAACGTGCGAGCGCGGAAGCCCGCGCCCACCGCGACCTCGACGACCTCGCGCGCGAGCTCTCGGCTCAGCCGGCGTCCGTCGAAGCCGACGACGATGCCGCGCTCGCGCGCATCGCGGGTCATCTCGACGAGGTAGGCCATCAGGCCCGCCGTCGCGCCGCGGACGACCGCGAGGTTCATCCGGTTGGGCCCCGCCCCCAGCACACCGCGCAGGCCCGCGGTCCCGAATTCGAGCCGACCCGCGAAGCGATCCGCGATCTCGGTCCATGCCTCGGAGGCGAGGAGCGCCTCGAGCTCCTCGCGGGCTTCGGGGCTCGGATCGTCGGCCAGCCAAGCTTCGGCGCGTGCGCGCAGTCCAGACACATCGACCATGCGCGGATTGAAGCATGCGGCCGGGTCGATTGACGAGGCGGACGCGAGGGGTGCTGCTTCCCCCGTCACCGAACAGCTCGCTTGACGCGGCTGACACGGGGCGGCGACGATGTGTTTCGATTCGGTTTCAGGGTGGTCGGCCCTGCGCCGGATTCCTTCGGCGATCGTTCGCGAGCCTCGAGCCTTGAGGTCTGGCCAGTGAGGGCAGGGATTCTCCGGTTGGTGCGTGGTGCTCGGCACCGCACGGCGAGCTGTGCGTGGGCAGGTCTGCTCGTGCTCCTCGTCGCGGCGTGGCCCACGAACGTCTCCGCCCAGGCCAGCGAGCCCACGGCCGCGGATCGCCAGGCGGCGGGCCAGGCCTACGATCGCGCGACCGCTGCCTACCTCGCGCGCGACTACGCGCGCGCCGCGACCCTCTTCGAGACGGCGTACCGTCTGGCGCCTGCCTCTGCCTCGCTCCTGCAAGCGGTGCGAGCGCACGAGCGGGCAGGCAACGGCCTCCGCGCGGCGACGCTGGCGCTGCGCCTCCAGGCCTTCTACGGCTCCGACGCCGCGGCGACACGTCAGGCGGAGACGACGCTCGCCGCGACGAGCGCGCAGTTCTTCCGCATCGACGTCACGTGCAGCGGTACGTGCACGCTCGAGCTCGATGGCGTGCTGCAGGAGCACAGCTCGTTCTTCGCCGCACCCGCGGCCGACCACACGGTGCGCGCGACCTTCGACACCGGCCCGACGGAGCGCACGGTGAACGGCGCCGCTGGTGCGACCGAGGCGATCTCGTTCGAGGCGCCGCCGCGCGTGGTCGCGGAAGCGGGCGGCGGTGAGACCGGTGGCGAGAGCGATCCTGGCGGTGAAGGCACGGGCGCCCAGACGGGACCGAGCAGCGGAGGGGGCGGGCTCTCTCCCATCGCGTTCGTGATCGCCGTCGGCGCCACCGCCGTCGCAGGCGGGGTGCTCACGTGGTCGGGCATCGACACCCTCGACGGCGTGCCCGCCTACCGCGACATGCCCACCGCGGAGCGCCTGCGCGACGGTCAGTCGCGAGAGCTCCGCACGAACATCCTCATCGGCGTGACGGGCGCGCTCGCGCTCACGTCGCTGATCCTCGCCATCGTCACCGACTGGGACGGAGAGCCCGAGCGCGCCGGCGAGAGCACGTCGCCGCAGGTCTCGCTCTTCGTGTCGCCCGACGCGGGCATGCTCACCCTGAGAGGACGTTTCCGATGAGCAGCCCCGCGACCTCCATGATCCGTGACCTGACCGGGCGTCGGCTCGGTCGCTATGAAGTGCTCGCGCAGCTCGCCTCCGGCGGCATGGCGACGGTCTACGCCGCGCGCGCGCAAGGTGTCGCGGGCTTCGAGCGCCTCGTCGCGATCAAGGTGCTCCACCCGCACCTCGCGCACGACGACGAGTTCATCTCGATGTTCCTCGACGAGGCGCGTCTGGCCGCGCGCATTCGTCATCCGAACGTCGTGCCCACGCTCGACATCTCGGACTCGCAGGGCGACGGATACTTCCTCGTCATGGAGTACATCGAGGGCGATCACTTCGGCTCGCTCCTGCGCGAGGCCGCGCGCGCCGGCAAGAACCTCCCGCCCGGCGTCGCGCTGCGCGTCGTCGTCGACGCGCTCGAGGGGCTGGGCGCCGCGCACATGCTCGCAGGCGCCGACGGCAAGGCGCTCGGGATCGTCCACCGCGACATCTCGCCGCACAACATCCTCGTCGGCTCCGACGGCATCGCGCGCATCACGGACTTCGGTGTCGCGAAGGCCGAGGTTCGCCTCAGCTCGACGCGCGACGGACAGTTCAAGGGCAAGCTCGCGTACATGGCCCCCGAGCAGGCGTCGACGGGCTTTGCCGATCAGCGCAGCGATCTCTTCGGCATGGGCGTGGTGCTCTGGGAGTCTCTCGTCGGTCGTCGCCTCTTCAAGGCCGAGAACAACGGCGAGCTCCTCAATCGCCTCCTCTACGCCGACATCCCCGCGCCGTCGGAGTACGTGCCCGAGCTGGCGCCGCTCGACGGCGTGCTCGCGAAGGCCCTCGAGCGAGATGCCGCGGCCCGCTTCCAGACGGCCGCCGACTTCGTCGACGCGATCGAGGCGGCGGCGGCTGCCGTCGGTGGCATCGGCAACCAGCGCTCGGTCGGCCGCTCGGTGAAGGAGCTGCTCGGCCCGAAGATCGAGACCGAGAGCACCCGCATCCGCACGGCGATCGACTCGCTCGGCCGGAGCGAGGTCTCGAGCGCGTCCGTTCCGCGGCCCGAGCCGAGCGGCCTCTTGGCGGTGCCCGGGCAGCTGCCGAGCGGTGAGCGCATCGGCTCGCAGTCGCAGCCGAGCCAGGTCCGTCGCGCGGCGCCCGAGGACATGACCGTCGGCGCCAAGCCCGCCACGCTCGTCGCAGAGGAGCCCGAGCCCAAGAGCGGCAAGGGGCCGCTGATCGCAGCGGGCGTCGTCGTTCTCCTCCTCGTCCTCGCCGGCGTCGGTTGGTTCGCGACCCACTCTGGTGGCGCCGAGGTCGCCGCCACGACGACCGCACCGGCACCAGTCCCGATGGCGCCCACCGAGCCCATCGCCGTGCCTGCCACCAGTCCGGCGGCCAGTGCCGATCCCGAGGTGGTCGGCGCAGACACGCCCACCGCGCCGATCGTGCCGGCCACGCGCGAGGAGCACGAGGAGCGCGGTGGACACCGTCGTGTGCGGAGCACCAGCACCAGCATGAGCACTTCGACGTCCACGATGGAGACGACGCCGGCCACCACCACCACCACGATGACTGCGCCGCCTCCCGAGGACGACGAGGTCATCCCGAGCCCCTACCAGTGAACGTGCCCAGCGACAGCTCTCGCAGCCCGCGGCGCATGCGCGCACGAAACGTCTTTGCTCTCGCGCAGCTCGGCCTCGCTGCGATCGGCACGAGCGGCTGCATCGTGTACGACCCCTCGCTGGTCGAGGGCGGCATGGATGCGGGGCCGACGAGCGAAGATGTCGGTCCGTTCGACGCAGGCCCGGTCGGGTCGCGACAGCCCCCGCCGCGCCCCTCGACCCCGGACGACGGCGTCGACGTGGGAGAGGCCGCGTTCGGCCTCCGCATGGTCGTGCTCGATCAGGGCGATGGTTGGCGCGAGATCGGGTACGACCTCGACAACCGCGCCACGTTCGCGCCCACCTACGACAGCGAGTGCGTCCCTCCCGGCACGCCGCGCCCGCCGAGCGACGGCGACGACGGCATCGACAACGTCTTCGGCGCGTCGCTCTATCCGCTGGTCGAGCTCACGGTGCCCGGCCTCGAGAGGACTGCGCGCGAGGCACAGGAGTCTGGCTTCGGCCTTCCGGTCATCCGCGTCACCGGCTGGAACGGCACGCCCAACGACTCGCGCATCCGCACCGTCATCACCACCTCCGTCTTCACCACGAGCGCGAACGGCGCGAGCGCCGACACGCCTCCCGTGGTGGAGATCGTGGGCCCGCGCGACATCCGCATCGGCGGTGCGCCTGCGCCTGCGCCTGCATGGGACCAGGAGGACTGGTCGTGGGTGCGCTCGGACTCGTACGTCGGTGGCGATCTCTCTCGACCGATCATCAGCGACGACAACGCCTACGTGCGCGATGGCGTGATGGTCACGCGCCTCCCCTCCGGCGTCGACATCCTCTTCCCCGCGATGGACACCGGCGTGCTCGTGCGCCTGACGGATGCGATCGCGACCGGCGTGCTCGACGAAGACGGCAACCTCGGCACCGTCACGGTCGCGGGGCGCTGGAGCATCGTCGATCTCCTCAACACCTCCGAGAACGTCGGCATCTGCCGCGGCACGGCGCAGTACAACATCCTCGAGGGCCAGCTGAACCGCATCGCGGATCTCCGACGACAGCCGCCCGAGCCGGACGACCCGACGGACCTTCCGTGTGACGCGCTCAGTCTCGGCGTCACGTTCGTGGGCACGCGCTTCCGCGTCGCGGGCCTGGCCGATGGTGCACCCGTGGTGAGCCAGTGCGATGGCGACGCGGGTGTCTCGGCCGACGCGGGTGTGGCCGTCGACGCGTTCAGCCCTGACGCGTTCGTCGCGCCCGACGCGTTCATCGCGCCCGACGCCTTCAGCCCCGACGCTGGCGTCGACGCGTTCTGATCGCGCAGCTCACCGCAGTGTCGATCGCGCGTGAGTCACACGAGCGCTCATCGCGCGTCTCCCACGAGCGCCGATGCGCGGCTCCCACGAGCGCTGATCCCGCGGCTCACACGAGGGCGTTGTCGCGATCGGCGGGCTGGGCGCGTCCTCGGCGTCCCGTCTCGGGCCAGAGCTGATCGAGCGCTTTCACGAAGCGGCGCGCGCCCTCGGCGAGGCGCTCTTCGGGCTCGAAGCAGTAGGCCAGGCGCACGCCGTGCGCGTCGGGCTCGGGATCGGTGCGCGCGCCC
>JBILLJ010000002.1:0-182506 GCA_044376125.1 Sandaracinaceae bacterium
CCGACCGTCACGTGCTCACGTTCCTCCGCGACACGATCGAGGCCTCGCTACGCGGCAAGTCCGCCCCCTCTCTCATGCTGAACCCGTGAACGGGTACCTTCCGCGCGCCCAATGGCGGACCGAGCTGCGGAGCGGACGGTGACGGTTGGATCTCATCGCGGGACCAGTTGCCCGGCGCACTCTGCCGGCAGTGGCTCGTCGCAGCGCACCGACTCCATCTCCGCCGCGCAGCGCAGCGCCTCGTTGGGTCACGGACCGAGAGAGCCGAGGAGTCGATGACCTCCTCGGGCAATCGCTGGAGGCACCGCACTCGCCGCTCCTCGGCGGCCTCCGCGATCCGCTCGCACGGGGTCGGCTCGCGAGGCGGCACCGTGCAGCCCGCGAGGCACCGAGCGCGATGAGGGTGAACGTGCGGCTCATGGCTGACGAGTCCCGTCTGTGCGCAGCCGAGGAGCAACGCGAGCCCGATCGAGTCGCCGAGCCCGAGACCGATGCCCTTGGCCACGGCGAGCGTACGCAAGCGCGCATTCGCCACCTCCACTCGGAGACCCTCAGCGTCCCCGAAAGCCTCCGTCGTCGCAACGGGTCGCCTTGAGTTTGCTACCCTCGCGCGCCCCGCGGCGTGTGCCGCGGCACGTCGAGGTCTCGATGCCTGCTGGCTCGTTCCATCGTCTCTTCGTCGCCAACCGTGGTGAGGTCGCGGCGCGCATCGCGCGCGCCTGCGACGAGCTCGGGATCACACCGGTCTTCGGCGTATCCGAGGCCGACGCCACGGCGCCCTACACGCGCGGCCGCGAGACCGTGCTCCTCGGCCCCGGCCGCGCGGCCCAGAGCTATCTCGATCCGATGCGCATCGTGCAGGCCGCCAAGCAGGCACGCTGCTCGGCCCTGCACCCGGGCTGGGGCTTCCTCAGCGAGAACCCGCTCCTGGCGGCGATGAGCGAGCAGCACGGCATCACGTTCGTCGGCCCGCCCGCGCACGCGATGTCGCTCATGGGCAAGAAGACGCCCGCCAAGGTCACCGCGAAGCGTGCGGGCCTCACGCTGATCCCGGGCTCCGAGGGTGTGCTCGCGGACGTCGCGGACGCACGCGCCTCGGCCGAGCGCACGGGCTTTCCGGTGCTCTTCAAGGCCGAGAGCGGCGGCGGTGGTCGCGGCATGCGCATCGCGCGGCACATCGACGAGGTCGAGCGTGCGTTCACCGAGGCGAGCGCCGAGGCGACCGCGGCGTTCGGCGATCCGCGCGTGTTCATGGAGAAGCTCCTCGAGGGCGGCCGACACGTGGAGATCCAGGTGATGGCCGACCGCTACGGGCACGTCGTGCACGTCGGTGAGCGCGACTGCACGGTGCAGCGCAACCACCAGAAGCTCATCGAGGAGTCGCCTTCGCCGGTGCTCTCGCCCGAGGAGCGGGAGCGCACGTTCGCCGCTGCGGTCCGGTGCACGCAGCAGATCGGCTACGTGGGCGCGGGCACGATGGAGTTCCTGCTCGACGCCTCGGGCTCGGCGGGCGACTTCGGCAAGGGAACGCTCCGCTTCATGGAGATGAACACGCGCCTCCAGGTCGAGCACCCCGTGAGCGAGATGCGGAGCGGCCTCGATCTGATGAGCGAGATGATCCGCGTCTGTGCGGGGCACCGGCTCTCCGTGACGCAGGACCAGATCGCCCTGCGCGGCCACGTGATCGAGTGCCGCATCAACGCCGAGGATCCGAGCGATGGCTTCCGGCCCAGCCCCGGCGAGATCACGCGCTTCGTCCTGCCCGATCTCGAAGGCGGAGAGGTGCGAATCGACACGCATGTGACGAGCGGCTACGTCGTGCCGCCGTTCTACGACTCGCTCATCTGCAAGGTGATCGTGCGCGCCGAGACGCGCGAGCTCGCGATCGAGCGGATGATGCGCGCCCTCCGCGGCATGGTCGTCGATGGCGTGAAGACCACGATCCCGATGCACCTCGCGATCCTCGCGAGCGAGGCCTTCCGCACGAACCGCTACGATACGCGCGCCATCCCGGGGTGGCCGACGTGAGCGTGCGCCTCGACCGCCGTCTCTTCCCCACGCGAACCGCCCACCGAGGTTCCTGATCATGGCTCACGTCCCCCTCGTTCCCATCGGCAAGCCTCGCAGCGAGGTGCTCGACGATCGCAGCTACGACGAGCACGTGCGCGCGCTCTCGGCGCGCGAAGAGACCCTTTCGGCGCGGCGCCGCGAGGTGCACGCGGGCTGGGGCCCCAAGTACGTCGAGCGCGTGCACAAGAAGGGCAAGCTCACGGCGCGTGAGCGCGTCGAGCGTCTCATCGACGCGGGCAGCCGCACCTTCGAGGTGGGCACGTTCGTGAACCAGGGCGAGACCTTCGGGACGGGCGACGAGAAGCTCACCTCACCCGGCGCCGGTGTCGTCACGTGCTTCGCGCGCGTCGCGAACCGCTGGTGCGTGATCATCGCCAACGACAACACGGTGGCGTCCGGCTCGTGGTGGCCGCGCACCCCCGAGAAGATCCAGCGCGCGCAGGAGATGGCCCGCAAGCTGCGCCTTCCGACCATCTACCTCGTGGACTGCAGCGGCCTCTTCTTGCCCGAGCAGAGCAAGAGCTTTCCGGGCGCGCGCGGCGCCGGCCACATCTTCAAGATGAACTCGCTGCTCAGCGCCGAGGGCGTGCCGCAGATCGCGGGCGTGTTCGGCGACTGCATCGCGGGTGGCGGCTACCAGCCGATCATCTCCGACCGCGTCTACATGACCGAGCAGGCCTACATGGTCATCGCGGGCGCGGCCCTCATCAAGGGCGCCAAGAGCCAGAAGCTGACCTCGCTCGACATCGGTGGGCCCGAGGTGCACGTGCACGCGAGCGGCTGCGCCGACGTGCGCGTGCCCGACGACGAGACCTGCCTGGCCGCGATCCGCCGCGAGATCGAGAAGCTCCCGAGCTCGGCCGCGGACTTCTATCGACACGGCATGGGCAGCGTCGAGCCGCGAGAGCCGTCGCGCGAGCTCGCGGGCATCCTGCCCGTCGATCACCGCGAGACCTACGACGCGCTCGAAGTGCTCGCGCGCCTCTGTGATCAGAGCCTCTTCTGGGAGTGCATGCCGGAGGTGGGCGAGGAGATCGTGTGTGGCGTCGGCCGCGTCGGCGGCCTCTACGCCGGCTTCGTGATCAACCGTCAGGGCCTCGTCGGCGATCCCGAGCAGCCCGATGCGGTGCGCGCCGCGGGCGCGCTCTACCGCGGCGGCATCGCGAAGATCGCGGCGTTCTCGCGCGCGTGCGACGCAGACGGCATCCCGCTCGTGTGGCTCCAGGACATCTCCGGCTTCGACATCGGCGCGGAGGCCGAGCGTCAGGGCCTGCTCGCGTACGGCTCGAGCCTCATCTACACGAACTCCACCAACACGGTGCCGATGTTCACCGTGCTCCTGCGCAAGGCCTCGGGCGCCGGCTACTACGCGATGAACGGTCTGCCCTACGATCCGGTCGTGCAGCTCTCGACGATGCTCTCGCGCTTGTCGGTGATGGAGGGCCGCACGCTCGCGATCGCCACGTACAACACCAAGCTCGACGACGACTTCCAGATCGTCAGCAAGGACGAGGGGGAGCGGCGCGCGATCGAGGAGGGCATGAAGCAGGTCGAGGCGCGCATCGAGGCGGACATGGATCCGTTCGTCGCTGCGCGTCAGATGGACACCGACGAGATCGTGTCGATCGCCGAGCTGCGGCCCTGGCTCGAGGCGCTCGTCGAGATGGCCTACCAGTCCATCGGTCACCGTCGGATCAAGAACCCGCGCATCTGGTCGCTCCACGACCTGCGCGAGCTCGTCAGCGGAGTGAGGTGAGCATGACGACGCACGAGAACGGACGCCGCTTCGAGCTCGAGCTGCCGGCCCTGGTGAAGGAACAGGACGGCCTCCTGGTCCTGCGCGCGCCACGCCCCGGATTCTTGCGGCACGCGCCCGCGCGCGGCCGGATGATCCGCGAGGGTGAGCGATGTGGCGAGCTCGAGGTGCTCGGGACGCTGACGAAGCTCGTGGTCCCTGCGGGCGTCGTGGGGCTCGTCGTCGACGAGAACCCCCACACCAAGCTCGCGCGAAAGCCCGTGGGCTACGGCGACGTGCTCGCGGTGATCGATCCGAAGGCGGTGGCCGGTGCGGTCTCGGCGAGCGCGACGGTGGGCGCGGCGGTCGCGGGAGGCGGGCTCGTCTGGAAGACGCCGCTCGGAGGGCGCTACTACGCGCGCCCGTCGCCGAGCGCGGAGCCGTTCGTGAAGGTCGGCGACGTGATCAAGACCGGCCAGACGGTCGCGCTCATCGAGGTCATGAAGACGTTCAACCGCGCGAGCTACGGTGGTGCCGGGCTCCCGACCGAAGCGCGTGTGCTGTGCCTCCTCGTGAAGGAGGGCGACGACGTGAACGCCGGTGACCCGATCCTGGCGATCGAGGCCACGTGACGCGGTGCTGGGGGGTGGTCGTGCTCGCGGCGCTCCTCGCCGGTTGTGGCGCGGGCACGTCGTCCGCGGGCACGCCTCCGACGAGCACGGCGCCGAGCGAGGGCACCTCGTCGAGCGAGGGCACTCCGGCGAGCGAGGGCACTCCGGCGAGCGAGGGCGCCTTGCCGACGGCGCCGTCCGAGATCATCGATCCCGCGCTCGCGTGCAGCGGACCCGGCGATTGCACCGGCAGCTACCTCGGCACGGTGCCGCAGACCGAGGCGGACTGCGCGTGTCGGACCTGCGCGGTGCACATCGTCGGTCTCGCGGGGCTCGAGCAGCGCAGCGAAGCCGATCAGCGCGTGTGCGGCGCGTGGCACCGAACGCACGACTGCCCGCCGGTCACCTGCGCCGAGCGGAGCGATCGCGCCCTCTGCGTGCGCGGCATGTGCGTCGCGGCGCCGGTGGTCGACGCCGACGAGCCCTCGCCGTGTCGCTCGCCCGCCGACTGCCCCCGCGGGGCCGCGTGCGTGACGGGCGCCTTGGGCGGCGAGATCGGCTGCACCAACGAGACGTGCTGTGGAACGGCGGAGTGCCACAACGGGTGCTCGAGCGACGCTGACTGCCCGGCGTGCCGCTCGTCATGTGTCTCGGGCTCGTGCCGCAACCCGAACGGGCCGATGTAGGCGAGGCTCATGAGCCACGAGGAGATCCTCCGCGACTATCGCGCACACGCGCACGCCCTCGAGGCCGTGGGCCGTGCGGTGGAGAGCGATCTGCGCGAAGCGCTCGCGGCGGCACGCCTCGACGTCCACTTCGTCAGCTCACGCGTGAAGTCCGAGGAGAGCCTGCGCAAGAAGCTCGCGCGCCCGGACAAGACCTACAGGCAGCTCTGGGACGTGACCGACGTGCTCGGGCTGCGCGTGGCGACGTACTTCGAGGACACGATCGAAGACGTCGCGCGGCTCGTCGAGGAGCGCTTCGCCGTGGACTACCGGCACTCCGTCGACAAGCTCCGCGCGCGCGATCACGGCTCGTTCGGTTACCGCTCCGTCCACTACGTCTGCGCGCTGCCGCGCGCGCTCGGCGACGATCCGCAGGTGCTGCGGGCCGAGGGCGCACGCTTCGAGATCCAGATCCGCACCGCGCTCCAGCACGCGTGGGCCGAGGTCGAGCACGACCTCGGCTACAAGCTCCTCGTCGATGGCTCTCCTGGACGATCGGCGGCGGCCGTGCCCGCGGAGATCCGCCGCCGCTTCAGCCGCATCGCGAGCCTGCTCGAGATCGCCGATCAGGAGTTCGTGTCGATCCGCGGTGAGATGCGCCGCTACCGCGATCGCGCGCGGGAGGAGGGCCAGCACGGCGCGCGCGGCCTGCCGATCGACACGCTCACGCTCGACACGGTCGCACGCGCACCGGGGGTCGAGGCGCTCGATCGCGCGATCGGCGAGCGGCTCGTCAAGCCTCTGTCGGACGAGGTGTTCTACCCCGCCTACCTCGCGAGCATGCTCGCGCACGCCGGGATCGGGAGCACCTCGCAGCTGCACGCCGCGGTCGACGAGCACGGTCCACACGTGCTCGACATGGTCGCGCCCTACTTCGCGTTCGCGCGCAGCGCGCTCGGCCTCGAGGTCGCCGACGTCCCGGCGATCCAGCGTGGCTACGCGCTCTTCTTCGTCGCACACCGCGCCATCGTGCGCGGCCCCGAGCTCGGCCTCTCGAAGGTCGCGCGCCTCACGCGCATGTACGCGGAGCTCGACTTCGGTGGTGACGAGCGCCGCGCCCACGAGCTCGCGAGCGGTCTCGTGAGCGCGCTCGGTTGAGCACGCTCAGCGGTCGTGGAGCGCGATCACCTCGCGCCAGAGGGCCTCGGGATCGATCGTCGTGTAGCCGCTCTCCTGCGCGTCGTTCGTCTCGATCACGACGAGCCGTCCGTCGATCCGCTGCGCGACGTCCACCGCGAGGAACGGCACGCCGAGCCTCCGCTGGACCTCGAGCGCGATCGCGCGAATCGCCCGATCTTCTTCCGGCGTTCGCTCGATGCCCGCGTCCCGCCAGTACGCACCGAGGCCCACGACGTGGCCATCGAGCACGAACACACGATGCTCCCATGCGGTCGGTACGCGCTCGCTCGGCCCGGCGCGCTCCGCGAGCCGCAGCGAGACACGCTCGCGCACGGCGATCGCTTGTCCCGCGAGGTGCGCGAGCTCGCGGTAGCGCGCGACCGATCGCTCGAGCCCTGCGCGGTCGTCCACGAACGCGAGCTCGCGGAGGTGACCGTGGGTCTGCTGGACCGTCTTCACGAAGAGCGGATAGCCGAGCTCGCGCTCGACCCTCTCGGCGTCGACCTCCTCCTCGAAGACCAGCGAGCGAGGCGTGAGCGCGCCGAGCTCCGGTGCCCAGACCGACAGATCGTTGGCGCGGCGTGACTGCGCGGGATCGTTCACGAGCCGCAGGCCCTGCTCACGCAAGCGCCGGAACACGTGCTCGTAGTCCGCGATGAGGCCGAGCCGGGCGAGACACGTGACCTCGTCGGGGAGGTAGACCGGATGGCTGCACGTCAGACGTGCTTCGAAGTCGAAGTCGTAGCTCGGCACGCCGAAGCGGCGCGCGAGCACGTACGGCCCCTTCGCGCCGAGACGCAGGAGGTGACCGTGAGGCGCGTCGAGGTCGAAGGGCTCACGCACGAACGCACGCTCACTTCTTCGCGTCCCTGGCGGCGGCTTCCTCCGCCTCGCGGCGGATCCGGCTGCCGCGGAGGAACGCGAGCACGAGGCCCAGCGCGAGCACGAGGTTCGTGGCCAGGAGCGCGGCGAGCGTGGCCTTGAGGCCCGTGGCCGAGCCTCGGCTCACGGAGAACGGACCGAGCTGCGCGAGCTGTCGCTCGCCTTCCGGGGCCGCAGCGACGGGCACGCCGACGACGGCCACGTCCTCGATCGCCATGTCTTCGATCGCGCCCGCGACGAGCCGCTGGATCGCGGTCTCGTCGTAGGGCGCGGTCTGACCGCGGTAGCGCACCAGCACCGACGCGCGTGCGCGCGGTCGCGGCGCGTCGAGGCCGATGACCTGCTGCTGCGGGAGCGCGACGTGTACTCGCGCGTCGAGCACGCCGTCGATGGACTCGATCGAGCGCGCGAGCTCTCCCGAGAGCGCCGCCGTCATGCGCGCGCGCTCCTCCGTCGCGGTCGGCACCAGGCTGCCCTCGCCGAACATCTCGCCCAGGCCGGGGTCGTCCTCGCGGGGAAGCCCTTCTGCGCGGAGCACCGAGAGCGCCGGTGCGACGTCGTCGGGCGCGACGGTGATCGTGAACGTCGGCTCCTCGCCGCCGCCCACCTCCGCCGACTTCGAGGCGCCGATCCCGTGCTCGTCGAGCGCGACGACGATCGCGTTCGCCTGTGACTCGTCGAGCCCTCGCTCGAGCTCCGTCTGGCAGCCGCTCGCTCCGAGCGCGAGCGCGAGCGCGCCGAGGTGCGCGTACCGATGCGTGCTCCTCACGTGACCCCCTGCCTCGCTCACTGCGACGCGTCGAACGAGTAGCTCGCGCCCATGCGGGGCGCGCCGAACGAGGGGAAGCGGATCCCACCGACGCGGCCCTGGATGCAGCGCTGGAACTCGGGGCTGCCGGCCCGCACCGACGAGCCCATCACCTGCCCCGAGCCTGCGATTGCGATGTCGATGCGGACGCGTCCGAGGCTCCGGCCACCGCGCAGCTCGTTCGAGACGCACCCGAACATCGAATTGATCTGCCCGTTCATCACGCCCGCGACCTGCGCAGGAGAGAGGCGACCCTCACCGCCGCTGCGCGTCGCGTCGCCGATGTCCATCGCCTCGCTCATCGCGTCCTCGTAGGAGCGACCGCCGCCGCCACCACCGCCGCTGCGCCGGCCCCCGCCGGAGCCACGACGCTGCGGGGGCGGGTCCGGCAGGATGCCGGCTGCGCCTTCGATCTGGACATCTCCGCGCGCGTAGAGGTCGGCGAGATCGTTCATCGCGACCTGCTGATCCTGCTCGGCGCCGCGCGTGTAGAGGAAGACGCCCAGGATCAGCAGGATGCCGGCGATGACGGCGCCGGCGACGAGGAACTTCGCCACGTTGCCGCGCGACTCGACCTTGGCCGACTGTGCGATCGCATGCGTCTCGGCCTGCTGCGCGCGCTTGAGTCGGTGCTGCTCGACGAACTCCGTGAAGTCCGGCCACTCCTCGACCTTGCGGCGCTCGCCCGTGTCCATGTTGAGCAGGCCGTGCTCGCCGAGCACGTCGCCCTTCGCGATGAGCTCGACGAGCTCACGCCCGGAGAACGGACCGTGATCGAGGCCGTCTTTCTGTGCCATCCAGCGCGGCGCGTCGTTCTCGGTGATCTTCTTGAGCACGGCGCCGAGGTCGACCTGTGCGCTCGGTGTGGGCGCGGGACCGTCGGGCACCAGGCTGATCGCGGACGGCCGGAAGTCCTCGTGGATCGAGATGCGCTGGCCGACCACCGGTGGCGCGCCCATGTCGATGCGCGGCGTCGGCGGGGCCTTGGGGATCGCAGGGCGGGGCGCGGTGGCGAGCGCGACGCTGAGTGGGATGTCGACGTCCACGTCGACGTCGACGGGCACCTCCGACGACGCCCCGGACGCGCTCACGAACGGCCCGAGGGCGACGCGGAGATCGTGGGCGCTCGCGTAGCGCTCCGCCGGGTTCGGCGCGAGACACTTCATGAGGATCGCGTCGAGCTCGGGCGTGCCTTCCGGGTGGGCCTGCGACGGCGGGACGAAGTGCTCCGAGGGCGAGCGGAGACAGAGCACGGCGTAGAGCGCGCCACCGAGGCCGAAGACGTCGGACGCGACGCTCGGCTCGCCCGGACCGCCACGGAGCTCCGGCGCGATGTACTGCAGTGACTCTTCTCCGAGCACCGCGGGGCCCGAGGTGCGCATCACGGCGCGGGCCAGCCCGACCTCGTCGATCTTGATGCCCGCGTCGGTGACGTGGATGACATCGGGGCGCAGCGCGCCGTGGGCGCCGTTGCGCGCGTGAAGGGGCGCGAGCGCATCGCAGATCTGCGCCACCATCGCGCAGGCCTCGCGAAGGACGAACGGATCGCCGGCCTCTCGCTTGGACTTCACCAGCGCGGCGAGCGTCTCGCCGGTCAGCCACTCGCTCGCGACGAACCGCGAGCCGGCGTCGGCGCCCGTGCCGAACACCGACGCGAGGTGCTTGTGCGTCGTCGTCGTCGCGACGCGGATCTCGTTGCGCAGGATCTCGGCGGCCTGAGGGGTCGCGAACAGGGTGGGGGCCGGGATCCGGAGCAGGACGGCCTTCTTGGTCTTCTGATCGCGGGCCGCGACCAGCGTGCCGATGGAATCGGACCCCGCGACGCGCTCGACCGCGAACCTGGCGCCGATCACCCGTCCGGGTGTGAGTGCCGCCTCGGCTGAGGCAGTGGGCGATGACATCGACGGGACGCTACCGGAGCGGGCGGGGATCGTTCAACGGGTCCTTGCCCGTCTGGCCACACCGGGCCGCATGGTAGGCTCGCCTCCTCCATGCGGTTCGGGCCGTTCGAGATCGTGCGGCCTCTCGGTCGCGGCGGGATGGCAGAGACGTTTCTCGCCCTCTGGCCGGGGCACGAAGGGTTCACGCGCGAGATCTGCCTCAAGCGAGTGCTCGCAGAGCGCGCCGCAGAGCCCGACTTCGTGAAGGGATTCCAGCGCGAGGCCAAGCTCGCCGCCCGCCTGGTGCATCCGCACGTCGCGCAGGTCTACGACTTCGGATGCGAGGGCGAGACCTGGTGGATGGCGCTCGAGCACGTGCCGGGCGGCGATCTGCGCGCGCTGCTCAAGGCGCTCGGGCAGCCGATGCCGCTCGATCTCGGGCTCGTGCTGATGGTCGACATGCTCGAGGCGCTCGCCTACGCGCACGATCTCGGCATCGTCCACCGCGACGTCAGCCCCTCGAACATCCTCGTGGACCTCCAGGGCAACTTCAAGCTCGCGGACTTCGGCATCGCGAAGGTCAAGCACGTCGATCGGGACGGCACGACCGCGTACTCGACCACGACCGGGACCATCAAGGGGAAGGCCGCGTACATGGCGCCCGAGCAGGCGCTCGGTCACGAGGTCGATGGGCGCGCGGATCTGTGGTCCTTCGGCGTCGTGATGTTCGAAGCGTTCGCGAGCGCCAAGCCCTTCGAGGGACCCACCGATCTCGCGATCATGATGGCCGCGAGCCAGGGCCGCCGGGCGCGTCTGCACGACGCAGCGCCACACGTGCCACCCGACGTCTGTGCCGTGATCGAGAAGCTGCTCGAGCCCAACCGTGACGTCCGCTTCCAGAGCGCGGGCGACGTGCTCGAGGCGCTCGTCAACCGGCCTGCACCGGTGCAGGGCAGGCGGCGGATCGCCGCGATGCTCCAGGCCGTCGGCGCGGGAAGCGCGAGCGTACCGCCCGGTCCGCGCACGACGACGGATCGAGACGAAGCGCCACCGACGCGTGTGAGCCCCGCGGAGGTGAGCGCGTCCGAGGCGGGCCGACCGGAGCCCGCACCAGGTCTCGAGGGCTCGAATGGGTCGCGTGCCGAGCCCGTCGCACCGCTGCCGCTCACTGCGTCGTCGGCGGTCCCCACGCGCGGCTTCGTGGCGCGCGCGGCCCCGCTGCTCGCCCTCGCGCTCGTCGCGGGTGCGGTGACCGCGTTCGCGATCGTCTGGAGCGGCGTGCTCGGTCCGGCCCGGGGCGAAAGCGCGCGGCCGACGCTCGCCGTGACGACGCCGACGACGATCACCTCGCCACCACCCGTGACGACCACGACGCGCCCGACGCCGGAGCCGCCGCGCGGTGTGCTCGTGCCCGACCTCGCGGAGCTGCCGCCCGTTCCGGAGCCCGTCGCCTCGAGTGGGCGGGCACCGACGAAGGCTCCGTCGCGCGAGTCGCCGCCTCGGGTCGCGGAGGCGCCGGTGGAGCGCGGCAGTCTCCACGTGACCGTGATCCCGTGGGGCGATGTGCGTGTCGATGGCCAGAGCGTCGGACGCAGCCCCGTCACCGTGCCGCTCGCGCCCGGCGCGCACCGCGTGCAGATCGAGTCCGAGTCCGGCTCCGTCGTGCGAGAGGTCCGCATCGCACCGGGCCGTCGAGAGGAGCTCGAGGTCGATCTCTCGGACGGGTGAGCCGACGTCCCCAGCCCGAAGGGCCGTGCTCGGATCTTGTCTCGTGGATGCGCTCGGCGTACACGCGGAGCGTGGACAGCATCATCGTTCGTGGTGGCAATCCGCTCCGAGGCACGCTCAAGGTCAGCGGGGCGAAGAACGCCGCGCTGCCGATCCTGTGCTCGTCCCTCCTCGCCGACGGCGAGCACACGTTCCGCAACGTCCCCGATCTGCGCGACATCCAGACGACGGCGCAGCTGCTCCGACACATGGGGCTCGAGGTCGACGTCGCGCCTCCCGTCGTCACGGTGCGCGGAAAGCCCGTGGTGGAGCCCGACGCTCCCTACGAGCTCGTGAAGCAGATGCGTGCGTCCGTGCTCGTGCTCGGACCCCTCGTCGCGCGTTACGGCCGCGCGCGCGTCTCGCTCCCGGGCGGCTGCGCGATCGGCGCGCGCCCGATCGATCAGCACCTCAAGGGGCTCGAGGTGATGGGCGCGGAGATCAACCTCGATCACGGCTACGTGAACGTGAACGTCCCAGGCGGACGCCTCCGCGGTGGCGACATCCACCTCGACATCCCGACGGTCACGGGCACCGAGAACCTCATGTGCGCGGCCGCCCTCGCGCGCGGTCGCACGCGAATCACGAACGCCGCGCGCGAGCCCGAGGTCGAAGAGCTGGGCACGGTGCTCAACAAGATGGGGGCATCGATCGAGGGCGCCGGCACAGACGTCATCATCATCGATGGCGTCGACACGCTGCAGCCCGTCGATCACGCGATCATCGCGGACCGGATCGAGGCGGGCACCTACATGGTCGCGGCGGCGGTCACCGGTGGCGACGTACTGCTCGAAGGGATCACGTTCGATCACATCGAGGCGCTCTGCGCGAAGCTGCGTGCCGCACGCGTCATCGTCGAGCGTGAGGCCAAGGGCGTGCGCGTCGTCGGCAAGCCGCCGTTCCGCCCCGTCGACGTCACGACCGAGCCGCACCCTGGCTTCCCCACCGACATGCAGGCTCAGTTCATGTTGCTCTGCTGCCTCGCGCAGGGATCGAGCGTGCTCACCGAGACGATCTTCGAGAACCGCTTCATGCACGTGCCCGAGCTGGTGCGCATGGGCGCGCGCATCGACATCCGCGGGCGCTCCGCGTTCGTACACGGCCCGGCGAAGCTGAGCGGCGCGCGAGTGATGGCCACCGATCTTCGCGCGAGCGCGTCGCTCGTGCTCGCCGGCCTCGTGGCCCAGGGCGAGACCGAGGTCCTGCGCGTCTACCACATCGACCGCGGCTACGAGCGCATCGAGGCCAAGCTCGCGGCGCTCGGCGCGGACATCGAGCGCGTGGCGCACCGTGGCTGAAGAGGCCGCTCGCCCCCTCGTGCTCGCCGTGCCCAAGGGGCGCGTGCTCGCGCAGCTGGCGCCGGTGCTCGCGGCGCACGGCGTCGATACCGCCGACGTGCTGGCCGACGATCGACGCCTGGTGCGTCGCGACGACAAGACCGGCCTCGCGTTCCTGCTCCTCAAGCCCGACGACGTGCCGACGTACGTCGAGTACGGCGCCGCAGACGTCGGCGTCGTGGGACGGGACGTCCTCCTCGAGCGCGAGTACGACCTCTACGAGCCGCTCGATCTCGGCATCGGCCGCTGTCGCATGGCGGTCGCGGGCTTCGCGGGCAAGCCGCTGCCGCGTGATCGTCCGGTGCGCGTCGCGACGAAGTTCCCCAGCATCGCGCGCCGCCACTTCGCGCGCGCCGGGATCGCGGTCGAGGTCATCTTCGTCCAGGGCTCGGTCGAGATCGCACCGCTCGTCGGTCTCGCGGACGTGATCGTCGACCTCGTGGAGTCCGGCGAGACGCTGCGACAGAACGGTCTCGCCGAGCTCGAGACCATCGTCGAGGTCTCGTCGCTCGTGGTCGTCAATCGCCTCGCGTTCAAGCTGCACGAGCGACCCGTGCGCGCGTTGCTCTCCGCGCTGGCGACCCTCGCGAGCGCACGCTGACACGGCCGCGACCGACGCCACGAGGACGCCGGCCGCAGCCGCACCGAGCGCGGAGGATCACTCCTGCGACGTCGGATCTTCGGGCGCCTCGTCCTCGCCCGCCGCGCCTTCGGCCGCGCGTGGCGTCCGGCGCGCCGTGACGTCCGCCGTCAGCGTCGTCGCGCCGCTCACCGTGAGGTAGGGGCGCAGACGCCGGAACGTCGCGCGACCGATCCCGCGCACGCGGAGGATGTCCTCCACGCGGCGGAACTGGGTGCGCTGGCGGAACGCGATGATCGCCTCCGCCTTGGAGGGGCCGATGCCGGGCAGGCGCTGCAGCTCCTCGGCCGTCGCGGTCTGGATGTTGACGACCCCCTCCGCCGCGGCCGGTGTCTCGATCGCGGTGGTGGGAGCGCTGCGTCGCTGCGCGTGCGCAGCGCTCGGTGCGAGCCCGACGGCGCCGAGCGCGCCGAGAGCGAGGGTGGTCAGGAGGGCGAGCGAACGGAACGTGATCGTGTGCTGGGTCATGGTCTCTCTTGTCCTTTCTGATCGACGGAGGGATGCCGGCCCGTCGAACGCCGGAAGACGCGCTCGGAACTGCCCGAGCGCGGAGTCGGGTCAGGCCGCGGAGTCGGCGCGCTCGAGCGACTCGCGCGACGGCATCGGGCGCAGCTCACGGATGTGCAGCGAGCCGTTGGTCGGCACCGCGTCGAGCATCGCGTTCAGGCTTCCGTCGCGGTTGCGGAACGCGGTGCCGATCCGGATCCAGAGCTTCTTCTTGTCCTTCTCGCGCTCGACGATCGTGTAGACGACGAGCGGCTGGTGGGTGCTGTTCTCCATGGTTTCGTCTCCCTGCGGGCGGCGGCGCGACCTGCGCCCCGCGTCGTGCGAGACCCTTCTGCAGGCTTCGCGCCGGCCCTCGAGCTCACGAAACGAAGGGAATTCGACCTCGATCTGGCGTGTCCGCCGCCACCCCCCCTGGCGGACGCCACCCCCTCCGCGCGGCGAGGCGAGCCTTGTTGCCCACGGAGCAGCGGCGTAGGATGCGCGCCGCTCGACGCGGCCCCATGAGCGCTCAGCGCCGCAAGGTCGTCGTCGCGCGTCCTTGCCGGCACCACGCCGGTCGCCTCGTCTGTCTCGTCCGGAGGATCATGAAGCTCTCCCTCTCCACCAGTGCGCTGGCGCGCGTGCGTGCCGACCTGCTCGCGGTGGCCGTGCCGACGCAAGGCCTCGACAAGTCGGGGGATCTGAAGGCGCTCGATCGCGCGGCGAAGGGCGCGCTGCGTGCGGCCGCCAAGCTCGACGACTTCACGGGCAAGGCCGGAGAGTCCCTGCGCGTCAACGTCTCTGGGCTCGCTGCGAAGCAGGTCCTCTTGGTGGGCATCGGCGAGGGTGGCCAGAAGCCGCGCGACGCGCGTGCGCTCGCGTACCGCGCGGCGCAGGCAGCCGGCAAGCTCGGCTCGGTCGCGGTCGCGCTCACGAGCGACGACGATGACTCGATCCGCGCGGCGGCCGAAGGTCTCCGAGGCGGCGCGTACCGCTACCTCACCTACCTCACCGGGGACCGTCTTCCCAAGCGTCGCCTCGAGTCCGCGACCCTCGTCGTGCAGCGCAAGGACCCGCGCGCCAAGGCGGCGCTCGAGGCCGGCGAGATTCTCGCGGACGCGATCTTCCTCGCACGCGACCTGGTCAACGCCCCGCCGAACGACCTCACGCCGGTCGCGCTCGCCGAGGCCGCCAAGCATGCCGCGGAGAAGTACGGCCTCGACTACAAGCACTGGGACAAGAAGGGGCTCGAGAAGCTCGGGATGAACCTCTTCCTCGCGGTGAACCGGGGCTCGGCCGAAGAGCCGCGCATGGTCCACCTCGGCTACAAGCCCGCGGGCGCCAACAAGGACACCAAGCGCGTGGTGTTCGTCGGCAAGGGCCTCACCTTCGACTCGGGTGGCCTCTGCATCAAGCCCGCGGCGTCGATGGTCGACATGAAGTGCGACATGGCCGGCGCGGCGGTGACCGTCGGCATCGTGCTCGCGGCGGCGCGTCTCAACCTCCCCATCGAGGTGCACGGGCTCTTGGGCGCCACCGAGAACATGACCGGTGACTCGGCGTACCGCCCCGGCGACGTCTTCAAGAGCTACGAAGGCAAGACCGTCGAGATCATCAACACCGACGCGGAGGGACGTCTCGTCCTGGCGGACGTGCTGTGGCACGCGACGAAGCTCGAGCCCCACTACCTCATCGATCACGCGACGCTCACGGGCGCGTGCATGGTGGCGCTCGGTCCGTGGACCGCAGGTCTCTTCGCGAACGACGACGAGCTCGCGCGCCGCTACCTCGATGCAGCGGATCACGAGGGCGAGTCCTACTGGCGCATGCCGCTCAACGACGAGCTGCGCGAGTCGCTCCGCAGCGACATCGCCGATCTCAAGCACACGGGCGACAAGCACGGTGGCTCGATCACAGCGGCGCTCTTCCTCCGCGAGTTCGTGGGCAAGTCGAAGTGGATGCACCTCGACATCGCAGGGCCCGCGTTCCTCGAGCGTCCGCACGGCACCTCGCCCAAGGGCGGCACGGGCTTCGGCATCGCGACCGCGGTGCGCTTCCTCGAGCGCCTCGCGACGAGCTGACGTGACGGCGCGCCGCCGAGCGCGAGAACGCTGGCGAGGAGTGCTGCTCTTCGCCGTCGTGCTCGCGCCTGCCGGGCAGGCCGCGGCTCACCTGGGTCACATCGTCCTCAACGCCGAGCGCTACTTGAAGCTCGACGCGACGGAGGCCGACACACGCCTCGTCGTGTCTCTGACGCTCGGCGCCACCGAGGGCCGGCGGGTGCTCGAGGCGGCGGATGCGGATCACGATGGCGACGTCTCGCAAGTGGAGGCCGACGCGTACCTCGCGGAGTGGGGCCGCGGGCTGCAAGACGAGCTCCCGATCGAGGTCGACGGCGAGCCGATCGACGTCCCGTTCACCGAGCCGTTCCTCGATCCGGTCGGTCGCGTGGCCGCGGTGCCCGTGACCGTCGAGATGGTGGCGCACATCCCGGTGACGACGCGCCACGCGCGCATCGTGGTGCGCGACCAGATGGTTCGTCGCGAGACCTACGACCGCACCGAGATCGCGTTCCGCGGGCACGACGGCGCAGAGGTCGTGCACGCCGGAGGAGTCGCGGAGCCCACTGCGCGTGAGCTCGACCTCGCGTGTGGACGCACGACGGGCGTGCCGATGCCCGAGGTCCTGACCATGGACGTCGTCTATCCGGAGCGCCCCGAGCCGACCTCGCCTTGGATGTACGTGGCAGCCAGCGTGCTGGCGGCCGCGTTGGCGTCGCTCGGTGTCCTGCGGGCACGGCGTCGTTAGGGCCCGCGCAGTAACAACCTGATCGGATCGGCGTCGCGGCGCCCCAGTGTTTCGAGGAGAACGGGCGGTGCTGGAGGGGATGCGACGGCGAAGCGGATAGGTGGTTCGTGCACGGGCCCTCAGCGGGCGGCTGCGAGCGACGGAACGAAACGAGGCGAGCCGAAGCTCGCCTCGTGGTCGCCGTTCGGACGCGGACGCGTCAGATGCGGAAGGGGTAGGTCACGTTGAACGTGGGGCGCGTGAAGTGCGGGAAGGTCGCACCACGAACCGCACGTGCGATGCAGGAGCCGACCGGGGTGCCGGCGAACTGCCCGGTCACGTTGGCCCCCGTGACTCGGCCCGTGGACCCGGAGACGGTGATCGCGACCGTCGCGGTTCCGTGCTCGCCGTTGCCACACGCAGAGACTGCGCCCGACACGCCGGACATGGCGCTCATGACGTCGCTGCGGCTCGGGGTCTCGGGGCCGCTGGCGGCTCCACCACCACCGCCTCCGCCACCACCACCACCACCGCCGCCACCGCCACCTCCGCCTGCCGCCGGCCGACGGGCACCGCCTGCGAGCGCGCCTTCGAGGAGATCGTCGATGCTGGCCTCACCGCCACCGCGACGAGCCCCACCGCCGCCGCCACCACCAGCCGGCGGGGGCGTGGCAGGCGTCGCGGGCGTCGCGGGCTCCGCAGCCGCAGTCGAGCCGCCGCCACCGCCACCACCACGCGGGCGACGTCCGCCGCCGCCACCGCCTGCGGCGGCGCCGGGCTCTTGCGTGCCACCACCAGCGGCTGCGGGAGTGGCGGGGGTCGCGGGCGTGGCCGGCGTCGCAGGCGTGGCCGGCGTCGCCGTCGTGGCGGGCGGCGTGGGCGTCGCGGGGGCGACCGCGCCGACCGCTCCAGCCGTGGGCGCTGCGGGCGGCGTGGCGCCCGGGGCAAGCGCCGTCGTCGCGGGGGCCGCCGCGGGGTCGGGCGTGTTGTTGAGCATCACGACCGCGATGATCGCGGCCGCCGCGATCACCGACACGCCGAGGACGATGCCACCGATGAGCATTCCGTTGCCGGACTTCTCGGGCGTCTTGTCCGCAATGATCACTGGCGCGGCGAGCGCCGAGCCCAGACCGACCGACGGTGCACCGATGCTGAGGAGGTCGTCGACCTTCGGAGGCGCGGCGGCCGCGCTTGCGGTCGGCGAGGGGCCGCCCATGCCAGTCGCAGAGGCCAGGGCGCGGATGTCGATGAGGCCCGAGCCCTCACCCGTCGCCATGCCGGGCTTGGCAGCATTGCTCTTCGCGCTCGGCGCAGGTGCCGGCGCGCCCGTCGCGAGGGCCTGGAGGTTCGAGAGCGAGAACAGAACCGAGTTCTCGTTCCGCTGGCCGGTCATGGCCTGCTGCGCGCTCACGCGAGGACCCGCGCTCGCGGGCGCCGAGGACACGACGTCGTCGTCGTCGCCACCGCCGAACGGGCTCGCGGCGCTCGGGGCGAAGAGATCCGCTCCCGCATCCCGCGAGGCCTTCGCCGCGGCGGGCGGTCGCTGCGACTGCGGCGCCGGCTCGGCGGCCCCGCCGTCCGCGAACGGATCGGCCTCACCACCGCCTGCTGCGGCACCCGCGCCCGGGTTCATGATCGCCTGGACGAGCTCCTCGATGTCCTGCGCCGGCTTCCAGTCGTCGAAGCCCTCGCGCCAGACGTAGGCGTCCCAGCCGATCTTGCCCTCGGAGATCATGCCGCCCAGCTGGGCCGGCGTGAACGGACCCTGCTGGTCGCCATCGACGACCGCGTGCCACACGGCCTCGCCGCCGTAGTCGTAGCCGCCCGCGCCCGCTGCCGGCGCCGCCTCGGCTGCGCCCTGCTGGTCACCACGGACGACGATCGCAGCTCCGCACTTCTTGCAGCGGATCTTGAAAACGCGCCCTTGGACCTTCTCGTCGGCAATCGAGTACTTGGCGCTACAGCTGTCGCAGACGATCTTCATCGATGCATTCCCCTGGTATCACTGGACCGTTCGCGTTCCGGGCGGAAGCACGAACCAACTTCGACGTCCTCTCATCCGAGAGCACGACCGCATGTCACGCGGTCGTCGCGTCGAGCCCTCGTAGGAGGGCGAGACCTCGACGCGGACGCGAGGATACCGATCTCGCGTTCCGCCGATCAAGCACGGTCGTCGTGGTCTCGGGCTGGTAGACCCACCACCCCAACCACCCTTGGGTGGACGGATCGGGCGTCTGGGTCGGGTGGCTCGCGAGATGCTCATCCGAGCGTCGTCCCGTCCTTGCCACAGAACTTCGTCGTGCCCGGGTAGCGGGTCCCGCAGGTCGGGCACACCCGCTCCGGGACGCTCTGCTCGCGGCGCGCGACGAACTCCGCGTACGGCACGAGGCGCTCGTGATCCTTCGCGCACGTGTTCGTGCCCGCGGGGTAGCCGCGACGACAGATCGGGCAGATCATCGCTTCGACGGCGCCCGTGGGCGCCGCCGCCGCAGGGACCGCCGCAGCCACGGGCAGCGACGACGCGATCGACGCGCGCTGCGCCTCCCGCGCCGCGAGCTCGGCACGACGCCGTCGGCCCCGCACCGTGAGCGCCACGGCGGCGATGCTCGCGAGCGCGATGGCGAGCCCCGCGACCACGAGCAGCCAGGGTGAGACGCCTCCTCCGGAGCTGGCGGCACGCGCAGCGACGCCTGCATCCTGACCCGCGGTCGCCTCGCCCGAGCCGAGCACACCTTCGCCGCGTCGCGCGATGAGACCGGAGAGGTCCTGGCTGCTCGCGCGCACCGTCGCGCGCGCCTCGAACGTGCCGCTGCGCGCGACCAGCACGGCCTCGCCGACGCTCGAGACCTCGAGGCAGTTGCCGCGGAGCGTGCCGAGCGTGCCCGAGGCGACGCTCAGCTCCGCGCCGCTCGATCGCACGGTGCATCCCTGTGCATCGACGACGCGGGCGTTGAAGCAGACTCGCTCTCCCACGGCGACCTCGGCGCTCGCAGGCCGCAGCGTCACGCGCGCCGGCGCTCCCGGCGTGCACGCGGGCTCTGGTGGCTCAGGCGTCGTCGTGGGCGGGGGCGTCGTGGTGGTCGTGGTCGTCGTCGGAGGCGAAGCGCCCCCCGTGCGCTCGAAGCTCTGTCGCGTCGTCACGTGCGCCGTGCAGTGCGACTCGTTCAACGCCCAGTCGTAGTCGGTCTCGTCCGTCAGCTCGATGCGCTCGTTGCCGCTCGCCCGCAGCGTGTACGTGCCCGTCTCGCGCCGCGGATCGTCCGGTGGTGTGCGGCAGAGGATCTGCCACGAGCCAGACTGCACACGCGAGGACACCACACGCACGGCGCGGTTGTCGCTCCAGCAGCCTCGTGTCGACCGCCGACCCCCGAACGAGAGGTGATCGCCCTCTTGCGTGACGTGGACCGTGCCGCGCCCCGGCACCGTGCTCGATTGCGGTCGCGGCCCGCAGTCGGGGCCCCACGTCTCGACGCGCACGTCGATGGACATCGGTCCCTGGCGCCAGTCGCCTTCGAACGGTCCGTCGGCGCGGGCCGACGTCCAAGGCATCGAAGCCGCGAGGGCGATCACGCTTGCGAGCAGCGCGCGGGCGATCATCGCGCCGCAGCATCCCACAACGGATCCGCGTTCCGCAAAGAGCGCGTGGGGACGGAACGCGAAGAGGCGCGGATCGCTCCGCGCCTCCTCACCGACCCGCGACGAATCAGCCGGCCGCGCGCGCCTTGTTCACTTCGGCCGTCAGCTCGGGGACCGCCTTGAAGAGATCGGCCACGAGGAAGTAGTCGGCCACACCCGCGATGGGCGCTTCCTTGTTGTTGTTGATCGCCACGATCACCTTCGAGCCCTTCATGCCCGCGAGGTGCTGGATCGCGCCGCTGATGCCGACGGCGACGTAGAGCTTCGGTGCCACGACCTTGCCGGTCTGACCGACCTGCAGATCGTTGGGCACGTAGCCGGCGTCGCACGCGGCGCGCGAGGCGCCCATCGCCGCCCCGAACGCGTCGACGAGCGGCTCGAGGACCGTCTTGAAGTTCTCCGCGCTCTTGAGCGCGCGACCGCCGGAGACGACGATCGACGCGTCCGTCAGCTCCGGACGCTCGCTCTTCTGCGCGACGAGCGAGACGAACTCGATGCGATCGGTCGCACCGTCCGTTGCCACGTCGACGGCCTCGCTGCCCGTGTAGCCGCCGCTCTCCTCGGCCGCCTCGAACTCGCTCTGGCGCACGGTCACGACGTGGACGTCCGTCGAGATCGTGCAGTAGCCGTAGACGTTGCCGGCGTACATGGGGCGGCGATACACGATCGTGCCGCCGTCCACGCTCACACCTGCGATGTCGCTCGCCACGCCGGCGTCCAGTCGCGCCGCGACCCGCGGCAAGAGGTCCTTGCCGTACGTGCTCGCCGTCGCCGCCACGACGCCGTAGCCGCGCGACTTCGCGAGCTCCGCGACGGTCGGCGCGTACTTCTCGGCGAGGTAGCCACCCTCGATCTCGGCCGTGAGCACTGCACGCGCACCGAACGGCGCGAGGCTCGAGGCCGCAGCCTCGGTGCCCTCGCCGATCGCGAGCA
The DNA here is from genome assembly GCA_044376125.1 of Sandaracinaceae bacterium. GTDB lineage: Bacteria > Myxococcota_A > Polyangia > Polyangiales > Sandaracinaceae > JAFLCL01. The sequence goes on from JBILLJ010000002.1 coordinate 21,417, forward strand.
CGTCGAAGCTCCCGCCGGTGCCTTCCGCGACCTTCTTCGCGAACGCCACCGCGCTGAGCGTGTTCTTCCGGAGCTGACCCTCGAGGAGCTCCGCCACCACCAGGACATCCGTCATCTCATCCTCCAAGTGTCGTGTTCAGCAGAGCTTCGGCTCAGATGACCTTCGCTTCGGTCTGGAGGAGCTTCACGAGCTCTCCCACCGACTCGACGTAGCGCGTGTTGCCAGAGCGCGCGGGCGGGAGCTCGAACTTGCTGTAGCTCACCGTCGTGGTCTGCGTGACGCCGATGTCGCCGAGCGACTTCGAGTCGAGCGGCTTCTTCTTTGCGGCCATGATCCCCTTCACGGAGATGTGGCGGATGTCGTCCGGATACGCGTGGGACGCCGGCGTCACGCCGTTCGCGACTGCCTTGGACTGCACGATGCGGAGGTCGACCGTCACCACGGCCGGCAGCGTGACCTTGAGGGTGAGCACGCCCGTGTCGACCTCGCGGCCGACCGTGAGCGTGTTGCCCTCGCGCGCGATGGACATCGCGAACGTGGCCATGGGCCATCCGAGCAGCTCGGCCAGCATCTGACCCGCCGTGTTCGAGTCGCCGTCGACCGCCTGCTTGCCCATGAGCACGAGGTCGGGCTTCTCTGCGTCGACCACGGCCTTGAGCGCCTTGGCGACGACGAGCGAGTCGAGCGCGCCCTCGTCCGCCTTGAGGTGGATGCCGCGGTCGGCGCCCATCGCCAGGGCCTGACGCATGGTGGTCTGCACGTCGTCCACGCCGAGGCTCACGATCACGAGCTCACCCGTGCGCTCGCCCGTCGCGCCGTTCTCGAGCAACCGGAGCGCTGCCTCGAGCGCGTACTCGTCGAACGGGTTGATCGCCCACGGCAGGTCGCCGGAGACGACCTGCTTGCCGTCGGCCGAGACCTTCATCTTGTTCGCATTGTTGGGGTCAGCGACCCGCTTCACCGGGACAAGGATCTTCACGTGTCCTCCGTCTTCAGGATGTCGGCCAAGAACGTTCGAGATGGGACCGCTCCCCGAGGTGAGCGGGACGAGGTTGGCGCGCGATGCGCGTCGTGGCCGCCGGCCCGGCCGAGGCCTTCGCGGCGGGCGCGATCTTGGGGGGCCGACGCAGCGTGTCAAGCATCGTCGGGCCCTCCGTGACCTGCAGCTGCGCGAGGGATCGCACGCAGCTCGCGCCGAGCGCGCATCCCCTCGAGAAAGAGGCTGGCGACCTGTGGCGCGGCGCGCGCGAGCTGTCCGGGCTCGCCTCCGCCGATGGCCCACGTGAGGGCGATTCCGTCGAGCGCGCCCCACAGCGAGCGCGCCACGAGGCGAGGGCTGAGATCCGAGCGCACGGCGCCATCGCGCTGGGCCTCGGCGATGAGCCCGGCCATCACTTCGAGGTACTGCACGAAGAACGGGGCCGCGAACTGCTTGAGCAGCTTCGAGCTCTGCCGGAGATTGACGGTCACGACCTCCGCGAGATCGCGCCGACCCTCGAGCACGCCGAGCTGCAGCTCCACGATGCGCGTGAACCGCTCCTCGAAGCTCCCGCCCGCGCCGACGATCTCGCGGAGCACTTCGACCAGGCGCGTGATGCGGCTCTCGAACACCGACGTGAGGACGTCGTCCTTGTTCCGGAAGTAGAGGTAGATGGTGCCGTCCGCGACGCCTGCCGCCTTCGCGATCTCGCTGACGCGCGCGGCGTAGAAGCCCTTGCGCGCGAAGACCTTGATCGCCGCCTTGAGGATGCGCTCGCGCTTGTCCGCGGTGCGCTCGCTCCGAGACGGTCGGGCCCGCTTGTCCTCGCCCTCGCCGCGCTTGCGCGCGCGTCGTGGACGCGGCGCCTCGGGGCGTGTCGCCTCACTGAATGGCGATTCATTTTCGGGCACGGCCGCCGGTTACCACCGGCCGCGCCCTGGGTCAACGCCGCGGGCCGGACGGCAGCGGCTCGAGCCACGCTCGGCCGCGCACCGTGGGCGCATCGCATCGCGCGCCCCGCCTGCCGATCGCGCCGCGTCGCGCGAGCTCGCGCAAGCTGGCGAGCGCCGCCCGTGCCTCGCGCGCGCCGTGCGCCGCCTCGCGCATCGCCGAGGCCCTCGCCTCGTCGGAGAGCTCTTCGCTCCGCACGGCCTCGAGCGCGGCCGCATCGCCGCGGACCGAGATCGCTCCCCAGGCGAGCTGCCGCGATGCGCCCGATCGCGTCCAGGCGATCTCGAGCCCGCGGCCTCGCGCGAGGCCGGCCCATGCGCGCTCCAGCGCGGCGCCGTACGACACGTCTCCGCAGCCGGGCACCGCTTCGATGATCACCAGCTCCGGCCGATCGACGGCGACTCGGAGATGCACCTCCGTGCCTTCCACGTCGGCGACGGCGTCCGGAGCTGGCTCGGATCGGCTCCCCTCGACGGCGCCCGCGAGGCCCCAGCGTCCCGCGTCGCGCCACGAGCGCCAGCGCGCGAGCACGTCTTCGGTCGGGACGTCCGACAGCGATTGCCGAGAGCCCTCCGAGGCGACGAGCCCCGGCGCGCGTGGCGTGAGCGCACGCGCGGCGGCTGCGAGCCGATCGTCGTCGAGCGTCGCGCGCGCGACCAGCACGCGGCGGGTCGCTTCGATCTCTGCCGGGCTCGGCTCCGAGAGCGCGACGCAGTCGCGCCAGCGCGACGCCGCTGCGCGCGCGCGCTGAGGAGCATCGCTGGTCACGACCACCACCGCGTCGCCGTCGACACGGATGCTCGCCTCGTTCGTGCATCGCCGCGCCAGGATCTCGGCGGCGATCCGTGTGGCCCCCAGCGCGCTCGGTCCATCCTCCGCTGCGCCCGGCAGCGCCCACGCCATCGCGAGCTCGCTCGCGTCCTGCACCGGCACGAGCGTGCTCGCCCAGGGGCTCGGGCCGTCCTCCAGGTCGATCGTCTGCGCGTCTGCCTCGGCGTCACGCCCGACCAGCGCGAGGCTCGTGCGCGCATCGACGCTCGCGAGCTCCCCCGAGATCCAGCGCGCGCCGAGTCGGTCGGCGAGGTCCCACGCCGTCTCGTCGGCCATCTCGTGAGCCGAAGGCTCGGGCTCGACGTGGACCCAGCGCGACACCTCGTGCGCGTCCCGTCGGGCGAACGAGACCAGCGCGACCCAGCCCGCGCGCGTCGGAAAGGCCGAGACCTCGACGCCCGTGGCGAGCGAGCGCCGGGCACGCCACGCGTTCGCGAGCGCCATCGCCTCCTCTTGCGTCGCGACGCGTCTCGCGATCGCCCAGTGTCCCGGCTCTGGATGCTCCGCGCTGCGCACGCGCGACGCAGCCTCGTCCGGACGTCGTGCGCGACGCGACGCACGCGCGGTCCTCGAGGGCGTGCCCGCGAGCGCCGCTTGAACGCGCTCAGCGCGCACGTCGCCCACCGCGATCCACAACGAGCGCTCCGCGCCGAAGTGCTCGTCGAGGAACCTCGTGACGTCCTCGCGCGTCACCGTCTCTTCCGCGTCTCCGAGCGGCGCGAGCTCGAGCCCCAGGGCGGCGCTCGCGGCCAGGGTCTCCGCTTCACGCCGGCTCGAGCCCGAGCCTCGCTCGCGCCTCGCCGCGACGGTTCGCAGTGCTGCGCCGAGCGCTTGTTCGGAGAACGAGCGCGAGCCGAGCGCGGCCTCGATCTCCCTCACGCACTCGTCCAGCGCTTCGGCGTGGCACATGCGACGAAATCGAATGCCGTCGGGCAGGACTGCCGCGTCGAGGTCGTGCGTGGAAGACGACACGATCTCGGCTGCCACGAGCGCCGTGCCCGCACCATCGAGATAGCCCGCGTCGAGGAAGACGACGACGGCGACGTGCCCGTCCATCGGCCGCTCCACGACGAGGAGTGCGCGCTCGCCGACCCGCTCGGGCGCGACCTCGCGCGCCCCCGTGCCCGAGACGAGGGCAGCCCGTGGGCCACCGCACCCGGCGAGCGCGATCGCCACCGCCGCGGACAAGAGCCGCCGAGACACGCTCAACCGTCGGGCTCCTCGCCTCGCCGGAGGCGCGCGAGGTTGTCCGTGTGCCGGCCCCACACGAGGACCGCGATGAGCGCGGCGCCCCACGCAGCCGGCCGGTCGAGGCCGAGCGTTGCGGCGACCACGGCGCCCACCGTCGCGCCTGCGAGCGAGCCGACGCTCACCTTGCGCGAGAGGCGCTTGGCGACGACGTAGGTGACGAGCGCCGCGATGCCTGCAGGCCACGCGAGCACGAGCATCGCACCCGCCGCAGTCGCTGCGCCCTTGCCCCCGCGGAAGCGGTGCCAGACGGGCCAGCAGTGACCGGTCACTGCGCTGACCGCTGCGGCCGCGGTCCACGGGCTCTCGAAGCCCAACCAGCTCCCTGCCACGAGCGTGGGCAGCGCCCCCTTGAGCGCGTCGAGCACCAGGACCACACGGCCTTCGCGCTTGCCCACGGCGCGCCCGACGTTCGTCGCGCCGGGGTTGCCCGAGCCCACCGCGTGGATGTCGATCCCGTGTCGTGCGGCGACGATCGCGCCGAACGAGATCGAGCCCACCGCGTAGGCTGCGGCGACGAGCGCGATCAGCGGGACGAGGGCTGCCACGGGCGGAGCGTAGGCTCCGCGCACCCTCCCGTCGATCGGCTCGCTGCTCCCCTCAGGCCGCCTCGCTCGCGAGCGGCGAGAGCACCTGCTCGAGGCGCGAGCGGATCTTGTGCTTCTTCGAGTACACGGTCTTGACGGAGATCTGCATCTCCTCCGCGACCTCCTCGGGGCTCAGCCCGTCCATGTAGTAGAGGCGGACGAACGTCTGGTCCTTCTCGGAGAAGGTCTGGAGCGCATCGCTCACCTTCGACCAGCGCTCGCGCTCGAGAAGCTGCTCGTAGGGGTCCGCTGCGGGCGCCGGCATGGTCTCGGCCTCGCTCAGCGTGGCGGGCTGCGGCGCACGCGCGAGGGTGCGCAGATGATCCCACGCCGCGTTGGTCGCGAGCATCCCGATCCACGACGACAGCTTGTTGCCGCGCTCGGGCGCGAAGGTCCGCAGCTTGTGCATGTCGCGCGCCGTGATCGACAGGAGGAACTGCGCGTAGATCTCGCGGACGTCATCGCTGCCGAGCGAGCGCGAGAAGCGCGTCGTGACCTTCTGGATGCAGCGGTAGACGAGGCGGTCGAAGCGAACGTGGAACTCGCGCCACGCGCGTCCCTCGCGGCGCAGCATGCGCTCACGAAGTTCCTCGTCCGTCCAGGGCTCGATTCCGTGCGTGCGGTCCATGACCTCTTGCTCCTCTGCGTCGTTTGCCGACGCCGGACTGCCCTTGAGCAGCAGGCATGCCAGCGACGCGGAGCGCCGGATCACACGCGAATCCCTACGTTTCGACCGATCGACCCCCAGGATGGGGGGTGCAACAGCCCGCGGTGTAACCGCCGGCGGGTGTAACTCGGTTACGCTGTGACACCCCCCTCGCGCTTACCCTCTGTCCTACGCGGACCTCCGCGCGCGCCTTCCTTCCAACGATCTCCGGAACTCGGACATCGAAGGGCTGTCGTGGTTCCCATGCGCATCCACTCCTCGCTCGCAGTCCTGCTCCTTCTCGTCGTCGGCTGCGGCGGCGCTGCCCCGACGCGAACCGTGCGCGTCGAGGAGACCCGCGTCGTCGCGGTGCGAGGGGAGGGCGGCGAGACCGAGGTCCACGTCCTCAGCGCGGACGTCCTCTTCGATGAGGGGAACGGGCTGCTCCGTGCCGGTCGATGCGAGGAGGCGGTCGAGCGCTACGACTCGTTGGTGCGCGAGTTCCCGTCCTCGCGCTACGTCTCTGCGGCCCTCTACAACGCAGGCCTGTGCCTTCAGGAGGCGCGTCTCTGGCCGGCGTCGGTCGCGCACTACGAGCAGCTGCTCACGCTGCGTCCCGACTCTTCCGACGAGAAGCACGCGCGGCTGCAGCTCGCCGAGGGCTTCGAAACGCTCGAGCGCTGGGAGCCCGCGCTCGAGAACGCCGAGGCGCTCCTGCGGCGCGACGATCTGAGCTCGGCCGAGCGGCTCGAGGCCCTCGCGCGTCGTGCCCGCATCGTGCTCGGCCTCGGTCGGCTCGAAGAGGCGGCGCGCCTCGCGCGCGAGGCCGTCAGCTACTACCGGACGCGCACGGGCGACGAGGTGATCCACGACGAGTACTTCGCGGCCATGGCGTCCTACGTGCTCGCGGAGACCGTTCGGCTCAGGTCCGAAGCCCTCGTGTTTCCCGACGGCTCGGTGCTCGAGCAGCACGAGGTGCTGGACCGGCGAGCGGCTCTCTTGCTCGAAGCCCAGCGTGCCTACTTCGACGCGATTCGCCTCACGAACGCACACTGGGCGGCCGCATCGGGCTATCGCATCGGCTCGATGTACCGCAGCTTCTTCGATGCGATCACGCAGGCGCCCGTCCCGCCGCCACCGCATCCCATGAGCGACGAGCAGCTCGCGCTCTACCGCGAGAGCTACCGTTCGCAGCTCCGCGATCGCGTGCTTCCGCTCGTGCGACACGCCATTCGCTACTGGGAGCTGACGCTGACGATGGTCGAGCGCACGGGGGTCGAGTCCGAGTGGACCGCACGAGTTCGCGAAGATCTCGAGCGAACGCGGGCGATGGTCGTCGCGTCGGTGCCTGCGTCGGGGTCCGTGAGCTCGGTGCAGTAGTCCGCGAACGTGCTTGACACCCCCCCGAGCCCAAGGTACATGAGCGCCCCCTCGCGTCCCGGGCGCGTGGATCAGTGTGCTTTTCGCTCGGCCTTCGTGGCCATCCTCGCTGCTTCGTGGCGGGGATCTCGAAGGCCTGCGTCAGAGACCGTGCTGGCGTAGCTCAATGGCAGAGCACCTGTTTTGTAAACAGGCGGCTGCGGGTTCGAGTCCCACCGCTAGCTGACAACTTCACCTCGTAGCCAGATGTCGGAGAACCGCGACAGCGCGGATTCTCCTTTCGAATCGGAGGGTTGCCCGAGTGGCCAAAGGGAGCAGACTGTAAATCTGCCGGCGCCAGCCTTCGGTGGTTCGAATCCACCACCCTCCAATCCGCGGGCGTAGCTCAGTCGGTAGAGCGTCAGCCTTCCAAGCTGAACGTCGTCGGTTCGAATCCGATCGCCCGCTCTTCACCCACCTCGCCCGCACCCGCACTCGCCTCCACCCAGGGCCCCACGCGGGCCCCATCCCACTCGTGGTCGCAGCTCGCTGCCGCCCAGTGACAACTCGGCTTCGTCTTCGCGCCGGCGACGATGGTTTTCTTGGTTCCAACAGTCCCGTACCCACGCCCAGGTAGCTCAGAGGTAGAGCACCTCCTTGGTAAGGAGGAGGTCGCGAGTTCGATTCTCGTCCTGGGCTCGTCCACCCCTAGCCGCGAATTCGCGCCCGGCCGGCGCGAAGACCATACGACGCCGCCTGCTCCGCGGGCGGCGTCCCAAGGAGAGAGCGCGTCATGTCGAAGGAAAAGTTCGTCCGTAACAAGCCCCACGTGAACGTCGGAACGATCGGTCACATCGACCACGGCAAGACGACGACGACAGCGGCGATCACGAAGGTCGCGGCGAAGGCGTACGGCGGCGGCAAGGAAGTGTCGTACGCGGACATCGCCAAGGGTGGCACGGTCCGCGACGACTCGAAGATCGTCACGATCGCGGTCAGCCACGTGGAGTACGAGACGCCGACGCGCCACTACGCGCACGTCGACTGCCCCGGCCACGCCGACTACATCAAGAACATGATCACGGGCGCGGCGCAGATGGACGGCGCGATCCTCGTGGTCTCGGCGCTCGATGGCCCGATGCCGCAGACGAAGGAGCACGTGCTGCTCGCACGTCAGGTCGGCGTGCCGCAGATCGTGGTGTGGCTGAACAAGGTCGACGCGGTCGAGGACCCGGACCTTCTCGAGCTGGTGGAGATGGAGGTTCGTGACCTCCTCTCGAAGTACAAGTTCGACGGCGACAACATCCCGGTGGTGCGTGGCTCGGCGCTCCAGGCGATGCAGGGCAAGCCGGAGGGCGAGGAGTCGGTCAAGAAGCTCCTCGCGGCACTGGACAGTTGGATCCCGGAGCCGGTGCGCGACATCGACAAGCCGTTCCTGATGGCGATCGAGGACGTGTTCTCGATCAAGGGCCGCGGCACGGTCGTGACGGGCCGCATCGAGCGCGGGGTGGTCAAGGTCGGCGACGAGGTGGAGATCCTGGGCTTCCGTGAGCCGACGAAGACGACGGTCACGGGCGTCGAGATGTTCCGCAAGCTGATGGACCAGGGCCAGGCGGGCGACAACGTCGGCTGCCTCCTGCGCGGCATCGAGAAGGAGAACGTCGAGCGCGGCCAGGTGCTGTGCAAGCCGGGCTCGGTCAAGACGCACAAGAAGTTCAGCGCGGAGGTCTACGTGCTGAAGAAGGAGGAGGGCGGCCGTCACAAGCCGTTCTTCACGAACTACAAGCCGCAGTTCTACATGCGCACGATGGACGTGACGGGAACCATCAGCCTCGCCGAGGAAGTGAAGATGGTCATGCCGGGCGACAACGTGAACATCGCGGTGGAGCTCATCACGCCGGTCGCGCTCGAGGAGCAGCAGCGCTTCGCCATCCGCGAGGGCGGCAAGACCGTCGGCGCCGGCGTCATCACCAAGATCACGGAGTGACGTGATGAGCGGCTCGGCCGGTCGGCTCCCGATCAGCCTGGTCTGCTCGGTGTGCGGGGGACGGAACTACAAGACCTCCAAGGTTCCGTCCGCCCCGCCCGTGGTGCTCAAGAAGCACTGCAAGGCCTGCGGAAAGCACACCGAGCACCGCGAGTCGCGATGAACGGAATCGGCGCCCGCGCCGCGTGTTCACGCGGCTCGGTCGTCGAGGGCCTTCGGGCCCTTGAAGGCCAGTAGCTCCAACGGTAGAGCAGCGGATTCCAAATCCGCGGGTTGTGGGTTCGAATCCCTCCTGGCCTGGAAAACGTGAGTGGCGCCGTCGTGCGTCGATCGGCCTCGACGTTCGTCGTCGGGGTGTTGAAAAGAGCGAGCTGCCCATGTCGGACAAGGACGCGGACGAGAACGAGCGCGAGCGCGAGGACACGGCGGACACGGAGTCTGAGCCTGCCGACGCGGCGCGCGACGCGCAGGGCGAGGATGGTCCGGTCGAGGGCGCCGAAGGCGACGGGGAGGAAGCCGCCGACGTCGACATGGGGAGCGACACGCTCGCCGTGACCAGCATGCTCGGGCCCGAGCGCTGGGTTCAGTTCGGCTTCATCGCGATGGCGTTCCTTACGTTCTTCGTGGTGGACAAGCTCGCGTTCGAGATCTGGCGCCGCTTCGCGCAGCCCGATCCCATCGTCACGGGCGCGATCTCCGCAATCGTCGGTGTCCTGGTGGCCTTCTACGCGTACACGAACCCGCAGTCGCGCAAGCTGGCGGACGAAGTCGTCGCGGAGCTCGGCCAAGTGACCTGGCCCTCGCGCGACGAGACCTACGTGTCGACCGTGGTCGTCGTGGTCACCTCCGTCGTGGCGGCGGTCTACACCGGCCTCTTCGACGCGCTCTGGTCTGCGGTGACCGACTTCGTCTACACCGTCTGACGTTCACCCGTTCTGCTGCGTAATGACCTTGCGGCGTCCTACGGCGCCCGCGCCCCGTCCGGCGAGCTCGAGGATCCCATGGCGAAGAAATGGTACGTGGTCCAGGCCTACTCGGGCTACGAGAACAAGGTGAAGCTCTCGCTCGAGGAGCGGATCAAGCAGAACGGCGTGGAGGAGCTCTTCGGCGAGATCCTCATCCCGAAGGAGCAGGTGCAGGAGCAGAAGGCGGGCGGCGGCAAGCGCCTCACCACGCGCAACTTCTACCCTGGCTACATCTTCGTGCAGATGGAGCTCAACGAGCGCACCTGGTACCTCGTCAAGGACACGCCGAAGGTCAGCGGCTTCGTCGGAGGCCGTCACCCCGCGCCGGTTCCGGAGAGCGAGATCAATCAGATCGCGCAGCAGGTCGCCGAGGGCACCGCCAAGCCCAAGCCGCGTGTGGTCTTCGACGCGGGTGATCACGTCCGCGTCACCGACGGCGCGTTCGCCAACTTCACCGGGACGATCCAGGAGGTCAACTCGGCGAAGCAGAAGGTCACCGTGCTCGTCTCGATCTTCGGCCGCGCAACGCCCGTCGAGCTCGAGTACGCGCAGGTCGAGAAGACCGCGCCCTGAGCTCCGGCCACTTGGCGTTTTCTGGCGGAATTGACGGGCGCGGCCCGCTTCTTGCCGGATTCGCTGGCGCGCCCGCCGGCTTCATGTCATAAGGCGCGCCCCGTCGCTGGCAGGCGTGTTTCTCGCCCAACCCAGCCTCGCCACCTGATTCCCGCCGGTGAGCGCGCCGTCGAGGCCCTCTCCGGGATCGCGCCCCCGAGCTTCGTTCGAGCGCAGACGAAAACGAGAAGAGCGTCATGAAGAAGGTCACTGGTCAGATCAAGCTCCAGCTCCCCGCCGGCAAGGCCAACCCGTCGCCGCCCGTCGGCCCCGCGCTCGGTCAGCACGGCGTGAACATCATGGGCTTCTGCAAGGAGTTCAACGCTCGCACGCAGAAGCAGGACGGCCTGATCATCCCGGTCGTCATCACGGTCTTCTCGGACCGCTCGTTCACGTTCATCACCAAGACGCCGCCGAACTCCGTGCTCATCAAGAGGGAGCTGGGGCTCAAGATCGGCAAGAAGCCCGGCAGCGGCTCGCCGCGCCCCAACAAGGACAAGGTCGGCAAGATCACGTGGGCCCAGCTCATGAAGATCGCGGCCGAGAAGATCAACGACACGAACGCGGCGAGCCTCGAGGCTTGCGCGAAGACCCTCGCCGGCACGTGCGTGTCGATGGGCGTCGAGGTCGTGAAGTGAGCTGAGCTCTGCGCGCAGCTGCCTCGCCTCGTTGGGCGAGGATGTCGCGCGCGGTGGGTACCACCGTCCGGCTTCGTCCGGTGGTGGGAGGCGTGTCGTCAATGGTGGCGACGCCGAAGGAGGAGAGATGCAGACAGGCAGGAAGCGTAAGGAAGCGATCGCGCTCGTCGATCGCATGAAGCGCTACCCCGTCGCCGACGCCTGCGCACTCGTGAAGAAGGCGAGCTTCGCCAAATTCGACGAGAGCGTGGACGTGGCCGTTCGCCTGGGCGTGAACCCGAAGCACGCGGACCAGATGGTTCGTGGCGCCACGGTTCTTCCCCACGGTCTCGGCAAGACGGTGCGCGTCCTGGTCTTCGCCAAGGGCGAGAAGGCCACGGAAGCGCAGGGTGCCGGAGCCGACTACGTCGGCGCCGAGGACCTGGTCGCGAAGATCCAGGAAGGCTGGATGGACTTCGAGACCGTGATCGCGACGCCGGACATGATGGGTCAGGTCGGCAAGCTCGGTCGCGTGCTCGGTCCGCGAGGTCTCATGCCCAACCCCAAGACGGGCACCGTGACCTTCGACCTCACGAAGGCGATCAACGAGGCCAAGGGCGGCAAGGTCGAGTTCCGCGTGGAGAAGGCGGGCATCGTGCATGCGCCGGTCGGGAAGAAGTCGTTCCCGGCGGACAAGCTCGAGGGCAACGTGCGAGCGCTGCTCGCGGCGCTGCTCAAGGCCAAGCCGGCGAGCGCGAAGGGCACGTACCTGCGCAGCGTCACGCTCAGCACGACCATGGGCTGCGGCGTGAAGATCGACCCGTCGAGCTTCGAAGCGGTCGGGGAGGCGTGACATGAGTGAGCGCATCAGCCCCACCAAGCAGGCGAAGATCGATGCCGTCGGCGGCGTGAAGACCACGCTCTCGAAGGCGACGAGCTACGTGCTCCTCGGCTTCAAGGGCATGACGGTCATGCAGGTCACCGACCTGCGCTCGCGCTTCCGCAAGGCCGGCGTCGAGTACCGCGTCATCAAGAACACCCTGCTCCAGCAGGCGCTCAAGGGCACGCCCCTCGAGGGCAACGCGCAGTTCGACGCTGCGCTCGCTGGCGAGACGGGTGTCGCGTTCTCGTTCGAGGACCCCTCCGCGGCCGCCAAGGTCGTGAAGGAGTTCCGCAAGGACGAGAAGAACGAGAAGCTCCAGGTCAAGCTCGCCGTCCTCGACGCGAGCGTGATCCCCGGCAGCAAGGTCGAGAGTGATCTCGCCACGATGCCGGGCAAGGACGAGCTCCGCGCGATGCTCCTGGCGACGCTCCAGGCTCCGATGCAGCAGTTCGTCGGACAGCTCCAGGCGCCGGCCCAGAACCTCGTCTACGTGCTCGAGGCGCGCCGCAAGCAGCTGGCAGGAGAGTGACCTTCCGAGGTCCCTCTGCACATCTCTAGTTCCCACCAAACCACAACAGTTTTTTGCCGTTCGTTCGGATCGGAAGAGGGTAAGCAAATGGCGAGCATGAATCAGGAGAAGATGGTCGAGGAGCTCTCGTCGTGGACCGTCATGGAGGTCGCGGGGCTCATCAAGGCGCTCGAGGAGAAGTGGGGCGTCAAGGCGGCTCCGGCGGCGGTCGCGGTTGCGGCTGGTCCGGCGGCTCCGGCGGCCGAGGCGAAGGTCGAGCAGACGGAGTTCCTCGTCGAGCTCACGAACGCCGGCGACAAGAAGATCAACGTCATCAAGGTCGTCCGTGAGCTCACGGGCCTTGGTCTCGCCGATGCGAAGAACCTCGTCGAGGCGGCCCCCAAGACCGTCAAGGAAGGCGTCGCCAAGGCCGAGGCCGAGGACATGAAGAAGAAGCTCGAGGAGGCCGGCGCGAAGGTCACCCTCAAGTGATCAGCGACCGAGCTCGCTACTGAGCTTGCGAGGATCGCGGTGAGAGGGCCGAGAGGCCTTCTCGCCGCGGTCCGTCGTTTCGTTTCTCCGCACTTTGCTTTTGCCCTGCTTCGTTTGCTTCAGGCCCCCAACCAGATCTCGAGCCGCCGCGTCCACGGCTCGTGAGAGAGGTACCCGACGATGGCCTCGATGATTCAGACCAACTTCCGCGTTCGTCACAGCTTCGGGAAGATCCAACAGATCATCACGATCCCGAACCTGATCGACATCCAGAAGCGGTCGTACGAGAAGTTCCTCCAGGCGAACATCCCGCAGCACGAGCGCGAGGACATCGGCCTCCAGGGGGTCTTCCGCAGCGTCTTCCCGATCCGCGACTTCAACGGCACGAGCGAGCTCGTCTTCGTCGGCTACACCCTCGAGCGTCCCAAGTACGACGTCGATGAGTGCGTGCAGCGCGGCATGACGTTCGCGGCGCCGATCAAGGTCACGATCCAGCTGATCATCTACGACAGCGCGGGTGAGGGCTCGGAGCGCACCGTTCGCGACATCAAGGAGCAGGAGGTCTACTTCGGCGAGATCCCGCTCATGACCGAGAACGGTACCTTCATCATCAACGGTACCGAGCGTGTCGTCGTGAGCCAGCTGCACCGCAGCCCCGGCGTCTTCTTCGACCACGACAAGGGCAAGACGCACTCGAGCGGCAAGCTGCTCTACCAGGCGCGCGTCATCCCGTACCGTGGCAGCTGGCTCGACTTCGAGTTCGACCCGAAGGACCTCATCTACGTCCGCATCGACCGCCGCCGCAAGCTGCACGCGACCGTGCTGCTCAAGGCGCTCGGCTACACGCCCGAGGACCTGCTCCGCTTCTACTACGACACCGAGACGGTGTTCCTCGAGAAGGGCGGCAAGTACTCGAAGTCGATCGAGTTCGAGATCCTCCCCGGCCAGCGCGCGACGCGCGACATCAAGGTCGGCGACGAGGTGATCGTCCGCAAGAACCGCAAGTTCACGCGCGCCGCGATCCGCAAGCTCAAGGACGCGGGCATGGAGCGCCTCCCGCTCGACACGACCGAGGTGGTGGGCAAGGTCTCCGCCGAGAAGGTCATCGACGAGGACACGGGCGAGCTCCTCCTTCAGACCAACGAAGAGGTCACGGAGGACAAGCTCGAGAAGCTTCGTGAGGCGAAGATCCAGAGCTTCAAGGTGCTCTTCATCGACGGCCTCAACGTCGGCAGCTACCTCCGCGACACGCTGCTCGCGGACAAGATCCAGACGCAGGACGAGGCGATCCTCGAGATCTATCGTCGCCTGCGCCCGGGCGATCCGCCGACGCTCGAGACCGCACGCACCCTCTTCCAGAACCTGTTCTTCAACCCCGAGCGCTACGACCTGAGCAAGGTCGGCCGCCTCAAGCTGAACTACAAGTTCTACAAGGACGAGGACCCGGCGCGTCCGCCGCTCGAGGCGAGCGTGCTCACGACGCTCGACATCCTCCACACCGTCAAGCACCTGATCGAGCTGAAGAACGGCCGCGGCTCGGTGGACGACATCGATCACCTCGGCAACCGTCGCGTGCGCGCGGTCGGCGAGCTCATGGAGAACCAGTACCGCATCGGTCTGGTTCGCATGGAGCGCGCGATCAAGGAGCGCATGAGCATGTCTCAGGAGATCGAGACGCTCATGCCGCACGACCTCATCAACGCGAAGCCCGTCTCCGCGGTGGTGAAGGAGTACTTCGGCAGCTCGCAGCTCTCGCAGTTCATGGACCAGACCAACCCGCTCTCGGAGGTCACGCACAAGCGTCGTCTCTCCGCGCTCGGGCCCGGCGGTCTCACGCGCGAGCGCGCAGGCTTCGAGGTCCGCGACGTCCACCCGACGCACTACGGCCGCATCTGCCCGATCGAGACGCCGGAAGGTCCGAACATCGGCCTCATCGCGTCGCTCTCGACGTTCGCGCGCGTCAACGAGTACGGCTTCGTCGAGACGCCGTACCGCCGCGTCGTCGAAGGCACGGTCACGAACGAGATCAAGTGGTTCTCCGCCCTCGAGGAGGAAGGCCACTACATCGCGCAGGCCAACGCGCCGCGCGACAAGGGCAACGCGCTGCTCTCGGGCTTCGTCCCCGCTCGCTACAACGGCGAGTCGGTGATGGTGCAGAAGGAGCAGATCACGCTGATGGAGGTCTCCTCCAACCAGCTCGTGTCGGTGGCTGCGTCGCTCATCCCGTTCCTCGAGCACGACGACGCCAACCGCGCGCTCATGGGATCGAACATGCAGCGCCAGGCCGTCCCACTCCTGCGCTCGGCGTCGCCGATCGTCGGCACGGGCCTCGAGCTCCGCGTCGCGCGCGACTCGGGCGTCTGCATCCTCGCCAAGCGCGATGGTGTGGTCGAGTCGGTCGACGCGACGCGTGTCGTCGTCAAGGCCGAGGGCGAGGCGGGCGCATTCCCCGACATCTACCGTCTGTGGAAGTACCTGCGCTCGAACCAGAGCACCTCGTACACGCAGACGCCGGTCGTGCGTCCCGGCGAGAAGGTCAAGGTCGGAGACGTCATCGCCGACGGGCCGAGCTGTGACATGGGCGAGCTCGCGCTCGGCCGGAACGTGGTCGTCGCGTTCATGCCGTGGGGCGGCTACAACTTCGAGGACTCGATCCTCATCTCGGAGCGCATCGCGAAGGAGGACATCTACACCTCCGTGCACATCGAGGAGTTCGAGTGCGTCGCGCGCGACACCAAGCTCGGCAAGGAAGAGATCACGCGCGACATCCCGAACGTCGGCGAGGAGGCCCTCAAGGACCTCGACGACTCGGGCATCGTGCGCATCGGCGCCGAGGTGAAGAGCGGCGACATCCTCGTCGGCAAGATCACGCCGAAGGGCGAGACGCAGCTCAGCCCCGAGGAGAAGCTGCTCCGCGCCATCTTCGGTGAGAAGGCGGGCGACGTCCGTGACACCTCGCTGCGCGTCCCGCCGGGCGTCGGCGGCGTCGTCATCAATGCGCGCGTGTTCTCGCGCAAGGGCACCGAGAAGGACGACCGCGCTCGTGAGATCGAGGACGCGGAGCGCGCCAAGCTCGAGAAGGACATGGCGGATGAGATCAAGATCATCCGCGAGTCCGCCTACACCCGCGTGAAGAAGCTCCTCACCGGTCGCACGACGCAGGCCCGTCTCGTCGACGACAAGGGCAAGGTGCTGCTCGCGAAGGGCGTGGATCTCACGGCCGAGGCGCTCGACCCGATCCCGCGCAAGTACTGGAAGGACATCGAGGTCGACAAGGGCCAGGACAAGGTCCAGTCGATCCTCGCGCAGCTCGACGAGCAGGTGCAGGCCGTCGAGGTCCTCTTCCAGGAGAAGATCGCGAAGCTCAGCAAGGGCGACGAGCTCCCGCCGGGCGTCATCAAGATGGTGAAGGTCTACATCGCCATCAAGCGCAAGCTGCAGGTCGGCGACAAGATGGCCGGCCGCCACGGCAACAAGGGCGTCGTCTCGCGCATCCTCCCCGAGGAGGACATGCCGTACCTCCCCGACGGATCGCCGGTCGACCTCGTGCTCAACCCGCTCGGCGTGCCGAGCCGCATGAACGTCGGTCAGATCCTCGAGGTCCACCTCGGCTGGGCGGGCCTCCTGCTCGGCAAGCAGGTGCAGGAGCTCATCGCCGAGAAGAAGATGGGCATCGAGGACCTGCGCAAGCACCTCGTGAAGGTCTTCAACAACAGCGAGACGAAGAAGCTGATCGAGGAGCTCAACGACAAGGAGCTGCTCGCCTTCGCTGCCAAGCTGAAGGACGGCTTCAAGCTCGCGACACCCGTCTTCGACGGCGCGCACGAGACCGAGATCAAGTCGATGCTCGCGCTCGTGAACGACACGGCGAAGGCCTACGACCAGAAGTCGCCGCTCTACCACATGAGCGCGCGCACCTCGGGTCAGACGGTCCTCTTCGACGGCCGCACGGGCGACGTCTTCCACCGCGACGTCACCGTCGGCGTCATGTACATCCTGAAGCTGCACCACCTCGTGGACGACAAGATCCACGCGCGCAGCATCGGGCCCTACTCGCTGGTCACCCAGCAGCCGCTCGGCGGCAAGGCGCAGTTCGGCGGTCAGCGCCTCGGCGAGATGGAAGTCTGGGCCATGGAAGCCTACGGCGCGGCCTACGCGCTGCAGGAGTTCCTCACCGTGAAGTCCGATGACGTCCAGGGTCGTACGCGCATGTACGAGTCGATCGTCAAGGGCGACTACCAGCTCGAGGCTGGCCTTCCGGAGAGCTTCAACGTCCTGATGAAGGAGCTCCAGGCTCTCTGCCTCAACGTCGAGCTCGTCGAAGCCGGCGGCGCTCCTGCCAATCGTCCCCGCACCGACGACGTGCTCGTCGCGGAAGAGGAGTGAGATAAGCCATGAAGGACATCTTTTCGTTCTTCGAGAAGCCGAAGGATCCGCTTTCGTTCTCGGCCATCAAGATCTCGCTCGCCTCTCCGGAGAAGATCCGCGAGTGGTCGCACGGCGAGGTCAAGAAGCCCGAGACCATCAACTACCGAACCTTCAAGCCGGAGAGGGATGGCCTCTTCTGCGCGAAGATCTTCGGGCCGGTGAAGGACTACGAGTGCATCTGCGGCAAGTACAAGCGCATGAAGCACCGCGGGATCGTGTGCGAGAAGTGCGGCGTGGAGGTGATCCAGTCGAAGGTGCGTCGTGAGCGCCTCGGCCACATCACGCTCGCGACGCCCGTCGCGCACATCTGGTTCCTGAAGTCGCTCCCGTCGCGCATCGGCGCGATCCTCGACATCACGCTCAAGGACCTCGAGCGCATCCTCTACTGCGAGAGCTACGTCGTGCTCGAGGCAGGCGAGGGCGTCTCGCTCGAGAAGGGCGAGATCCTCAGCGAGGAGCGCTACCAGGAGCTCGTCGAGGAGTACGGCCCGGACAAGTTCCGTGCGGGCATGGGCGGCGACGCCATCCTCGAGCTCCTCAAGGACATCGACGTGCACGCGCTCGCCGAGGCGCTGCGCGCCGAGATGAAGGTGAGCGCGAGCGAGGCGAAGCGGAAGAAGTACGCCAAGCGCCTCAAGGTCATCGAGGCCTTCCGCGAGAGCGGCAACCGCCCCGAGTGGATGATGCTGACGGTGATCCCGGTGCTGCCGCCGGATCTCCGCCCGCTCGTCCCCCTCGATGGTGGCCGCTTCGCGACGTCGGACCTCAACGACCTCTACCGCCGCGTCATCAACCGCAACAACCGCCTCAAGCGCCTCATCGAGCTCAACGCGCCGGAGATCATCATCCGGAACGAGCGCCGCATGCTGCAGGAGGCGGTGGACGCGCTCTTCGACAACGGCCGTCGCGGCAAGACGATCACGGGCCCGAACAAGCGCCCGCTCAAGTCGCTGTCCGACATGCTCAAGGGCAAGCAGGGCCGGTTCCGCCAGAACCTGCTCGGCAAGCGCGTCGACTACTCCGGCCGCTCGGTCATCGTCGTCGGTCCTTCGCTCCGCCTGCACCAGTGCGGTCTGCCGAAGAAGATGGCGCTCGAGCTCTTCAAGCCGTTCATCTACAACAAGCTCGAAGAGCGCGGCTACGTCACGACGATCAAGAGCGCCAAGAAGCTCGTCGAGAAGGAGAAGCCGGAGGTCTGGGACATCCTCGAGGAGGTCATCACCGAGCACCCGGTGATGCTGAATCGCGCGCCCACGCTCCACCGCCTCGGCATCCAGGCCTTCGAGCCCGTGCTGATCGAGGGCAAGGCCATCCAGCTCCACCCGCTCGTCTGCACAGCGTTCAACGCCGACTTCGACGGCGACCAGATGGCGGTCCACGTGCCGCTGTCGGTCGAGGCGCAGATGGAGACGCGCGTGCTCATGATGAGCACGAACAACATCCTCTCGCCCGCGAGCGGACGTCCCATCATCAACCCGACGCAGGACATCGTCCTCGGCCTCTACTACATGACGCGCGAGCGCCCGTTCGCGCGTGGTGAGTACTCCGGGCTCGAGCAGAAGGGTGACTTCGCGGGCGTGTACTCCTCGCCGGACGAGGTCCGGATGGCGTACGACTCGGGCGAGGTCGACCTCCACGCGCGCATCAAGTGCCGCATCAACGGCAAGCGCATCGAGACGACCGTCGGTCGCGTGCTCGTGAGCGAGATCCTCCCGAAGGGCCTCGACTTCTCTCTCGTGAACCGCGTGCTCACGAAGAAGGCGCTCACCGAGCTCATCGACGCCTGCTACCGCCACCACCGCAACAAGGAGACGGTCCTCCTCGCGGATCGCCTGCGCACGCTCGGTTTCGACACCGCGCGCGAGTCGGGCATCTCGATCTGCATGGACGACATGCTCATCCCGGCGAGCAAGAAGACCATCCTCGACGTCGCCATGAAGGACGTCGAGACGGTCTCCGAGCAGTACCAGGAAGGCCTGATCACGGACGGCGAGCGCTACAACAAGATCGTCGACATCTGGGCCGACGCGTCCGACAAGGTCGCGAAGGACCTGATCGAAGGCATCTCGAAGGAGACGATCGTCAGCAAGAGCGGCGAGAAGAAGCTGACCGCTTCGTTCAACCCGATCTTCATGATGGCCGACTCCGGCGCCCGCGGCTCGAACCAGCAGATCCGCCAGCTCGCCGGCATGCGCGGCCTGATGGCCAAGCCGAGCGGCGAGATCATCGAGACGCCGATCACCGCGAACTTCCGCGAGGGTCTGACGGTTCTCCAGTACTTCATCTCGACGCACGGCGCGCGTAAGGGCCTGGCGGACACGGCGCTCAAGACCGCCAACTCCGGCTACCTCACGCGTCGTCTCGTCGATGTCGCGCACGACGCGGTCGTGACCGAGAACGACTGCGGCACGCTCGACGGCATCGAGATCACGAAGCTCGAGGAGGGCGGCGAGGTCGTGCAGGGCCTCGGCGAGCGCATCCTCGGCCGCACGGCGCTCGAGGACGTCTTCGATCCGCGTGAGGAGGACAAGGTCCTCGTCCACGCCGGAGAGGAGATCGACGAGGCGAAGGTGCAGATCATCGAGGAGTCGGGTCTCGAGAAGATCACGATCCGCTCGGTGCTCACCTGCCAGACGCGTCGCGGCATCTGCGCGCTCTGCTACGGCCGCGACCTGGCGCGCGGCTACAAGGTCAACATCGGCGAGTCGATCGGCGTCATCGCGGCGCAGTCGATCGGCGAGCCCGGCACGCAGCTGACCATGCGCACGTTCCACGTCGGTGGTGCGGCCGCGCGCGGCAAGATCGAGCAGTCGCAGATCGAGAACCGCTTCGAGGGCCGCGTGCGGCTCGAGAAGGTGAAGTCGATCACCAAGCGCGACGGTCAGACCGTCGTCATGAACCGCCACGGCGTGCTCAAGATCGTCGACGAGTCCGGGCGCGAGAAGGAGACGTACAACCTCACGTACGGCGCCTTCCTCCGTGTGAAGGACGGTCAGGCGGTCGAGAAGGGCGCCAAGCTGGCCGAGTGGGATCCGTACGCCATCCCGATCCTCACCGAGGTCGCGGGCACGGTGAAGTACGGCGACATCATCGACGGCGTGACCATGGAGGAGAAGGTCAACGAGGTCACGGGCATCAACGTGAAGAACATCGTCGAGTCGCGCGATCCTTCGGCGCGTCCGCGTCTGTCCATCAAGGACGATGCAGGCGAGACGAAGAAGACGGGCGTCGGCGACAACCTCGCGCGTTACTACCTCCCGGTCGGCGCCAACATCCAGGTGAACGACGGCCAGGAAGTGGATGCGGGTGAGATCATCGCGAAGATCCCGCGCGAGACCACGAAGACGAAGGACATCACGGGCGGTCTGCCGCGCGTGGCCGAGCTCTTCGAGGCCCGCAAGCCCAAGGACCACGCCATCGTCGCGGAGATCGACGGCACCGTCACGTTCGGCAAGGACACGAAGGGCAAGCGCAAGGTTCTCGTGACCCCCGAGCACGGCTCGGAAGCGAAGGAGTACCTGATCGCGAAGGGCAAGGCCCTGACCGTGAAGGACGGCGACTTCGTCCGCGCTGGCGAGCCGCTCATGGACGGCCCCGCCAACCCCCACGACGTGCTGAAGATCAATGGTGAGAAGGCCCTCGCGGCCTGGCTCGTCAACGAGATCCAGCAGGTCTATCGCCTGCAGGGCGTCACCATCAACGACAAGCACATCGAGGCGATCGTCCGGATGATGCTGCGTCGTGTCCGCGTGAAGGAGACGGGCGACACGAGCTTCCTCATGGAGGAGCACGTGGAGAAGACCATCTTCGAGCGCGAGAACGAGAAGGTGCTCGGTCGTGGCGGTCAGCCTGCGATCGCCGAGCCGCTCCTCCTCGGCATCACCAAGGCATCGCTGTCGACCGAGTCGTTCATCTCCGCGTCTTCGTTCCAGGAGACGACGAAGGTGCTCACCGAGGCGGCGATCCACGGCAAGCTCGACGAGCTCCGCGGCCTCAAGGAGAACGTCATCATGGGACGCCTCCTGCCGGCCGGCACGGGCCTGGGCGCATACAAGAAGCTCGACCTCGTGGTCGACGACGATCAGGTTGCGCGCGGCTTCGACCGCGACGAGCCGCTCGCCGCCGCCAGCGAAGAGTGAGCGCGGTCGCTCGCCCCGCCTGAGTCGGCGACGGGCGATCACACACGAACGCGGAGCGGTCCTCGACGAGGGCCGCTCCGTTTTCCATTTTCTGCGGCGAGTGTTTCTTCGCCCCGGCCCTTGTGATCCGTGGGCCCGGGCGATATCTCCGCCGCTCCGGAGGACCGATGGCAGGCGTGACCAGCACGAGCAGCGACGAGACCTACGAGAGCGCGATGACGCCGTTCGAGCAGCGCGTCGGGCACCACCCCGGTCTGTTCGCGCTGTTCTTCGCGGAGATGTGGGAGCGCTTCTCGTACTACGGCATGCGCGCCCTTCTCATCTACTACATGACGAAGGACTTCCTCGATTACTCCGACGAGCGCGCGTACAGCGTGTACGGCGCCTACACCGCGCTCGTCTACATGACGCCGTTCGTCGGCGGCATGGTCGCGGACAAGCTGCTCGGACAGCGCGCGGCCGTGATCATCGGCGGCTCGCTCATGGCGCTCGGTCACCTCGTGATGACCATCCAGCACTCGACCGCGTTCTTCGTGGCGCTCGCGCTGCTGATCTGCGGCAACGGCTTCTTCAAGCCGAACATCGGCACGATCCTCGGCCGCGTGTACAGCGGCGAGCGCCTGTCTCACAAGCGCGATGGCGCCTTCACGATCTTCTACATGGGCGTGAACCTGGGCGCGGCGATCGCGCCGCTCGTCTGCGTGTACGTCGGCGAGACCTACGGCTGGCACTGGGGCTTCGGCCTCGCGACGATCGGCATGATGATCGGCCTCGCGATCTTCGTCGCGCCGACCATCGTCACGCAGGCGATGATCGGCGTGGGCGCGGTCGTGACGGCCGTCGGGCTCGTCTACATCGGCACGGTGCAGGACGTGTTCGTCCTCGCGGCCAACGTGTTCGTCGGCGCCGCGCTGATCGTGGCGATGGTCTTCGCGCTCTGGGCGCTCGCGCACGGCAGCGTTCCCGCCGACATCGGCCAGCCCAAGGACAAGAGCACCTTCGCGCGGAACGTGAGCATCGTGCTCGGCATCACGGCCGTCGCAGTGGGCACGTTCGCGTGGCTCTGCGAGCACGGCGACATTGCCGGCAAGGTCCTCATCGTCGTGGGCGTCGCGGCCCTCGGCTACATCCTCTACGAAGCGTTCCGCGTGACGAAGATCGAGCGCGAGCGCCTCTTCGTCATCCTCATCATGGCCTTCTTCTCGATGCTCTTCTGGGCGTTCTTCGAGCAGGCCGGGAGCTCCATCAGCCTCTTCACGGACCGCAACGTCGATCGCGTGACCGAGGAGCGCCGCATCACCGAGAGCGACGTGGGCGAGACGATGGAGATCGTGCTCTCACAGGAGCAGGTCGGCTTCCCGATCGAGTCCGACGCACCGTTCACGCTGGACCAGCTCGACACGCTGCGGGCCGCGGCGCACGAGCACGGGGACAGCGAGGTGCGTCGCGAGATCACGATCACCCAGGCGCACGTGGGCATGGCCATCGGTGGCTCCGAGGTGCCCGCAGGCATGTTCCAGGCGACCAACCCGATCTTCATCCTGATCTTCGGCCTCGTGTTCACGGCGCTCTGGGGCTTCCTCGACAAGCGGAACCTGGAGCCGTCGACGCCGACGAAGTTCGTGTTCGGTCTCGCGCAGCTCGGTCTCGGCTTCCTCGTGCTGTGGCTCGGTGCGCGGAGCAGCGACGCGCGCGGCATGGTGGGCATGAGCTGGCTCGTGCTCGCCTACCTCCTCCACACGACGGGAGAGCTCTGCCTCTCGCCGGTGGGCCTCTCGATGGTCAGCAAGCTCGCGCCGGCGCGGATGGTCGCGACGATGATGGGCGCCTGGTACCTCGCGACGGCGTTCTCGCAGTACCTCGCGGGCGTCATCGCGGCGCTCACCGGTGTGAGCGAAGAAGAGGGCGGCGGCGCGGGCGCGATCCCGCTCCCGACCGAGACGCTCGACGTCTATGCGGACGTGTTCCTCAAGATCGCGATCGCGTCGGGCGTGGCGGCGGTGTTGCTCGCGGTGCTCACGCCGCTCATCAAGAAGTGGATGCACGAGCACGAGCACGCGACGCCGGACAAGGCGGCGGGCGAGGCGAAGGCGGCGAGCTGAGCCGCGCAGACGACGAACGAGAGCCAGGAGGGGACCATGCGCAGCTTGGGGTTCGCGATTCTCGGGGCGACGTTGTGGATGACCGTCATGCTCGTCGGGCCCGTTGCGGCCCAGGCGCCGCCGGACGTCGTCGAGCTACGCAACGGCGGGATGGTGCGCGGGACGCTCATCGAGAACATCCCTGGCGATCACGTCACGATCCAGATCGCGACCGGGGAGGTCCGCACCTTCTCCGCGGCCGAGGTGCTTCGCGTCGGCGCTGCGCCCGTCGCGCCCGTGATGACGCCCGTCGTCGTCGAGCCCGGATACCCCTCGGGCACGTCGATTCCCCAGCCGCCCACACCGATGGTGCGCGTCCGCGTGGAGGGCACCAGCGAGGAGCTCTCGCTCCATCGCCTGACCGGCACCGCGAGCGTCTCGGTGTGGACCGGCCGTGGCGTGGGCACGGCCGCGATCGATCAGTTCGCGATCGTCTGTGGCGCGCCGTGTGAGCAGCAGCTGCCTGCGGGCACCTACACGCTCGGCGTGTCGCAGGGCAATGGGATGGCGCGCCGCGCGGATCACTCGATCTTCCACCTCGATCACGACGCCACGCTCGAGCTCGAGTACGAGAGCCGCGAGGGGATCCGCATCGGCGGGTGGGTGCTCTTCGGCGTGGCGTCGCTCGGCTACGCGCTCGGCGCGACGCTGCCGCTGCTCACGAGCAGCACGGATCAGTTCCTCGAGATTCTCCTGATCAGCACCGGCATCTACCTCGCGCTCTGCATCCCGGTGATCGTCATGGTTGCCCTCAACGACCACGCGGACGTCCGCGAGATCACCGACAGCCTCACGCAGGGCGTCCGGTTCTGAGCCCTGGGCGCGTCAGCCGAGGACGCGGGCGACGTGGGCGCGTAGCCACCAGCCGAGCTGGTTGCGGCGCTGGAAGCCGGGGATCTGCGCCCAGACGCTGAGCGCCTGCTCGAGCTCCTTCTTGGCCGCGTCCTTCTCGTCGGCGGCGCGGTGGGCGCGCGCCTTCTTCACGTGCCCCTCGAGCGACGACGTGTTCACCGAGAGGAAGCGGTCGAAGGCGTCGATCGCTTCTTCGTGCTTGCCGAGCTCGAGGAGGCAGTCCCCGGCGAGGAGGTACGGCTCGCCGAAGCGGAGGCGAGGGTCGAGCGCGACGGCCTCGACGAGCGGCTGCGTGGCCTGGTCGTACTCGCCTCGCATGTGGAGCGCGACGCCCTTGAGGTAGAGGAGCTCCGCGTCGCTCGGGAAGCGCTTGAGGGCCTCCTCGACCTTCGCGAGGGCCGCGCCCGGGCGACGCTGCTGGAGGTAGATCATCGCGAGGTCGCGACGCGCGGTGACGTTCGCGGGGTTGGCCTCGATGAGGCGCTTGAGCGTGGAGATCCGACCGAGCGTCTTGAGCAGCACCCAAGGGTCCGGGATGTAGCGACGGAACACGAAGAAGAGGACGACGGCGACCAGCAGCGGTGGGTACTGCAGGGCGTACGACGCGAACATCACGATCGCGTAGTACCAGAGGTATCCCCAGCCACTGCCTCTCACGGTCTCCTCGTCGGTCTGCTTGCGTGCCGCACTGCGCTCGTTCCTACGTCACTCGGGGCTCGTTCTTCCCCGACGCGCGAGCGCCAGCGTAGCATCGCCGCCGATGATGCGTGGTGAGGCGGGCCGGTTCGACGTGCTGATCGCGGGCCTGGCCGGCGTCGCCTCCGTCGTGCTCGTCATCGGCACGCTCGCGGTCGAGCAGATCCGGGTCACGCACGAGATCCAGGTCTGGGCACCGACGGAGGTGCAGGGCGAGGACCGCGTGCCAGTGCGCGCGCGTGTGCTCGCGGATCTCGAGAGCGCCGACGGACCTCGCATCGTCGTGCCGGACGTGTCGGTGGCTGCGGTGAGTGAGGACGAGCTCGACGCAGCGTCTCTTCGGGGGCAGCTCACTCCCGCTGCGCTCGACACGCTCGAGGGTGAGGCGCCGAGCGAGTCGACGGACGTCGTGTTCGTGCAGGCGCTCGGCCCCTCGGGCGCACAGCTCGCGACCGCGACGCGCACGATGACCCGTGTCGCGACGGCTCGACCGCGACCGGTGCAGGCGCGCGTCGCCGATGGCCTCCAGGTGCTCTCGCTGGCGCGTCCGCCCGAGCTCGAGGCCGCACTGCCCGAGCTCGACGTGCGAGTCGAAGGCGGCGTCTGCGTGCCCGAGCACCCGTGCCGGCTGTGGTTCTGGCGAGGCGCGAGCGAGGCCGTGCCGCGGCTCTCGGAGTGCACGCCGATGGAGCCGGGCGAGGCGCACGTCGGCCAGGCGCTCGTGTCGATCGACGTCGTCGTGCACGGCCCCGAGGCGCGCTGCCACGTGACCTTCGAGCCACTCGCGGTGGGCACCGAGCTCCAGCTGCCCGTCGGGCTCGCGACACCGTGGATCGAGGTGAGCCACGACGCGCAGGCAGCTCGGCTCACCGTGACGGGAGAGCCGCCGCTCGGACGAGACGCGATGCTGATCGACGTCCACGTCGGCAACCGCTGGGTGCTCGCGCGCTCCATGCGACGCGACGAGGCGTTGACGATCGACGAGGGTCTGCTCGAGGGACACGGCTTCTCGCAGTCCATCGGCGTCGTGCGCGTCCAGGCGCGCGCCGACGTGGCATCGAGCGAGCGGGCCCATCAGCGCGCCGTGTTCGTTCCGTTCGAGGCGGAGGGCGACGCGCCCCGGCCGACGACGGACCTCGACCGCGACCTCGAGGCGATGCTCGGCGCGGGATGGCGGAGAGAGGGCGAGCGAGCCGAGGCCGAGCGCTGGGCCATGCTCCAGCTCGAGACGGAGCTCGTCGCCGTGCCCGAGCCCGTGTCGGGCTTCGTCCGCGACGAGGCCCGGCTCGCGGACGTGCGGACCCGCATGCGGCTCTTCTGCGCGATCGGGGTGCTCTTCGGGATCGGAGCGATCCTCGGTGCGATCGCACGGCGTGGCCTCGCGTCGGCACGCGAGGCGCGGGCGGTCATGGTCGAGGCCGGGGCCGAGCACGCCGACGATCGCGGCGCTCGATGGCGTTCCTGGCTGACCGTGGCGGGCTTCGTGTGTGCCATCGCCCTGGCCATCTTGCTGGGCGCTGCGTTCCTCGTGGCGAGGCCGTACTTCATGGGCTGATCGGCCACGAATTCCGCGGCGGACGGCTGCTTCGATCCGCGGCTCGCGGGCACGAATTCGCCCCGGAAAGAGGGAAGATCGACGCGAAGGAGGGCGTTGCGCCGACTCGGAGGGCGACCTACTCTCGCCGCCCTTTCGCCCTCTGGTCGTTCGCCTCGTCGCTCGCGGAGCCACGGGGATCGACCCCACGTCCCTCCGAGGCGCCTCGATGATTCAAGCCTTCCTCCAGAAGATCTTCGGTACGAGCCACGAGCGTCAGCTCAAGAAGATCCAGCCTCGGGTCAACGCGATCAACGAGCTCGAGGCGAAGATCCAGAAGCTCTCCGACGATCAGCTCCGTCAGCGCACGGCGGAGATGAAGGAGAAGATCGACCGGGGCGCCAAGCTCGACGACATGCTGATCGAGGCGTTCGCCGTCTGCCGCGAGGGCGGCAAGCGCGCGCTCAACATGCGGCACTACGACGTGCAGCTCATCGGCGGCATGGTGCTCCACGACGGCAAGATCGCCGAGATGAAGACGGGCGAAGGCAAGACGCTCGTCGCCACGCTGGCCTGTTACCTGAACGCGCTCTCGGGCAAGGGCGTCCACGTCGTCACGGTCAACGACTACCTCGCCAAGCGCGACCAGGAGTGGATGGGGAGGCTCTATAGCTTCCTCGGTCTCACCTCGGGCGTCGTGTACCCGCAGCAGAGCGACGCCGAGAAGAAGGCCGCGTACCGCGCAGACATCACGTATGGCCAGAACAACGAGTTCGGCTTCGACTACCTGCGCGACAACATGAAGTTCTCCATCCACGACTACGCGCAGCGCGAGCTGAACTTCGCGATCGTGGACGAGGTGGACTCGATCCTCGTCGACGAGGCGCGCACGCCGCTGATCATCTCGGGCGAGGGGCAGCCCGCCTCGGCGAAGTACTCGCAGATCGCCGAGCTCATGCCGAAGCTCCGCAAGGACGAGCACTACGTCCTCGACGAGAAGAACCACCAGGTCTCGATGACCGACGAGGGCATCGAGCTCGCGCAGTCGATGCTCTTCGAGCGGAAGATCATCTCGGTCCCGAACCTCTTCGATCTCGCGAACCTCGAGGCGATCCACATCCTCCAGCAGTCGCTGCGCGCGCACACGCTCTACAAGCGCGACCAGCACTACCTCGTCTCGCCCGATCAGAAGGTCGTCATCGTCGACGAGTTCACGGGCCGCACCCTCGCGGGTCGTCGCTGGTCGGACGGTCTGCACCAGGCGGTCGAGGCGAAGGAGCGCGTGCCGATCCAGAGCGAGAGCCGCACGCTCGCGACGATCTCGTTCCAGAACTACTTCCGCCTCTACCGCAAGCTCGCCGGCATGACCGGCACGGCCGACACCGAGGCGCCTGAGTTCCACAAGATCTACAACCTCGAGGTCGTCGTCATCCCGACGAACCGCGTCATCAAGCGCATCGACCACGACGATCTCGTCTACAAGACCGAGCGCGAGAAGTTCAAAGCGGTCTTCGAGCACATCATGGAGTGCACGAAGGCGGGGCAGCCGGTCCTCGTGGGCACGACGAGCGTCGAGAAGTCCGAGGCGCTCGCGAAGATGCTCGACAAGAAGGGGGTGCCCTACAACCTCCTCAACGCCAAGCAGCACGAGCGCGAGGCCTTCGTCGTCGCGCAGGCGGGCCGCAAGAGCGCGATCACGATCGCGACGAACATGGCCGGCCGCGGCACCGACATCCTCCTCGGGGGCAACCCCGAGATGCTCGGGCGCATGGAGGTGCTCGACAAGGCGCGCGCCGAGATCGCCGCGCTCGGCGACGGCTACCGTGGACCGAACGCTCCGCCACCGGCCGAGGGCGAGGCCGCGCCGCCGGTGCCGCTGCTCGACGACAAGGAGCGCTTCGACGCGGCCGTGAAGGACGCGCAGAAGAAGTACGAAGAGATCTGCGCGCGTGAGAAGAAGGAGGTCATCGCGCTCGGTGGCCTCCAGATCATCGGCACCGAGCGTCACGAGAGCCGCCGCATCGACAACCAGCTGCGCGGCCGCGCGGGCCGCCAGGGTGACCCGGGCGCGTCGCGCTTCTACCTCTCGCTCGAAGACGACCTGATGCGGATCTTCGGCGGCGACCGCATCCAGAACATGATGGCGACGCTCGGCATGGAAGAGGGCGTGCCGATCGAGCACCCGTGGGTGACCAAGAGCGTCGAGAACGCGCAGAAGAAGGTCGAGGAGCGGAACTTCGACATCCGCAAGAACCTCCTCGAGTACGACGACGTGATGAACCAGCAGCGCAAGAGCGTGTACACGCTGCGCCGCCAGGTTCTCGAGGGGCAGTACCGCACGGTCCCCACCGACGAGGAGCGCAAGGCTGGCAAGGACCCCGAGCGCGTCGTGTCCAAGGCGCGGCCCGAGTACACCAAGCAGGTCCAGCCCGTGGTCGAGCAGATGGTTCGCTTCCATGGCGGACCGCCGCAGCCGCCGCCGGACGCGCCCGTGGAAGAGCGCGAGGCGTGGGTGAAGTTCGTGCGCTCCGGATCGATCTCCGAGGTGAAGGAGGTCCGCGTCGCGGCCATCGAGCGAAACCTCTACGAGTCCTTCGGTTGCCGCATCACGGTGGGCAAGCTCGCGAAGGAGCCGCAGAAGCTCGTCGACTACCTCGTGGAGGAGGTCGCGCTCTCGCTGACGGAACAGAACGAGCGCCTGCTCGATCTCGTCGAGCACCTGATCATCAAGTCGATCGAGGTGCACTGCCCCGAGAACAAGCACCCGACCGACTGGGACGTGCGTGGCCTCGAGGAGTCGTACAAGCGCGTCTTCGGCCTGAAGGCGAGCACCAAGAGCGGTGATCCGCAGGAGCTCGCGTCGCGCCTCTACAAGGACGCCGAGACGGTGCTCGACAAGAAGGAGTCGGACATCGGCCCCGACTTCCTCCGCATGTTCCGCAACTTCTACCTCCGCGAGATCGACCGTCAGTGGCTCGAGCACCTGACGACGATGGAGCAGCTCCGCGACGGCATCGGTCTGCGTGGCTACGGCCAGCGCGATCCGAAGAAGGAGTACAAGAAGGAGGGCTACGACATCTTCGTGGCCATGACCGAGTCCTGCAAGGAGGAGGTCTGCAAGCAGATGTTCGCGATCAAGGTCGTGCGCGAGGACGACATCCGCCGCATCGAGGAGGATCGTCGTCGCGAGGCCGATCGCCAGCTCGGGCGCCTGCGGCCGCAGCACCCGGGAACGATCAACATCCAGGAGGCGCCGGCGCAGCAGCAGGTCGGAGGACGCCCGGTGCGTCCGCAGGCCGCGCTCTCGCCTGCGCAGGCGGCCGCGCTCGCGGCGGCTGCGCGCACACGGCAGGCGCTGGCCGCGAGCCACGGCACGCCGTCGAGCCCGCCTGCGGCGGCTCCGGCACCGACGCCTTCCGCGGCGCCTTCCGCGAGCCCGGCCATGAGCGCGGCCCAGATCGCCGCGCTCCAGGCCGTGGCCGCACGGGCAGCGGCGCTTCGATCGCAAGCGCAGGCCGCAGCGCCCGCTGCGGCGCCCGTCACGCCGCCCGCGTCCGCGGCGGACGACGACGACGAGGGCGAGGAGCCCGTCGTGCAGGCCGAGGCCGGTGCTCGCTCCGCCGAGACGGTGCGGCGCGACAAGCCCAAGGTCGGCCGCAACGACCCTTGCTGGTGCGGCTCGGGCAAGAAGTACAAGAACTGTCACATGCGCGAGGACCAGGCCGGCGGCGGCGCGGTCAGCTGAGTGCGGTCTCTGGCCCGGGGGGCCAAGGAATGGCACGGTCGGCGGGTCGTGCCGACATGCAGAGGCTCGGATGCGCGTTCTGCACGTCGTAGTGGCTGGTGACCGGAGTGGACGACCGCGGCGAGAGAAACGTGCGAGAGGTGGCGCGCGAGGCGAGCGAGGTGCTGACCCGCTCGTCGCGCGCGTTCGTCGCTTCCATCGTGGCGCACGGCGCCTTCGTGGCCCTGCTGCTCGCGCTCCCGAATCGCCTCGAGCTGCTCGAGCGCTCGACGGATATCGAGATCGAGCTCATCGAGCCGACCACCTTGCAGGTCCCGCCCGAGCCGGAGCCGGTCGCGCCGATCGCGCCCGAGCCCGCGCCGCTCGTGCCCGAGCCTTCGCGCGTGCTG
The DNA here is from genome assembly GCA_044376125.1 of Sandaracinaceae bacterium. Taxonomy (GTDB): domain Bacteria; phylum Myxococcota_A; class Polyangia; order Polyangiales; family Sandaracinaceae; genus JAFLCL01. The sequence continues at coordinate 52,007 of JBILLJ010000002.1, forward strand.
GATCCGCGCGTGGTCCCGCCCGCTGCGCCGACGGCGGGCACGCTCGAGCCGACCAGCGTCGGTGAGGTGGTGCCGGGAACGGCGAGCACCGGCGCAGAGATCCAGATGCCGACCATCGGTGCCGAGCCCACCACCGGCGAGCCGATCGATCCCACGCAGCGACAGCGCCTCGCGGCGCTGGTTGCGCCCGGAGCCGCGGCCTCGTCGTTCGTCGTCCAGAGCGCGCAGGGACCGAGCCAGCCCTCTGGGCCTGCGGGTCTCGGCGCGACCGGCGGCCGGCCACGCCTCGCGACGGAGGCCGAGGTCGAGGGGCAGATCTCGGGTCATCTGCGCGGCACCGCGATGGCGCGGCCGTGGCTGACGCGCACGGAGCCGACGCTCACGCCGCGTCCCGATGGGTCGCTCGAGTACCGCGGACACGCGTTCACTGCGCGCATCGCGCCCGATGGGGCGGTGACCTTCTCGGATCGCGACGCGGTGCAGGCCGACGAGATGCTCCAGGGTGGGCCCGCTCGCTTCGATCTGACCGACATGGCGATGCGCGGCGCGGGGCAGGATCCGTACGCGGCCGAGCGCGAGTGGTTCATGGATCACACCGAAGAGGTGCGCGCGCGGCTCGAGACCGAGGCACGCACTCGCGAGCGCGAGTCGGCGCTGCGCGGCGTGCCTGGGCGTCTGGCGGCGATCTGGAACACGGAGCGCCCCGCGTTCTTGCGGCGACGCGCGATCTTCCGCATGTGGGACGACTGCGACGAGGAGGGCGATGGCCTCCAGGTCCGCAACCAGGTCATCGAGTTCATCCGCGCGCAGCTGCCGCGGAACGGCCCGGATGCGTTCACGACCGAGGAGATCCGTCGCTTCAACGCCGAGCGCGACAGCACGATGGAGTTCGACCCGTACTGAGAGACCTCGGGGCGCGCGATCTGGCACGCTGGGCGCGACATGATCCGCTCGCGACGACTCTCCGACGCTGGCTTCGTCCACGGCTTCTCGACGCGCGAGGGAGGTGTGAGCGCAGCGCCGTTCGACACGATGAACCTCGCGCGCAACGTCGGCGACGATCCAGCTGCGATCGAGGAGAACCACCTGCGCTTCGCGCGCGCGGTCGGCCACGACGTCTCGAAGCTGGCCGAGGCGAGCCAGGTCCACGGAGTGCGCAGCCTCGACGTCGATCCCTTCGTGGAGCGCGGAGTGCTCGATCGCGCGAGGGTGCGCGCCGAACAGGCCGATGCGCTCTCGACGAGCGTGGGCTCGATCGCGGTCGGCGTGCGCACGGCCGATTGCGTGCCGCTGCTCGTGGCCGATCCGGAGAGCGGCGCGGTCGCGGCCATCCACGCCGGCTGGCGCGGTGCGGTGGACGGTGTCGTCCCGCGCACGCTCGAGGCGCTCGTGTCACGCGGTTCGCGCCCCGACGCGCTGATCGCGGCGATCGGGCCGCACATCCGGGTCGCGTCCTTCGAGGTCGGCGAGGAGGTCGTGGAGGCGATGACGCGCGCGATGCCTCGCGCGGGCTCCGACGGTGCGATCGCGGTGGCGGGACCGCTCGTGGATCGCTCGGGCGGAGCCAAGCCGCACGCGAGCCTCGCGACGCTCGTGCGCGCGCAGTTGCTGGCGTTCGGTGTGCTCGACGATCGCATCGACGACGTCGGCGGTGACACGTGCGCCGAGCGCGAGCGGTTCCACTCGCACCGGCGAGACGGTGCGCGCTCGGGCCGACAGCTCTCGGTGATCGTGGCGCGCGCTGGGTGATCGCGTGGTCGGCGAACGTCGCGCGGCTCACCGCAGGTTGACGACGACGAACGCGATGGTCGCCACGACCAGGAGCGCCACGACGAGCGCGACGACCCGCTGACGACTGCGCTGCTCGCGGAGCATCGCGTCGCCCTCGATCTCGGCCTCCGCAGCGAGCTGGAGCGCGACGGGCGCCTCCGGCCGAACGAGCTCGACCTCGAAGCGCATCGAGGGTGGCTTGCGGTCGAGCACCGGCTCTCGTTCCGCCTCTCCCGGAAAGAGCGTGCGAAGGAGGGCCGCGAGCCGCTGCTCACGCGTGGTGCGCTCGGCGAGCTCCGGATCGAGCGTCGTGGCGAAGGCGAGGAGATCGAGGCGCATCGCCTCGGCGCTCGCGTAGCGATCCTCGAGCGAGGCCGCCAGGCCCTTCATCACGATGCGATCGAGCTCGGCCGGCACGTCGGGGCGCGTGGCGCTCGGCGGAGGTGGTGGCCCTTGAAGGACGATCGCCGCCATGGTCGCCATCGGTGTGGGGCGGTCGTAGAGGACCTTGCCCGTCAGCGCTTCGTGGAGCGAGGCCGCGAGCGCGAAGACGTCGCTGCGGCCGTCCACTTCCTTGTCGCCCCACTGCTCGGGCGCCATGTAGGCGTACTTGCCCTTGACCACGCCCGCGTCGGTCTCGCGCGTCGCGGCCTCCGACTTCGCGACGCCGAAGTCGAGCAGCTTGGGCACACCGTTCCAGCCCACGACGAGGTTCTCCGGCGTGACGTCGCGGTGGACGATGCGCAGCGGTTTTCCGTTCGCGTCCTTGGCCGCGTGCACGTGCGCCAGCGCGGAGGCGACGTCGACGAACAGCGCGATGACGAGCGCGATGGGCAGGGGCTCCCGCTTGCGACGCGAGATGTCGAGGATCTTCCGCAGCGACTGCCCTCGCACCCACTCCATCGCGAGGAAGAGCGCGCCGTGGTCGTCGTCGACGTCGTGCACCGTCGCGAGGTTCGGGTGCGCGAGGCCCTGCATGAGGCGCGCTTCGTGGAGGAAGTCCCGCTTGACGACGGGGTTCTCCGCGAGCGCGGGGTTGATGCGCTTGATGACGAGGAAGCGCGAGAGGTCGTTCGGGCCGTGCAGGCGTCCGACGTAGATCTCGGCGACGCCGCCCGTGGCGAGCTTGCCGAGGAGGTCGTAGCGCCCGAGGCGGCCGATCGGCGGAAGGACTGCGAGCGCGGACAAGCGGGCGCTACGGTACCACGACGCGGCCCCCTTTCTCCGGCAGGGCCGGTTGGCACTCGCCGGACAGTCGCGTCACCTTCCGTGCCCCATGGCCGACTCCTCCTCGTTCCTCCGCTTCACCGGCACCGACCGCTACCTCACCAGCGAGGCGCTCGAGGCCGCCGTGAACTGCGCGCTCGTGCTCGAGCGGCCGCTCCTCGTGAAGGGCGAGCCGGGCACGGGCAAGACGCTGCTGGCCGAGGCCGTGTCTCGTGCGCTCGGCGCCAAGCTCATCACGTGGCACGTCAAGAGCACGACGAAGGCCCAGGACGGCCTCTACGTCTACGACACCGTGCAGCGCCTCTACGACTCGCGCTTCGGCGACGGCGACGTGAAGGACATCCGCCGCTACATCCGCCTCGGGCCGATGGGTCAGTCGTTCACGAGCGAGGAGCGCGCGGTGCTGCTCATCGACGAGGTCGACAAGGCAGACATCGAGTTCCCGAACGATCTCCTGCACGAGCTCGATCGCATGCGCTTCCGCATCACCGAGCTCGACGAGGAGGTCGCGGCCAAGCGGCGGCCCGTCGTGATCATCACGTCGAACAACGAGAAGGAGCTGCCCGACGCGTTCCTGCGCCGCTGCGTGTTCCACTTCATCGACTTCCCCGACCAGGAGCTCATGCGCCGCATCGTCGCGGTGCACCATCCGGGCATGGACGAGGCGCTGCTGGGCCAGGCGCTCAAGATCTTCTACGAGCTGCGCGACATGAAGCGCCTGCGCAAGCGCCCGTCGACGAGCGAGCTCATCGACTGGATCGCCGTGCTCCGCGCGGCGGGCGTCGCGAACATGCAGCTCTCGGACAAGCTGCCCTTCCTCGGCGCGCTGCTCAAGAAGGAGCAGGATCTCGTGGCGCTCGCGGATCAGCTCTCGGGCGGTCGTCGCTTCCGGTCCTGAGAGATCGAGACAGAATCGACGCGGAGGGTCGAGCGGGGGATTGGGGGGGTGTTCCCCCTGCCGCGCCGAAGGCGCGAGAAACACGGAGCGCTCTCACTCCGCGCAGGGGCGGCGGTTCGCGAGCATGAGCTGCCAGGTGCTCGCCTGGTCGCGAACGCCGATCTGCGGGCCGCGCATCGCGATGCGGAGCGCGTCGTCGTCGTCGTCGAGCTCGGCCCAGCCGTCGGCGCGCGCGCGGCACCGCACGCTGCGGGGCGGCACGATCGGGATCTCGTCCTGATCGCCGCACACGACCTCGAGGCCGCACTCGTTGTTGCCCGGATCGATCATCTCCTGCGTGAGCGTCACGACGCACGCGTCGCCTTCCTGCACGTCCGTGCGGCCTCTGGCGCTCTGGACCCAGAAGTACCGCGAGGGCGAGGACGGCGTGGGCGCGGGCGAGGGCCCGGCGCGCATCGCTTCGCGTGCCCGATCCCGCGAGCGTGCGCTCACGAGCTCGATGCGCTCGCGGCACGAGGCCTCGGCGGCCAGGACCGCGTTCTCCGCGCTCTCTCTGCCGGCCAGCGCGCGATCCAGATCCTCTCGGAGCGAGCGGACCTGCGACTCGTCCTGGCGTGCGGTCAGCGAGAGCCCTCGGTTCTGCATGAGCACGTGCCAGACGAGGCCCGAGGCGAGCACGATGACGATGCCGAGGGCGACCGCCAGCGATCGCACGAGCGGCGAGTGACGCGCCGCGAGCTCGGCGTTCTTCTTCTCGAGCGTCGCGACCCGCGCCTGGGCGGCCTCGAGCTCCTCGCGGAGGGCGGCGGTCTGGTCGCGGAAGGCCACGGTCCGAGCGTAACAAAGACGGGGGCGCTCGCACTTCCCGGTCTCATCGCGCAGACTCGCGGGCGTGTTCCTGCCCTTCCTCTACGAGCTCCGGCAGCGAAAGGTCCCCGTCGGCGCGATGGAGGCGATCCAGCTCGCCGCCGCGCTGGAGAAGGGCGTGCACGAGAGCTCCCTCGACGGCTTCTACTACGTGGCGCGTGCGCTCCTCGTGCACTCGGAGGCGCACCTCGACGCCTTCGACGAGGCGTTCGCGGTGCACTTCCGCGGCGCCGAAGCGCTCGGCACGAAGCTGAAGGACGAGCTCTACGAGTGGCTCGAGCAGGCGATCGAGCGACCCTACGAGCTGAGCGACGAAGAGAAGGCGCTGCTCCAGCAGTACGACCCAGAGACGCTCCGCAAGATGTTCGAAGAGCGCCTTCGCGAGCAGACGGAGCGACACGACGGCGGCAACCGGTGGATCGGCACGGGCGGCACCTCGCCGTTCGGCAATTCGGGGCAGGTCGCGCAGCCGGGCATCCGCGTCGGGGGCAAGGGCGGAGGTCGAAGCGCGATCCAGGTCGCCCAGCGACGCGCCTGGCAGGGCTACCGCGACGACCTCACGCTCGACGTGCGGCAGATGGAGGTCGCGCTCCGCAAGCTGCGCGCGTTCGTGCGAGAGGGCGCCGACGACGAGCTCGACCTCGAGGGCACGATCGACTCGACGGCGAAGAACGCGGGCGAGCTCGACGTGGTGCTGCGGCCGCCACGTCGGCCGAACGTGCGCGTGATCCTCTTGATGGACGTGGGCGGCTCGATGGAGCCGTACGCGCACCTCGTGTCGCGCCTCTTCTCGGCGACGAGCAAGGCCACGCACTTCAAGGAGCTGCGGACCTACTACTTCCACAACTGCGTCTACGGCCACGTCTACAAGGACGAGCGCTTCCAGGACGCGATCCGCGTGCGCGACCTGATGAACGAGTGCGGGCCGCACTACAAGCTCATCATGGTCGGTGATGCGCTCATGGCGCCGTACGAGCTGATGAGCGCCGGTGGCTCGCTCGATCTCGGTGACGAGAACCGCGTCGAGGGCATCGTGTGGCTGATGCAGCTGCAGAAGCACTTCGAGAAGAGCTGCTGGCTCAACCCCGAGCCCGAGAAGTACTGGTACGGGAACACCATCGAGGCGATCAAGAACGTCTTCGACATGTACCCGCTCACCGTGCACGGCCTGGGAGAAGCGGTGACGCACCTCGTGAAGGGTCGCACGGCGCGCAAGGCGGCCTGAGGGCGGGATCTCGGGACTGCACGTCACGAACGACGTGCGAGCAAAGAGGGGAGGCGAGGATGGCGAACGCGTCGATGCGATGGCTCGTGTGCGTGTCTGCGGTGATGGTCGCGTCGTGCGCCGGATCGGCGGCCGACTGTCCTGCGACGGACGCGAGCATGTCGGAGCTCGACGCGTCGATGGAGGAGCTCGACGCGCCGCTGGAGGATGCATCGACGGCGTCGTCGACTGTGTTCGTGGACGGCGAGGCCCTGACGTTCGAGGTGGCCTGCGTCGGAGGCGAGACGGATCCGCTGCACGTGACCCTCGCGAACGCTGGCAGCGAGCCAGTGCCGATCCGGGCCCGGCTCGAAGGGGCCGGTGCGAGCGAGCTCGCGATCGTGTCGGGCGAAGGCTGCGGCGCGGAGCTCGGCGCGCGGCGGACGTGCACGGTGTCGGTCGTGGCACGCGCGATCGACGGCTCCGGCGACATCGTCGGCCTGCTCGTGCTCGACGTGGGGGCCGAGCACGTCGAGGTGCCGATCTCCGCGGCGCGTGCGTACTGCGATGCGGGCAGCGTGATGCCTTCGCCGGTCGGGTTCGGCGACCTCGTGGTCGGGGGTCGCAGCGCGCCGGCGTCGTTCGAGGCGCGCAACCTGGGGGACGGGATCTCCCTGCCGATCGACGCCGTCATGCTGAGGGGACTCGACGCGAGCCAGTTCGAGATCGTGCGCGACGGCTGTCTCGGCCACGCTCTCGTTCCAGGCGCGCGCTGTCTCGTCGACGTCGTCTACGCGCCGAGCACGCCGGGCGTCCACGCGGCCAGCCTCTGGATCGAGGGCTTCGGGCTGGGGGCGGCGTCCCTCTCCGGTCGCGCGGTCCCGCCGTAGTCGGACGCGCAAACGGGTACGATGCGACTCGTGCTCTCGCGCGGCTCCGCAGCGCTCCTGTTGCTCCTCGTGGGCCTGGCGGCAGGCGCCGCGCGTGCGCAGGAGTACGACGGCTACCGTGCCGAGCGCACGCGACCACCTGCGTCGGCGGCGGATGGTCTCGCGATGCCGCTGCCGCGCACCCTCGGTGATCTCGTCCCTGCCTTCGGGCTCGTGCTGGACTACGCCCATCAGCCGCTGCTCGCGCGCTCCTCGTATGGCGGGCAGGCGGGCGCCGTCGTCGCGCACCGCGTGATCGCGCACGTGATCGCGGCGCTCGGCGTGACCGATCGCCTCGAGCTCCACCTGCGCGCGCCGCTGGTCTTCCAGGCTGGAGACTCGCCCGTGATCTCCGAGATCGCGTTCGCGGCGCCCGATGCCGCGACCTTCGCCGACGGTGTGCTCGGCGGCTCGGTCCGGATCCTCGGCGAGGGCGAGCAGGGCTTTCACCTCGGGCTCACGGCCGAGGTGCTCTTTCCGTTCACGAGCGCGAGCGGCTTCGTGAGCGATCGCGAGGTCTCGGCGCGAGGCCTCGTCACGTCGTCCGTGGCCCTGCCTGCGATGACGATCGCGCTCGCGGCCGGCGCGTCGTATCGACCGGAGCGGCCGCTCCTGGGTGCAGGGCGGAGCGCGAGCGAGCTCGATCTCGCGCTCGGCCTCGTCGTGCCTGCGTTCCTCCGCACCACGCTCGACGTGGAGCTGCTCGTGTCGACGGGCCTGCGCGGCGATCTCGCGTTCCAGACGCGCGGCACCTCCCTCGAGCTCGTGCTCGGTGGGCGGCATCAGCTCGAGAACGGCCTGGCGTTGGAGCTCGGCGGTGCCATCGGCTTCCTTCGAGCCCCGGGCACGCCGACGTTCCGCGTCTTTCTGGGGGTGCGCTGGGCGCTGCCGCCGGCGCCGCCGAGCGACGAGGACGGTGATGGCTTCGTCGGCGACGAGGATCGGTGCCCGGCCGAGGCCGAGGATCGTGATCACAACTACGACGACGACGGCTGCCCCGAGCCCGACGACGACGAAGACGGGATCGTCGACGCGAGCGATGCGTGTGCGCGCGAGGCCGAGGATCGCGATGGGTGGGACGACGACGACGGCTGCCCCGATCCGGACGACGACGGCGACGGCTGGGCAGACGCCGACGACGCCTGTGCGCGCATCCCGGGTGGAGACTCGCGGCGCGGCTGCCCGCGCATGATCCGCGTGGACGGCCGCGACATCACGCTGCTCGAGGATCTCGTCTTCGTCGAAGGGACGGCGCAGCTCGTGCCGACCGATGGCATCGTGCTCGACGAGATCGCCGCGGTGATGAGCTTCGATCGCACGGGCGCGCGGTGGCGGATCGCGGTGCGTCCGGTGCGCGTGTCCCGTCGCGACGACGGCAGCGCGCTCGCCGAGCAGCGTGAGCGCGCGATCGCGGAGGCGCTGCTCGCGCGCGAGGTCGCGCCGTTCCGCCTGGTGGTCGCGGACACGCACGAGCTCGTCGCGGAGCTCGAGGCCGCCGGTGCCAGCGCGCCCGCGAGCCCGCACCTCGTCACGATCACGTTCGTCGCGCCACCGCCGCTGCCGACCACCGAGGCACCATGACGATCGTGCGTGCCGTCCTCGTCGTCGTCGTGCTGGGGCTCGCGCTGGGCCTCGCGCCCACCGTGCGCGCGCAGGCCAGCCTCGTCGATGGGCTCGGTGGGCCCGCGGGCTTCGGCACGAGGGAGGTGGCCGTGGGCGACGACATGGAGGCCACCGTGACCGTGGACGTGACGCCCGCGTTCCCCGACGGCCTCCACTTCTTCGGCACCACCTACTCGCAGATCCACGTGAACACGAACGGCAACATCACGTTCGTGAGCCGCTTCGGCACCTTCACGCCGACGGCCTTTCCCGGCGCGCCGCAGCCGCTCATCGCGCCGTGGTGGGGCGATGGCGACACGCGCGGCGTGCTCGCGGATCCACCGGGGGCCAATCGCGTCTACTACGCGGTCGAGCCCGGTCGCATCGTCGTGACCTGGTACCTGCTCGGGTACTTCGGCAGCCACACCGACCTGCTCAACTCGTTCCAGCTGATCCTCACGCCGCCGCGCACGCCGAGCCCGGACGATCCCCCCGGGACCTTCGACATCGAGATCCGCTACCAGCGCTGCGAGTGGACGACGGGCGACGCGAGCGGCGGCAGCATGGGCTTCGGCGGCACGCCCGCGCAGGCGGGACTCGATGCAGGCGACGACACCAACTACGTGACCTTGCCGGGCTCGCTCACGATGCAGGTGCTCGAGCTCTGCACCACGAGCAACGTCGAGGACCCAGGCGTGTGGCGCCTCTCGCCGCGCGGCACGAGCATCGCGGCCACGTGCGGCAACGGTTTCCGCGAGACGGGCGAGACCTGCGACGACGGCAACACGGTGGCGGGCGATGGCTGCAGCGCGACGTGCCGCGTGGAGGTGCCGCCGGCGTGCGGCGACGGAACCCGCGACCGCGGCGAGGAGTGCGACGACGGCAACACGCGCAGCGGCGACGGCTGCGATCGCGAGTGCCTCTTCGAGCTCGGGCTGTGCGATCCGACGCCGACGACGCGCGACGCCGCCGCCCGCGCCGATGCCGCCTGCACCGACGTCGGGCCTGCGGGGCCGCCCGATGCGGCGATCGATGCGGGCCCCGACGTGCCGGTGCTCGAGGGGGGCGGGTGCGCGTGCAGCGCCCACCGCCGCGGCGCTCGACCGCTCTCTCTCGTCGCGCTCCTCGCGTCGGCGCTCGCGCTCAGCGCGAGGCGAGCTCGCGAGCGAGCTCCTCGACGCGGTCGAGGCTGAGATCCGCTCCGGCTTCCATGCCCGAGGCCACGTGTGCATCGCGCGCCTGCGGGGTGTCGTGGATCTGGAGCGCGCGGTAGTGCGTGATCCCGTCGACCTCTTCCAGCGTCAGGGTCACGACGGAGGGGTTGTCGGGGTAGGGCTCGAAGATCTCCGTGTTCACGATCCGCGTCGGACGCGCGAGCTCGAGGTACTCCCCGCGGAACCCGATCTCGCTGCCGTCCGGCGCGATCATGACGAAGCGCCACCGCCCGCCGACGCGCAGATCGATCTCGCAGATCGGCATCGTGAAGCCCTCGATGCAGCACCACCAGCGGCGCACGTGCTCGGGCTCGGTGAGCACCTCGAACACGAGCTCGCGCGGCGCGGCGAACGTGCGGGTGAACAGGAACTCGCGATCACCCTGGAGGGTGACCTTCAGCTTGCCGCTGCCTCTCGCGATCATCGGTGGCTCTCTTTCTTCTTCTTGCGGTTGGACGAGGGCGTGCGCGTCGGCGACGCCGACGGAGTGCGAGGCGCGCGGGTCGCGACGAGCTCGGCGAGCAGGTCGTCCATGCGCGCGAAGCGAGCCTCGACGGCGTCCGCGTAGCGCTGGAGCCAGTCCTCGGCTTCGCGCAACGGCGCTGGCTCGAGGTGGCACGGACGGCGCTGCGCGTCCTGCGAGCGCGTGACGAGGCCGGCGCGCTCGAGCACCTTGAGGTGCTTCGAGATGGCGGGCTGACTCATGTCGAAGGGCGCGGCCAGCTCGTTGACCGAGGCGTCACCCTTCGCGAGGCGGGCCAGGATCGCGCGCCGCGTGGGATCGGCGAGCGCGGTGAAGGTGGCGTCGAGTCGATCGGAGCTGGTGTCGCGAGGCGGCATGTCGAGAACCTTCCGGTTGTATAACCGTGTGGTTATATACGCGCAAGCGGCATCGCGATCCTCCCGGCCGAGGCGGGCCGTGCCTGCGCTCGGTGAGGCTCAGCGTGCGGGCGGCGTGGCGGCGCCCGCGCGGCGGAACGCGACGTAGGCGGGCAGGCCGAGCGCCACGATCGCGAGGCCGATGAGGGACTCGCGGGGCGCGCCCACGAAGATGTAGACGAGGAAGAAGACCGCGCCCGCGAGGTAGATCGCGGGCACGGCCGGGTAGCCCCACACGCGGTAGGGGCGCTCGGCGTCGGGCTGCGTGCGCCGCAGCGTGAAGAGGCCGACGACGGTGAGCGCGTTGAACGAGAGCGAGGCGAACGTCACGTAGGTGAGGAGCGCGTCGTAGCTCCCCGAGAGCGCGAGCACGCACGACCAGAGGCCCTGGAGCACGAGCGCGGCGACCGGCGTGTGGAAGCGCGGGTGGACCTCGCCCGCGCGCCGGAAGAAGACGCCATCGCGCGCCATCGCGAAGAAGACGCGCGCGCCGCCGAGGATGAGGCCGTTGGTGCAGCCGAACGTCGAGACGAGGATCGCGACGACGACGGCCACGAGGCCGACGCGACCGAGCGTGATCGTGGCGAGCTCGGCGGCGACGCGGTTCTCGGGCACGGCCGCCATGTCGGAGGGCGCGAGCACGTAGAGGTACGTGGCGGCGGCGGCGGTGTACGCGACCGTGGTGATCACGGTGCCGAGCAGGAGCGAGCGCGGGAGGTTCTTCTTCGGCTCGCGGATCTCGCCCGCCGCGAAGGTCACCGTGTTCCACGCGTCGTAGGCGAAGAGCGTCTTGCTCATCGCGACCCCGCACGCGGCGAGGAAGCCCAGCCCCGCCGCCTGCGCCACCGGGCCGAGCTCCGTGGAGAAGGCCGGCGAGAAGTGCGCGACCGAGCCACGACCGCTGGCGAGGCCGAGCGCGACGAGCGCGACGACGGCCGCGACCTTGAGCACCGTGAGCACGTCCTGCACCGCGGCGCCCTCGCGCACGCCGAGGCAGTTGATCGCGGTGAGCACGGCGATGACCACACACGCGACCGCGCTCGCGCTCGAGATCGTGATCGGCCCCAGCCGGAGGAGCACGTCGCTCTCGCCCACGGGCAGCCCGAGGACGCCGAGGTACTTCGCGAACGCGATGGAGACGGCCGCGTGGAAGCCCGTCTGGATCACGAGGAAGAGCGTCCAGCCATAGAGGAAGGCCGTGCCCGGCCCGAAGGCCTCGCGGAGGTAGACGTACTGACCACCCGCGTGCGGCATCATCGCCGCGAGCTCGCCGTACGAGAGCGCGCCGAGGAGCGTGAGCACGCCTCCCACGACCCAGAGGCCGAGGAGCACGCCGGGCGAGGCGACCTGGCCCGCCATGATCGAGGGCGCGATGAAGATGCCCGAGCCGATCATCGAGCCGACGATCAGCGTCGTCGCGGAGAACACACCGAGGCGTCGCTCGAGCGCGGGCGGCTTGGGCTCTGAGGCGCTCGACATGCGGCGAGGATACGCTCCGTGGGTCTCGCCGCGCCGAGCGCGCAGGCATCGCCCCTGCGTTTGCCGCGGCCGAGCCCTCCCCGTAAGGTCGCGGCGATGAGCTCCGCTTCCACGGACGAGCGCACGATCCTCGAGACGAACGAGGCGTTCTACGGCGAGCTGCGGCCGGGCGTTCAGGACTACTGGCGCAAGATGGCGGCGCCGCGCTTCCGCGTCGCGACGGTGCTCCGCGAGCTCGAGAAGGAGCGCCCGCGGACCATCGTCGATCTCGGCTGCGGCAACGGCGCCCTCTGCGAGGAGATCCACGCGCGGCTGCCCGAGGCCGAGGTCGCGGGCGTCGATCTCTCCGCCGTGCAGGTGGCCGCGAACACGAAGCGCCTGCCGTGGGGCAGCTGGCTCGTCGCCGATCTGGGCGCCTCGAGCCCGCCGGCGCTCGGGCGCACGTTCGACGCGGTCGTCACGTCGGAGGTGATCGAGCACGTGAGCGATCCAGCGGCGTTCCTCCGCAACGCGCGCGCGCTCGCGGCGCGTGGCGCGATGCTCGTGCTCTCGACGCAGAGCGGGAAGGTGCAGGAGACGGAGAAGCGCGTCGGGCACCTCCAGCACTTCTCGGTCGAGCAGATGACGCGCCTGCTCGCCGAGACCGGCTGGCGCCCCGAGCGCGTGTGGAACGCGGGCTATCCGTTCCACGACCTCTCCAAGTGGTACGCGAACCGCGACCCCGACGCGTCGATGGCGAGCTTCGCCGACAAGCCCTACGGGCCGAAGGAGAACGCGATCTGCGCGGCGCTTCGCTTCGCGTTCCGCTTCAACTCGTCGCGTCGCGGCGCGCAGCTCTTCGCGGTCGCGCGCGCGCTCGGGTGAGAGCGATCGCATGAGCACGCGCCCGCGCATCGCCATCCTCGGCGCCGGCCCCGGCGGCACTGCGTTCGCGCTCTCGATGATCGCGCGCGGCGTCGATCCGCGCGAGCTCGTCCTGATCGACAAGGCGCGCTTCCCGCGGAAGAAGCTCTGCGGTGGAGGTGTGACCTTCCGCGGCACCGAGCTGCTCGAGACGCTCGTCGGCAAGCCGCGCGGCGGCGGCGAGACCAAGGGCCTCGTGTTCCTCTCGAGCGTCGGGCAGTTCGACGTGCGCGAGAAGGGCCCGCAGTGGATCTACGATCGCGCCGAGCTCGATCACCAGCTGCTCGAGGCGGTGCGAGACAAGGGCGTCGAGATCCGCGAGGGCGAGACGGTCACCGCGATCACACCCGGCCACGACGAGCTCGCCATCACCTGCAAGGGCAAGGCGGGTGAGCGCACCGAGCGCTACCGCTGGGTCGTCGGCGCCGATGGCGCCAACGGGCTCTCGCGTCGCGCCAGTGGCCTGCGCGGTGGCATCGTGGGGCGGCTCGTCGAGGGGGTGTTCGAGGCGGTCGACGCGCGTGAGAAGGCGGACACGCTCTACTTCGACTTCGATCCGATCTGCGACGGCATCCCTGGCTACGCGTGGATCTTCCCCTATTTCGTGGGCGGATCGCTCGTCGGCTGGAAGATCGGCGTGATGGACGGTCGCGGCGTCGCCTCGGGCGAGCAGCTGCGCAGCTGGACGCAGCGCTACGCCGAGCAGCGCGGCTATCGCCTCGCGGAGGACAAGATCGCGGGCTTTCCCGAGCGCTACTGGGACTGGCGCACGCGCGGGCATCGACCGGGCCTGGTGCTCGTGGGCGAGGCCTTCGGGATCGACGCGCTCCTCGGCGAGGGCATCGCGCCGGCGATGTACTCCGCGGTGTACGCGGCGGGGCGCGTCAAGGAAGCGCTCGATGCGGGCTCGCGCAGGATCGGCGGCTACGAGCGCGGCTTCCTCGCGTCGGCCGAGGGGCGCAACCTCTGGTTCCAGGCGCGCCTGGCCAACCGGATCTACGGCAAGCATCCGGAGCGGTGGTTGCGAGTCCTGTTCGAGATGGATCACCTCCGCCACCTCGCGGGCGCCGGCAACGACGCCTACGGGCGCCTGCTCGGGCACATGCCGTCGCTGGTCGCACGCTACGTCGGACAGGTCCTTCGCAAGGGCTTGCCGTCCGCGGCCCCCGTGAGGCGCCTGCCGCCCGCGTGAACGCGCGCCGGAGCAGTGCCGGCGGCCCATCTCTGCTACACATGCGCCCGGCCGAACGGCCCCGAGGATTCTCATGGTGCGTACGACGACCTGGTGGTGGACGGTGATGGCTCCGGTCCTCGCGCTGATGTGCATCGGCGCGAGCTGCAGCGGAGGCTCCGAGAACAACGAGAACGGCACCGGTGGCTCGGGCAGTGAGCACGGCAGCGGTGGTGGCTCGGGTGAGGAGCAGCAGCCGGCGCGCTCGCGCATCGACCACATCGACGGCGTCGACATCTCCGAGCTGACGGCGGCGGAGCGTCGCATCTTCGTCGACGTGGTGAACGATCAGCTCTCGCCGTGCGGTGAGCCCACGAGCGTCGCGCGCTGCGCGCAGGAGACGCACTCGTGCCGCACCTGCGTGCCGGCCGCGCGCTACGTGGTGCGCTTGATCTCCGAGGGCTTCGAGCGTTCCGAGATCGAGGAGATGTACGCGGCGCGCTTCGGTCGCGACACGCGCCTCAACATCGAGATCGAGGGACACCCGATGCGCGGCGCGCCCATGGGGCAGGTCACGATCGTGGAGTTCAGCGACTTCGAGTGTCCGTACTGCGGTCGCGCGCACCCGATCATCCAGGAGGCCCTGCGCGAGTTCGAGGGACAGGTCCGCGTGGTGTTCTTCAACTACCCGCTGCCCGGCCACCCGCACGCGATGCCTGCGGCGCGCGCCGCGGTGGCGGCCGGCAACCAGGGCAAGTTCTGGGAGATGCACGACATCCTCTTCGATCACCAGCAGGCGCTCGAGGAGGAGGACATCGACGGCTACGCGCGCGAGATCGGCCTCGACATGGAGCGCTTCCACGCGGACCTCCGCTCGCCCGAGACGCAGCGCCGCATCGAGGCCGACCGCGAGGTGGGCCATGACATCGACGTGCAGGGCACGCCGACGCTCGTGATCAACGGCCGCCGCTTCGCCGAGGCGCCGACGTCGCTCGCCGCGTACCTCCGCGAAGAGCTCGAGCAGTGACGCGCTCGATCGCGCGCCGAGCGCGACGACGACGCCCCGCGGGTTCTCCTCGCGGGGCGTTCGTGTTCTGGCGACCAGACGCGCGCTCAGACGCTGCGGAGATGGACAGGCAGGCGCACGGCCGCGGCGGGCGCGACCACCTCGATCAGATCGACGCCGTCGTCGACCATGAGGATGCGCTCACGGCGCTCGAAGACGTTGAGCTGATCATCCAGCTCCTCTTCCCACGTCATCCCGACGTCGATCCACGCGAGCTCGAGGGGGCGACGCGGGGTGGGCAGCGGGGGCGGAAGACCGCGGAGCGCGCGCTCGATGTCGCGACACGCCGAGCCCGGCAGGTGCGTGAACTCGAGGCCGACGATCTCGCTCCGATCGGCGCGCAGCACGCGAGCGACCCGCGCCATCGCCTCGATGCTCGTGGACATGCCCGGCGGCGTGAACGCGAGCAGGAGCCCCTCGTTGTGATCGAGCGGGGCGCTCGCGGTGACGCACGCGCCGCGCGTCGAGAGATCGATCATCTGCTCGCGGAAGAGGCCCGTGGAGGGCGCGAGCACGTCGCAGGAGAGGCCGACGGAGCGGCGCACGGAGCGACGCGTCGAGGAGATCATCTCGAAGTGCATGCCCGAATCGTCGCGGGCGCATGGTGAGCGTGGCAAGAAAGTGGGCGCGCCCGGAGCGTGCCGCGCCGATCACTCGCAGCGGCTGCTCCAGTTGCAGCTGCCCTCGGAGCAGCGCCCGATCGGGCAGCACGACTCACCGCGGTGGCCGCAGCTCTCACAGACGTCGCTGAAGTTGCAGAACGACTGTCCCTCGCAACGCGGCATCGCCAGGAGGTCTCGGCACGGTCCGCCGATGGAGCCTTCGGGAGGGCGGCAGCTCCCGCCCGAGCACGAACCTTCGCGACACGAGCCAGCACAGCACGGCTGGCCGAGCGCACCGCACGCCACACAGCGCGTCCCGTCACAGCCAGCGGCACCGTCGGCGCAGGCGGGCGTGCCGCTGCAACACAGCTGACCGATCCCCCCACACGCCTCGCAGCTCGCACCGTTGCAGGCGCTCGTGCCGAAGCACCGACCCATCACGCAGCACGCGGCGCCCGGAGCCCCGCAGCCTGCGATGTCGCAGACCGACACGGTCGAGCACTCGAGCCCGCCTCGGCACGACCCGCCGCAGCAGCTCTCGCCGCGCTCGTCGCAGGGACCCGAGCCGGGTCCCCCGTCCGGATCGGGCACGGTGTACGCGTCGATCTCCGGCGGTGCGTACGCGTCCGGATCGTCGATGGTCGTGCCGGTGTCGTCCTCCCGTCGGACGTAGGCGTCGGGGCGGATCTCGAGGCCCGCGTCCATGCCGGGCTCCGTCGTGGGCTGGATCGCGCCGCGATCGATCAAGCATCCGCCCGCGAGGGCCGCGAAGGCACACGGGAGCAGGAGGAGGGCAGCGCGACGCACCGTTCGAGGATAGCGCGATGCGTCATCCGAGCGAAAGACGGGCGCCAGTGTCGAGGCGGTAGGCGCCGTCGGCGAATTGCCCCGGCGTCGCGTGCGCCTCGTCGCGCCCGATCTCGAGCAACCACAGCCCTTCGCGCCCCTCTTGCGTGGTGCTTCCGGCGCCGAGCAGCCACGGTCGCACCCCTTCGGCGCGCACCGCATAGCGGCGATGGACGTGCCCGTGGATCAAGCAACCGCGCGGCAGCTCGGCGATCACCGAGAGGAGCGCGTCCGCGTTGTCGAGGCCGTGGGTGATCGAGTCTGGCCGGCCGTTCCAGAGGCGCGGCGCGTAGTGCGTCATCACGACGACGAAGCGCTCGCGGACCTCGGGCAGCGCGAGCACGCGGCGCAGGCCTTCGAGCTGCGCGTCCGGCACGCGGCCGCTCGAGCGCCAGGGCTCGGGGTTCGGGCGCGCGCTCGAGACGCCGACCACGGCGAGCGCGTCGCCGACGAGCCGCACGAACGGGAAGGGCCCATCGGTCGCCAGCTCGGGTCGATCGCTCACCATCCACTTCGCGAAGTGCTTCTCGAAGCGCCCCTCGCGCACCGAGTCTCCGAGGTAGACGTCGTGGTTGCCCGGCACCGTCGCGAAGCCGAGCGGCCGCTCGGTGAGCGGCGCGACGGACCGCGCGGCGAGCTCGAGCTCGGGCTCGGTGCCGAGGATCGTGTAGTCGCCCGTGCAGAGCGCGAGATCGATCCGCTCTGCGTCGGCGAAGCGCGCGAGCGCGCCGAGCTTGTCCACGGCGTGCACGAAGTGACGACGTCTCCTCAGCGCGTGGTTGAGCCCGCCGATCGCACGCTTGCTCAGCCACGTGGTCCACGGCAGCGACGAGAGCGGCATGTCGACGTGGACGTCGCTGAAGTGGAGGACGCGGATCATGTGGCGCTCAATAACACTGCATGAACGTGTCGCCCTCGAAGACGTAGAGCGAGCCCGAGTCGCCGAGGTTCAGATCCCCGATGCGCTCGGAGAGCTGCATCACGAAGCCCACGCCACTGCCCTCGTCGTCCTGGATGAACATCGGCTCACCGAGCACGTAGCCGGGGCGGTTGAACACGAGCCCCCGCAGCTCCTTGAGGGCGGGATCCTGGCTCGCCTGTCCGTGATCGAAGATCGCGCTCGGTACATCGAGGCCGATGACGCTGATGGGCGTGCCGTCGGTGGGTGCGGTCGCGCTCGCGGGCACCGGGAGGAGCCGCGCGCGGTCCCACGCATCGCCGTGCTCGGGGGACGCAGCGAAGAGCGCGATCGCCCGCGCGTTCGGGAAGCGCTCGGCCAGCTCGGGGACCTCCTCGAGATCGATCGTGAGAATGTGCTCTTCGTCCTCGCTCGCCTTCTGTGCGCGCTTCTTCATCGCGAGCACCTGATCGAGCGAGAAGACCTGCCCAGGCGCGATCGCCGGGGCCTGCCCGTCGCGCGAGAGGCCTCCTGGGCCCGCGCCGCGGCTCGTCGAGAAGCTGCCCGCGCGCCGAGGCGGCGCGCTCGGGTCGAGGTCCGCGCGCTCGAGCACGTAGATGCGCTCCTTGGGCGCGTCGGGGTGTGCTGCGATCCGCGCCTTCGCGAGCCGGAGCAGGCGCGCGAGATCGGTCTCCTCGACCACGTTGGCCGCCTTCATCACGGCGTCGACCTCGGCGTGACCGAAGACGAAGCGGAGCTGCTCGAAGAGCTTGCCGTCGGGCTGCCCCTCGAGGAGCGCGGGACGAAAGGCCTCGAGGCCGTCGGGCTTGAGGCCCATGAGCCCGCTCTGGAACGTGCTCTTGTCGTGCACCTGCCCGTACTTCTCCACGGCGATGCGCGCGGCCTTGGTGCGGTACGCCGGGTCACCGACGGTCTGCACGCCGAGGAAGGCGCGCTCGATCTGCTTGGTCTCGGCGAACAGGCGATCGAGCGTCGCGATGCGCCGATCTTCGGGCATCGCGCGGAGGGTGTGGAGCAGGATGACCTTGGCCTCCTCGCGCCAGTAGCTCTCCTCGGGACTGCACGAGACGAAGCGATCGAGCGCGGCGTCGAAGCTGCCTCCGCTCGCGCCCACGAAACCGAGCACGCCGCGCAGACACTTCACGAGGGCGTCGCGGCGCTTGGTGTCGTCGGGCGTGCCGTCGGCCGGCGCATCGAGCGCGGCGAGCACGATGGGGATCACTGGCGCACCGAGCGCGGCGAAGGCGTCCGGGTCCGTGAGGCCGAGGTCGGCGCGTCCCGCGACGATGCGGCGCGCGATGGCCTCGTCGAAGTGGACCGCGAGGAAGGGCAGCGCCTGGGAGTGCCCGTACGTGCGCTCGAGGATCGGCGTCACGAGGGTGAGCGCGCGCTCGCGGCCGATCGCCTCGAGCGCCTTGCGGTAGACCTCGCGCAAGACCTTGCTGCCCCGCCACGGCGCGACGCAATACGCGAAGCCGTCCCACTTCGGCTCGCGCTCGAGGCCGTCGGGCACGGGCAGGCCGCGGGTGCCCATGCGCGCGATCGCGTGCACGAGCAGCTGCTCGCGCACGTACATCCCCGGATAGTCCTCGCGTGCGATCGTGAGCGCCGCCTCGGCGAGGAGCTTCGGATCGTCGTCCCGCAGCTCGACGAGGCGCGCCAGCTGCGCGTCGTGCTGCTCGCCCGAGCTGAAGTGAGGCTTCGCGATCAGCGCGACGAGCTCGCCGAGCGGCATCGTCACGAGCGCGGGCAAGACGAGCTGGAGCGTCCCGAACTGCGCCTTGCGCGCGGCCTCCGTGAGCGCCGCGAGCCACTCGGCCTCGGTGCCGAAGTGTCGCGCGAACTCGGCCGTGTTGCGGAACGGCTCGTTCCGCTCACCGGCCTGGCTCGGCATGCGCACGCAGATGCCGGTGCCATTCACGCCCGACCAGCTCGGCAGGCCGTAGTCCTTCGCTTCCATCTCTGCGAGTCCCGAGAGGACGGCCTTGCGATCGCTGTCCTCGAGGCTGGCGCCCAGGCGCCCTCGCACGAGCTGGATGCCGCGGCGCAGGCGGGGGCTCGCGCTCGCGAGCAGGCCCTCCAGGCGTGCGGGATCGAGCTCGGCCGCGCGCACGAGGATCACGTCCGCCGGCAGGGGCCAGCCCGGCATGAGCTCGAGCGCGACCGACTTCTTCACGTCTGCGTCGAGCTTCGGCACCACACTGAAGACCTGCTCCGCGCTCGCGCTCCACGCGCTCTCGGAGAGGCGATGCAGGAGCGCGGGGTGTGTGGGCTCGAGCAGGCCATGGTGAGCGATGTGCCAGCGCAGCGGGTCGCGGTCGCCCCAGTCGATGCCGGCCTTCTCGAAGATCGAGTCGCCCTTGTAGTCGGCGTCGATCTTCGCGAGCTTGGCGACGATCGAGGCGACCTGCTTGCCGGTGAGCGACTTGAACGCCGGGCCGCTGTCGGCCGGCGCAGCCTTGGGCTTGGCGGCCTTCTTCGGCGCGGGCGCCGCCGCCCCCGCAGACGCGCTCGCGTCGCCCTCCGGAGCACTGCCTGCGGCCCCGGAAGCGTTCGCGGCCTCCGAAGAAGCGTTCAGCTGGCCTGCCGAAGCCTTGTCGGCGGCCTTCTTGGTCTTCTTGGGCTTGGGGCCGTCGTCGCCCGCGAGCGCGGCGATGTCCTCGGCGGTGGCCTCGCCGAAGGGCGGTGGCAGCGCCGCCAGGCCAGTGTTGGCCTTCACGCGCGCGACGAGATCCTCGAGCCCGTCCTCCCATCCCTCTTCGGCCCACGCCTCGACGCACGCCGGGTGGAGATACCCAGCGCCCTTGGTGACGAACGAGCCCGTGTCGACCTCGCGCTCGATGCCGACGCGGACCGTGCCCTTCTCGATCGCCTCCTGGCAGTGCATGCACTTGGCGCGGCTGGTCGGCGCGAGGTCCGCGGAGGGCAGGGCGCCCGTGCCCTTCTGCGCGGCCTTCTTCGTGCCCGCGCTCATCGCGGCCTCGAGCGCCTCGCGGTCGGGGATGTCGCCCGTGTAGCTCGCCATGGCCTGCTGCAGCACCGTCGGGATCTTCGCCGCTGCGCAGAGCGTGTGGTGCCAGCGGATCGCGAAGCCCTCGGAGCCGAACTGGCTCGCGTACTCCTCGCCCACGCGGAGCTCGCCCTTGGCGATCGGCTTGTTGCAGGTTCGGCACGTTGCGCGGCCCGACGGCGCAACATCGAGGCGGTGTTCCATGGCCGGCGAGGGTAGCCGAACGTGCACGCGTCGCGATTCGTGTTCGAGGCGTTGAATGCCGAACTGGCTCCGCGCCACGAAGCGCGGCTGGTGTCGGGAGGTTCGGGATGCGGTGGCGCTCACGGGGTCGCAGAGGACCGAGGTGGATCACGTGCGCGGCGTCTCTGGCGCTGGCGGCGTGCGGCAGCCGTGGGCCGATCTACGACGACCCCTGGTTCGGGCGAGACGCTGCGCTCGGCCGCGCGAGCCTCGATGCCGATCTCGACGCATCCCCGCCCTGCGACTGGGAGTCGGCGTCGGAGGGGGTGCGCGGTGGAGGCCTCGGCGCGCTCGAGCTCGCTCCGACGGACCCTGCGAGACGCACGCTCTTCGGGCTGAGCGGTCAGCGTGTCTACCGCTCGGTGGACGGCGCGGGCTCCTGGGAGCTGAGGGGCGAGCTCGACGTCGCGCCCGTCGGTCTCGCCTTCGACGGCGACACGCTTCTCGTTGCGACCGAGGACGGTGTGCGTGCGTCGCTCGACGGCGGCCGGACGTTCGAGGCACGTGGTCTCCGCGGCCTGCCCGTGACGCACATCGCGACGGCGCCTGGCGTGCCGAGCCGTGTGTACGCCGCGATCGCCGGCCTGGGTGTGACGCGATCCAACGATGGAGGGCAGACGTGGTCGCCCGCGAGCCGCGGCGTCGAGGGCGTGGTGCACCGCATGTCGATCGATCCGCGCGACCCGGACGTCGTCGTCGCGACCACGATCCTCCTCGACGCCTCGGGCGGCTACTCCGCTGAGGGGCAGGTGCTGAGAACGACCAACGGCGGCCAGACCTGGACCGAGCTCGATCGGCTCGGCGGGCGCTCGTACGACCTCGCCCGCTGCGCCGAGGATCCGTCCGTGCTCGTGGCCGTGCGCCGCTGGGGCATGTTCCGTTCGAGCGATGGCGGCGCGACCTTCGTGCCGATGGCGGGGGCGGGCGAGCAGGTGTTCTTCAGCGCCGCCGTCGACGGACCCAGCTGCACGCACGTCGTCGCCTTCAGCAACACGCCTGCGGCCGGCTTCGGGATGTACGTCTCGAACGACGGCTCGCACCTGATGGGGCCGCGGACCGAGGGCTTCGCCATGTCGCGCAGCGCGCGCGCCGATCCGGTGATTCGCACGGTCGGCGGCGGGCGCATCGTGGCGGGCACCGTGAGCGGGCCGTTCGTGTCGGACGACGGTGGCCTCACCTACTTCGGGGGAGGCGAGTTCCTCGCGCTCTTCGTGACCACGTTCGTCGAGAGCGAGGGCGTGCTCTGGGCGGGCACCTACGGCAACGGTCTCTGGTCGCTCGCGCCATCGGAGAGCAGCTGGCGGCGCGTTCCGGTGGAGGCGCTCGACAACGACTACACGTTCAGTCTCTTGCCCTTCGGCGCAGCGACGGCGGAGCGCGGTCGCGTGATCGTCGGCAGCTGGGGTGAGCTCGTGGGACGCGCCGAAGGTGGCTCGCGCTTCGAGCGGATCCCCAACGACGGCTCTCCCGCCGACAACGTCTTCGCCTTCGCGCGCCTGCCCGACGGCACCGTGCTCTCGGCCTCGCAGATCGAGGGCATCCAGCGCAGCGACGACGGCGGAGCGAGCTTCCGCTTCTCGAACGACGGCATCGTGCCGTGGTCGACGCCCCTGGGCGTGCTCGCGGACATGCGCGCGATCGCGGTCGATCCGGCGCGTCCCGCCCTCGTCGTCGCGGGCGGTGCGGGTGGCGGCATCTGGCGCAGCGTCGATGCGGGACGCACGTGGGTGGCCACGGGCCTCGCCGAGGAGAGCGTGCGCGACCTGACCTTCGCGCCCGCGCTCGGGAGCTTCTCCGCGATCGTCGCGGGCGAGGGTGTGTTCGAGAGCAGCGACGGCACTGCGTGGACCGATGTCTCGAGTGGACTCGCGTCGCTCGACGTCGATGGTCTCGATGTGGCGGACGACGGCACGCGCTACGCGGTGAGCGGTGGCGTCGTCTACCGACGCGCACCGAGCGCGAGCGCGTGGGAGCGCCTGCCGGGCGCGTGTGCGCCGCGCGACGCGCGCATCCCTCGCGTCGTGAGCCGCGGCGACGGCCGCTGGCTCTACGTCACGACGGGCCTCGACGGCTTCGCGCGCCTCAGGCTGTAGAAAGCGCCGCGAGAAGGCCGAGCGAGCTCGAACGAAGCCTCGACGCAACGCCAGCGCATTCGTGCCGATGAGGGCGGCATGACGCACACGCCGCACGACGCGCTCTTCAAGGCAGTCTTCTCCTCGCCCGAGCACGCGAGAGCCGAGCTCCGCGCGGTGCTCCCACCACGCCTGGCGCGTCGCCTCGACTGGTCGAGCCTGACGTTGCTCGACGGCAGCTTCGTGGACGAGGCGCTCAAGGAGCGACACAGCGATCTGCTCTTCCGCGTGAAGCTCGATGGCAAGGACGTGTTCCTCTACCTCCTCTTCGAGCACCAGAGCACCGTCGATGGCCTCATGGCCTTTCGGCTCCTGCGGTACATGGTGCGCATCTGGGAGCGGCTCCTCACGGAGAGACCGGGCGAGCCGCTGCCGCTCGTGGTGCCCATCGTCCTCTCGCACGCAGAAGGCGGCTGGAACGCGGCGACGCGCTTCGAGGCGTTGTTCTCGCTGCCGCGTCGCGCGTCGGACTTCCTCGCGTTCGTGCCGCGCTTCTCGTACGTCGTGGACGATCTCGCGGCCACCGACGTCCGCGAGCTCGAGGCGCGCCTCCTCACCACGCTCGCGGAGCTTGCGCTGCGCTTGTTCCGGGACCTGCGCCGCAAGCCGACGATGGATGTGCTGAACGACGTGAAGCGTCTCTTCGTCGCGCTCGAGGCCTCGGAGACGCCGGCGCACCTCGTGAGCGCGGTCCTGCACTACGTGCTGCACAACACAGACGAGATCGAGCAGACTAGGGTCGCCCCTTGGGTGAGCGACATCGGTCCCAAGACGAGGAACGAAGCCATGCGAAGCATCGCCCAGAAGCTCATCGATGAAGGCCGACAAGAAGGTCGCGAGGAAGGTCGCGAGGAAGGTCGCGAGGAAGCGAGCCGCGTGCTCGTGCTCACGCTGCTCCAGCTGAAGTTCGGGGCCATCGGGCCGCGGGAGCGCGCGATCGTCGAAGCGGCGGCTCTCGAGACGCTCGAGCGCTACGCCGAGCGCGTGCTCACCGCGACGAGCCTCGGCGACGTCCTCGCGGACTGACCGCCGCCTCGCGCTCGCTCGACAGGGGCGCCGGAGGCCGCCACGATCCGGGCATGGGCATGCTCGTCTCGTTCGTGGTCCTCCTGGTCTCGTTCTTCGTCGCCGAGAAGATGCTCGACGGCATGGAGCTGAAGGGAGGGCTCGGCAGCCGCGTGATCGTCGCGATCCTCTTCGCCGTGCTCAACGCGTTCCTCGGTCCGGCGCTCTTCGCCGCGATCGGCATCGGCACCCTGGGGCTCGGCTTCTTGTTCGCGTTCGTCACGCGTCTCCTCGCCACGGCCATCGTGCTCAAGATCGTCGACGCCGTGACGGACCGCCTGAAGGTGAAGGACTTCAAGACGGCTTTCCTCGCCGCGCTCCTCATGAGCGTCACGAGCAGCGTCTGCGAGGTCGTGATCGGGATGATCCAGCGCTGAGCGCTCCTGCGGCGCCTCGCCGCGACGAACGAGAACGCCCCGGCCTCCTCTCGGAGATCGGGGCGTTCGCTCGTCACGTCGGTGACGTCGTGATCAGTAGCGGTAGGTCTCGGCCTTGAAGGGGCCTTCGACCTTCACGCCGAGGTAGTCGGCCTGGGCCTTCGTGAGCTTGGTGAGCTTGGCGCCGAGCTTGGCGAGGTGGAGGTACGCGACCTTCTCGTCGAGCTCCTTGGGGAGCACGTAGACCTTGCCGGTCTCGTAGCGCGGGTCGCCCTTGCCGTTGGTGGTGAAGAGCGCGATCTGCGCGAGGGTCTGGTTCGAGAAGCTCGCGCTCATCACGAAGCTCGGGTGACCCGTGGCGCAGCCGAGGTTCACGAGGCGGCCGCGCGCGAGGAGGATGATCTTGTGGCCGTCGGGGAACTCGAAGTGATCGACCTGCGGCTTGATGTTCGTCTCCTTGACGCCGTTCTTGGGGTCGAGGAGCGAGGCCACGTGGATCTCGCTGTCGAAGTGGCCGATGTTGCAGACGATGGCGTTGTTCTTCATCCGCGCCATGTGCTCGAACGTGATGACGTTCTCGCAGCCCGTGGCGGTCACGAAGATGTCGACCTTGTCCGCCGCGTCCTCCATCGTGACGACCTCGTAGCCCTCCATCGCGGCCTGGAGCGCGCAGATGGGGTCGACCTCGGTGATCCACACGCGCGCGGCCTGCGCGCGGAGCGACTGCGCCGAGCCCTTGCCCACGTCGCCGTAGCCGCAGACGACGGCGATCTTGCCCGAGAGCATCACGTCGGTCGCGCGCATGATCGAGTCGACCAGCGAGTGACGGCAGCCGTAGAGGTTGTCGAACTTCGACTTCGTGACCGAGTCGTTGACGTTGATCGCGGGCAGCTTGAGCGTGCCCTTCTTCTGCATCTCGTAGAGGCGGTGGACGCCCGTTGTGGTCTCCTCGGAGAGACCGAAGATCTGCGGGAGCAGGTCCTGGCGCTTCTCGTGGACGAGCACGGTGAGGTCACCGCCGTCGTCGAGGATCATGTTCGGGCCCTTGTTGCCCTCGAACGCGAGCAGCTGCTGCTCGATGCACCAGTTGTACTCTTCCTCGGTCTCGCCCTTCCACGCGAAGACCGGCGTGCCCGTGGCCGCGATGGCCGCCGCCGCGTGGTCCTGCGTCGAGAAGATGTTGCAGCTCGTCCACGTCACCTCGGCGCCGAGGTCCTTCAGCGTCTCGATGAGGACGGCGGTCTGGATCGTCATGTGGAGGCAGCCCGCGATGCGCGCGCCCTTGAGCGGCTGCTTCGACTTGTACTCGGCGCGGATCGCCATGAGGCCGGGCATCTCGGTCTCGGCGATCTCGATCTCCTTGCGGCCCCAGGCGGCGAGGGAGATGTCGGCAACCTTGTACTTGGCGGTCTGGTTCGGTGCGGTCATGGCTTTCTCTTTCCTTCTTTCGGGGGAACGAACTGGCGAATCGGTCCCGCGCTGGAGCGCGCGAGAAATCAGCTCGAGGGTCGCTTCGCGACTAGCACCTGCCATGCGATGTGCGCATCGGCGGTGCGAGCGCCGCGGTGCAGGAGGGCGGGCAGCGGGCGGACCTCGGGACGCGAGAGGCCCGCCTCGCGCGCCATCTCACGGAGCTCGGTCGGATCGAAGCCGAGCCACACGTCCGCTTGCTGGTCGCGCAGGGCCTCGTCCTCGTGCGCGACGTAGTCGATGACGACGATCGAGCCGCCCGGGCGCGCGAGCTCGCCGAGCTTCGCGAGCGTCTTGGTCGGCTTGGCGGCGTGGTGGAGCATGCGCGACGCGAACACCACGTCGGCGCCGTCGCCGTTCTCGAGCGCCTGCTTCTTCACGCGGCGCATCACGGCCGCGTCGTCGAGCTCACCCTCGAAGAGCTCCACGTTCGCATAGCCGCGCGCGAGCACGCGCTTCTTGGCGCGCGCGAGCTGCCGCGCCGAGCGATCGATCGCGATCACGTGATCGAACACGGGCGCGAGCACGTCGAGGAGGCGTCCGTCGCCCGTGCCGACGTCCACCGCGAGCTCGCGGTGCGGAAGGAGCGGCGCGAGCGCCGACAGGTAGGCCGGCAGCTCGGGCGGCAGCGAGTCGGGCTCGAGCTCCGCCTCGGTCGTGTCGAAGAACGCGCGGCTCGCGGCGTCGCGCGCGCGCACGAGCTCCGGAACGCGCGCGAGGGAGCCGTCTTCGGTGACGAGCGCGCGGCCTGCCGCGAGGGCATCGCGCACGACGGCGTCGCCGCTCACGTCAGCCAGCCGCACGAGCACGCGGTTGCCCTGCTTGCGCATGGCGAGGAGGCCGGCGCGCCGCAGCGCGGCCACGTGCTTGCTCACGTTCGGCTGTGACTCGCCGACGAGCTCCGTGAGCTCGCCCACCGCGAGCTCGTCCTCCGCTGTGAGCGCCAGGAGACGCAGGCGGAGCGGCTCACCGAGGAGCCGATAGAGCTCCCAGCGTGCGGCGGGCGATGTGGTGGCGGTGGTGTCCACGGCTCGGATGACCTGCGTCGAGTCATCTATATTCCTCGATGCGCATACAGGCAAGTAGATTGGTCCGCGCCGGTTCGCCTACGGCGCGGGCAGGCTGGTCTCGAGCTGCGCGCGGAGCGAGGCGGCGGTGTACGGGCGCCCGTAGACGGTCGTTGCGGCGCGCGCGAGGAGATCGCCTGCGGGCTCGAACATCCCCGCCGGCGTGAACGCGGAGATGCGCTCCTCTGCGAGCGTGCGGAGCATCGGCAGCGCGTCGCTCGCGTCGCCACCGGCGAGCTGCTCGGCGTGCACCGTCTCGAGGAAGGCCGCGAGCGCGGGCTCGTTCGCGATCACGTAGATCGGGCCCGAGGGGATCAGGCGATCGAGGACGAACGCGTGCGAGAAGGTGTAGGCCGTGGGCACCTCGGCCTCGTCGCGGAAGCTCACGCCGTGATCGAGGGAGACGTCGAAGTAGTCGACCTCGCTCTGCCTGTGCCAGTAGAGCGGCGTGACCTGCGCGCCGCACGCGTCGACGAGCGAGCGCGTCTGCGCCACCGGCACGAGCGTGTCCCAGTCGTCGTGCAGCGAGAGCACGTGCGTGCTGGTCCCGAAGCCTTCGCACAGCGCGTCGCGATCGAAGGGGGCGAAGCTGTCACGTGGCGGCGGTCCGCCGGTCGTCGCGAGGATGCGGCGTCGGTAGGTCGAGAAGAACGCCTCCGCGCGATCGGGCGCGGGGAAGACCGTCGGCAGCGTGTCCGTGTAGGCCCAGAGATCGGTGTAGTCGCTCGGGCCCCAGAGCGCGCCGACGGCGATCGGCGCGGCGTCCTCGGGCGCGCGGGCCGCGCCGAACATCGCCATGAACGCGCCCCAGCTGCCACCCCACGCGCCCAGGTGCGCTCGGTCGAGCTCGGTGCGCGTGCGCGCGAAGTGGTAGGGCGCTGCGGCGTCGAGCGCGTCGTCCTCGATCGAGCCGCCCGCATAGAAGCGGCCGTACGCGTGCACCACCGCGACCTGGTTCGCGAGCCAGACGATCGACGCATCGGCGGCCTGCTGCGGTGTCTGCGGCTCGTAGGCGATCACGTCGTCGCCGTCGTAGCCGGGCGCCTCGTCGTCGGGGTGTGCGCCAAGCCCACGCGCGGCCCAGCGCGCATCCACCTCTTCGCCCGTCCAGTCGATGCCCGCGTAGGGCTGCGTGAAGACCACCATCGGTGCGCCTGCACGCGCGACGGGCAGATAGAGCAGGTACGCGCGCGCGCCGTCGGGGCGGCTCGCGCGCACGAGGTGGGCCTCGCGCGGCATCTCGAGCGCGGTGACCGTGCGCGTCTCGAGGATCTCGAAGGACCACTCGCGCGTGCCCGCATCGCCCGCGGCGTCGTCGATCGCGCTCGGCGCGTCGCTCGCGAGGCCCGCGTCCGAGAGCGTGGCGCTCGGGCCGCAGGCCGCGCAGGTGAGGGTGATCGTCGCGGAGGCGAGGAGGGCGCGCATGACGCTGTATGCGCCGCGCGCGCGCCGCGAGCCACGTGCGTGGGCCGTTCCGCCGAGCGTCAGCGTGCGCGGCCCTGCACGATCCACGACTCGACGAGCTGGATCTGCTCGGCGTCGAGCGGGGGCAGACCGAGCGGCATGCCGCGGACCTCGGGATCGATCACGCCACGGACCTCGTCGTGTCGCGCCAGGAGCGCTCGCAGGAGCAGCGGCTCGCCGCGCACGTCGCGGAAGAGGGAGGCGCGGCGGCCCTCGCGATCCAGCGCGCCCGAGAGCAGGTGCGTGTACGACGAGACGTCGACCTCGCGCGGCGCGAAGCCGAAGCCGCCCGTGTTCCCGGGGCCACCGTCGCCGTAGACGAGCGACTCGTCGGCGTGACAGTGCCAGCAGGAGCGTCGAAGGACGCGCTCCTCGAGCTCGTCGTAGGTGACGGGGCGATCGAGCACCGGCAACCGCGCGAAGGGTGCGGGTGCGGGCCGGGGATCGACCGCCCGTGCACGAGGAACGCGGCCAGCTCGCGCGCGACGACGGGATCGTTCACGAGCGCGGGCATCGAGGTGCCGGGCCTCCACCTGGCCGGCTCGAGGAGGAATGGCACGATCGCCGTCGCGACGAGGCGCTCGCGCACGTGCGCGAGGTCGGGCGCGAGCGCAGGTGCGTCGGCGGCCGTGGGCTCGCGCGCGCCGAGCGCGTGGCAGCTGCCACAGCCGAGCCGATCGAAGTGCGCGGCGCCGCGCGCGATGGACGCGTCGTCGGCAGGCAGCGCTGCGCCCGACGCGACAGCGGAGGGGGCGAGGAAGGCGGAGAGATCGAGCGTGTCCGCCTCGGTCAGCGGGAGCGCGGGCATCGTCTCCTCGAGGTTCGGTCGGAGATCGTGCGGTGCCGCCAGGTATCTGGCGATCCAGACCCGCGTCACGAGGCCATCGAGGTGATCGAGCGAGGGAACGTCGAGGTAGTGCCGCACGTGTGCGCGAAAGCGCGCGGCCACCTCGGGCGTGATGCCCTCGCGCGAGAACGCGCCGTCGTGGATCGCACGGTGACAGCCCGTGCAGTCGGCCGAGGGCGGGGCTGCGATGTCTTCGTGCGCGTGGCAGCGCGCACACTCGAAGCGCTCGAAGAGGGCGGCGCCGCGCGCGACGGACGCGGGATCGGCTGCGTCCTGCGCCTCCTCGCGTGGCCCCTCTTCGCGCAGCGTCTCCTCGCGAGGCCCCTCCTCGCATGACGAAGCAGCGCCTCGGTGCTCGCGAGCCTCGGCGACCATGCGATCGTCGCGCGGTGCCGCGCACGCGCCGAGCGCGAGCAGCGCGATCGCGAGGCGCGCGAGACGAAGGCTCATCTCACGGCGACGAGGCTCGGGCAGATCACGCGCGCGTCACCGCCTGCACGCGCGTGGCATCGCGTGATCGCCTCGTTGCGCGTCGCGCTGTCGCCGCGCCGATCGGCGAGCTCGGCGAGCACGCGGTAGCCCCACGCGTCGGGCATGACGTCGGTGCGCGCGAGCTCCGAGAGGATGCCTCGCGCTTCCTCGCGGCGCGGCTCGAAGCGCGCGAGGGCCTCGGCGAACCGTGCGCGCGCGAGCGGCTCTCCGGAGCGCGCCGCGCGCTCGAGGGTCTCGAGCGCCCAGTCGAGCGCAGCGCGGCGCTCGGTCTCGGACACGCGCGAGGTGGGCACCCAGCGCCTCCGATCGATGCGGCCGTCGCGCCGCACGATCGCGAGCGCTTGCAGGCTCCGCGCGTGGCCCGCGAGGCGCCGCGCGCGTGCCTCCTCGGCGGCGCTCGCGAGCACGAGCTCGTACGGGTAGCCGCGGCCCGACGTCGCGCTGAGCACGAACCTGGCGTCCGCCAGGGCCTCGCGCGTGCGCCCCGCATGCAGCTCGCGCTCGGCGTGATCGAGGCGACGCATCACCTGCGAGAGCTCGACGGCGATCGGGTTCTCGCACGCCTTCGCGGGGGCCGCGCGCGCGAGCGGGGCGAGCGTGAGAGCGAGGAGACCTGCGGCCAACGCGAGCGAGCGCATGTCCCATGGACAACGCCGCGCGCGTCGGGTTCCGCGGCTCGGAGGCCTACTTCCGCTCGGTCTCGTCGGCGGCCCAGGCGTAGACGCCGCGGGCCATCAGCGAGACGGCGCGATCGGCGCGCAGGCGGAAGATGGCGCCGCGTTCCCTCCACACGGCGGCGTCGCTCGGTGCGGCCTCGCCCGCGAGCTGCGCGAGGTGACACGCGAGCGCGAGCTCGCCTTCGTCCGCGAGGCGTCGTGCGCGCTCGATCAAGCGAGCCGCCCCGCCTGCGGCGTCCGCGATCTCGCGCGCGAGCGCGGAGGGACGCGCGGGCTCGAGCGACGCGGGATCGCCATCCCACCAGCCTCCGTAGAGGCGGAAGACGTTGCGCACGATGAACTCGGGCTGGTCGTAGATGGGCGCGAGATACGGCCGCGCCGCGAGCGCGCTCGGCACGTGGACCTCGTGGAGGATCTCTCGCAGCGGCATGCCTTCGTTCATGCGCGCGAGCGTCTCGCGCACGAGGTGCTCGAGGAGCTCGGCCGTCTCGGTGAGCGCGCGCCTCACGCGATCGGCGCCCCAGATGGGCACGCCGTGGCCGGGGCAGAGGACCTCCGCGCCGAGCGTCGCCATCTCGCGCAGCGCGGCCGCCCACTCCGCGGGGTAGCGCTGCACTTTCTGTGGGTTGCCCGCGTTGGGCGCGGCCCAGATGAAGAGGTCGCCCGTGCAGAGCACCTTGCGCGCAGGCAGCCACACCCAGCTCGCGTCGTCGGTCTCGCCCTTGCTGTGCACGAGCTCGATTCGCTCGCCGCCCACGTCGAGCGCCATGCGATCGCGGTAGGTCACGTCCGGATCGCGGTAGCGCGCGGGCCACTCGACGTTGGTCTTGAACTGCCGCGAGTTGATGCAGCCGTTGTATCCGCGGGTCTTCTCGTAGCGGCGGAAGCGCGCGGGCACGGCCTCGTGTGCGACGACGAGCGGCGTGCGCGCGCCGCGCTTCTTCGCGTGCTCCTCCCACTTGTCGACGCCGAAGACGTGATCGACGTGGCCGTGCGTGTAGACGATCGTGTGCGCAGGCGCGTCGCGCCACGCGGTGAGCCACACGAAGACCTGTGTGGAGAGGAGGAAGCTCCCGGTGTCGACGAGCACGAGGCCTCGCTCGGTCTCGATCGCCGTGGCGTTCGCGAAGCTCGACGCGAAGCACACGCCGCTCGCGACCTCCTCGGTGACGAGCAGCGGTTGGAACGGCGGATCGACGAGCGGGTCGCGCTCGCCCTCCCAGTACTCCTCGAAGCGGTCGCGCAGCGTCGGCATGTGCCCAGGATACGCCTCGAGCGCACCCGAAGCGGTCGAACCGGCAGGGTTGTACTGGCATCACGGCGGCGTTCCGCTACCCATCGCGCCGTGTCCGTCCTCGTTCTCGAGAATTGCTCCCTCTCCTTCGGCGCTCGCGCGATCTTCGAGGAGCTCTCGCTCCGCATCGCCGAAGGTGATCGCATCGGCCTGATCGGCCCGAACGGCTCGGGAAAGAGCACGCTGCTGCGCGTCCTGGCGGGTGAGCAGCACGTCGACTCGGGCACCGTGCGCAGCTCGCGTGGCGCCCGCATCGGCTGGCTGCCGCAGGATCTCGCCCTCGAGGGCGGCCGCTCACTGCTCGGCTTCGTGAAGTCGAGCGTGCCGGGGCGCTCCGAGCTCGAGGCGCGCCTGGCCGATGCCGAGGCGCGCTACGCCGAGGTCGAGGGCGGCGGCAACGCGGATGAAGAAGCGCTGATGGAGGCGGCCGCGGAGCTGTCCGAGGTGCACGAGCGCCTCGCGAGCTTCGACACGCTCTACTCGGAGCACGAGGCGACGAAGATCCTCGGGGGCCTCGGCTTCGCGACGTCGGATCTCCTGCGCGATCTCGGCGAGCTCTCGGGCGGCTGGAAGATGCGCGCGGTCCTCGCGGCGCTCCTCTTCCAGCGCCCGGACGTGCTCCTGCTCGACGAGCCGACGAACCACCTCGACATGCCGTCGGTCGCTTGGTTCTCGGACTTCCTCGCGCGCTATCCGCGCGCGTTCGTCCTCATCTCGCACGATCGCGAGTTCCTCAACGAGCAGATCCGGCGCGTCGTGACCTTCGAGACCGAGGGCGTACGCCAGTACCCCGGCAACTACGAGCGCTACCTCGTCCAGCGCGCCGAAGAGGAAGAGATCCTCGAGAACAAGGCCAAGAACCTCGAGCGCGAGCGCGACAAGGCCAAGGAGTTCATCGATCGCTTCCGCGCACAGGCGACGAAGGCCAAGGCGGTGCAGAGCCGCATCAAGGCGCTCGACAAGATGGAGAGCGTCGAGACCTACCGGAAGCGGCGCACGATGCGCTTCAACTTCCCCGCGGTGGAGCGCGCGGGGCACGACGTGATCAAGGTCGAGCACGTCCGCAAGGCGTACGGTGAACGCGTCGTCCTTCCGGATGTGACGGTGACCGTCTACCGCGGCGATCGCATCGGCATCATCGGGCCCAACGGCGCGGGCAAGACGACGCTGCTCAAGATGATCGCGGGCGAGCTGGCGCCCAACGCCGGTGAGATCCGCTACGGCCACAACGTGAAGCCGGGCTACTACGCGCAGCACCACGCGGAGCTCCTGCACCCGAAGAACACGGTCCTGCAGGAGGTCGCCTCGACCAACAAGGAGCTCGGGCAGACGCGCGTGCGGAGCGTGCTCGGCGCGTTCCTCTTCAGCGGCGACGACGTCGACAAGCCCATCGGCGTGCTCTCGGGCGGAGAGCGCGCGCGTGTCGCGCTCGCGCGCTTGCTCGTCGATCCGGGCAACCTCCTCTTGCTCGACGAGCCGACGAACCACCTCGATCTCGACTCCTGCGAGAGCCTCGTCGAGTCGATGGCCGGCTACGAAGGCACGATGGTCTTCGTCTCGCACAACCGCGCGCTCATCCGCCGGCTCGCGACGAAGATCTGGGTGGTCGAGGGCGGCGTGGTGACCGAGTACCACGGCAACCTCGACGACTACATGCAGCAGGAGCGCGTGCGGCTGGCCGAGCTCGCCAAGGGCGAGAGCAAGGCGGGCGAAGGACCGCGGGTCGCGCCGCGCGCACCAGGCACCACGGGCGCCAAGGCCGTGGCTCCGGGCCCGAAGCCCGCCGGCGCCGCGTCGCCGAGCGTGGCGCCGCCGCCGCCGGACGCTGCCCGCAGCCGCGAGGACGACAAGGCGCGCAAGCGCGAGGAGGCGAAGCGCCGCGAGGAGCGCAGCAAGAAGATCGGGCCGCTCAAGAAGAAGGTCGAGGAGCTCGAGAAGCGCATCGCGGAGCTCGAGGCCAAGCAGAAGGAGCGCAACGATCAGCTCTGCGACCCGAGCGTGCAGCTCGCGGACAAGGAGCGCTTCGCGATGCTCGACGCTCTCCAGTCCGACCAAGCAAAGATCGACGAGCTCACCGAGCGCTGGGGCAGCACGCAGGAAGAGCTCGAAAAGGCAGAGCGCGAGCTCGCGGGTTGAGAACCGCGAACTCGCGCTCGGGCCGAGCGGGGCTTTTCAGCGTTGGGGCAGCATCGAGTAGTCCGCGAAGTTGCCGAACAGGCGCTCATCGTCGCCGAGCGGGCCCACCGTCACGGCGCGCACGAGCAGGTCTCCTCCCACGAAGCAGCCCTTCCAGCTCTCGCCGATTCCGCCGAAGACCTCTTCGCGATCACCCCGGCTGCGCGGCTTGTTGATGCCGACCTTGAACGCGCGCAGCTGGGGCCCCACGCGACGCCCGAAGTCGTGATCGTCGGTGGCGATGCTGGCCACCAGCGCCCCGTTGCTGACGTTCATCGCCGCCAGGAACTCCGATTCGGTGTCGACGCACACGACGGAGTCGAGCGGCCCGAACGGCTCGGCGTGGTGCAGAGACCAGTTGCTCGAGGGCTCCAGCACCGCCGCTGGCGCGACGTACGCGGACGTGTCCTGCGCGTCCAGGAATCGGCCGTCCCCGAGTGACCCGCTGTGAAGCGGAAGGGCGCGTCCGCTGATCGCTTCGTCGAGCTGCGCTTGGAGCTCGGAGGCCTTCTTCGCGGAGATGACCGGACCGAAGTCGAGCTCGGGGAACGGATCCTCGGCCCGCTCGACCGCGAGCGGGTGTCCGAAGCGCAGGCTCCGGACCATCGGGAGATACATCTCGAGAAACGCGGGAAGGAGCCTGCGTTGGACCACATACCTGGGATACGCGGTGCAGCGTTGCTTCG
This sequence comes from Sandaracinaceae bacterium, assembly GCA_044376125.1. Classification (GTDB taxonomy): domain Bacteria; phylum Myxococcota_A; class Polyangia; order Polyangiales; family Sandaracinaceae; genus JAFLCL01. Next base: position 86,582 of record JBILLJ010000002.1, read on the forward strand.
CGTACTCGAAGCCCTTGCGAAGGTGCTTCTCCAGCGTGCTCCACTGCGTGAAGTCCCAGATTCCCCACGTGTTGAGGCCTTCCTGCTCGAGCATGTGCCGTCGCTTGGTGTCCGCGAGCGCGGTGGCGGCGGCGCGGCCGTTGGCGCGACCTCCGACGAAGGCGAGGGCTCCCAGCGACTCGCTGCGAATGAGAGAGTCGCTGAGCTTGCCGCCCACGCCCGACACCAGCGTGACCGGAAGACCCGCGCGTCGCATGAACGCATGGGCGAGCGTGAGCGCGTGGAAGCCACCCTGGCTCGGGGTCTTGGCGACGACGGCGTTGCCCGCGAGCGCCTGGACCAGCTCTGCGTGGACCTGCACGCTCATCGGGTAATTCCAGCTCGCGATGTTCGACACCGGACCGGACAGCGGCCTCCGCTCGTCGGGTGTCCCGACGGCGAGCTGCCGCTCGATCTCCTCGACATACCACCGCACACCGTCGATGCAGCGGTCGACGTCGTTGCACGCGAGCCGCCACGGCTTGCCGATTTCCCACACGAGCAGGAGCGCGAGGAGCTCGCGGTGGGTCGTCATCTCGTCGAGCGCCGTCGTGACGCGCGCCTTGCGTTCATCGAGGGAGAGACGGCGCCAGCGTTCGTGCTGATCGGCGGCGGCCTTCACTGCGAAGACCGCGTCGTCGTGCTCGATGCGGGGCGGGCCCTGGATACGAGTCGCGTCGATGGGCGAGACGTGATGGCCGGGGGTGCCGGTGCGACGCCACTCTCCATCGATGAGGTTGAGGATGCGATCGGGGTCGAACGCCTCTGGTGCGACGGCGTTGCACCGCGCGTAGGTGTCGGTCCACGACGTTCCTGGCTTCAGGATCAACTTGCTCATCAGGCCTCCGGAGCTCCGCTCCAATTGGGGTCCACAGGTCGACCGCCAAGAGCCGTCTCTCGGTGCGCAGGCCAATCCCGCCTCGCCATTCTCGTTCCCGAGGTCGAACATGGCAAGTGGCGACCGGTGGAGCATTCAGTTCAGAAGACCGCGTGTTCCCGGCGTTCGTCCGCCTCCTCGCCCCGGACTCGCGCGAGGAAGTGTTCCCGAAGCGTGTCCAGACCCCAGGACGGTGTCGCCGTGGCGTCGTAGCGCCCAATGACCGGATCCCAGACCAGCATCGACTCGGTGCCGTAGTACCGACCAATCCTCGCGAGCTCCGCCTTCTCGAATGCCTTCTTCGAGACGATCCCCGCGAGCGAGAGAGCGCCGATCACCGTGTCCAGGGCCACCGCAGGGACATGCCGAAATCGAGGCCGACGACCGCACACGTCGAAGAGCAACTCGCCTTGTTCTCGCGGGGTGAGTGCCGGGCCGGGCCCCCCGATGGGGAGGATGCGATCAAACCGTTCGGGGCGGGTCAGGCAGCCGACGACGAAGTCCGCGAGGTCTCGTGCGCTGATGGGCTTACAGGCCGTGAGACGACCATCGCCGAGCACCACGTACGGTTCGCCCCGCAACACGCGCGCGACCTGGCCCGACAGCGACTTGAAGAACGCGGTCGGTCGGACGATCGAGTGTCGGAGTCCGGACGCGATCAGGGCGCGCTCCGCCTCCAGCTTGGCGTGCTGGAACGGCAGCGCGGGCTTCTGGACGCAGAGGGCGGAGATCAGGACGACATGGGCCTTCGTCCTTCGGGCCGCGTCGAACAACGTCAGATGAGCGTCCCGGTCGACCCGACGTGCGTCGTCCGGGGCGCCAGTGCGACTCGCGAGCGCCGAGACGATGGCGTCGAACCCCTCGAGTCGGCCGCCTTCGGTCACCCAGAAACCTGGTGCCGTCACGTCCCCGAGACGGACCTCGACGTCGCCGCGAGCCACGAACGGCGCGCTCGCTTCGCGCCGCAAGACACAAACGACACGGTGTCCGGCTGCCACCAGCGAGGACGTCACGTGACGGCCGATGTGACCCGAGGCGCCCACGACCAGGACCCGCATCGGGCCTGAGTTCATTCGAAGCGCATCCGGTAGCCCGTGCAGAACTGCACCCAGGACTGTCGGAGTCGTCGTGCCGAGAGTGTCTCGTGGAGGACGGTGGTGCGTTCGCCCCCGATCAGCGCACGCTGCACTTCGCGAGCGTAGAACGGACCGTCCTCGAGCGTTCGAACCCGCACGGGCGGCGGTCCCTGCGTTGCTGCATGCTGAGGAATCCCCCAGCCGGTCCGCCCGAGTGGTGAGCGCACCAACTCGACCGGATCGCAGGTGCCGGCGTTGCCGATGCGAAACGCGCACTGAGTACTCGCGCCGTCGGAGAGCGTGACATCGTAAGCGATGACGGCGCCCGCGCGAGTGCGGGCACGCGCCCAGCACCACCGGTCGAACGACCGATCCAGGGGAGTCGAGCCTCGGTTCGCGTCGAGATACCCGTAGGCCGCGAACTTCAGGCGCGGTTCGGTCAGGTCCACCTCGACCCACCCGACGGGCGCCATGGGCCACCAGCGATGTTCCCCGGCTGGGTCGAGGTCGATCGGCGTGCCGCACACGGTCTCCGGATGGAACACGACACAACCGCGCACGGGCCGTCGTCGACGCACGCCGAGCAAGTCCAGGGGTGTCGTCCGCTCATCCAACGTCGCGACGAGTCGCCCTCCGATCCACTCGAGGGAGCTCCGCCCGAGCTCGAGTCGATTGGGGCTGGCCGAGGACCTTGGCTGCGACCGTTCCTCGAACGCCCAGGCGCTCTGGCTTCGATCGCGGCCGTAGACGGCGATGTTCATCGACGTGTAGCGCCACGGGTCGAGGTCGCCGCCGCGAGTCCGGGCCCGCGCATAGTGCGGCGAGAAGACGTTGCCGATCATCGCGATCAGCACGATGCCAAGCTCGCCGTCCTCGGTGACTGCGTCGATGTAGTGCCAGCGGTAGCCGCCGTCGGGTGGGGATTCGTCGAACGAGGGCCCGGAGGCCAAGCGACCCGGCGCCAAGCGACCCGGCGCCAAGCGACCCGGCGCAGAGGCCTCGGGCGCCCTCGTCGAAGTCTCGGAAATCGAAGTCCGGACTGTGCGGCCCTCCGACGCTGGATCTCGCACCCCGCTCGCCTCGGCAGTGTCGCCCGCGGTGGGGCAACTCACTGGGCAGGCGCAGCGCCGGCCGCGAGCGCAGCCCAGCTCAGACAGTGGCCGTTCGGCTGGACGGGACCCGAGAACAGAGAGCATCCGCCGCAGTCGCCGAAGGCGCCCGCCCGGAACTGTGCGCAGTTCGAGCAGTGGCTATCCGCGATCTGCGATTCCGCCCGGTACTGAAGTGCCTGACGGAGCTGCTGGGACTGCGCATCGACCTCCGAGCTGCAGCTCGGGCCGCCGCCGCCGCCACCACCGCCACCACCGCCACCTCCGCCGCCTTCGGAGCTGCCGCACGCCGCCAACGGCACGGCGCCGACCACCACGAGCCCACCCAGAATCCGCAGTGACACGCGACGACTGATCGTCGCCTTCGATGAGTTTGACATGCGCCTCAGTATCGGGGCACCGCTCTGCGAGGTCAACTGTGTCCGCATCTGAGCGTCAAATGCGATAGACGTTTCGCGATGTCATGACCCGTGAACGGTCGGTCAGGCTCGCCCGCCCCGCCGCCAACCCCGGTCGATCGGATCGCCCCGCCTGAGATCCAGTGGCGCGGATCGGGGTGTCGCAATCTCCAGACGGGGACGCCCTCCGGGCCTCGCCTCCGTCGGCCTCGGCCGCCGCCTCCCGCGCTCCGTTCGTCGAGGGGGCAGGGCCGTTTCGCGCGAGGCGACCCACCCGTCGCGTGCGCCTCGTCGCGTCCCGGAGATCAGAAAGTGTCAAACCCGCTTGACACGCGGAGGTGTGACTTGAAATAGTCAGGCCGGCAGACCTCGGAGGACTATGTCAACAGGCCAATCGCTCAGCTGGTTCGGCATCGCTCGAATCGGCCTCGCCCAGGCGGCGCTCGGCGCGATCGTCGTGCTCACGACGTCGACGCTGAATCGCGTGATGGTGGTCGAGCTGGCGCTTGCGGCGCTGGTCCCCGGCGCGCTCGTGACGCTGCACCACGCCATGCAGGCGCTTCGCCCGCGCATGGGTTTCGGCTCCGACGTCGATCGCCGACGAACGCCCTGGGTGCTCGGCGGCATGACGGCGCTCGCGATCGGCGGCGTGTCGGCCGCATGCTCCACCGCGCTGATGACCGAGAACCTCCTGCTCGGCCTCGCGTGCGCCGCGATCTCGTATGCGCTCATCGGTGGTGGTGTCAGCGCCGCCGGAACGTCGCTTCTCGTGCTCATGGCGCAGCGCGTGGCTCCAGAGCGGCGCGCGGCGGCCTCCACGATGGTCTGGATGATGATGATCGCGAGCTTCGCGATCACCGCTGGCACGACGGGGCGTCTGCTCGACCCGTTCTCGTTCTCCAAGCTCGTCACGATCGCGGTCGTCATCTCCTCGGTCGGTCTCGTCGTGACCTTCGTGGCGATGTGGGGGCTCGAGTCGGGCCATGTGGAGTCGGAGGAGCAGGCGTCGCGCCCGAGCTTCGGGCTGGCCCTGAAGCAGGTCTGGGGGGAGCCCGATGCGCGCCGCTTCACTCTGTTCGTCCTCGTCTCCATGCTTTCGTACAGCGCACAGGATCTGATCCTCGAGCCATTCGCGGGCGCGGTGTTCGGGTGGACTCCTGGGCAGACCACGAGCCTCTCCGGGACGCAGCACGGCGGCGTGTTCGTCGGGATGCTGTTGGTGGCCCTCGTCACCTCGCGCTTCAAGGACACACCGCTCGCCTCGATCCGCGGCTGGGTCGTCGGCGGATGCATTGCCTCCGGCATCGCGATGGCGGGGCTGGTCGTCGCGGGCCTCCGCGAGGGGCAGGGCCTCGCTGGCGGCACATGGCCCTTGAGCGCGAACGTGTTCGTGCTCGGTGTCGCCAATGGCGCCTTCTCGATCGCCGCGATCGCTTCGATGATGACGCTCGCCAATCAGGGAGCGCGTCGGCACGAGGGGACGCGTATGGGCGTCTTCGGAGCGGCGCAGGCGCTCGGCTTCGGGGCGGGCGGCTTCCTCGGGACGGTTCTCGTCGACACAGGGCGGCTCTTCGTGAGCACCCACCACGTCGGCACGCCCTACGCGATCGTGTTCGCGCTCGAGATGGTCGGGTTCTTCGCTGCTCAGTGGATGGCACTCAAGACGAGCTTCCCGAAGCACCAGGTTCGTGCTGGCTCCTACCAGGTGACGGAGGCCTGATGTCACCCCCCTTCGACAGTGCCGCGTACTCGGTGGTGGAAGTTCGGCGCCCCGCGGCGTCACCCACCCCAGCCCCCGCAACGCCCGCGGTGTCCTCGCCCCCGACGACACCGCCGACCGGCTGGGCGCGCGTTCGGCGCTCCCCGGTTCTGAGAACCCTCCTCTCCGGGATGTTCGTCCTCTTCATGCTGGCTGCCGCGCACCTGTTCATGGTGCTCATCAACGCTGCCGAATACCGGTACGCGCACCCGAATCTCGACGACGGTGTCGTGGCGCGCATCTACACCGATCGCCCCATGGCCGAAGAGCTCGAGGGCGCGCTTCGTCGCGCACGCACGCCGGAGCAGCAGGCGGTGATCTCCGCGGCGCTCGCGTCCGTCCAGCGTGGTGAGTCGCTCGAGCTCCGTGTCTTGCCCGTCACACCCTTTCTCGCATGGACCGCCGTGGGGCTGTGCGCCGTCGGCGTCGTCCTCTTGATCGCCACGGCGCGACTGGAGAGCGACGCGGCGCAGTCGATCGTCGGCATCTTCGCCGGCAATCTCCTCTGGACCGGTGGCGTCGAGTACGGGCTCGTGATCGCGTCCCGCACCTTGGGTATCGGGAAGGGTGTGAGCGTCGTCGACGGACGGCTGACCGCCGTGTTCGGCGAGTACGTGTTGCTCAAGCACACCTGGGGCCTGATGGCCTTGGTTCTCGTGTATCTGCTGTTCCTCGAGTCGTCGCGCTGCACGCTGTTTCTCGGCGTTCGCGAGCGGATTCGCATGATGAGGGGGCCGCTCACCCACGGCCGGATCGGCAACTACGGCCCGCGCACCGCGTTCCAGTACGCGTCGACCGTCTGGGCCTTCTACCTGCTCCTGCTCTGGGCCTACGACGAACAGCTCTTCGGCGTCCACTCGTGGACGACGCACGGCATTCTGTTCCTCGCGCTCGCGGGCGCGATCTATTGCGTCTACAGGCTGCACGAGCAGACGGGGTGGGGCGCCGCCGTGCGATACGCGGTGCCAGCGATGATCGTGGTCTGGACGCCACTCGAGATCCTCGCCAAGTGGAACGTGTTCCGCGAGCCCTGGCTGTTGCTGGATCCGGCGGCTGCGACCGTGTTCTTCGGCGGCCTCGGGGTCGGGACCTGGGCGCTCTGGCGGGCACAGCGAAAGCAGCGTGCTCAAGCGGCGGAGAGCCATTCGTCCGGGGTGCGAGCCCCCGAAGGGTCGGGGGCGAAGCCCGACGACCTGTTGGTGTCAGCGCCCGCATGACGAGGTCCGCATCGACCCGCGTCGAAGCGGAGAGAGGCAATCACATGGAGTCGTTTCCGTTCACAGCGATCGTCGGACAGGATGAGCTCTTGCTCGCCCTGTCGCTCGCGACGGTCGAGCCGCTGCTCGGCGGGGTCTTGATCTTCGGGGATCGAGGCACGGGAAAGTCGACAGCCGTTCGTTCCCTCGCCTCCCTCCTTCCGCGCATGAAGGTGGTGCGGGGCTGCCCGTACCGCTGTGACCCGGAGACCGACGGCGCACCCTGTCCGGCCGGCTGTGGTGGACGAAGCGGCGAGGTCGAGGAAGCTCCCGTGCCAGTCGTGGATCTTCCACTGGGAACCACGGAGGATCGGCTCGTGGGCTCGCTCGATCTCGAGGCGGCGCTCGCCCGCGGCGAGAGGATCTTCTCTCCGGGACTCCTCGCCCGCGCGCACCGTGGCTTTCTCTACATCGACGAGGTCAACCTCCTCCCCGACCACCTCGTCGATCTCCTCCTCGACGTCGCGGCTTCCGGCGAGAACGTGGTGGAGCGCGAGGGGGTTGGCGTCCGCCACGCCGCGCGCTTCGTCTTGCTCGGAAGCGGGAATCCGGAGGAAGGGGAGCTCCGCCCGCAGCTCCTCGACCGGTTCGGACTCTGCCTCGAGATCTCGACGCCGACCGATCTCGCCACACGAACGGAGATCATCAAGCGACGACTGGCCTTCGATCGCGATGCCAGCGCCTTCGCACGTGAGTACGCCGCGCGAGAGGCCGAGTGGCGAGCGCGACTCGAGTCCGCGCGTTCGCGCCTGCGCGAGCTGGAGATCCCCGAGCACGTCATCGAGCGCGCCGCGTCTCTCTGTCAGAGCCTCGAGACCGACGGGCTCCGCGGGGAGCTGACCTTGCTGCGTGCCGCTCGCGCCCTCGCCGCGCTCGATGGCGATTCAGCCGTCGAGGATCGCCACCTCCTTCGTGTGGCGCATCTCGCCCTTCGACACCGCTTGCGGCGCCAGCCCCTCGACGAGGTCGGCAGCTCTGCACGCATCGACCGGGTTCTTCTGCCGTCATGAGAATCGAAGGGCGGTGGGCCGAAGTACGTCGCGCGATCGCGATCCTCGCGATCGATCCGCGGCGCGTCGGGGGCTTGCTGCTCCGCGGGCGCCCTGGGCCCATGCGGGATCTCGTCATCGCCTGGTTGATGCGGGCGCTGCCCGACGGAGTGCCCCTCGTCCGCATGCCCGTGCACATCACCGAAGACCGATTGGTGGGTGGGCTCGCGCTGGCCGAGACACTGCGCCACGGGCGCCCGATCGTGGAGCCCGGCGTGCTGGCGCGGGCAGATGGCGGGCTCGTCGTCTGCGCGACGGCGGAGCGCATGCCCATCGCCACGGCGAGCGTCGTCTGCGCGACGCTCGACTCCGGGGAGATCGTCGTCGAGCGTGACGGGCTCAGTGTTCGCAGCACCGCACGCATCGCGCTCGTGCTGCTCGACGAGGGCTCGGACGGCGAGAGTGTGCCCGCGAGTCTTCGCGATCGCGTTGCGCTCGACGTCGATCTCGATGCGCTGCCCATCCTTTCGTCGGGAGAGGTCGCGGACCTCTTGAACGGGCCGGCGTTGGAGGCGGAGAGCTTGCGCCCGGCCGTGATGGCGGCCCGAGGTCGAATGGTCTCCACGACCATCGGTGGAGCTGCGCTCGACGCGCTCAGCGAGGGCTGTGTGGAGCTGGGCATCGGCTCGCTCCGTGCGCCCGTACTGGCGGCTCACGTGGCCACACTGCACGCCGCCCTCGAGGGCCGAGGCACGGTGGAGGCGGACGATCTGTCGTTCGCCGCGAGGCTCGTGCTGGCGTCGCGAGCGACGCGGGGCGCGGTCGAGACACGGCAGCACGAAGAGGGACCCCCCGAGCCCCCGAGCGCGCCGGAATCGGAGAACGATTCGCGTGATCCGGATGAGAGCCCGCAGGAAGGCGCGATCCCCACGGACGTCGTCGTCGAAGCGGCTTCCAGCGCCATCGGGACGGGTCTGCTCGACGGACTGCGGCCCACGGCGACACGCTCGAGTCGGAGCGTCGGTGGGCGTCACGGCTCCGAGCGCATCGCGACGACGGGTGGGCGACCGGCTGGCGTACGACCGGCACGCGGCGATGCCGGCGAGCGGATCAACGTCGTCGAGACCCTGAGAGCCGCCGCACCTTGGCAGCGCATGCGAGGCCGCGACGACGCGCGTGTACGCGTCCACGGGTGCGACCTGCGTGTGAATCGGCGGATCGAGAGGACCGAGACCACGGTGATCTTCTGCGTCGACGTCTCCGGCTCGTCGGCCACACAGAGGCTCGCGGAGGCCAAGGGCGCGATCGAGACCATCCTGCGCGACTGCTATGCGCGTCGTGACCAGGTCGCAGTGGTGGCGTTTCGCCGCAGCGAGGCTTCACTCGCGCTTCCACCCACGCGCTCGCTCGTGCGGGCGCGCCGCTGTCTCGCCGGAATCGTGGGCGGTGGAGCGACGCCGCTCGCACATGGGCTCGACGAGGGCCTGGCCGTGGCGCTCGACGCGCGTCGGCGGGGGCGAGCGCCGTTGCTCGTGGTCATGACGGATGGTCGCGCCAACGTCGGCCTCGACGGGCGGACCGGGGGCGAGGCGGGGGTCCGCGATGCCCACCGCAGCGCGCGCGCCATCCGCGAACAGCACATCCCGACCCTGCTGGTCGACACGTCTCCTCGCCCCCGAGACGTCGCTCGCATGCTCGCCAAGGAGCTCGGCGCGACGTACGTGCCGCTGCCTCACGCTGGTTCCGAGCGCATCCCGATGGCACTCGACTCGATGCGTGCGTCTCGTCGCGGGGAGCTTCGCGTATGAGCCCGAGCGAGACCACCTTCGTTCGGTGCGCGGGCATGCGCTGGCGCGTGCTCCGCGACGGTCGGGGCCCCGTCGTCCTCGCGCTCCACGGCACGGGGAGCTCCGCAGACTCCTTCCTCGGACTGACCGCGGCCCTTTCGCACCACTTCATGGTCGTGTCGCCGGACCTCCCGGGACATGGGCAGTCACGCCCCGATGGGCGTGCCGATCTCTCGCTCAACGGGATGGCCAGCGCGGTCGAGAGGCTCACCCGCGAGCTGCGGCTCGAGGCCCAGATCGTCATCGGGCACTCGGCCGGCGCCGCGGTGATCGCGAGACTCCTGCTGGACCACCGCATCGCCCCGGACCTCTTCGTGGGAATCGCACCGGCGATTCTCCCTCTGCCCACCGCGCGACACACGCTCTCGTCTGCTGCCGCACGCGTGCTCGGACGATCGAGGCGTCTGCGCCGATTCGCGATGCGACAGTCGGAGGCGCGTGTCGAGGGGCTCGTGCGCGGAATGGGCTCGACGCTCGGCCCCGAGGCCCTCGACCACTACCGGCGGCTCGCCGGGAGTCCCGAGCACGTCGAGGGCGTGCTCGAGATGTTGTCGACGTGGGATGTCGCACCCGTCTACCGCGCGCTCGAGCGCATCACCGTCCGCTCCCTGCTCGTCGCCGGCGCGAGGGACGAGGCGATCCCGGTGGCGCATGCGGTGCGGGTCGCCGAGCGCCTGCGACGTGGGCGTCTGGTGGTGGTCCCCGGCGCGGGGCACCTGGTTCACGAAGAGAAGCCCGCCGAGGTGGCGCGGTTGGTTCTCGACGACTGGCACGCGTGTGCCCAGTTCGTCGCTCCCATGGTGTTTGGATGACCCGCAGGTTGCCGGCGGAACCGTTCGAGAGTCCTCGGTTCCCCGTTCAGTCAGCCGAAGGAGAGGCGCTATGTCGATGTTGAGCTTCGAGAGACGCTATCGAGTGCGTGGTGGCACGCTCGTCGGTGGCGACCTGTTCGATTTCTGGTTCGGTCCGTTCTACGTCGGCTTCTTCGGTGTGACGACCATCTTCTTCTCCATCCTCGGCACGGCGCTCATCGCGTGGGAGGCGGCGCGGGGGCCCACGTGGAATCCGTGGCTCATCAACGTCGCGCCGCCGCCCATCGAGTACGGCCTCGCCTTCGCTCCGCTGCAAGAGGGCGGCATCTGGCAGCTCGTCACGCTGTGCGCCATCGGAGCCTTCGTCTCGTGGCTGCTGAGGCAGGTGGAGATCAGTCGGAAGCTGGGTATGGGCTACCACATTCCGTTCGCGTACGGAGTGGCGGTGTTCGCGTACGTCTCTCTCGTGGTCATTCGCCCCGTGATGCTGGGTGCGTGGGGTCACGGGTTCCCGTACGGCATCTTCACCCACCTCGATTGGGTGTCGAACGTCGGTTACCAGTATCTCCACTTCCACTACAACCCGGCGCACATGATCGCCGTGTCCTTCTTCTTCACGACGACGCTCGCGCTCTCGCTTCACGGCGGCCTCATCTTGTCGGCGGTCAACCCTGTCAAGGGTGAGAAGGTCAAGACGGCCGAGTACGAAGACGGCTTCTTTCGTGACCACATCGGTTACTCCATCGGCGCTCTCGGCATCCATCGTCTCGGGCTCTTCTTGTCGCTCAACGCTGGTATCTGGAGCGCCATCTGCATCATCGCGAGCGGCCCGTTCTGGACCCGCGGTTGGCCGGAGTGGTGGAACTGGTGGCTCAATCTCCCCGTGTGGAACTGAGCGCTCCTCGGACGAACGACCCCCTTCACCCCTGAACGATTGGGACCGATCATGGCCAGATATCAGAACATCTTCACGCAGGTGCAGGTCGTCGGGCCGCCCGACAATCCTCCGCCCCTCAAGGGAGATCAGTTTCGCACGAAGACCGTGTGGATGAGCCGGTTGATCGGATTCTTCGGCAATCCGCAGATCGGCCCCCTCTACCTCGGCTACACCGGGCTCGCCTCGTTGATCTGCGGCTTCATCGCCTTCGAGATCATCGGCTTGAACATGTTCGCTTCGGTGGGCTGGGATCCGGTTCAGTTCGTCCGGCAGTTGCCGTGGTTGGCGCTGGAACCTCCCGCGCCCTCGGGCGGCCTGTCCATCCCGCGCCTCCAGGATGGCGGGTGGTGGCTCATGGCCGGCTTCTTCCTCACCGTGTCGCTCCTCTTGTGGTGGGTGAGAACCTATCGTCGAGCCCGCGCGCTCGGCATGGGCACGCACGTGGCGTGGGGCTTCGCCGCCGCGATCTGGCTCTACCTGTCGCTCGGCTTCATCCGCCCGATCCTCATGGGATCGTGGGGCGAAGCGGTCCCGTTCGGCATCTTCCCGCACCTCGACTGGACCGCGGCGTTCTCGATCCGGTACGGCAACCTCTTCTACAACCCATTCCACTGCCTCTCGATCGTCTTCTTGTACGGCTCGACGCTGCTCTTCGCGATGCACGGTGCGACCGTTCTGGCGCTCAGCCACCTCGGGGGCGAACGAGAGGTCAGCCAGGTGATCGACCGCGGCACGGCAGCGGAGCGCGGGGCCCTGTTCTGGCGCTGGACGATGGGCTTCAACGCGACGTTCGAGTCGATCCATCGTTGGGCCTGGTGGTTCGCTGCGCTCACGCCGCTGACCGGCGGCATCGGCATCCTCCTCACCGGCACGGCGGTCGACAACTGGTACGAGTGGGCGATCAAGCACGACTTCGCGCCGACGTACGCCGAGACGTATGACGTGAGGCCGGATCCGCTGAGCACGCCGGGCATCTCCGACGTCGGTCGCGACACGCAGCGCGAGCTCGGCGTCGAACCGGCGACACATCGGTTCGACCAGAACCTGCCTCCCGTCTCTCCGGTCGGCGCGGACGCTCAGCCGCCCGAGGCGCAGCCGACCGGCGCGCAGCCCACGGACGCGCAGCCCACGACGGACGCGCAGCCCACGACGGACGCGCAGCCCACGACGGACGCGACGGGCGCGCAGCCGAACGATGCGCAGCCCACGACGGACGTACAGCCCGAGACGCAACCGACCGGAGCACAACCCCCGGCCACCGAGGCTGCCCCCGCGGCCGAGCCATCACCCAGTCCAGGCCCCGACCCCATCGGCGCGGATCGAGCCGAGCCCACCACCTCCACGGAGGCACCGTGAACCTCAGTTTCACCACGCGTGCGGTGCTGACAGGCCTCCTGATCCTGCTCGGCATCGGAGTCGCGCTGACCTACGAACGCACCCAGACCCGTCAGGTCGGCTTCGACGGTGTCGGTATGCAGCTCACACAATCCGACTCGGAGCTCGAGGCGCAGCTCGCGCGCAACGTGGCGCCCCCGTCGCTGCCGCCAGCCCCCGAAGGTGGCGCGCGAGCGATCGACACGTACGAGAACGTGCAGGTGCTCGGGCATCTGTCCACCGCGGACTTCACCCGCACGATGACGGCGATGACGTTGTGGGTCGCGCCGGAGCAGGGGTGTGCGTACTGTCACAACACCGAGAACCTGGCATCGGACGAGCTGTATCCGAAGGTCGTCGCGCGCCGGATGATTCAGATGACCATGCATCTGAACCAGGACTGGGATGAGCACGTGGGTGTGAATGGCACGGGCGTCACGTGCTTCACGTGCCACCGAGGCAATCCCGTCCCCGAGTACATCTGGTTCGATCAGCTCCCAGCCGACGAGCACGGCGTCACCGCCACGAACGCGGAGCAGAACGCGCCCGCATGGGCCGCCGGCCTCACGTCCCTCCCCGACAATGCCTTCGAGACGTTCCTCGGTGACGATCCAGCCGAGATTCGCGTCCAGGGCGATGATTGGCGCCCTGGCAACCGATCGTCGATCAAGCAGACGGAGTGGACCTACGGCCTCATGGTCCATTTCTCTCGCTCGCTCGGAGTCAACTGCACGCACTGCCACAACTCGCGACAGTGGAGTGACTGGTCGCAGAGTCCGGTGACCCGAACGACCGCGTGGTACGGCATCCGCATGGTCCGGGACATCAACGAGAACTACCTGAGTTCCATCCAGGACGTGCTCCCTGCGAACCGGCTCGGACCGACGGGCGATGCCCCCAACGCCAACTGCATGACGTGTCACCAGGGCGCGTATCGTCCGCTGCTCGGGCAGTCGATGCTCCGCGACTATCCCGTATTCGCTCGCTGGGTCGAGCAGCCGGAGCGCACCCCACCTCCGCCGCCCGAGGTGCCGTCTGTGCCCGCGGACTCGACCATCGTCGATCCTGCCGCGGCGGCCGCCGACACCGTCGTTGCGCCACCGGGTGAGGGCGCGACTCCCCCTGTGACGCCTGCGGCGCCGTCACCAGCGGCCCCGCCTTCGCCGGCGTCGACGTCGGCGATGTCAGCACCGGATGCGATGCCCTCGGAGGCTGCGCCCCCGGCTGCTCCGGCGACTCCTCGAGCGGTCCCTGCGCCCGCAGAGGCCGAGCCCGCCTCGCCCTGAGGCGATCGATCCCTGGGACGGGCCGAGGGGCTCTCGTGGCCGAGGCCACGATGAGCCCCTCGCGCGTTTCTCACGCACGCTTCTCACGATCTGCGCGCGGGCGCCCCTCTCGAGTGTCTTGCGCAGCTCAGCGAGTCGGCGCGGCGCGTGCGCGCCGCACCAGATCGTAGAGGTGCGCCGGGAACGAGGCCGCCAGCAGCAAGAGGGTGATCCCCGTTGCCCCGTCCGCCATCTCGTTCCGGACGGCCCCGACCAAGAAGCCTCCGGCCAGGAGCTGCCCCAGGATGTCGCGAGGATCGAGGCGTCCGCGGCCGCGCCGGTGCATGGTCCAGAGGAGCGCCCCCTCCAGCACGAGCACCACGAGGGCGACGTCGACGAGATGCGGCGAGCCCAGCCACTCGGGCGTCATGAGCTCACGTCGAGGTCGGGGACACGAGGCCCAGGAGGTGGGCCATGTCCTTGAAGAAGATCCGCACGTGCGCCGCAGGGCGGGCCCGGACGAGCTCCTTGTTCATGTAGGCCTGCCAGGTCAGTGACTGCACGTCGGGGTCGGCACACATGCTGACGAACCGCTCGCGACGACGGTCGTTGCAGTACCAGAACTGCTGCATGATCCCGAGGATGAAGAACACACGTCCGTGATCGCGCATGAAGCGGCGACGCGCACCTGCCAATGCGCGGCCATCGTTCGAGCCGAGCAGCTCGCTCGCGGCGTCCGCGGCGAGGCGGCCGCCGAGCATCGCGTAGTAGATGCCTTCCCCGGAAGCTGGTGCGACGACGCCAGCGGCGTCGCCGGCGAGGATCACGTCGCGTCCGTTGTCCCACTTGGCCAGTGGTCGCATGGGGATCGGTGCGCCTTCGCGCCTGATCACCCTCGCCCCCTCGAGGTCGCTGTCGCGGCGCAGACGCGCCACCGAGTCCTTGAGCTTGAAGCCCTTGTCGGCGCTTCCGGAGCCGACGCTCAGGGTCGGGCCGTGTGGGAAGACCCAGCCGTAGAAGTCGGGCGAGATCTGGCCTTCATAGACGACGTCGCAGCGCGATCCGTCGAAGCGGCCCGAGGTCGGAGATTCGAGGATCTCGTGATACGCGAAGACCAGTTCTGGCCTCTCCGAGGTGACTTCCTGCTTCGCGACCCTCGACAGCGCACCATCGGCGCCGATGACGAGTCGCGTGCGCAGGGCTCGACGCGCGCCTTGGGCGTCCGTGTAGTGGACGAACACGTCGCCGTCGTCTCGGGTGATCTCGGTGTAGGTCCCGGTGACACGCTCGGCGCCGCCCGAGCGCGCTCGCTCGCGCAGGTACTCGTCGAAGACCTCGCGGTCGACCATGCCCACGAAGCCGCCCTCGACGGGCATGTGCACTTCGCGGTGGCTCGGCGCGATCATTCGGGCGCCGCGGATCTTTGCGGCGAGAAGGTGGTCGGGGATCGCGAAATCCCGGATCAGACGCGGCGGCACGGCTCCGCCGCAGGGCT
The DNA here is from genome assembly GCA_044376125.1 of Sandaracinaceae bacterium. Lineage (GTDB taxonomy): Bacteria > Myxococcota_A > Polyangia > Polyangiales > Sandaracinaceae > JAFLCL01. The sequence continues at coordinate 101,815 of JBILLJ010000002.1, forward strand.
TGATGCGTCCCTGCTTGTCGACCAGGGCGACGGACTTGCCCTCGCGGGCCAAGTCGTCCGCAGCGGTGGCGCCGGCGGGGCCGCCGCCGACGACCACGACGTCGTACCGATGCAACGAACGTTCTGTGCCCATGGTCGAATCTCCTGGAGAGCGGGGCAGTGGGGCCCGACGAATTCAGTTCGGCGTTGTGAGGGGATACGCGTTCGCTCGGAGAGCACACCCGAGAGCAGCGATTCGAATGAACCGGTGCTCTACGAACCCGCGAGGAGCTCGCTCCGCATCGCCACCGCGCTCGCCATCATGCCGAGGACGTAGAAGGTCGTGCCGGTCGCGTTGTACAGCGGCGCTCGCTTCTTCGGGTCGGAGAGGAGCGTCGGCATCATCGCGAGCTGCAGGACGACGAGGCCGGCGACGATGCAAGGCTCGATCAAGCGACCCTCGCGGAACAGCAGGGCCAACACGACGAGCTGCGGAACCACCATCACGACGCAGGCGAAGACCGCTGCGCGGCGGACTCCGTAGCGTGCTGGCAGGCTCCGGATGCCCAGTGCGCGGTCTCCTTCGACGGACTTGAAGTCGTTGAGGACCATGATTCCGAATGCGCCGACGCTGTAGAGCAGGGCGAGCACGATGAGCCGGGGATCGGGCAGTGCGCGCAGGGCGGCGGCCGCACCGGTGAACCACGGAAGACCCTCGTAGCAGAGGCCGACCGCGGCGTTTCCCCACCAACCGTCTGCCTTGAGCCGGAAGGGCGGTGCGCTGTACGCCCACGCGAGCACGAGACCGAACCCGGTCGCGACCAACACCCAGCGTCCGAGGAGCGCGCCGAGTGCCAGAGACAAGGCTGTCCAGAGCAGAGCGATCGCGAGGCCCCATCGGCCGGGGACGCGGCCGGAGGGGATCGGGCGGTTCGGCTCGTTGATGGCGTCGACGTGTCGATCGAAGTAGTCGTTGGCCGCCTGACTCGTGCCGCACACGAGCGGACCTGCGAGCGCGATGGCGCCGAGGATCCAGGGCCACCGCTGCTCGAACGACACGCCTGCGGAGACGACGCCACAAGCCAGCGCCCACATCGGTGCGAACCACGTGAGGGGCTTCAGCAGCTGGACGACTGCGCGAGGCTCGGGCCACCGGCGCTGCTCGACGCGGGCGCCGGGAGCGACGTCCGGCGGGGGGAGCTGCACGGTGGTCACGGAGTCGTCGGCGGAGACCGGCATGAGTGTCTCGACCCGTACCACGCCCGCGTGTGGGCTGTAAAGACGCCAGGACAGGAGGGTGTAAAAGAGGATTGACATCGCTCTCGGGCCGGCTTCATTCTCCACCGATGCTCGCGGAGACCAACGAGGCGGCCACGACAAGCGACGGCGAAGCGGTCGCGAGGTCCGTAGTCCGACCGCTCTACACGTCGGAAGAGAGGCGTCGGCGAGACGAGACCATCTGGACGACGGTCCAGGGTGTACTGGCGCCGGTGCAGTTCCTGGCGTTCGGCGTGAGCCTCGCGCTCGTGCTCCGCACCCTCGTGACCGGCGAAGGCGCAGACCTCGCCGCCGGGTCCATCGTCGTCAAGACGGCGCTGCTCTACGCGATCATGGTGACGGGCGCGATCTGGGAGAAGCGGGTCTTCGGCGTGTATCTCTTCGCGCGTCCGTTCTTCTGGGAAGACGTGTTCAGCATGGTCGTGCTCGCGCTCCACACGACCTACCTCGCGGCGCTCGGCTGGGATCTCGCGGATACCCGAACGCAGCTCCTCATCGCGCTCGCGGCGTACGCGAGCTACGTCGTCAACGCGACGCAGTTCGTGCTCAAGCTCCGCGCCGCGCGCCAGCAGATGTCGCGGGGAGCGCGCGCGTGACGCCCCGAGAGCCCAGCGCACGACGGCCCCTCGAAGTGCTCCGCGAGCGCGGTCAGCACGAAGTGTTCTGTGGCCTCACGGGGATCGTCTGGCTGCACCGGAAGCTGCAGGACGCCTTCTTCCTCGTCATCGGATCGCGGACGTGCGCGCACCTGCTCCAGTCCGCTGCGGGCGTGATGATCTTCGCCGAGCCGCGATTCGCCACCGCCGTCCTCGAGGAGAAAGATCTCGCGGGGCTGGCCGACGCGAACGAAGAGATCGACCGCGTCGTGGGCCGTCTGCTCGCGCGGCGTCCCGAGATCAAGACGCTGTTCCTGGTCGGATCTTGCCCCTCGGAGGTCATCAAGCTCGACCTCTCGCGCGCCGCAGAACGCCTGACCCAGCGACACGCTCCCGCCGTGCGCGTCCTCAGCTACTCGGGCAGCGGCATCGAGACGACCTTCACGCAGGGCGAGGATGCGTGCCTGACCTCGATGGTGCCGCTCGCACCCGCGCGCCCGTCCACCGAGGGCCGTCCCCGTTCGTTGCTCGTCGTGGGGACGTTGCCGGACATCGTCGAGGATCAGTTCCGCCGACTCTTCGAGGCGCTCAGCATCCCCGTCGACTTCTTCCCGCCGCGACGGACGAGCGCGATGCCGACCATCGACGCGGAGACGCGGTACCTCCTGGCTCAACCGTTCCTGGGCTCCACTGCCCACGCCCTCGAGGCGCGCGGGGCCAGGCGCCTCGAGGCACCGTTTCCGCTCGGTGTCGAGGGGACTCGCGCCTGGATCGACGCTGCGGCGGAGGCGTTCGGCGTGAGCGGTCGTGTCGCCAGCGTGGTCGCACCGGCCGAGGAGCGAGCGAGGATGGCGCTGTCCCGCGCGCGAGAGAAGCTCGCTGGCAAGCGCGTGTTCTTCTTCCCCGACTCTCAGCTCGAGGTGCCGATGGCGCGGTTCCTCTGTCGCGAGCTCGGGATGGACCTGATCGAGGTGGGAACTCCCTACCTCCACCGTGAGCATCTCCATCGGGAGCTGGCGTGGCTTCCGGACGGAGTCGTCGTGAGCGAAGGGCAGGATGTGGAACGGCAACTCGATCGTTGTCGTGCCGCGCGTCCCGACATGGTCGTCTGTGGCCTCGGGCTCGCGAATCCACTCGAAGTCGAGGGCTTCACGACCAAGTGGTCGATCGAGCTCGTGTTCAGTCCCATCCATGGATACGAGCAAGCGAGTGATCTCGCAGAGCTCTTCGTGCGCCCGCTCGCGAGGCGTCAACGGTTGGAGGTCTAGGACATGCAGCTCGCCGTCTGGACCTACGAGGGGCCCCCTCACGTCGGGGCGATGCGCGTCGCGACGGCGATGCGTGGTGTGCACTTCGTCCTGCACGCGCCCCAAGGAGACACGTACGCGGATCTCCTCTTCACGATGATCGAGCGCCGCAGCGAGCGGCCGCCGGTCACGTACACCACCTTCCAGGCCCGTGACCTCGGCGGCGACACCGCGGAGCTGTTCAAGCGCTCGGTGCGGGAGTCCTACGAGCGATTCCGGCCGGAGCTGATGCTCGTCGGCGCCTCGTGCACCGCAGAGCTCATCCAGGACGACCCGGGTGGGCTGGGCGCGACACTGGCCCTCCCGATTCCAGTGGTCCCTCTCGAGCTGTCCGCTTATCAGCACAAGGAGAACTGGGGCGCCGCCGAGACCTTCTATCGGCTGGTGCGAGCGTGCGCGCCGCCGAGGCCTGCAGACGCTCCGCCGCCGCCGCGCGCGTCCTGCAACATCCTCGGACCCACGGCGCTCGGTTTTCGCCATCGCGACGACGTCGCGGAGATCCGCGCGTTGCTCGAGCGGCTCGGCGTCCATGTCAACGTGGTCGCCCCGCTCGGAGCCCGTCCCGCCGATCTCGCGCGGCTCGGCGACGCGGCGTTCAACGTGGTGCTGTATCCGGAGATCGCCGAGTCGTCTGCGCGGTATCTCGAGAAGCGATATGGCCAGCCGGCCGTCTCGATCGTCCCGATCGGCGTCCAGGCGACCCGCGCATTCGTCCAGGAGGTGGCGAGGCTGGCGGGCGTGGACCCGAGCCTCGTGCTCGCCGCTGCTCCCACGCGCTTGCCTTGGTACTCGCGCTCGGTGGACTCGACCTACCTCACGAACAAGCGTGTCTTCGTCTTCGGCGACGCAACGCACGCGATCGCGGCGGCGAAGGTCGCGGATCAGGAGCTCGGGCTACGCGTCGTCGGTCTCGGGACCTATTCGCGCGAGCGTGCGCGAGAGGTTCGTGCGGCGGCGTCGGGGTACGGCCTCGAGGCGCTGATCACGGACGACCACTTGATCGTCGAGGAGCAGATCGCCAAGCTCGCACCAGAGCTGCTCCTCGGCACCCAGATGGAGCGTCACATCGGCAAGCGCCTGGCCATTCCGTGTGCCGTCATCTCCGCGCCCGTGCACGTCTCCGACTTCCCGGCGCGCTACTCCCCGCAGATGGGGTTCGAGGGCAGCAACGTCCTCTTCGACACGTGGGTCCACCCGCTCATGATGGGGCTGGAGGAACATCTCCTGGCGATGTTCCGGGACGACTTCGAGTTCGCCGACGGGGCAGGGCCCTCCCACCTGGGCGCCCATGCGGCGCACGCGCCAGCGGGGCCCGCGGGCAGGGCCCCAGAGCAGCTTGCGCCGGCCTTCACCGCCGCACCCGCTACCCCAGAGCCGCCACCGGTCTCCTCGACTCCGGCTCCGACGGAGCCTGCGCGGCCTCTGCCGGCGAGCGCACAGGTGCGCTGGAGCGACGAGGCGGAACGAGAGCTCAAGAAGATCCCGTTCTTCGTCCGGGGCAAGGCTCGCCGCAACACGGAAGCCTTCGCGCGTGAGCGCGGCTTCGACCACATCTCACTGGAGACACTCTATGTGGCAAAGGCGCACTTCGCCTCCCGCTGACGTCGCGGTCCGGGTGGTCGTGGTGACGCTGGATCACCACGCGACGGCCGCGATCGATCGCGTCCGCGAGTTGCTCACACCCGAGTTGCCGGGGCTCGACCTCCGTGTGCACGCAACGAGCCGGCTCGCGAGCCCCAGCGCGCTCGCCGCGTGCGTCTCGGACCTCGAGCGCGCCGACATCGTCTTTGCGAACATGCTGTTCCTGGACGAGCACATCCGAGTGCTCATGCCGGCGCTGACGGCCTGTCGCGATCGCTGTGATGCGGTGGTGTGCGCGCTCTCCGCGAGCGAGGTGGTGCGCCTCACCCGCATGGGCGGTCTGCGGATGGACGGTGGCGATCGCGGGCCGCTGGCGCTGCTGAAGAAGCTCCGCGGCTCGTCGAACAAGGGCAAGGACACGGGCGCTGGGCAGCTCGCGATGCTGCGTCGCATCCCGAAGCTGCTCCGCTTCGTCCCCGGTACTGCGCAGGATCTACGCGCCTATCTGATGGTGCTGTCTTACTGGCTCTCGGGGTCTACCGAGAACTTGGCCAACCTCGTTCGGCTCCTCGTGACCCGCTATGCCGACGGCCCGCGCCGCGTGCTGCGCGGCACCCTCGAGGCCGACGCTCCGCGCGAGTACCCCGAGGTCGGCCTGTACCACCCACGGCTCCGCGGTCGGATGAGCGAGTCGCTCGACGACTTGCGCACGGTCAGGTCGGTCGAAGGTGACGGTGCCCGGCCCGTGGTCGGCGTGTTGCTCCTTCGGTCCTACATCCTCGCCGACGACGCGGGCCACTACGATGGGGTCCTGGCCGCGCTCGAGGCACGCGGCCTCGATGTGGTTCCCGCCTTCGCCGCGGCGCTGGATGCGCGGCCCGCCGTCGAGCGGTTCTTCGTGAAGGACGGGAAACCGACGATCGATGCGTTGGTCTCGCTCACGGGCTTCTCTTTGGTGGGTGGACCTGCGTTCAACGACGCCAGTGCGGCCGAGGAGACGCTCGCCGGGCTGGATGTGCCGTACATCGCGGCGCAGCCGCTCGAGTTCCAGAGTGTCGCGACCTGGGCGGCCTCCGCGACCGGCCTGACGCCGCTCGAGGCGACGCTCATGGTCTCCATTCCCGAGCTCGACGGAGCGACGGGACCGCTCGTGTTCGGGGGCCGGGACGTCGAGGGGGCTCTCGCTGCCGAGTCTTCCGCATCCCCGTCGCACGGGACGACCGCATCCATGCGTTCGATCCCCGAGCGGGCACAGCGCCTCGCGGCGCGCGTCGCGAAGCTCGTCGCGCTGCGCCGCACGCCGAAGCGGGAGCGGAACGTCTCGATCGTGCTGTTCAACTACCCGCCCAACGGTGGAGCGGTGGGCACCGCGGCGTTCTTGTCGGTCTTCGAGTCGTTGCATCGCACGCTGCTCGCCCTGCGGAAGGAGGGTTACGACGTCGAGGTCCCGCAGAGCGTCGCCGCCCTGCGCGACGCCATCCTCGTCGGCAATGCGGCGCACCACGGCACCGAGGCGAACGTGTTGCTCCGCGTGCCTGCCGAAGAGCACGTTCGCCACACGGAGCACCTCGCGGAGATCGAGAAGCAGTGGGGGCCGGCGCCAGGGCGTCATCTGTCCGATGGAACATCCCTGTACGTGCTCGGGGCGCGGTTCGGGCGCGTCGTGGTGTGTCTCCAGCCCGGATTCGGTACGGAAGGCGACCCGATGCGACTCCTCTTCGCGTCCGGCTTCGCCCCGACGCACGCATTCGCCGCCTGCTACCGCGCGATTCGGAGCACCTTCGAGTCCCACGTCGTTCTGCACTTCGGCACGCACGGAGCGCTGGAGTTCATGCCGGGCAAGCAGGTCGGGCTCTCCGGTCGTTGCTGGCCGGACCGGTTGATCGGAGACGTCCCGAACATCTACCTCTATGCGTCGAACAACCCCTCGGAGGGGGCGCTCGCGCGTCGACGATCGGCGGCGACACTCGTCAGCTACCTCACGCCTCCCATCACGCGCTCTGGCCTCTATCGCGAGCTCTCGGACCTGAGGACCTCCCTCGAACGATGGCAGTCGCTCCCCCCCGGCGACCCCGAGGCGAGCCGGATGGCTCCGACGCTGCAGTCTCTCGCGGCGCAGCTCGAGCTGGGGCCCGCCGAGCCAGCCTGGGTCGACGTCGAGGCCGAGGTCACCAGGCTGCGTGCGCGTGTCGCGGAGGTGGAGGCCTCGCTCATCCCGAGCGGGCTTCATGTGCTCGGACAGCCGATGTCGCTGCCGGAGCGACGGGAGTACCTCGAGGCGATGCTCGAGGCGCGAGGCCAACGAGCATGGCCCGCGCGTGCACTGGATGCCCTCGTCGAAGGGCGGAGTCTGCGGGAGATCCGTGGGCTCCTGCCCGGCGTGGAGCTCGACCCCGAGGTCGACAAGCTCGCGGAGACCGCGCGGCTCCTCGCTCAGGACCAAGAGCTGCCGGCGCTCCTGCGCGCGCTCGACGGGCGATACATCCGCCCTGCGCCGGGTGGCGACCTCCTACGCAACCCCGCGGTCCTGCCAACGGGGCGCAATCTCCATGGCTTCGACCCGTTCTCGCTGCCGAGTGCGTTCGCGTTGGTCGACGGCGCGAGCCAGGCCGACCGGCTCCTGCGTTGCCACCTCGAGTCAGGACACTCCTGGCCACGTTCGGTGGCCGTCGTGCTCTGGGGCGCGGACAACCTGAAGTCCGGGGGAGGGCCGATCGCGCAGGTCCTCGCGCTCCTCGGCGCGCGACCGCGCTTCGATTCGTACGGACGCCTGGCGGGCGCAGAGCTGGTTCCGCTCGAACGATTGAAGCGGCCCCGCATCGATGTCCTCGTGACGCTCTCTGGCATCTTCCGCGATCTGTTGCCGCTCCAGACGCGCATGCTGGCCGAGGCGGCCTTCCTCGCCGCGAGCGCGGACGAGCCGCTCGACTGCAACTTCGTCCGACGCAATGCGCTCGAGTACCAGCGGGCGCACGGTGGAGACCTGGCCACCGCTGCGCTGCGGGTGTTCAGCAACGCCGAAGGTGCCTATGGCGCCAACGTGAACCAGCTCGTCGACAGTGGTGCGTGGGACGAAGAGGACCAGCTGGCCGAGACGTACTCCCGGCGCAAGTGCTTCGCGTATGGGGCCGACGGCACGGCCTCGACGCGCCGGGACCTGCTGGACGCGCTCCTCGGTCAGGTCGACTTGGCCTACCAGAACCTCGAGTCCGTCGAGGTGGGCGTGACGACGCTCGATCAGTACTTCGACACGTTGGGTGGCATCAGCCGCGCAGCGGCGCGAGCTCGTGGGAGCGCAGAAGGCCTGCCCGTTTACATCGGCGATCAGACGCAGAGCGATGCCAAGGTCCGATCGCTCCGTGATCAGGTCGCGCTCGAGAGCCGGACGCGCTCGCTCAATCCCAAGTGGGCAGAGGCGATGCTTCGTCACGGCGCCGAGGGGGTCCGACAGATCGAAGCGCAGGTCACGAACACGCTCGGCTGGTCGGCCACGACACAGCAGGTCCAGCCCTGGGTCTATCGGGAGCTGACGCGGACCTACGTGCTCGACGCGTCCATGCGCGAGCGGCTTGCGGAGCTCAATCCCCGCGCGTCGCTCAAGCTGGCTCACCGACTGATCGAGGCCTCCGATCGTCGCTACTGGTCGCCTGATCCGGAGATGCTCGCTGCGCTGCGTGCGGCGGGAGACGAACTCGAAGACCGCCTGGAAGGCGTGACAGCCAACGTCGCCTGACGGCGCGGAACGGAGACGATGATGGACCTCGTGCAGATCTCGAAGCGTGCCGGCGTCGGTGACGGAGACGGCAGTGTTCAGCACCACGACACCAGCGTCGGTGCCACGGGGGCGGCGAAGGTGTTCGCGGTGTACGGGAAGGGGGGGATCGGCAAGAGCACGACCACGTCGAACCTCTCCGTCGCGTTCACGCGTCTGGGAAAACGGGTGCTCCAGATCGGCTGTGACCCGAAGCACGACTCCACGTTCACGCTGACGAAGAAGCTCCAGCCCACGGTCATCGACGTGTTGCAGTCGGTCGACTTCCATGCCGAGGAGTTGCGCCAGGAGGACTTCATCGTCGAAGGGTACGGTGGTGTGCTCTGCATCGAGGCGGGCGGACCGCCCGCCGGCACCGGGTGCGGTGGGTACGTCGTGGGGCAGACGGTGAAGTTGCTCAAGGAGCACCATCTCTTCGAGGACGTCGATGTCGTCTTGTTCGATGTCCTCGGTGACGTCGTGTGCGGTGGATTCGCAGCGCCCCTGCAGCACGCGCAGCGTGCGCTCATCGTCACTGCCAACGACTTCGACTCCATCTTCGCGATGAACCGAATCGTCACTGCCATCAACGCCAAGGCGAAGAACTACGCCGTCAGGGTGGGTGGCGTCATCGCGAATCGCTCGGCGGAGACCGATCAGATCGATCGATACAACGCGCGAACGGGGCTCTCTCGCATCGCCCACGTCCGAGATCTGGACGTCGTTCGGCGGAGCCGCCTGAAGAAGTCGACGTTGTTCGAGATGGACGCGTCGCCCGAGGTCGACGCGGTGCAGCGAGAGTTCCTCTCGTTGGCGGACCGACTCTGGGAGGGGGTCGACGCACTTCCCGCCGCGTCTCTGCCGGACCGGGAGATCTTCGACCTCCTCGGGTACGAGTGAACCATGACGACGACGACGACCTACCATCAGCGCCGCGATCAGCTGGAAGAGTACTTCGACCGCACGGCCCATGCAGCGTGGGCGGCGCTCACGGCCGAAGGCCCGGTCGGCCACATTCGAGCCACCGTCCGCGCGGGCCGGACGCGGATGCGTGACTTGCTCCTCGGCTATCTCCCGCAAGACCTCCGCGGCCACCGCTTGCTCGATGCCGGCTGTGGCACGGGATCTCTGTCCGAGGTCGCCGCACAGCGGGGCGCCGAGGTCGTGGGTGTCGACGTGTCGCCGTCACTCGTCTCTCTGGCGCGCGAGCGCATCTCGGTCGGCCCCGAGGCGGGGCCGGTCGAGCTTCGCGTCGGTGACATGCGAGACCCGGGCCTCGGCACGTTCGACTGGGTCGTGGCGATGGACTCGTTGATCCACTATTCGCTGACAGACGTCGTGGATACGCTGGCGCAGATCTCGCCGCGTGCACGCCGCGGCATGGTCTTCACGTTCGCGCCGAGGACTCCAGCGCTGGCCGCGATGCACGCGCTCGGCAGGGTGTTTCCTCGGGGCAATCGTGCGCCCGACCTCGTGCCGTTGACGGAGGAATCGCTGCGCGCCGCCATCGGCTCGAGCCCCGAGCTCGCGGGCTTCCGTGTCGGCCGCACCGAGCGTGTGGCGAGCGGTTTCTACACCTCACAAGCGATGGAGCTCGTCCGGGCATGAACGGTTCACGCGCCACCCGACTGTGGAAGAAGCTCGGGACCGGCGTCCTGCCGTTCGCCGATGCCGCGAGCCCGGAGCTGCCGCTTCCGCGGCTGCTGCGACTGGCGCTCTTCCAGGTCTCGGTCGGCGTGGTCGTCGTGTTGCTGAACGGAACGCTGAACCGCGTGATGATCGTCGAGCTGGGAATCCCCGCTTGGATCGTGGCGGTGACCATCGCCCTGCCAGTTCTGTTCGCCCCGATGCGCGCCATCGTCGGACATCGGTCCGATCACCATCGGTCCGCGATCGGGTGGCGGCGGGTCCCGTTCATCTGGATGGGCACCGTCGTCCAGTTCGGCGGCCTCGCGATTCTGCCCTTCGCGCTGCTCGTTCTGTCCGGCCGTGGGGAATACCAGGTGCCGATCGCAGGGGAGGTCGCCGTGGCGACGGCGTTCCTGTGTGTCGGCGCTGGGCTTCACACGGCACAGACCGCTGCCATCGCGCTCGCGACCGATCTCGCGCCCGAGGCGACGCGTCCGAGGGTGGTCGCACTGCTCTACGTGATGCTCCTGGTCGGGATGGTCGGGGCGTCGCTCACCTTCGGCGCCTCGCTCCAGTCGTTCTCGTACACGCGACTGGTGCAGGTGATCCAGGGCGCGGCGCTCTGCGTCCTCTGCCTGAACGTCGTGGCCTTGTGGAAGCAAGAGGGGCGGACACACCGTGCGGAGGCGGCCGCGCCCGACGCGCCATTCGGCGCCACCCTCCAGGGCCTCCTCGGCGACGCGACCACGCGACGCCTGTTGACGGCGGTGGCGCTCGGGGGTGCTGGCTTCAGCATGCAGGACATCCTGCTCGAGCCCTATGGCGGTGAGATGCTGTCGTTGTCCGTCTCGGCCACGACGGTCCTCACGGCGGTGATGGCGAGTGGCACGCTGGTCGGGCTCTACGTCGCCAGCCGCAAGCTGGCGGACGGGACTGACCCGTACAAGCTCGCGGCGATGGGTGCGCTCGCAGGGATCGGCGGTGTCACCGCCGTCGTCCTCGCTGGCCCGACGAGCTCTCTACTCCTGTTCTGCGCGGGAACGCTGACGATCGGCTTCGGCAACGGCTGGTTCGGAGTCGGGACCTTGACCGCCTCGATGGGCTTTGCCGACGGCCGCAGCGGGCTCGTGATCGGAGCGTGGGGAGCCGTCCAGGCGACGGCCGCCGGGACCGGTCTCGTCTTGGGCGGAGTCATCCGAGACGTCGTGGCCACGCTCGCGATCCGTGGCGACCTCGGACCGGGGCTCGTCGTGCCCGCGGTCGGATACTCCTGCGTCTACCTTCTCGAGATCTGCTTCTTGTTTGCGACCCTCGTCGCGATCGGTCCGCTCGTGCGCGCAGGCGCTCGGGAGAGGTCGATGCGGTTGGGGTTGGCTGAACTGCCCAGTTGACACCCCGGGAGCCCGCTCATGTCCACCGAATTCACTGGATACATCGACCTCGCGCAAGTCACCCTGTACGCGTTCTGGGTGTTCTTCGCAGGTCTCGTCTACTGGCTCCGCATGGAAGACCGACGGGAGGGATATCCGCTCGAGTCCGACACGCCGGAGCGAGTCGGATCCACGAACAGCATCCTCTTCCCGAAGGCGAAGCTGTTCTACAAGCCAGAGGGCGGCACGTACGAAGCGCCGAACTTCGAGCGTGACACGCGGCCGATCCAGGCCACTCGGTCCTCGCCATCGAAGGGCGCTCCGCTGATCCCGACTGGAGACCCGCTTCTGTCGGGTGTGGGGCCCGCGTCGTACGCGCAGCGCCATGACGAGCCGGAGTTGACCCGAGAGGGACACCACGCCATCGTCCCGATGCGGCTGGCGACTGATTATTCGGTCAGCGCAGGGCCGGATCCGCGGGGCTTCGCGCTCGAGATGGCCGACGGAGAGGTCGCAGGGACGATCGTCGATCTGTGGGTGGACCGGGCGGAGATGCAGCTCCGGTATCTCGAGGTGGAGGTGGGTGAGACCGTGCCGAAGGAGGGCGAGACGTCCAGCGAGGGTCGGTCGCGCCGACGTCTCGTGCCGCTCAACGTCGTCCTGGTCGACGGCGAGGCCAAGCGGGCTCGGACGAGCGCAATCCACAGCCACCAGCTCGTCAGCGTGCCCACCACCCGCGGAGACGATTCGATCACGCTGCTCGAAGAGGAGCGGATTCAGGCGTTCTTCGCCGGTGGCTATCTGTACGCGGACGCGCGGCGCGCGGAGCCGCTGGTATGAGCGCGATGGAACACGAGGACGAGCCGGTTCCTGGCCTGCCGCAGGAACTGCCCGAGGGCGAGTCGATCGTGTGGCAGGGGAGTCCCGCCTGGCGGCCGCTCGCGCGGAACGTGTTCAAGACACGATGGGTCGCTGCGTACTTCGCGGTCCTCGTCGTGGCGCGTGTGGTGATGCTGGTCTCGAGCGGCGAAGACATGACCTCGGCCGCCGAGTCGCTGGCGACGATGGTCGTGCTGTTCGCGGGCGCGCTCGGGATACTCGCCTTGATGGGCTGGCTCCATGCACGGGCGACCCTCTACACCATCACGACGCACCGGGTCGTGATGCGGATCGGACCGGCGCTGTCGATGACGTGGAACGTTCCCTTCCGCCGCATCGTCGCGGCCGACCTCCAGCTGTCGGACGACGGCACGGGCGACATCGTGCTTCGCGTGGACGAGAAGGGCGGAGCGCGGACTTGGCTCCTCTGGCCGCACGTGGCGCCCGGCCATTTCTTCGATCCGCGTCCGGCACTGCGTAGCCTCCCTCACGCCGAGCGCGTGGCGGAGAAGCTCCGCAACGCCGTGGTGAGCTGGGGCGCCCAACACGCGCGGTCGGTGCAGGTCGCCCGTGAGGCAGCGGCGGTCACGTCCGTCGAGGGCTCCGGCGCCGCGGGCGCTCTGGTGGAACAGACCTAGTCGAGGAGTGGGCAGCGATGGGACATCATCACGAGCAGCGGGTCCCCAAGCCAGCGATCGTCGGAGCCTTGGTGCTCATGACCTTCACGGTCGTCGTCGCTGGGCTGGGCCGTCAGATGCGGGTCGAGCAAGTGAGCGTGGCTCCGCCGGTTCGGAGCGCTGAGCTTCGCTTCGAGGATCGCGACGACGGCGCGGTCGTGGCGCGCGACGCGCGCGACGATCGCGAGGTGGCCGTGATCGAGCCGGGCTCGAATGGCTTCGTTCGCGGTGTGCTCCGCGGGATGTTCCGAACACGTCGACTCGAGTCCATCTCGAGCCGCGAACCGTTTCGTCTGACCGAGGAATCCGACGGACGGCTCGTGCTGTCCGATCCCCACAGCGGGCGCGCCGTGGAGCTCCGCTCGTTCGGCGGCACGAACTACGATGCCTTCTCGACCCTCTTGGCTGCGGCCTCGCGTCCCGCCACCGTCGTGGGGCGTTGACATGCCCAGGTCGATCGTGGTCGGTTGTACTGTGACGATTTCGAACCGCGCCGAGGATGTGTCGGTCCACGTCGACCTCGACGACGGGCTCGAGCTCGGCAGCGGTGACCGCATCGAAGTGGGCGGTGGCCCGCTGGTGGCGCCGTTCGGCGAGGTGCTGACGGAGCGTCGCAGGGCGACGGTCACGCGCGCCGCGTGGTGGCGACGGACCCTCGTGCGCCTCACGGGCGATCTCGGTTGCCTCCAGCTCCTCGAGACGAGCTTCTCCGATACGAGAACATTGTGAGGGCCTCGTGAGCCTCGCCTCTCCCGTCCTCGCGGTCGCCTTCGTGGTGCTCGCGTGGTGGGCGAGCACCGGGATCGTCCTGGCGCTCGTCTGGCAGCCGGAGCGGCGACATCGCGCGATCCTGGGCGTCGCGTCCGTCCTCGGCGTGGGCGCCGCGGCGGTGCTCGTCTGGTCCAGCCGCGAGGCCAGCCTGGTGTCGGTGTATGTCGGATTCGGCGCGGCGTTGGTCCTCTGGGCGTGGCACGAGCTGGCGTTCTTGCTGGGATTCGTCACGGGTCCGAATCGACAGGCGTGTCCACCTGGGGTGCGAGGCTGGGCGCGGTTCTGGGCAGCCACCGCCACACTGATCCACCACGAGATCGCACTGGCACTCACCTTGTTGGTGGTCGGTGCCGCGAGCTGGACGGGAGCCAACCACGTCGGCGCCGAGACCTTCCTCGTACTCTGGGTGATGCGCTTGTCGTCGAAGCTCAACCTCTTCCTCGGCGTGCGCAACGTGACCGTGGAGTTCGTTCCGCAGAAGCTGCAGCACTTGATCTCGTACTTCGGTCGAGATCCGTTCAATCCCTTCATGCCGTTCGCGCTGCTGCTTTCGTCCAGCGTGCTCGTGGCGATGGTCGCCAACGCGGCATCGGTCGACTCGCTCCGCGCGATCGAATCGACGGTCGTCGCGACGCTGCTGGCGCTCGCAGTGCTCGAGCACATCTTTCTTTGCGTTCGTCTCTCCGAGGCGGCGCTCTGGCGCTGGGCGATGCCGGGCCGGAGCCGCGAGGTGCGGGCATCGATTCGAGGAGACGAGTGATGGGAAGCAAGCGAAGCCACGCAGGCAGGGCCCGCCGCCGTTCAGCGACCGATTCCCCGAACGCTGGGGTGACGCGGCCGGGGGGGGAGACGCAGCTGCGCGCGACCGTCGAGAGCCAGATCATTCCGCGCCTTGCGTTTCTCCTGCGAGACGGTCACGTCCCCGAGCTCACGCCGCCCAGTCACATCGACGCGCGCGGGCTGCGACATCTCGCAGAGCTCGCGACCGCAGGCGACGTCGACGCGCTCTGGATAGGGATGCGACGGCTCGAGGACAGAGGCGGGAGCGACGTGGCCTCGCTGCTCGAGCTCGTCACGGCAGTCGCTCGGCTCGTCGGGAAGGATTGGGAGGAGGATCGTCGCTCGTGGCTCGAGGTCACCATCGCCGGCGCCACGCTCCAGCAGCTGATCTGCGTCCTCGGGCGCGAGAGGCGCTGTGCGATCGAGCAGCGCGGGGCCGTCGTCCTGTTCGCCGCGCCGGGCGAACAGCACACGCTGTCCATCCAGCTCCTGGGCGAGGTCCTTCGGCGCATGGGCTGGCGGACACGGGTCGAGCCACGCCTCACCGTCGAAGGGGTGATCGAGATCGTCTCGAACGAGCCCACGCAGATGGTGGGGATGACTGTCTCCTCGGAGGACCGGATGGTTCTGTCCCGCCGCGACGTGATGCGGATCAGGGCGGCGTCGATTGACCCAGGGCTGATCTTCGCGGTCGGTGGCGCGATCGACGTCATGCAGTATGCTTCCGACATCGGAGCTGCGCACTGCGCCGACGCACGTGATGCAGTCGCCCTCCTCGAGACGCCACGTCGCCTGTCCGGCCCCCCCGCCGTGGGCTCTGGCCACCAGGCGTTGCACGCGCAACCGCTTGACTTTCCTCGTGGTTTCGGTCTATCTGGGTGAAGCTTGTGATGAAGACGAAGTTGCCTCAAGCACGGTCTCTCGCAGACGTTTCTGACCCGGTCGCCCGCCGGCTGCTCCTCGAGGTGTCCGATCTCACTCTGACGGTGGATGTCGAAGGCGTGGTTCGTGGTGTGAGCCCGAACAAGGCACTCGACGAAGACAAGTCCTGGGGGCAGCTGGTCGGACAGAAGTGGCGCGACGTCGTCCTGCGTGACAGTCGGCCCAAGGTCGATCTGCTTCTCAAGGAAGCCCGCGCTCGCCGGTTGACCTCACCCCGTGAGATCAATCTCGAAGTCGAAGGTCTGGGGCGTGTCCCGATGCGGTTCGTGGGAGCGCTCGGCGACGAGCAGCACGTCCTCGCCGTCGGCCGGGACCTCCGCGTCGCAGCGGCCCTCCAGCAGCAGCTGGTGAGCACCCAGCAGGCGCTGGATCTGGAGTATCAACGCCTGCGACAGGCTGACATCCGCTACCGAGTTCTCTTCCATGTGAGCTCCGAGGGCGTGCTCGTCGTTCGCAGTGAAGACCGGGTCGTGGTGGATGCCAATCCGGCCGTGGCCCTCTTGCTGGATCGTCCTCCTGCGTCGCTCCAAGGGGCCACTCTCGACGAGCTCTTCGGCGCCGAGCACCACGAGAGGCTCCTCGCCGTCCTCGGCGCTGTGGAGTCGGGGGCGCCGCGCTCGCTCGCGGTCCCGATGCGTGATGGGCCGCTCGAGTTGTCCGTCTCCTCGTTCCGACAGGGCGGAGCGGTGTACTTCCTCGTGCGTGTGATGCGCGAGGGAGCGCCGGCGCGTCGCGAGTCGCGTCTCCTCAAGGTGATCGAGCTCTTGCCAGAGGGTTTCGTGGTCACCGACCACAATCGCCGAATTCTCTCCGCCAACGCGGCCTTCTGCGAGATGACGTCGCAACCGAGTGAAGCCCAGCTCGTGGGACAGCCGATGGAGCGGTGGTTCGGTCGGAGCCGCGTGGACCTGAACATCGTGCTCGCCAACCTCAAGGAGCACGGCATCGTCCGCAACTACGCCACCATCGTCCGCGGCGAGTTCGGCACCGACCAGGAAGTGTCGGTGACGGCGGTGGCAGCTGACGACGGGCATCGTTGCATCGGCTTCGTGCTCCGCCCGCTCAGCGTCCGCAGCGTCACGGCTTCGGCGGCGACCCCCGCGCCCACCCGGTCGATCGAGCAACTGAGGGAGCTCGTCGGGCGAATGCCGCTCAAGGACATCGTGCGCGAGTCGAGCGATGTCATCGAGAAGCTCTGCATCGAGGCAGCGCTCGACGTGAGCAACGACAACCGAGCGGCTGCGGCACAAATCCTCGGGCTGAGCCGTCAGGGGCTCTACTCGAAGCTGCACCGGTACGGAATGCGCACCGAAGAGCCATCCTGAGTCGTCGCAGGCGGCCGTCCGAGCTTCGATTCGACGACGGCGCCTGAAGAGCGCGGCGACACGAGACGACAAAGCCCGCCGAGGATGATCGGCGGGCTTTGTCGCGCTTCGTCCTCCATCGGAGGTCGGAGCGGGCTCAGGACGCGGGAGGCAGCGCGCTGTGCTGCGCGGTCGCCGCTCCACGCGGACCTTCGAGCCAGTTGTAGCGGTCGGTGCTCAACAGGATGAAGTGGATGAGGAGCGCGAGCGCTCCGAGGAACACGTGCAGGCCGATGAGGGCCTGCTTGAAGTCGACGTGCAGCCAGATCTTGTGCATGGGATCCCTCTCAGACCGACGCGACGTCGGTGGTGTTCGTGCCGTGATCACTCATGGACGTCTCGGCCGCAGGACCGAGCCACGGGCGCCACATCCACATGAGCACGTGCGCGACGATCGCGAACACCACGTACACAGTGAAGCTGCGGACGACCCAGCCATGAACCTCTTGCGCCTCGGCCTCCGTGAGACCGGTGGCCGAAGCGGGTTTGTCGTTGCTTGCCATTGAACTCAACCTCCTACTGACTCACCAACCCGCGCTCGAGTGCGCGGCTGGGCTGTGACGGTCGGCCGCACGCGCTCACGCGTGTGCGACCTTCCCGTTCGATGCGACCAGGACGACGTGCTCGCGGCGAACACGGTCGGTCCCTGCAGAGCGCGCTGTGCGCTCCGCGTCGTCTCGGAGCTGTTTGGCCGCAGAGATGCGCGTCAGGACCGGTCGTGCAGTGACCGCCTCGTCGAGCGCACGCTCTGCGTCTACGTCCCACGGGAGCTGCTCGTGCACCCGAGATGGAGTGGGCTCGATCCGGTCGAGCTCCGTGCCGAGGGGCAGAATCTGGAACAGCGCGTCGAAGAGCGCGTTGCAGACTTCCTGGACGAGGTAGCTCGCGCCCGAGTACCCCATGAACGGTGTCCCGGTGTGCCGGCGGATCGCCGTGCCGGGAAACGAGGCCGGGAGATAGATCCCGCGCCCGCCGGCCTCGGCGAGGTACATGCGCTCGTTGTAGCTGCCGAACACGATCAGCGGGGGCTTCGCGCGGATGAGGCGGCGTACTTCGCCGTTGTCCGTCTTGCCGCCAGGCTTGCGTGCGATGGCGAAGTGGCAGGGCAGGCCGAGCTCCTCTTCGAGGAACGAGCGCAGCCCTCGCGCGTACGTGTCGTTCGCAACGACGCCGAAACTCGCCGTGCCGAAGAAGTCCTGCGTCACCGAGCGCCAGAGATCCCAGAGCGGCTTGAGCGTCGTGTGGCGCTCGCGCTCGATGAACGGCTCGGGATCGAGACCGAGCTCGCGGCCGAGCGCGCGCAGGAATCGCGTGGTCGCGTGGAGCCCGACCGGGGCCTGCAGGTACGGACGGTCGAGCTCCTCGCACAGGGCGCGACCGAACTCGCGATAGAGGACGACGTTCGCATCCGCCTCGGCGAGCTTTCCGATGTCCTCGATGTGCGTGCCCATCGGGAACACCATGTGAACCTCGGCACCGATCCCCTCGACGAGCCTACGCATCTCGGCCAGGTCGGACCACATGTTGAACATGCCGTAGCTGGGACCGATCAGGTTCACGCGGGGCTTGGTGCGCTCGTTCTCCGCCGCCTGGCTCTTGCCGCTCCGTCGTGCCCCCTTCTTCGTTCCGAACTCTCGCCACAGATAGAGCAGCGCTCGATCGGCCGACTGCCACTGATCTTCGTCGATCGTGCGAGGCAAGAACCTCTGGATGCCAGTTCCTTCGGGCGTCACGCCGCCGCCGATCATCTCGGCGATCGATCCGGTGACGACGACGCTGGGCAACGCGGGGTCGAGCGCGCGATGGGCGCGCTCCATGGCCTTCTCGGTGCCGTTCTTGCCCAGCTCCTCCTCCGACAAGCCGGTGACGACCACGGGGAGCTCGTGCGGTGGGAGGCCGTCAGTGTAGTGAAGGACCGAGGTGACCGGGAGGTTCTCGCAACCGACCGGTCCGTCGATGATCACCTGGAGTCCCTTGACGGCGGTGAAGACGTAGACGGCTCCCCAGTATCCGCCTGCCCGATCGTGGTCGAGGATCAGCATCAGAACGACCCGATCGGGTTGTGGTCTTGACGTGACTGGCGCTTTCGCAGCTGCACCAGGCGCGCCTCGCGGAACTCGGGGTGCTTGCGGGGAACGTCTTCCCAGACGCCGGCGGTGTCTCCGGTGCCGACGCCTTCGAAGAAGGCCCGCATCTCCTCGAAGCGTCCTCGGGATCCGAGAGCGGCGCTGAGGACCTGCACCATCGACCCTGCGCCGGCGGGGCCCATGAGCGGCCGAGCCGAGATGAGATTGGTGAAGTACAGGGCGGGGATCGCCCGCTCCTTCGCGGCCTGCACGACCGGAGTCGTGCCGATCACGAGCTCGGGGTCGTGATCGTTCATCGCGCGGAGGTCGTCCTCGAGCGACGCGCGGAAACGGACCTGGGCGCCTCGGCTCTCGAGCCAGCGCCGGTCTTCTTCGGCGAATCGGGTCGATGGACATGCGGTGCCGACGTAGCGGACGTCTGCGCCACTCTCGATGAGGAGTCGAGCCACGAGGAGCTCGGAGCCCTCATACCCGGAGAGCGTCATTCGTGCGTCGAGGCGTGCGGCCGAGAGGGCTGCGCGAATGGCGGGCAGGGCGGCGTTCTTGGCGGCGTCGATGCGCTCGCGCGAGAGGCCGCACGCGTCGCCCACGGACTCGAGCCAACGCTCGGTCCCTTCGAGGCCGACGGGCGCGGAGCCCAAGACCGTGCGTCCTGCGGCCTCGAGCTCGCGCACCGAGGCCGTGTAGAACGGGTGCACCGCGCCGACGACGGCACAGTCCAGCGCCGCGTACAGCTCTCGCCACTCGCGCGTCGGCACCGTCGCGCCGACGCCGAGCCCCATCGGCTCGAGCATGCGGCCGATCGAGATGGGGTCCACCGGGAACATCTCTCCGAGGAGGGTCACGGTCGGGACCTTGGAAGGCCCGTTGCGCGGGGCCTGGACGGGACCGAGTTGTGCCTCGGCGCGCGCGTAGGCGAGCATGGCGGCGGCCAAGACGTCCTTGGCTTCGGCATGCGTCGGAACCCCGAAGCCCGGAACGTCGATGCCGATGATCCGGACACCGTCGATCGACTTGGGCAGGAGGCGCAGTGGCACGCCGGAGGCCGACGGCACACACAGGTTGATCACGATCACCGTGTCGAGCTCGGCTGGCTTGGCGAGCTCGTGCACGGCGTCTCGCAGGTCCTCGAACAGCTTGCCGGTGACGAGAGACTCTGAGTTGAATGGGACGTAGCCGACCGTGCGCCGGGCCCCATAGAAGTGCGACGTGAAGGTCAGCCCGTACACGCAGCACGCCGAGCCGGAGAGCACAGTCGCCGTGCGGCGCATGCGAAGCCCCACCCGGAGGGAGCCGAAGGCCGGACACATGCTCTGCGGTTGATCGTGCGGACCGACGGGGTAGTCACGAGTCAAGCGACCGATCGTCTCGCTGCCGGCGGCCTCCGCGGCCGCCCTCAGACGGTCCTTCTGGTTGCACGACACGCCCTCGAGCGGCGCGCCGCCCGTCGAGCCCACGCCCGCCGAGCCAGTGCTCACCGAGCCAGTGCTCACCGAGCCAGGATCCACCGAGCCGGCGCTCGTCGAACCGCCGAGAGGCTGTGTGAATGTGCTCATGCTGCGCCGTCGTAGAAGATCTCGAGAGACTTGCGTGCCGCGGGCTGGGGCCCCCGCAGATCTTCGATCGTCGCGGACTCGAGGACGACGTTGCGCCCGACCGCATCGCCATGGAACAGCCCGAGCAGGGTCTCCTGGTCGAGCGGCTTGGCGCCGAGCGGCGCGGCAGTCGCCACGTTCTGAGCGAGCTCGTCGAAGAGAGGGGCCCACGGGCTCCCGGGACGTCCGATGATCTCGTACTTCGCGCTCTTGCGCCGGATGTCGTCGTCCGCGGGGATCGAGGCGAGCACGGGAATGCCCGCCTTCTCGGCGAATGCGCGCGCCTCCCCCGTTCCATCGTCCTTGTTGATGACGATTCCAGCCACACCGACGTGACCGCCGAGCTTGCGGAAGTACTGGGTCGCGGAGCAGACGTTGTTCGCGACGTAGAGTGACTGGAGGTCGTTCGATCCGACGACGATGACCTTCTGGCACATGTCGCGGGCGATCGGCAGCCCGAAGCCTCCACAGACGACGTCGCCGAGGAAGTCGAGCAGAACGTAGTCGAAGCCCCACTCGTGGAAACCCAGCTTCTCCAGCGTCTCGAAGCCGTGGATGATGCCTCGGCCGCCGCAACCTCGGCCAACTTCGGGCCCTCCGAGCTCCATCGCGTAGACCCCGTCGCGCTTGAAGCAGACGTCGCCGATCTTCACGTCTTCGCCAGCGAGCTTCTTCTTCGACGACGTGTCGATGATCGTCGGGCAGGCCCGACCCCCGAACAGGAGAGACGTCGTGTCGCTCTTCGGGTCGCACCCGATCAAGAGGACCTTCTTGCCGCGCTGGGCCATCATGTAGGAGAGGTTGGCGAGCGTGAAGCTCTTGCCGATCCCACCCTTGCCGTAGATCGCGATGATCTGCGTTTCTTTCGTGACGGGGGTCGTGACGGCGGGCGGCGGAGGCAGGGAGGCCTCCGCGCGCAGTCGCTCGGCCATCGTCTCCATCGTCGTCGAGGCGCGCGGGTGTGTCGTCATGCGTTGGCTCTCCAGTCGAGGATCATCTTGAGGCAGTCGGACTCTCCGAACGCAGTGCCGTAGGCGCGCTCGGCGTCGTGCGGTCTGGAGCGGTGGGTCACCAGCGCGTCGAGCAGTCCGGGATCACGAGTGATCGCCGCGAGGGCGTCATCGAGGTCGGCGCGCTGCCACTCTGCGGCGACGCGAAGCCGTGCCTCCTTCATGAACGCCGGAGGGAACGCGAACGAGACTCGCTCGGAGTAGAACCCGGCCAGCACGATCTCACCGCCACGCGAGAGGCGGCCGACGAGCGTGTCGACGATGGCAGCGTGACCGCTGACGTCGCAGACGACTCCGTAGTCACGGCGTGTGTCTTCCGAAGGGTCGATGACGCGGTATCCGCGCGCCCCTGCACGTCGTGTGGCGTTGGTCTCCCACACGACGGGGCTGGCGCCTCGGGCCACTGCGAGCCTTGCCAGCAATCGGCCGAGCACCCCGTGGCCGACGATGAGATCGGGCAGGGCTCCTCCCGCGAGCGCGTGCTGGGCAGTCGCTGCGAGCGCGAGCAAGACGGCCTCCTCGCCCAGCCCCTCGGGGACGCTCGCGAGGCGCGACACGGGCACGTGCAGACGCGCGGCCGCGCCACCGAAGAGCCCACGCGCATCGACGAAGCACGTGGCGCCGGGGACGAACACGCGCTGCCCGACGCGCACGGACGAGGCCTCACCGACGATCTCGACCACGCGTCCGACGGTCTCGTACCCCGGCACGAGCGGATACGCGAGACCAGGGAAGGGCGGCATGGCGCCGTTGAACAAGAGGCGCTCGGTCCCCGTGCTGATCCCGCTCCATTCCACCTCGACGATGGCCTCGCCCACCTTGGGTGGCGTCAACGCGACGCTACGCAGGGCGAGCTTGTGAGGAGCGTCGAAGACGACGGCGTCGGTGTCCACCGTGTGTAATAGACGCTAGACGTTTCCGAATGTCAACGGAGAATGACACTTACCTCGTGCCCCGTCCCTGGGTGAGGCCAACCACGAGCCGTGAGAGGAGGGGTTGACGCGTCGGCCTCTCTTCGAACTCCGCGAATCCGGCGCGTTGGAGCAGCGCGCCGATCTGCGCGGGGGAACGCAGGCGTCCCTGACCCATCGAGAGGAAGTAGAAGCCGAAGTAGGCAGCCACGGGATCGGCGCCGTCGCACGCCATCGGTTCTGCGACGAGCAAGACGCCCCCAGGCGCGACCGCTTCTCGCGCGCGCACGAGGAGCGCGAGCGCGTCGTCGTCATCGTGATCGTGCAGAATGCGGCAGAGGATGACGACATCGACCGGCGACGGGAGCGCATCGCGCCGGGCATCGCCGCCGACCAGTTGCACCCGCTCGAGTCCGCGCGCTCTCAGCGCCTCTCGGGCCAGGGCCACCACCTGGGGCAGATCGAAGAGCGTCACGTCGAGGTCTGGCGCGCGTGCGAGGAGGGCGCTGACCAGCGCTCCTTTGCCGCCGCCGACGTCCAGGACGCGTCCTCGCCGGATCGGATACGCGTCCAGCACGTCGTCTGCGAGGAGCGGGAGCGAGACGGCCATGAGCTCGCTGTAGTCGGACCCTCCACCGAGCGCGGTGCCATCGTATGCCCAGAAGCCGGCGAGCTCGGTGCGGCGCGATGCACCCTCGCGCAGGAGCGCGACCGGATCGGCGAGATCGCGATAGAGCATCGCGTGGTGCTCGACCATCGCGGCGAGGCCGGGGTTGCCGAGGTACGCCGCGCCGTCGATCGTGAGCGCGTGTCGGTCCCCGGAGCGCGGCTCGACGAGCCCGACTCCTCGCGCAGCATCGAGGAGCTTGCGCATGGCCGATGGGTCCAGGCCCGTGTCGCGCGCGAGCTCTTCGGTGGTGCGCGGGCCCTCAGCCAGCCGTTCGAGGAGCCGGAGGCGGACACACGCATGCAGGACCTGGGAGTAGACGAAGCCCGCACAGAGGTCGAAGAGACGTGCGGCTCGACGACGCGCGATCCAGCGCACGACGGGAAGGCGCGCGAAACGTCGCTGGAGCTCTGGATCGGCGATGGCGCCGAGCAGCGCGTCCTGACACCGCTCCCGCAGCGTGCGGCGCTCGCTCGGAGCGGACGGCCACCTTGCGGCCGGCATCGGCGCCTAGCCCTGCTGCGAGCGCGGCTCGCTCGTTCCGAGGTCGTGCCGCATGGAGCGGTCGATGGGCACGAGTCGCGCGGCGATGTCGGCGACGAGCCGTCGCAGGCCTTCGGCGCCAGGGCTCTCCGGCACCGATCGGATCGCGCGCCGCGTGAGCTCGTGGAATGTCCGCATGGCCTCGGGGCCGTGGGTCGCTGCGCCGCTCGGTCGTGCGAGCGCCTCGTCACGACCCACCGGCTTGCCTGCGAGCTCTCGAGTCGCGTACGCGTCGAGGAGGTCGTCTGCGAGCTGGTAGGCGTCTCCGAGGTGCTCGCCGAGCGCACGCCACGGCTCTGCGTCACGACCCATTGCGAGCGCGGGCGACATCGTGGCGGCGACGAAGAGGGCACCCGTCTTGGCTCGGTGGTAGCGCTCGAGCGGTACGGATGGCTCGCTCTCCCACGCCTGTCCTGCGACGAGCCCATCGACGGAGCCGACCGCACGCGCGAGCAGAACCACGAGTGGCCCGACCCTCTGTGGATGCTCGCCTCCAGCGCGCGCGACCGTCTCGAACGCCAGCGTGATCAGGCCGTCACCGGCGAGCACGGCCAGCGGTTCGCCGAACATGCAGTGCACCGAAGGCCGACCACGGCGCTCGTCGGCGTCGTCGAAGCAGGGGAGGTCGTCGTGTACGAGGGACGCGCAGTGCAGCAACTCGATCGCGACGGCCGCTGCCACGACGAGCGGTTCGTGGTCCGTGCGCGGCTCGTCCGTGCGGTCGCCAGCACGGCACGCCTCGGCGACCGCCAAGCAGAGGCGAGGTCGTGCGCGGCCGCCGCCGGGGAAGACTGCGTAGCTCATCGCCTCGGCGAGGAGCGGTGGACCGCTGCGTGCGGACTCCGCCAGCGCGTCGCGGAGCGCCTGTTCGAGTCGCACCTGCATGGAGTGTGACACTCCGCGATGACGACAGTCTGTGTCAATGGTATTTGTCGGCATCCGCCGCGCGCGATCAGAGATCGTCGAGCGCCCGCGCCGCGGCGAGGCGACCGCTCAGCACGGCCATCGGCATGCCGGCGCCTGGGTGGACGCTGCCGCCGGCGAGGTAGAGACCGGGGATTCGCGTCTTGGCGCCCACTCGGCCGAGGATCGAGAGGCTGCCTCGCGATCGCGGGCCGTACAAGGCGCCACCCGTGCCCGGGAACAGCGCCTCGAACTCGCGAGGTGTCGTGATCTGCTCGGCCTCGGGGTGCAGCGTCACGCCGAGTGACGCGAGCGTCGCGTCGCGAGCTCGTGTGCTGGCGCCCCGCTCCGCGGGGCCCCAGCGTTCGGAGAGATCTCCCGTCGCTGGTGCGTTGATGAGCACGAGCAGTCGCTCGGCCGCGGGGACGGAGTCTGCCGAGCGACCGCGATCCTGAGCGCAGACGTACACGGTCGGTCGTGTCGGGACGCGGCTCTCACCGAACAGGGCGTCGAACTCGGCACGGTAGTCCGAGGCGAAGAAGACGTTGTGGTGAGCGAGCGGCAGCCCCGTGAGCCGACCGACCTGCGTGTACGTCACCGCGGACAGGGAGCGGCCTTCGCGAGATGTGGCCGGGGCAGCGTGGGCGACGTCTGTGCCGAGCAGGCCCCGACCGAGCGCAGACACGTCTCCGTTGAAGACGATGACGTCGGCGAGCGACTCGGGACCTCCGCGTCGCCGCACGCCGTGCGCGCGACCCCGCGAGACCAGGACGCGCTCGACCTCCACGCCGTGCTCGAAGCGCACGCCGCAGCGTCGCGCGAGGCCTTCGAGCGCGGCGACGACGCTCTGTGTGCCGCCCCGCGCCCGGAACACGCCGGCCGCTTCGACGTGGGAGATCACATTGAGCGTGGCGGGCGCTTCGTAGGGCGAGGAGCCCACGTACGTCGCGTAGCGGCCGAAGAGCTGCACGAGCCGCGGGTCACTGAATCGTCCCTGCAGAGAGGCCCACATCGTGCGATGGGCCTCGAGCTGTCCGAGCGCGCGGAGCCCGGCCGCGCCGAAGCGCGTGACGATGCCCGGCACGGTGAGGCGCTGGCTGCGGAGGAAGTTCGACTCG
Source organism: Sandaracinaceae bacterium (assembly GCA_044376125.1). Classification (GTDB taxonomy): domain Bacteria; phylum Myxococcota_A; class Polyangia; order Polyangiales; family Sandaracinaceae; genus JAFLCL01. The sequence continues at coordinate 127,553 of JBILLJ010000002.1, forward strand.
GTCAGCTCGTGGATCTTTCGGCAGTCGTCGGAGAACTCGCGAAAGGCGCGCGCTTGGCTCGCGCCGAAGACTCGGCCGATCTCGTCTTCCGAGCGCTGAGCGTCGGCGAACAGATCGAGCACGACGCCGCCTGGCCACGCGTGACGTGCGAGCACCTCGACTCGCTCGAGCTCCACCTCCGATTCGAACGACGCGCCAGCTTGGTCGAAGAGCTCGTCGAAGGCCCAACGCAGCGTCAGCACGGTCGGCCCCGCGTCGATCGATCGACCGAGGATCTCCTGGGTGCGGGCCTTGCCGCCGGACTTCGTCTCCTTCTCGAGCACGGTGACGTCGAGACCCGCGCGAGCCAGGACGATCGAGGCGGCCAGTCCTCCCAGACCTGCGCCGACGACGATGGCCCGAGCGTCGCCGCTGCGCCGCGCCCTCGACCCCCTCACTCGAGACGGTCTCCACGGGCGCGCGCCGAGGCTCGCAGAAGGAGCAGCGCGTCTTGGGCGTCTGCGCAGTAGGTGACGCCGACCTCTCTCGCGTAGGACGCGGTCTCGCGCGGGCCGCCGATCACGAAGAGGAGGTTCGGGTTCACGGAGAAGCGACGCACGTCGTCCGCGAGCGCCCGAACCTGCGAGGGGTTCGTGCCCACCGTGCTGGTCATCCCGAGCATCTCCACGTGCTCTCTCTGGACGAGCTCGACGACGTGCTGTGGCGTCATCCAGGGATCGACGATCACCCGGTGGCCGGCGTGGCGGAACAACTCTCCGACGATGCGGATCGACAGCGTGTGCTGCTCACCGGGACCGGCGAAGAGAGCGATCACCCCGCGGTTGGGCGTGAGCTGCGCGGGGGGAGCCTCGTGGGCGAGCACCGAGATCACCCGCTCCAGCGTGGCGAGCCCGACTGTCGTGTCCGTCCAGCTGATCTCGTCGGCTTGCCACTTCTCCCCGAGCCGACGTGCCGCCGGCGCGATCGCATCGAGGAGCACGGTGCGCAGCGGCAAGCCGTCCGTCATGAGCTGCACCAAGAACTCGAGGAGCGAAGGGACGTCGCGAGCCATCGCACGCTGGACGATGATCTCGATGTCGCGCGCCGAGGGCTCGGATCGATTCGCGTCGCAGTGGGGCTCGAGCCGTGCTCGCTGCGAGGTGAGGAGCTGCGGAATGAGCTGCGTGGAGATCAACCGAGGCAGCTCGGTGGGCGCGGCGTCCAGCGGGGCGTCGAGGTCGAGCGGCGAGCGCTCGCCGTCTCGCGGGCGGGTCGCTATGTCGGGCGTCTGGCGTGGACGGCTCGGCATCTCCCGCAGTGTATGGCACGAGTCTGGTTCCGAACCATCCTTGGACCGATGTCCCCGCGCGCGGCTACGACTCACCAGGCTTCGGTCGCGCGCAAGTCAGTCGGCAGTTCGTTCGTCTTCGCCGGCAACGCGAGCAGGCGCAGGAACGTGATGCCGGCCATCGCCTTGAGCGGCATGGCACGGACCACCCCCAACGCGCCCTCCGCCTCGGCGCGGTCGATGCGCGCCGCCAGGTCGTTCAGCTGTCGGAGGAGCTGAAGAAATGCGGGATTCTCGACATCCACGAGGACCGGGAACACCTGCTTCGACACTTCGGCCACCACTCGGAATACGTCCATGCCAAAGGACTCTGGCTCCAGGCCCAGCGCTGCGTGGAACTCGTGTCGCGAGTGATCGCGCACGAACATGGTGGCGTACACGGCGACCTGGAAGAAGCGAACCCAGAAGCGGTTCACCCCCGAGAGCAGGCTCGGGTTCGCGCGCATGATGACGGCGAGGGCTTCCCCATGGCGGAACTCGTCGCTGCACCAGCGCTCGAACTTCGTGAAGATCGGGTGGAAGCGGTGCTCGGGGTGCCGCTCGAGGTGCCGATAGATCGTGATGTAGCGGGCATAGCCGATCTTCTCGGACAGGTACGTCGCGTAGAGGATCATCTTCGGGCTGAAGTACGTGTACTCCTTGTTCTTCGCGAGGTGGCTCATGTCCACCTCGAGCCCGAACTCCTTGAGACACTCGTTGATGAAGCCCGCGTGCCGCGCCTCGTCACGCGAGAGGTACTTGAAGAGCATCTTGAGATCGGGATCGAAGCCCTTCTTGTGGAGCTCGGCGTAGAGCACGCAGCCAGAGAACTCTGCTGTCAGCGAGCTCACGAGGAAGTCGAGGAACTCCTTCTTCAGCGCGGGTGAGAGCGAGTCCGGATCGAAACGCCAGTCGCTGCCCTTCACGAAGTGGCCGCGGTTGGTGTCGGCTTCGAACTCCTTCATGAGCTTGGTCCATTCGGCGCGAACCGGCTCGATGGAGAGGCGGTTCATGGCCGCGACGTCCGTCGTGTAGAAGCGCGGCGTCAGCATGCCGGTCTCCTCGGCTCGCCGCGTGCTCTCGGTCAACGAGCGCGCACGCCCGACGGCCTGGCCCATCGAATCGATCCCAGCTTCTTCCACCGCCAGCGCCATGCGTCCTCACCTTCGTCGAGAGTCTCGACTATCGGCGTGGACGGACTGGGTGTCAAGCGCGCTTGACGCTCGTGGGTGCGGGGGCGTGGGGCCGGTGAGGAACCTCTCGAGATCGGCGGCCACGCGCTGCGGGGCCTCGAAATAGGGGAGCGCGCCGGTGTCGTACGTGACGACGCGGAAGCCGTTGGTTCGCACGAGCGGCGCCAACCCGCGGTAGTCGGTGAAGTCGCCCCGTGTCCCGTGGCCGACCCAGACCGGAAGACGCAGGCCTTCGTACACGGTGGTGATGTCGCCGCTGAAGAGGTCCCCACACAGGAACGAGACGGGGGCGTGCTCGGCGCCCGCCACGTTCGCGGTCTGCACGGCGTAGGCCTGGAGGCCTTCGTCGATCTCGCGACGACCGAACGTGTGCTCGAGGAAGTAGCGGATGACGCGAGGGCGGGTGAGCGCACGAAAGAGAGGCCCGCCGACCGGTTCGAGGGCGCCCCTCACCCATGGACGTCCCAGGGTGGACCCGGGCGGACCCCGCCGCGGTCCGCGGCGGTCGACGCCAGTCGGGCTGAACAAGGCGAGGCGCCGGACTGCGCCGGGCCGCTCGAGCGCGACACGCGCCACGAGCTCGCAACCCGTCGACACCCCGACGAGGTCGACCTGATCGGTCGCGGAGCGCTCGCGCAGCCTGACCATCGCGGCGAGCACCGCGTCGCACAGCAGACGAGGCGTGTAGCGCCGTGGCGGACGGGCCGATCCGCCGAATCCGGGCAGATCGAGGGCGTAGGTGGGTCGGGAGGCGGCGAGCGACTCGAACAACGGCCGGACCTCGTAGCTGGAGGCGGCCGCGTTGATGCTGTGGATGAGCAACACGGGCGTGGCTTCGCCCCCGCTCGTGGCGCGGGCGTAGAGGCGCAGCGGGCCGGTCTCGAACCCCTCGATGTCGAGCAGCTCGGCGTCGAACGCGGGGGGCAGCTCCGACGGGGAGAGCAGGCGCATGCAGCGGCCGACGCTATCACGGGGCCGAGGTGCAGCGGGGCGTGCCCGCGTTGCGCGCGAAGGCGACGCGCGGCCGGCAGCGCTGGTAGCATGCCGGGCCGGTGCAGGATCTGGAGCTTCCGGCCCGCCTCGGGCGTTACGAGCTGCTGGCGAAGATCGCCGTCGGAGGGATGGCCGAGGTCTTCGCGGGCCGCATCGTGGGCGAGTCCGGCTTCGCGAAGCTCGTCGCGATCAAGGTGATGAAGGAGGAGCTGCTCGGAGAGGAGCGGTTCGTCTCGATGTTCATCGACGAGGCTCGCGTCGCGGCGCACCTCTCGCACCCGAACGTCGTCGGCATCCTCGACCTCGGTCGCACCGATCGCGGCGTGCCGTACCTCGTGATGGATCTGGTGATCGGTGCCTCGATCTCGCAGCTCCTCAAGGGCGACGCGGGCCTCGACCCGGCGCCGATGCCGATCGACCTGGCGATCGAGCTCACCGCCCAGGCGGCGGAGGGCCTGCACGCCGCGCACGAAGCCAAGGACGCGCTCGGCACGCCGCTCGAGATCGTGCACCGCGACGTCTCGCCGCAGAACATCCTCGTGGGCATCGACGGCCGCGCGCGGATCACGGACTTCGGCGTGGCGCGTGCGGTCGCCCGCCTGACGCGCACGGAGTCGGGCGAGGTGAAGGGCAAGGCGCGCTACTTCTCCCCCGAGCAGGCGCAGGGCAAGGTCGTCGATCGCCGGTCCGACCTCTTCGCGCTCGGCGTGGTGCTCTGGGAGATGCTGTCGCTCAAGCCGCTCTTCACGGGGCGCACGTTTCCGGACGTGCTCCGCGCGGTGAGCACGCAGCCGGTTCCCGACGTGCGACAGCATCGACCCGACGTGCCCGAGGCGGTGGTGCAGGTGATCGCGCACGCGCTCGAGAAGAACATCGAGGCGCGCGTCGCGTCGGGGGCCGAGCTCGCGCGCGCGCTACGCGCCGCGGGCGAAGCGGCAGGCGTGCGTGCGCCGCGCACGAGCGCGATCGCCACCTTCGTCGAGGCGCGCGCCGGCAGCACCATCGCCGAGCTCACCCGCGAGATCCGCGAGCACACGTCGTCGTCGATCGAGCTGCCGCTCGTGGGCGACACGACCGATGGCGACGACCACGGCTTCACGGACGAGGAGCCCACCACGGTCGATCCCGAGATCGCCCGCCTCCACCAGACGCGTCGGGACACGGCCAGCGTCCGCCGCGAGTCTGCCCCGCGGCTCAGCGAGGCCGCCGTCACGATCCCCGATCGCGTGCCGGACGCGCGGTTGAAGGCGGCGGTGGCGGATGCCGTCGCGACGATGGAGGCGCGCGCGCGGACCGAGGCGCCGGAGGAGCCCAAGCCGCGCGGCGGTGTGCGCACGTTGCCGCTCGGTGTGATGACGCCTGCCGATCTCGCCGTCGAGGTGCAGCGCGTGGCCGCCGGCCCCACGAGCGCACCAGCGACGGCGGTGTGCCCTCGGTGCAAGCGCGAGGTCGCGCTCGACACGTTCGGCTTCGCCGAGGACGGCTCGAAGATCTGCAAGCCGTGTCTGTCGGCCGAGGTGATCGAGGAAGGGGATCGTGGTGCGGTGAGCACCATCGCGGGCATGGGCTACGGCGCGCTCCTGTCGGGCGTCCTCACCCTGTGCATGACGTGGATCCCGTACCTGAACCTCGTGCCTGCGGTGCTCGCGATCGGCAGCGCGACGGCGTTCTTCGTGAACGTGTCGCGCAGCCCCGAGCACCGACGCCGCATGGGCTGGCAGCTGCCCGCGGCCACGGTGTGCGCGTCGATCGGGCTCGCGCTCGGCCTGCTCGCGCCGCTGACCTACCTGCTCGTCGCGCTCGGCCTCGCGGTCGGCGCGCAGTGACCTCGCCTCACGGCTCGGCGGCGCGCTCGGGCGCGTGGCGGAGCTTGCTGCGCCAGTAGCCGTAGAGGAAGTAGACGACGAGCCCGATGGCGAGCCAGATCGCGAAGCGCTCCCAGGCCATCCGCGGAAGGCCTGCCATCGTGAAGACGCACGCGGCCGCGCCCAGCGGCGCGACGAGCCACACGAAGGGCACGCGGAAGGGGCGCTTGCGATCGGGATCCACGACGCGCAGCACCATCACGCCGATGCACACGAGGAAGAACGCGAAGAGCGTCCCGATGTTCGTGAGGTCGTAGGTCGCGTCGTCGTCGACGACGAGCGAGCCGATCGCCACGAGCGCGCCCGTGCCGATCGTGAGGATCCACGGCGTGCGGTACTTGGGGTGGAGCTTCGCGGCCTGTTCGGGGAGCAGGCCGTCGCGCGCCATCGCGAAGAGGATGCGGGGCTGGCCGTACTGGAACACGAGCAGCACGGCGGAGAGGGCGACGACCGCGCCCGCGGCGACGATCCAGCCGGCCACGGGCAGGCCGACGTTCTCGAGCGCGAACGCGAGCGGATCGCCGTGCTGGTTGAGCTCCTGCCAGGGCGCGAGGCCCGTGAGCACGAGGCCGGTGAGCACGTAGACGACCGTGCAGATCGCGAGGCCGCCCAGGATGCCGATCGGCATGTTCCGCTGCGGGTTCTTGGTCTCTTCGGCGGCTGTGGAGATCGCGTCGAAGCCGATGTACGCGAAGAACACGATCGCGGCGCCCTGCCAGACGCCCGTGAAGCCGTTCGGGAAGAACGGCGTGTAGTGGGTCGAATCGATCTGCGTCGCGCCCACGATGATGAAGAGCGCGAGCACCACGAGCTTCACGATCACCATCACGTTGTTGACGGTCGCGCTCTCCTTGGCGCCCAGCAGCAGGATCCACGTGACCGCGAGCACGATGACGAACGCCGGCAGGTTCACGAGCACGGGGATCCCCGCGACCATCGGCGCGTTCTCGAGGAGGGCCTGCATGTCCGCGTTGCCCGCAGCGGCCTGCTGCACGACGTCGCCGTAGCCGTGCGCGAGCCAGCCGGGCAGGTGCAGGCCGAAGGCCTCGAGCAGCGTGCCCAAGTAGTTGCCCCAGGAGATGGCGACGGCGACGTTGCCGACCGCGTACTCGAGGATGAGGTCCCAGCCGATGATCCACGCGACGAGCTCGCCGAGCGTCGCGTACGTGTAGGCGTAGGCACTGCCGGCCTGCGGGATCATCGACGCGAGCTCGGCGTAACAGAGCGCGCAGAGGCCGCAGACGACGCCGAGGAGGACGAACGACATCACGAGGCCGGGGCCCGCGCCCGCGCGGACGACGACGCCGTCGTGCATCTCGCCGGCGGCGGCGGTGCCCACCGCGCCGAAGATGCCCGCGCCGATGACCGCGCCGATCGCGAGGAAGATGAGGTCCCACGCGCCGAGGGTGCGCTTCATCTGCCCCTCGCCCTCGTGGCCTTCCGGGGCGAGGTCGGCGATCGGCTTGCGACGGAAGAGCTGGAGCATGGGGCGGAGCATCGCGGAGCCGCCCTCGAGAGGGAAGGGCCGCGGTGAGGCGGGGGCCGGCGATCCAATCCGCGACGTCGTTCGTAGGCATGCCTCGTGAGCACCGAGCACCTCCAGAGACAGCACCTCGAGCTGATGCAGCTCGCGCAAGAGATCGGCTCGCTCCTCGTGCCGGAGGTGGTGGAGACCCAGGCGCGGACGGTCCGGATCCTCGTCGCGCGGTTCGCGGGCAAGCTCCGCATCCACGACCGGATGGAGACCCAGGGCCTCTATCCCGCGCTCCTCTCCGACGAGAGGGCCGAGGTGCGCGCCGCCGCGACGCGGCTCCGCGACGAGCTCGGTGGGCTCTACGCGGTCTTCGACACCTACGAGCGCAAGTACCCCGACGCCACGTCGCTCGTGCGCAGCCCGCAGGCGTTCATCGCCGACACGCTGGAGGTCTTCCAGATCCTCGGCCGCCGCATGAACCGCGAGAACCGGGAGCTCTACGCCGTGCTGCGCTGAGCCACCGGCTCGGAGCGTCCGTCGACACGCGAAGCGCTGCTCGCGTGTCGATCGAGCGCCGCGGGTGTCGAGCGAAGCGGCCGTCGTTCAGGGGTTCTGGATGTCCACGTCGAGCGTGAAGGCGCCCTGGTTGGACTCCGCGTAGCCGTCGACGAAGACGTAGTAGGTGCCCGGCTCGAGGATCGTCTCGACGAGCGAGTGACGGTTGTCGCCCGCGTCGTCGTTGCAACCGAGCTCGGTGACCGCGTCGAGGCAGTCGCGGCGCAGGTAGATCACTCCGTCCCAGCCCGTCTGCTCGCTCGAGAGGCGCACGAGCGAGCGGCGACGGATCTGGAGGCGGTAGATCATGTCGGGGCTCCGCGCCTGACCGCCGCAGCTGGCCTGGAACCGATCGGTCGAGCCCGTGGTGTCGGCACGCACCTGCGTGCCGGGACGGATCATCGGCGCTGCGCGACACGCTTGCTCGAGCGCGCCGAGGTCGTCGATCTGCAGGCTCACGTTCGCGACGCCGAACGCGTTCGCGTCCGCGCCGTCGACCACGAGGTAGTACGTGCCGGGGCTCACCGTCTGATCGAGCGTGTTGCCGCTCATCGCCGAGACGCACGCGAGCTCGCTGCGCGCGTCGCCGCAGGTGCTCTGGAGGTAGAGCACCGGCGGGTGCTCGCTGTCCTGGCCGAAGCTCGCGCGGATGCGCGTGCGCGAGCGGAGATCGAGTCGGTAGGTGACGTCGGGCGAGCCCTGGCCGCCGCAGCTGCCCGCTGCGTCGTCGGCGAAGCGCATCGTGTCGGCGCTGATCGGCTGGCCCGCCTGGTACGGAAGGGCGGTCGCGCAGGTGTCTCCGGGCGCACCGCCCGCCGTCGGCGTGAGCTCGACGCCGAGCGTGTAGTCACCCGCTGCGCCGGGCCCGCTCTCCATGCCCGCGTAGCCGTCGGCGAAGACGTAGTAGCGACCGGGCTGGAGCGTCGCGGTGGTGAGCGAGTGGCGCGTGTCGCCGAAGTCGTCGTTGCAGGCGAGCTCGGTCGAGGCGTCCGCGCAGGCGCTCCGCACGTACACGACGCCGTCGTGCGTGCTCTGCATCCGGAAGCGGGCGCGCGAGGGCTGCGCGACGTCGAGCGTGTACACGCGGTCGGCGCCCGCGCCCGCACACGAGCCCTCGAACGAGCTCGTCATGCCGGTCGTCGTGCCCGACACGGGCTGGCCCGGCGTGAGCGCGGGGGCGGCGCGGCAGAGCTCGCCAGGCGGCTGGATCGGCGTCGTCGTGTAGCTCACCTCGTACTCGCCCGCGGCCGTGCCGAAGCCGTCGACGACGAGGTAGTAGGTGCCGGGCTCGAGCGTCGCGGTCGCTTCCGAGTGCGAGGTGGACGGCGCGTCGTCGTTGCACGCGAGCTCGCTCCGCACGTCGCCGCAGGCGCCCAGGATGTAGAGCGCGCCGTCGTACATCGAGTCGAGCGACGCCGTGACGAGCGAGCGCTGCTCGACCACGAACGCGTAGACGTGCTCGGGCGCGGTGCCGCCACCGAGACAGCTGCCCACGGTGACTGCATCGCCGCTCGAGGTGTTGCCGCGCCGACGCTCGGCGCTGGCGAGCACCCACGGCTCGTCGCACGTGCCCGGTCCGCCGTGGCGCGGCGGTGCGACCGGCGCGACGGGACCCTCGGGGCGCGGGCCCGGCGCAGCGCCACGCGGCCCACCGGACCACGACGTCGCGAGGTAGCCACCCCCGCCGCGCGTCATGCGGACCGCGACCTGGAAGCGGCCTGCGTACGAGGGGCAGAACTGCGTCGCTGCCTGTGCGTCCTGCGTGCGATCGCGCGCGAGCTCGCTGCCCGCCTCGTCGCGCACGATCACGTCGACGTCGCCGACGCCGCTCTCGCCGAGGGCGACGAACGTCACGCACTCGCCGGGCTGGAGGTCGACGGGCGTCACGGCCTCCTGCCCCTCCGAGAGGTTGCCCTGGTCGAGGCCGCCGCTCTGCACGAGGCCGAGCGCGGTCATCGTGTTGTGGAGCGCGACGTAGCGCGGCTCCATCTGCAGGCCTCCGCCGCAGCTCGCGAGCGCGGTCGATGCCATCGCAGCGGCGCCAGCGAGCGCGACGCGCCGGATGTGGGCCGGGACGACGCGGAGGCCGAGGGACGAACGCGGGCGGGTCATGCCCGTGTCGTACCAGAGATCGGCCGAAGAGGGGGCGCTCCCGCGCGCAGCCCGACCTCTGTTACGCTCGAACGATGACGGACCCCTCGAGCTCCCCCAAGCAGCGGATCCTGGTCATCGAAGACGACCCCGTCGCGCAGAAGGTGGTGACCGACTACCTCGCGTCGCGGGGCTATCACGTGCACTGGGCGCGCAACGGCGCCGACGGCATCGAGATGGCGAAGATCCTCTCGCCCGACCTCGTGCTGTGCGACGTGCTCCTGCCGCGCAAGAGCGGCTACGAGGTCTGCTTCGAGCTGAAGCGGCCCACGGGCGCGGCCACCGACAAGCCTGTGCCCGTCATCCTCATGAGCGCGCACCTGGCCTCGAGTGGTGACCAGAGCTACGCGAAGGAGGGCGTGCACGCGGATGCCTTCCTCGCCAAGCCCTTCGCCATGAGCGCGATGCTCCAGCGCATCCAGGAGCTGTTGCCCTCGGCGCCCTCGAGCTAGGCGGGGCGATGGCACCGTCGGAGCGGCCGAGGCGAGCATCGTCGCGGCCGCCCTCGCAGCGCCCCACCTCGCAGCGGAGGGGCAAGAGCTCGTTTCCGCCACCGTTCGTGCGGGAGGTGGAGCACGAGTCCTTCCGTCCGAAGCTCCTGGCCGGCATCGGCACGGGCTACTCGACGGCGGTCAGCCTGCTGGTGATCACGCTGCTCGCCGACCACTACGGCGCCATCACCTCGGCGTCGTGGGCATACGCGCTGATCGCGACCAAGGTCGTGACGAACACCCTCGCGGCGATCGCCTGGCGCACGCGCAAGCTGGTCTTGCCGCTCTCGGCGCTGAACATCGCGGCCGACGTCCTCTTGATGACGGCCACGATCTACTTCACCGGCGGCGTGCTCTCGCCGGCGATCGCGCTCTACTTCATCGAGGTCGCCGTGATGGCGCTCCTCACGAACGTGGGGCTCACGGTGACCGTGCTCCTCGGCTGCGTGTTCGCGTACACGTCGATGGCGATGCTCGTGCACACGGGTGTCCTGCCGGTGGTCGCGCCGCTCGCCGTGCCGGTCGAGGAGATGTCGATCCCCATCCTCCTCGTGCTGATCGGCTTCATGTCGTTCATCACGTTCGTGCCCGGCCTCTACATCGCGATCATCGTGGAGCGGCTGCGGCGCAGCGAAGAGCGCCTGCGGGCGCGCGCGGCCGAGCTCGTCGAGGCGGGGCGCGCCAAGAGCGAGTTCACCGCGAACATCACGCACGAGCTGCGCACGCCGCTCCACGGGATCCTCGGTGTCGGCGAGATCCTCGAGGAGGGGGTGTACGGACCGCTCACGAGCGAGCAGATCGACGCCGTGCGTACGATCCGCACGAGCGCGCACGGCTTGCTCGAGCTCATCGACTCGCTGCTCGTGGTCGCGCGCTCCGAGGCGCTCAAGCTCGAGGTGAGGCCGCCGGTGGTGGATCTGGGCGACGTGATCGGCTCGGTCGTCGCGACGGGCAAGCTCGTCGTCGGCTCGCGCGCGCTCGAGATCGACAGCGCGGTCGCGAGCGACCTGCCCACCGTCGAGACCGACCGGCAGAAGCTCGTGCAGATCCTCGTCAACCTGCTGGCCAACGCCATCAAGTTCACGCCGGATCGAGGCAAGGTGCGCATCGAGGCCAGCCGAGAGGGCGATCACGTGCTCGTCCGGGTGACCGACACGGGCATCGGGATCGCGCCCGAGGCGCTCGACAAGATCTTCGAGCCGTTCACGCAGGCCGAGGCGCTCGAGCTGCGCGAGCACGGCGGCGCGGGCCTCGGCCTCTACGTCGTGCGCACGCTGAGCTCGCTCTTGCGCATCGACGTCGACGTCGAGAGCGAGGTCGGTCGCGGCTCGACCTTCACGCTGCGCGTGCCGCCCACGCTCTCGGCGAGCGCCGCGCGCTGAGCGTCGCGTCGATCAGAAGTCGTCCCGCGACAGCCGGCCCGCGGTCGGGGCAGCCTCGGTGGGATCGGACCGTGTCGTGCGCCGAGCGCTCGAGCGTACGCTTCGCTCCGGTACGACCACGCCCGCATCGTCCTCTCCTGCCATCTCGGCGATCGGCAGCGGCGCGGTGATCGCTGGCCGCGCGGTGATCGGTGGCTGCGCGGTGATCGGTGGCTGCGCAGTGATCGGTGGCTGCGCGGTGATCGGCCTCTGCGTGGTGATCGGTGGCTGCGCCGTCGTCTCGAGCTGTGCGGTGGGCTCCGGCGCCACGCCGACGTCGGTCGTGCGCGGCGGCGGCGTGAGCAACGCCCAGGCGGCCGCCGCAGCGAGGCCGCTCGTCACGCCGAGCGCGGCGGCGATCCACCAGAGCCGCGGGGGCGTCGTGATCACGCTCGGCGTCGGTTGGGCCGTGGCAGCGTCGATCGCTCGGCGCGCAGCTGGGCCCGTCGGCTCACCGAGCAGCGTCGGGGCCTCCGCCAGCGCTGCGCGGGCGTGGAGCGCGCGGAGCTCGCGCGCGAGCGTCGCCGCATCGGGTGTGCGAGAGGCCAGGTCGCGTCGCGTCGCGCGCTCGATGAGCTGCTCGATGTCTGCGCTCGCCGAGGGCCGCAGCGCGCGGAGCCGCGTCGGCTCCTCGGTCAGGATGGCCGTGAGCTGTGCCTCGTAGCTCGCACGCGAGAGCGGCGTCGTGCCCGTGAGCATCTCGAAGAGGAGCACCCCGAGCTGGTAGACGTCGGCGGCGGGGCCGACCCGTGAAGAGTCGAGCACCTGCTCGGGCGCGAGGTACTCGGGCGTCCCGATGACGGCGCCGGTCAGGGTGAGCGCCTCTTCGCGCGACAGCTTCGAGACGCCGAAGTCGAGCAGCTTCGGCGCGACGGAGCCGTCTTCGAGCCGCCGCAAGAAGACGTTGTCGGGCTTGATGTCGCGGTGGACGATCCCGTGTGCATGGGCCGCACCGACGGCGGAGACGAGCGGCTCGAGGAACGCGAGCGCCTCCTCTTCCGAGAGCGTGCCGCGCTCCAGACGCGCGCGCAGGGACTCGCCCTCGAGGTGCTCCATCACGAGGTAGTAGCCGTGGGTCGAGCGTCCGACGTCGAGCACCGCGACGGCGGCCAGATGCGCGAGCGCGCTCGCGGCGCGGGCCTCGCGGAGGAAGCGCTCGACGACCGACGCGTCACGCGCGATCGACGGCAAGAGGAGCTTCACCGCGACGGTGCGCCGCGTGTAGCGATGCCGGGCGCGGTAGACGGCGGCCATGCCTCCCTGGCCGAGCTTCGACTCGATCTCGTACTTGTCGTCGAGGACGCTGCCGATCTCCGGCAGGCTCATGGCACGCACACGCCGAAGCCGTTGTCCCGGGCGAGCTCGGTGCAAGCGCCGACCGTGCAGCGGTGCCCCGCGTCGCACATCGGCAAGCAGACGGCGTCTGCTCCCTGCCGCACACAGCGGTGGCCGGGCACGCAGTCCGCGTGCTCGCTGCAGGCGCCGAACGTCGCGACCGTGCCGGGCCGCAGGCAGGTCGGCGAGTAGCCGCCGCCCTCGACGATGAACGCGAAGCACCCGTAGCCCTCCGCGCAGCCCGAGCCCGAGAAGACGTCGCAGCCCTCGTCGCCGTCGCAGAGGCCGAGGCCCTCGTAGGGCACGCAGAACTGGAGGCGATCGGCGCAGTCCGCGTCGCGATCGCAGCAGAGGAAGCGACAGCGCTCCCGGTAGCAGAAGAGGCCTGCCGCGCAGTCGCTCGTGCTCGCGCACGGCGTGTCGAGCATGCCCGGCCCCGGCTCGCCGGGAGCGCACGCGGGGACGATGGTGTCCCCCGAGACCTCGAGCCGACACGTGGAGCCCGCGTCGCAGCCCGTGCCCGTCACCGCATCGCAGGCCTCGAGCGGACCCGCGCAGGGCGCACGGCAGACGTCCGACACGCACGTCATCGCGCCGAGGCAGCCGCCGTTGCAGCAGGGCTCGTTGCGCGCGCCGCACTGCGCCGGGCGACACCCCACGGCGCAGAGCGCGAGCACCGCGGCGAACGAGATCGAGGCCACCGCCGAGGCGAGCGGGTGCGAGCGCACGTGGCTCATCGCGGCGCCTCGAGGCCGAGGCCCAGCGTGCCGACGATCGCTCCGAGCTCGGTGGCGACGGCGCGTGCGTCGAGGGTCAGGTAGAGCACGCGCGGCACGAGGTAGAGCCGCGCGCCCACGACGACCGACGCTCCTGCGCTCGGCGAGGCGCTGCCCGCGCGCACACCATCGCCCGCGAGCTGCTCGCGCCACGCCACCGAGAAAGCCACCGCGCCGCGCAGGGCGACGGACGTGCCCGGCAGGTGCCACACGAGCGCAAGCCCGACGTCGTGGCCGAGCCACCACCACGACTCGCTCGGCGCCGATCCATCGAGGATCCACGCGCCCTGCACCGTGAGGCTCGGGCCGAGGAGCACGTCGTCGGAGAGCGCGAACTCGAGATCGAGATCGAGACCCGCACCCCAGGCGCCGACGGCACCGGCGCCGCCATCCCACGCGCCGATCGACGCGAACGCGTGTCCGCCGATCTGGAAGTCGCGTGGGCCCGCGGGGGTCGGTGCCGGCGGCGCGGGCAGGACGCCGAGATCGACGACGGCGACGGCGCTCGGTGTCGGCGTCGGGCTCTCGGTGGGTGTGCTCGTGGCCTCGGGCGAGAGCGCGTCGGGTCTCGCGTCGGCGGGCTCGACGAGCAGCGCACGTCGATCGAAGGGAAGGGGCCCGCGCTCACCACCACGCACGTGCACGTGGGCTGCGACGCTGCGGTCGTCTCGCGCGACGACGAGGTCGTGCGGCCCGAGGCCGAGCACGATCGTGCCGTCCGGATCGAGCGCGACGAGCGCCCCGTCGACGGTGAGGCTCGCGCGCGGCGGGATGTCCGTGAAGATCGCGACGAGCGGCTCGACGCGTGCGAGGAGCCCCTCGACGTGCGCGCGCTGGGACTCGCTGAGTGGACGCTCCACCGAGCTCATCGAGAGCGAGGCGCGCAGGGAGCGGTACGCCTCGGCGTGATCGTGGAGCTCGAACGAGCACATGCCGATGCCACGGAGCGTGCGGGGTCCGGGCAGCGCGCGGTGGGCGGCGCGGAAGTGCGCGCAGGCCTCCGCGAAGGCGCCGCTCTCGTAGGCAGCCAGCGCGGCGTCGACCTCGCGGTCGTAGGTGGCCGCGTCCTGCGCGAGCGCTCGCGCAGGGGCGAGCGCATCGAGCACGAGCGCAGCGAGGCACATGCCCACCGCAGCTCGCCACACGAGGCCCGAACCTGCCCGACGCATCGGCGCGGACTATAGTCCGGGCGGTGCATCGCGTCCCGCCGCTCTCGCGGCTCAGCCGCTGTCGCTCGGCCTGTGTCACTCAGCCGCTGTCGCTCAGCCGCTGTCGCTCAGCCGCTGTCGCTCATCCTCTGCCGCTCATCCTCTGGGGGAGCGACGGCCTTTGCTCGCTTCGGCCGGCGCGCCGCAGTGCGTGCAGTTGAGGAGCTCCGCGGGGAAGGGGCCGTTGCAGTACGCGCAGAAGATACGGCCCGCGATGCTGTTGGGATCGATGAGCTTGAGCTCGGGGTAGACGGTCTCGAGCTCGGCCGTGCTCATGCGGTCGTTCTCCGCGGCCGGCGACCAGATCACCTCGAGCGCGACCATCTGCGGGCCCTGGAGCGCGCCGCGATCGGCCAGCGCGTTGCGGATCTGCGCGGCGTCGTGCACGTGGAAGCCCTGCATGGGGCGGCGCGACGCGAGCACGATGGTGACGACGACGGTGCCCTCGCCCTCGCTCGCCTTGGCGGTCATGCCGGGCGCGTCCTGCTGCTGCAGGCCCCCCGAGGCGCCGCGCACGAGCTCGGACTGGAAGCGCGAGCGGTATTCCTGTGCGATGCGCGAGAAGACCTGCTGCGCGTTCTGTGGCGCGTGCGCGCCCTCGTCCTTGTAGCTCGCGTAGAGCCACGCCATCTCGTTGCGGCGCAAGGAGAGCACCGTCTCGGAGAGCAGCTGCGCGAGGCCGCCCGGCGAGCGCGTGTCGCCCGTCTCCGCGAGGCGCTTGAGCTGCGCCTGCAGCTGTGCGCGCGCACGCCAGTCGAGGCCGAGCGAGAGCGACGTCACGTACATCGCGTTCGGGCCTGCGTAGCCGCCCCCCATGGGCATGCCGCCCATGTTGCCCATGGGCATGCCGGGCCCACCGAGGCCGGGGCCACCCATGCCGCCCATGCCCGGACCGCCCATGCCACCCATGCCGGGGCCGCCCATCCCGGGGCCACCACCGCCGCGGCGACGGTTCGAGATGATCATCGCGACGACCACGAAGCCGATGATGAAGACGATGCAGCAGAACCCACCGCAGCCGATGCCGCCACCGCCACCGCCGCCGCCGTAGCTCGGTGTGTAGCCGCCACCGCTGCCGCCCCAGTCGGAGCCTCCACTGCTCCATCCGCCGCCGCCGCCGCCGCTGCCCCAGTCGCTGCCTCCGCCACCGCCGCCGCCACCACCGCTGCTCCAGTCACCGCCGCCGAAGCTGCCGCCCGTGCCCTGCGCCGCGGCCTCGTCGGGCGCCACGAACGTCGTGAGCGCGAAGAGCGGAACGAGCGTGAGCAGGGCAGCGAACGCGTAGGTGCGGAGGTCTCGCAGCGACATGCCGACGAGACTATCGCAGCGCCCCGCGCCGAGTCTCGCTCGGTGCGACGCATGGGCACGCGGGCGCCGCGCGCTCGTGCGCTGTCTCTCGTGCTCACACGCACGCTCGCGGGCCCTGCGGAACGAGCGCTCGGCCCGCAGGTGCCTACGTGGGCTGGCGGAGGCAACGATGCATCGAAGTTCCAGCGTTCTCCGCGGCTCTCCTCTGGGTGTCTTGCTGCTCGGCTCGCTCGCCGCGTGTGGGGGAGGTGGCGGTGGTGGTGGCACCGTGCTCGAGGGCGCGGTGGTGACCGGGCACGTCGAGGCGCTCGGTGCGCCCGAGATCGGGCTCGGTGAGGTGACGGTTCATCTCGGTTCGCAGCGCACCACCACGAACGAGCAAGGCTGGTACATCTTCTCCGACGTCGGCGGGACCGGGCCCCTGGTCGTGCGCGGCGAGCGCGAAGGTCACGTCTCGGCGGCCGAGACGCTCGAGGTCGTGGCGGGTGGCGCCTACCACGTCGATCTGGTGCTCGCGCCCGTGCAGGGCTCGCAGACGCTCGCGGCCGAGGCCGGCGGCACCGTGGCCGCTGCGGGCGCCGAGCTCGTCGTTCCGCCGGGCGCGTTCGTGGACGAGGCGGGCGCTGCGGTGACTGGTGAGGTCGAGGTGAGCCTCGCGGTGGTCGATCCCGGCGCGAGCGCGCAGGCGGGCGTCGCGTTCCCCGGCGAGCCCGTGGGGCGGATGACCGACGGAGAGCTCAGTCCGCTCGAGAGCTTCGGCATCTTCGCGATCGAGGCGCGCCAGGGCGGGCGTCTGCTCCAGCTCGCGACCGGTCGCAGCCTCGAGGCGCGGGTGCCCATCGCCGCCAGCGGCCTCGCGACCGCGCCGGCCACGATCGCGCTGTGGAGCTTCGACGAGTCGGAGGGGCTCTGGGACGAGGAGGGCGAGGCCACGCGCAACGGTGACCGCTACGTCGCGAGCATCCCGCACCTGTCGTGGTGGAACTTCGACGCTCCGTACCTCGCGCAGACCACGTGCGTGTCGGTCTGCTTCACGGGCGCGAGCGGTCCGCTCGTCGGCGTGCACGTCGAGATCGAGGTGCCGATCGTTCGCTCGACGCGCGGTGGCTACACGGGCTCGGACGGCTGCGTGTCGGTGGACGTGCGCGCCGGCTCCGATGCGACGCTGCGCGCCGCGTACAACGGAGATCCGCCCTTCACGCGCAGCTTCGTCACGCAGGAGCTGATCACGACGACACGCGCGAGGCCGCCGATGTGTCAGGACCTCGGCACGATCGACCTCTCGCCCTCGGTGGCGCAGGCGATCCTCACGTGGGGCCCGGCACCTTCGGATCTCGACTCGCACCTGACGGGGCCTGGAGCGACAGAACGCTTCCACGTCTACTACGGCAACCGGGGCGCGGCCTCGGGGGAGCCGTACTGCGTGCTCGACACCGATGACACGTCCGCGTTCGGTCCGGAGGTCATCACCGTCCATCGCGCCATGAGCGGCACCTACCGCTACGCCGTCCACAACTTCTCGGGGCAGTCCTCGCATCCGCTCGAGAGCTCGGGTGCGCAGGTCGTGCTGATCCTGCCGGGCTTGGGGCAGATCGTGTCCTTCACGCCCCCGAGCTCGAACGGATCGAACGGCAACGTGTGGCGTGTGTTCGATCTCCACGCCGAGGGCGACCGCATCGTGGCCTACACGGCGCTCGGCGAGTACGCGCAGACGAGCTCGAGCACGGGCCCGGCCTTCGAGCCCTGAGGGTCAGGCCCGCAGCAGAGCGCGAACACCGGCTCGCCCCGAAAGGCGGGCCGGTCTCGCGTGGTGCAGGTCGGATCACATGATCGGGTCGAGGTTCAGGCCGCCGGCGTAGGCGTAGCTGACGAAGGCGTCGAAGCCCGAGACGATGATGCTGACGTCGTCCGTCGCGCGGAGCGTGTGGTAGCCGTCGTTCTGATCGCCGTCCTCGACGCGCACGTTCGGAAGACCGATGACGTCGGGGAACGAGAGCTGGCAGCGGTAGACGACCCACTCGGGCGGCGGGTCGTCCATGCGGCGCGGGCGGCCGTCGGCCGGGGCCATCGGACACTGATCCGGATCGAGCGGCGCCTCGTCGAGCAGGATGTCCGCCGTGTACGGCGCGATGATCGTGAGGAAGTCGAACGCGTAGTACTGCGGCGTGAGGAACACGTAGTCGGGGCGGTACTGCTCGACGGGCGGCACCGCGATGATCGCGGGATCGCCGCCGGGGTAGACGTTCGGGATGCCCACGGCCTCCTGGCTCGCGATCACCTGGAGCACCGCGACCGGCTGGTCCGTGTTGATCTCCATGTCCTGCGAGGCGACCAGGATGAGGCTCTGGTGCTGCTGGAGCTCGTAGTAGTCGTCCGGCGGCGGCAGGCTCGTGAGCACCGCGGTGGTGCCCGGCGCGGTGGCCACGATGCGCGCGTACTCGGGCTCGTTGAAGTCGCCCACGCTGTCGGCGGTGACGAACGCGCGGTTGAGCGCGCTCGAGCGCGGCGCGCCGCGGCCGATGAAGAAGCGGCGGCCGAGCGTCGCGTCGGGGAAGAGCTGCTCCTCGAGGTGATCGGCGCAGCAGCGGCGGTTCGCGAGATCCGTGAAGCGCGGCGCGTCGGAGGCCTCGCTGCCCGAGAACACCGACACGTCCTGATCCGCCGAGACCACGCTGCCCGTGAAGTCCCCGTTGAAGCCCTGCGTCTCGAGGTTCAGCACGTCGAACTCGCCGAGCACCACGTCGATCTCGTCGCCGGGGCCGTACATCGTGGCGCCCGTGCCGTAGCCCACGACGCGGCGGACCGACTCGCCGAGCGTGATGTGGACGTTGGTGGTCTCGGCCGTGCCGACGACGGTGAGGAACGCGCGGAGGTCCTCGTCTTCCTGCGACGGATCGAAGTCCTCGGCGGGATCGTCGGAGTTCGCGATCGTCTGCGGCCAGCCCACGACCGTGTACGTGCGGCCGATCGCGCTCGTCGGCAGAAGGAGCGACGCGTCGTTCGAGAACACGCCGACGTTGTCGAGCGGGTTGAACTGGTACGCGATCAGCGGCGCGGTCGAGGTGATGCGGTAGGCGTTCGACGTGAGCGCCGAGTGGGTGCCGTCGTTGAGGCCCGTGCCCATCGCGCTCGTGCGGCAGCGGCAGTCGTCGGCGCCAGTGCCCGGCCTGGCGCCGCCGCGGCACCAGCAGGACTCGTTCGGCGCGCACGCGACGTCGTCGATGGTGGCGCAGGTCGCGAGCGAGGACGCACCGTCCACCTCGCGGCGCGGCAGGCGGAGGATCTCGAGATCGCCCGGCGGCACCGTCACGGTCTGGATGACGCGCGGAGCGCTCGCCTCGCCGGCGACGGCGGTGTCGACCTCGACGGTGACCTCGCTCGGCACGAAGCCGGGGTTGGACACGACGACCGCGTACTGCTGGCTGGAGGCGTCGCGGCCTGCACCGATCGCCGCGTTGTCGAGATCGACCGCGTAGAACTCGCAGCCGACGTAGCTCGAGTCGGCCTCGGCCGCGGCGCACAGGTTCACGCAGCGGCCTTCGCGACAGACCTCGCCGCCTTCGAGGTCACACTCGTCGAGCGGCACCCACGCGGTGCCCTCGGAGTTGCACATGTGCGGCTGGCCCATGTAGCAGTCGACGATGTCGGGCCGGCACACCGAGCAGCCGCTGCCTTCGAGGCAGACCATGTTCATCGCCGCGCAGTCGGTCTGCTCGGCGCGGAGGAACTCGCCGTCCGGCACGCAGTAGAAGTACGTGTTCCCGACACACGCCGTGGAGCCGCTGGTCGCGCAGTAGAAGTCGCCCGCGTCCGTGAAGGGGCGGATGTAGGCGTCGCGATCCTCCGTGTTGCCGGTGCGCGGACAGCCGGCGATGGCCAGCGAGAGCAGCACGAGCGAGAAGGAGGCAAGGGCGGTCCCGAAGAAAGCGCGCATCGCGCGAGCGTAGCAGGCGCGACGCGCTGGGGGATCGGCGTCGAGCAGCCCGTGCGTCGCGAGGATCAGCCCGTCTCTTCGACGTCCACGCGCACCTCGACGGCGCCAGGGCTCGTCTCGAACACGCGCAGCGCTTCCTGCACGACGGGGTGGTTGAGCGCCTTCTTGCGCGTCGCCTCGAGGCGCGCGCGCTCGCGCTCGTCTTCGAGCTGCGCGAGCGTCGAGCCGCTGCCGCCGGGGACCTCGTACACGACGTCGATGCGCGGCTTGCTGCCGAGGCGGCGCTCGGCGACTTGCGTGAGCGCGGCCTTCGCGTCGGCAGACTCGGCCTGCTTTCCGTAGAACGAGCCCGGCGGAAACGCGATCTCGATCACCTCGGCGCTCACGCGACGCGGCACGGCGTGCTTGAGCAGGGCTCCGAGCGCCGGCTTGGTGTCGGCGAGCACGCCGACCATCGTCTCCCACGCCACGAGCGCGTAGGCGTCGAGCGGGCCGAGGCGCGGGAGGTTCGGTGTGGGTGGGGCGCTCGGGCGCGCGGGCTCGGGCGGCCGAGGCTCGACGGCGCGAGGCGGCGGTGCGCTCGGTGTGGCGACACGCGGCGGTGCGCTCGGCGCGCTCGGTGCCGCGCGCGGCGCGGCGCTCGGCCGAGCCGGCTCGGGCGCGGCGACCATGCCGACCGACGAGATGAAGCTCGTGTCGAGCTCTCCTTCGTCGTCGCCGAGCGGCATCCACTCGGGCTCGGGCTCGTCACCTTCGGGTGCCTCGCGACGTGCCGCAGGCCCCGCTTCGCGCGACGGCGCCTCGCGTGCGCTCGCCTGCGGACGTGGTGGGGGCTCGGGGCTGGGCAGCGAGCGTGGACTTGGCTCGGGCTCGGGCTCGTCGGAGGCCGCCGGACGTCGCGGCGCTGCGGCACGGCTGGCCTGCTCGCGCGGCGCCGCGCGGGGCGCCGGACGCGCAGGGCCGGCTCCGGCGCCGCGCCCGCCGAGGCTCGACTCGATGGCCTCGAGGCGCGCGACGAGCTCCGAGACCGGTCGCAGCGCGGGCCGCGCGGCGAGGCGCACGAGGCCCATCTCGAGCGTCATGCGAGGCAGCGGCGAGCGCGCGACGTCCTCGACGAGGAGCGAGGCTGCGTGGAACGCGCGCTGGATCTCGAGCGGCTCGACGCGCTTGGAGAGTGCGAGCGCGCGCTCGCGCTCCTCTTCGACCATCGCCACGAGCTCGGTGCTCGGCCCGCTCACGCGGAGCACGACGAGATCGCGCAGGAGCTCCACCAGCGCCTTGGAGAAGTGGAGGAGATCGAGGCCGCGCTGCGCGAGCGCGTCGATCTGCGCGAGCACGGCCGCGCCTTCGCCGTCGAGGATCGCGGCGGCCGTCGCGTGCAGCACCTCGCGGTCGGCGATGCCGAGCACACGCGCGACCTCGTCGCCGACGAGCGCACCGCCCGAGAACGCGACGACCTGATCGAGCAGCGTGAGCGCGTCGCGCATCGAGCCCGCGGCCTCGCGCGACACGATGGCGATCGCGCGCTCGTCGGCCGTGATCGACTCGGCCGCGAGGATGTGCTTCACGCGCTCGGAGACGACGGCCTGCGGGATCAGGCGGAAGTCGTAGCGCTGGCAGCGCGAGCGAATCGTGATCGGGACCTTGTGCGCCTCGGTCGTCGCGAAGATGAACTTCACGTGAGGCGGCGGCTCCTCGAGCGTCTTGAGGAACGCGTTGAACGCGCCGACCGAGAGCATGTGCACCTCGTCGACGATCACGATCTTGAAGCGATCGCGCGCGGGCCGGAACGGGATGGTCTCCTGCAGGCGCCGCACGTCCTCGACGCTGTTGTTCGAGGCGCCGTCGATCTCGAGCACGTCGAGGTCGTTGCCGACCGTGATCTCCTTGCATGCGTCGCAGGCGCCACAGGGCGTCATCGTCGGCCCGGTCGTGCAGTTGAGCGCCTTGGCGAGGATGCGCGCCGTCGTCGTCTTGCCCACGCCTCGCACGCCGGTGAAGAGGAAGGCGTGCGCCACGCGACCCGACGCGATGGCGTTGCCGAGCGTGCGCGTGACGTGCTCCTGACCCGAGAGGTCCGCGAAGGTCTGCGGTCGGTACTTCCGCGCGAGGACGGTGTAGGTCATGGGACCGGCGACGATAACCGAGTCTCCCCGCCTCGCCACCTGCCGTGGGCGCGCGAGGCGTTCTCGCGTCGTTCGCGGCGCTTCGCGAGGGCGGGGTTGTCGTGGCGGGCGGGCCGTGCGATTCACGCCGCATGCGCGAGCGTCTCCTCCTCCTCTCGGTCCTCCTCTTCGGCGTCGTGATCGGGCGCTTCTCCGTCTCGGGCGCCGTGCTCGCGCAGGAAGGCGCCGCCGACGGTCAGGCCGAGCCTGCGACGCCCGCTGCGGACGCCGCCCCCGGAGGACCGGGCACGGAGGAC
This sequence comes from Sandaracinaceae bacterium, assembly GCA_044376125.1. GTDB lineage: Bacteria > Myxococcota_A > Polyangia > Polyangiales > Sandaracinaceae > JAFLCL01. The sequence goes on from JBILLJ010000002.1 coordinate 149,985, forward strand.
GCGCCTTCGCACGAGGTCGGCGAGGTGCCTGCCGGCCAGCCGCGTTACCTCGCTGCGCTGCGCGCCGAGATCGAGGCGATGGGGCTCGATGGCGCGTGCGACGCCGACGATGCGCAGCGCGCGCACTGCGCGGTGGTGATCCGCGGCGAGGCGAGCCACCGCACGTTCGATCTCCGCATGGCGTACAGCGACGTGACGGACACGGTGTACCTCTACGTCGACCACTACCTCACGGCGCGCGCCGACGCGGCCACGACCGATCCGCTCATCCGGCACATGATGGAGCTCAACTGGCGCCTGCTCGTCGGCAAGTTCGAGTGGGATCCGTCGGACGGCGAGGTCCGGCTCGCGATGGTGATGAACACCGACTCCAACTTCGATCGCCGCGCGTTCCGCTCCCTCGTCCGCGCGATCACCGATCAGGCCGATCGCCTCTACGGCGAGCTGATCCGCGTCGCGCCACAGCCTTGACGCGCGCGCCGCTTCGAGGTGTCAATCGGTGATGCCTCGCTCCACCCTGATCGCTTTCGCCCTCGCTCTCGGCTCCGTCGTCGCGGCGTGTGGCAACACGTACTCGTCCTGCCCAGGCCCCGATTGCACCTGCTCGGGCTCCAACTGTGCGTGCCGCGACGGGGCGTCGTGCGCCACGTCGTGTGGGCCGAGCTGCAACCTCGACTGCGGACTGAACGGCCGCTGTGAGCTCGCCTGCGAGAACAGCTGCAACGTCGAGTGCGACGGGAGCCAGAGCTGTCTCGTCACCACGGCGCAGAGCTCGAACGTCACGTGCGAGCGCGCGGAGTGCGACGTGACCGTGGGCGCGAGCAGCAACGTGCGCTGTGGGGACGGCGCGCGATGTGACGTGGAGTGCACGAGCACGTGCAACCTCGACTGCGCGGGCGCAGCGTCGTGCACGCTCCGATGCGCCGGTGGGTCGGCGCGGTCGGTGAGCGGCGCGGATCAGTGCACCTGAGAGCACGCGGCACTCGGATTGATCGATGCGAGTGCCACGGGCTCGAATCGGCGGGAGGGAGGCTCTCGCCGATTCACTCGGCGAGAGGGAGGGGCTGCGGCCAGACCCTCCGGCAAGAAACGTCAGAGCATGAGTCAATGCAAGTGACTCATGCTCTGAGCTCTCGGCTTCAGCGAAGGGCGTCGAGCGCGATCGCGCTGAGCGAGGGCTCCGCGAGCACCAGGCCGCGGAGATCGTCGGCGCGCGCGCCGAGGTGGATCGCCGTTGCGAGCGGGGCGAGCACCTCGGAGGCGCGCGGGCCGATGGCGGTCGCACCGATCACGCGCTCTTCCACGTCGAGCACCACCTTCAAGGTTCCACGTGCGTGCGGGTCCAAGCCCGCGCCCTCGAGCACGCCGCGCAGGCTCGACTCGTAGCTCGCCACGCGCACCTCGAACGGCTGGCCGCGGCGCACCGATTCCTCGGGGGTGACGCCGACGCGCGCGAGCTCGGGCCGCGTGTACACAGCCTCGATCCACGCCTCGCGGCGCGGCGGGCTCACGGCGCGATCGGTCGCCGCGCGCGCAGCCGCCCACGCCTCCGCGGTGGCCTTGGTCGCGGTGTAGGGCGCGCCGGTCACGTCGCCGGCCGCGAAGATCCGCGGGTTCGAGGTGCGTCCGTGCGCGTCCACGACGATCGCGCCCGTCTTGGGGTCGAGCCGCAGCTGCGCCGCCTCGGGCGCGAGCCGGGTCGCGTCGGGGAGGCGTCCGATCGCCACGAACGCGCGCTCGGCGGCGTACGTTCGCCCGCCGTCGAGCTTCGCGAGCACGCGCTCAGCGCGCGCGGCGTTCGCGTTCGCGGCGCGCGTCACGCTCGTCACGCGCTTGCCGTGCACGATCTTCACGCCGCGCTCCATGAGGACGTCACCGAGCGAGCTCGCGAGCTCCCGGTCGAAGCGCGGGAGGATCCCGAGGTCGTCCACGAGCCACGTCACCTGGACGCCGAGGTCGACGAACGCCGACACCGCCTCGGCGCCGGTCACGCCCGCGCCCACGACGAGCAGGGTCTCGGGCAGCGAGCGGAGCTGTCGCACGAAGCGCGGCGCGAAGACGTCGATGCCATCGGGTCCGGGCGCCTCGCCGAAGAACCCCGCAGGGAACGCGGGCACCGAGCCCGTCGTGACGATCGCGCGCTCGAACGTGAGCTCGAGCTCGCCCTCGGCGCGCGTCACCGCGAGGGTGCTCGGCCCCGAGAAGCGCGCGAGGCCGCTCACCTGCGTCACGCCCGCATCGGCGAGGCGTTCGTTCGCGCGCGCCATCTGGTGGGTGATGGTGCGCTCCATGCCCTCCGTGAACTCGGCGATCGCGGCGGCGGAGGCGAGCCCGCGCTCGCCGCGACGCACGCGGAGGTCCGCGAGGTGCAGGAGCAGCTTGCTCGGGAGGAGGCTCGCGTGCATCGCGCGGCCACCGACCGGGCCTTCGGCCACGAGGAGCACGCTGCGCCCCGAGCGTGCGGCCTCGGTGGCGGCCGCGACGCCGGCGGGGCCCGCGCCGAGCACGACGATGTCGGCACGACGCGCGCTCACGACGCCACCTCGCGGCCCTCGACGCTCGCGGTGGCGACGCGTGCGACGAGCGCGCGCACGAGCCCGTCCGGATCGTCCACGTGCACCCAGTGGCCCGCAGGCAGGACGTCGAGCGTCGCGCGCCCCTCCCGCGCGAGGCGCGCCGCGTGCTCGCGATCGTCCGCATCGAACACGGCCGAGCGCTCGCCGATCACCTGGTGCAGGCGCGGCGTGTCGCGCGGCGGCTCGTCGTCGAAGAGCGGCCACAGGTCGCGCGTGAAGTAGTCCTCGAGGAGGGCGCGGATCGCGGGGAGATCGAACGCCATCTCGAAGCCGTCGTCGGTGCGACGCAAGCTCATCGCGAGCCACGAGGCGATCGCGCGCGTCTGGCCCTTGGCGACGAGCGCCTCGATGAAGTGCTCGCGCAGCGTGACGTGGCGAGGGACCTCGTCGAGCGCGTCGATCACCACGAGCACGTTCTCCGAGCCGCGGCCGCCGTGGCGCGCGCCGGGCATCGAGTCCACCAGGACCACGTGCGAGAGCTCGTCCGCGAGTGCGCCTCGGCGGTGCGCGAGCGTCATCGCGACCTTGCCGCCGAAGCTGTGCCCGAGGACGCCCCGCGTCGGCAGCTCGAGCGTGCGCACGAGCGCGGCGACGTCGTCGGCGCAGGCCTCGAGCGTCTGCGCGCCGGGCGGCATCGTCGAGCGGCCGTGTCCACGCAGATCCACGAGCACGGCCTGGTACGACGCGTCCGCGCGCACGAGGGCGCGCGCGATGGAGCGGAGGTTCGTTCCACTTCCGAGGATGCCGTGGAGGAAGAGGAACGAGCGGCTCGGCGTGCCCGACTCCGGGCGGACGAACTCGTGGTGCAGCATCGCGCGCCCTCTACTCCGTGCGCTCGCAGGCGGCCAGCGCCGCCTGCGGGTCAGCTCTCACCGCTCGAGGGATCCTTCTCCTGGGGTGCCTGGAGCTTCGAGGTCACCTCGACGCGCGGCGTGTCGGTCTTGGTGTCCGCGGTCTCGCTCTTCTTCGGAGGCGCAGGTGGGGCCTGGATCCGGCGCTCCGCGAGGATGATCAGCTTCGGCGAGTCTGCGCCGAAGTAGACGCCGGGCGTCGCCTCGCGTCCCGTGATCTCCACCACGCGGAAGCCTCGCAGGTGGAGCACCTGCCCGAGCTCGTGCAGCGAGTAGAGGCGGATCGAGTATGTCGTCTCGCGCTGGCGACCGTCGTCGAGGATCACGTTGCGCTTCACCGAGAGACGCGACGCGATGAAGTTGAACGCGGTCTCTTCCATGACGACGCAGCCGTCGCCCTGGAACCACACGAGGTTGGGCTGGCTCTTCACCGCGAAGTCGCGGTTCACCACCTCGAGCAGGAGCAGGCCGCCGGGCTTGAGCGCACGGTGGATGCGCTCGAGCACACCCTTGTTCGTCTCGTCGTCGAAGTAGCCCAGCGTCGTGCCCCAGAGGAGCACCGCGTCGAAGGCGCCTTCGAAGTTCATCTCCCGCATGTCGGCGTGGAGGAAGTTGATCTTGAAGCCGTGGTCCTGCGCCTCGTCTGCCGCGCGCGAGAGCATCGGCAGCGACAGGTCGAGACCGACCACGAGGTAGCCGCGCCGCGTCAGCTCGATCGCGTGCAGGCCCAGGCCACATCCGACGTCGAGGATCGTGGCGCCCTTCGCGAGGCCGAGCCGCGCCTCGATGAAGTCCACCTGCTTCGCGATCGCCTTGTTCGTCGGGATCGGGACGGTGCGCAGGTAGTCGTCGCTGAAGAGCTCCTCCCACCACTGGTGCTTCTTCTTCGGGGGTGGCCGCGAAGGCAGCTGCGCACGCTCTTCGGTCGCGATCTGGGGTGCAGGCGCAGCGGCCGGCGGCGGCGCGGGCGGCTTCGGCGGCGGCGGCTTCGCAGCGACGGGCGGCGGCGGCGCAGGCTTGGGCGGTGCAGGCTGCGACGGCACCTCGACGAGGTCGACCGCTTCATCGGCGAGCGAAGCGGGATCGGCGTCGAGGTCGAGCGGAAGTCCGGGGTCACTCTCCCGGTCGAGCTGCAGGGGCTCGCGCTCCTCCGCCTTCGGGTCCTCGGTCTTCGCAGCCGGGGCGCTGAGGCCACCGGGCGTGGTGAGCGTCGCGCGTGGCTCGGGGGGCGGCTGCGACGGGGTGCCGACCACGGCCACCGCGCGCTGCACCACGACGGTCGGCGCGATCATCACACCGGGCGAGGACGGAGTCGGCGCGCCGAGGCCCACGAGCGTCTCGACGCTGGGCGGCGCGGCGGGCAGCGGGCTCGGGGCGACCTCGTCGGGCGCTGACTCCGAGACGCTGATCTCGACCTCGTCTGCAGGCGCTTCCGTCGTCGTGACGACGGCCTCGTCGTCCTCCGTCTCGACCAGCGTGCGCCGCACCGAATCGGGGTCGGCGTCGTGAGCGTCCGCTGCGGCGCTGGCCGCGCGTGTCGCGCTGGCGTCCGGTGTGGCGCTGGGGTCGCGTGTGGCGCTGCTGTCCGCTGCGGCACTGGGGGCGGCGCTGGCGTCCGGTGCATCGCTGGCCTCGCGTTCCCAGGCGTCCTCCGCGCGTGCGGTGATCGCTTCGGTCTCGGCCGTGGCGGTGTCCTCGCGCGTCGCCGCCTCGGCCTGCGCTGCTTCCTCGGGCGGCTCGCTCGGCGCGGCGCTCGATCGACCCTCTGCGTCGGGGTCGGCCGAGGTGCGCTCGGAGCCACGGCGGGGCAGCGCGGTCGTGATGCGCCGCGCGCGCGGCACGTCCTCGACCTCGGCGAGGACGGTGTCGTGGAAGTCCTCGTCCGGGACCGGCGCTTCCGTCGAGCCCGCCCCTCCGAACAGGCCGCGTGGTGTCGCGCGGCTCTCGACCGAGAGCGGCGGGCGCGAGGGACGCGGCGCCACGGACTCACGCACGACGACCGGCTCGAGGGTCGGCGGCGGCGGCGCTTCACTCGGGGCGTTGCGGCGCGGCGCCTCGAGCGGGTCGTCCGGCAGCGACGCAGGCGTGGCCTCGGGGGGTGGAGCGCTCGAGCGCTTCTTGCCGACCTTCGTGGTCTCCTGCACGAGCGGTGTCCGCTCGGGCTCCGGCTGCGCGCCCTGGAAGTCGAGCTCCGCGAGGGGGGCCGTCACGCGGGTCGGCTCGGACGCGAGCTCGTCACCGGCCCCGTCGGAGAGCTCGTCCGAGGCGTCCACACCGACGGCATGCGCGAGCTCGTCGAGCGAGGTGTCCGCGGCAGGCGCAGCCTTGGGCGCAGGGGGCGGGGGCGGCGGCGGACGATACGAGCGCGGCGGAGGCGGAGGCGGCGTGGGCTCGACCTCGAGCTCCGCATCGAGCGACAGCTCCACCGAAGCGACGCGCGCGCGGGGCGAAGTGTCGACCGAAGCTTCGGTCGACACGCGAGAAGCTTCGGTCGACACGCGAGAAGCTTCGGGCTGGCCACGCGAAGGATCCGGCGTCGGCTCGGGCGTGCTCGGTCGCTCCACGCCGACGCTCGAGCTGCGCGCGGAGAGATCGGGACGCTTCACGTCGACGAAGCTCTGGCGCGGCACGTCGTCGACGGGCACGCGCAGGCCGCGGCGCTTGCGGCCCGAGCGCGGCGGCACGAGGCTCTCGCTCTCGTCCGACGTGTCCTCGGGCTCGTTGCCGTCGCGCGTGTCGCTCATGCGCGCACCGCCGAGTCGGGGGCGCGGTAGAGCGCTTGCCCCATGCGGACCGTGGAGCCCGGTGCGATGGCGGGCGTGACGCGGGCGGCCGGCGTGGTGAGCACGATCGCCGTCGAGCCCAGCAAGAAGCGGCCGAGCTCGGCGCCGCGCTCGAGGCGCACGTCGTCGTATCGGAGCTCGCCGCCGCCACGCGCCCCGCGGCCCTGGTTGCTGCGGATCGATGGGTCGAACGCGACCTCGATGCCGCCCACGACCATCGCGCCCACGAGGATCGTGACGACCTCGCCGTGGCGCTCGCTCTCCTGGTGCACCGCGACGCGCTCGTTCTTCGCGAAGAGGTTCGGCACGTGGTCGAGGCCGATGCGGTTGACGGGGAAGAGCGTGCCTCCCACGTGCCTCGCACGCGAGACGCGGCCGCTCACGGGCGCGTGCACGCGGTGGTAGTCGCGAGGCGAGAGATAGACCACCGCGAAGCGGCCTCCGTCGAAGCGTTCGGCGCCGTCGTGCGCGCCGAGCAGCTCGCCGACGTCGTACGGCTTTCCCTTCACGAGGAAGCGGGCACCCGGCTCGATCGGCCCTTCGTCCTCGAGCTTGCCGTCGGCGGGGCAGACCATCGTGCTCGCCGTGCCCTCGAGCGGGCGCGCGCCGTCGCGCAGGGGACGCGAGAAGAACTCGTTGAAGCTCCGGAAGCCGCGCGTCGGCACCTCGCACTCGCTGAGGTCCACGCGGTACGCACGCACGTAGAGGCCGATCGCGCCCTCGAGGAGCGCACGGGGCGGCTCGAGCGAGGCCACCCGGCCCAGAGCCCGGCTGATCCCCTCGCGGGGCAGCCATCGCAGCGTCTCAGCAGCCATCCGAGTGGACGTCATGTCTGCGGTGCGACCGTGGTGAGAGAGCCCAGGGAGGGGGAGAACGCGCGTGGGAATGCTACCGAAGCGGTGAATCGCAGGTCAAAGCAATCCGACGCGGACGGGCGCGAGCTCGGCCTCGTCGTCCGTTCAGCAGTGCCTCGACGTGCGCCCGCCGCGCCGCGGCGGCTCGGCCTCTCGCCGCTCGGGCGCCGCCGCTCGGAGGCGCTGCCTCCGTGCGCGATCCCTCACCGCAGACGCTGTCGCATCGCCTCGAGGAATGCGTCGGCCTGGCTCTGGCTCGCGGCGACGAGCCGCACCACGCGGCCGCGCGGCAGGACGAGCTCGACCTCGGCCCCCTCCTTCGGTCGCCGCGTCAGCGAGGCCGCGAGCAGGTCCGAGCTCACGCCGCCGAGCATGAGGGCCGCACCGACCGAGGCGATGACCAGCTCGCCGCTGCGGAGACCATCGAACGCGAGCCAGCCGCCCGCGAGCACCCCGACGCCGAGTGCGGCGGCCCCGGCGTAGAGCACCGCGCGGCCGTGGCGACGCTCGCGGCTCGCGGCGAGCACCGCGCTGAGAGGCACCGTCGAGGTGCGCGCTTCGGTGGAGGTCCCGAGCACCCCGCCGGACTCCTCGATGCGCAGCTCCTTGCCGACGAGCGAGAGCGCCACGGTGCGCTCGCGGCCGAGCAGACCGAGCACGGCGCGCGCGGCGCCCGCCACGAGCGCCCACCCCGAGACCCAGCGCAGCACGGTGAAAGCACCGGTCGAAGCGCTCGGCGCCTCCGGCCCCCGCAGCGTGTGCTCGGCCCGCTGCGGCTCGCCGCCGACGAGCGCGCGCGCGGCCGCCGCGACCACGGCATCGAGCGACGCGTGCCGCGAGAGGCCCTCGAGCTGCGTCCGCGCCGCTGCGTGCGGGCTCGCCGCGAGCGCCGCGACGAGCGCCACCGCGCGTGCGCGGTCTCGCGGCTCGCGGTGAGAAGGGCCCACGCTCGAGTCGACGACCCGCTGCGCCATCTCGGCCACCACGCGCGTCTGCACGTCTCCTTCGGTCTCCGTCGCGAGCGCTCGCAGCCACGACACGTCCGTCGAGACCTCGAGCCACAGCGCGTGGCGAATCGCGCGCTCCAGCATCGCGGGCGCGCCGGCCTCGTCGCGGGCCATCGCGTCCTCGAGGCCGAGGACCGCCAGGCTCGCGACGACGCGGCGCTCGCGCTCGGTCTCGGCCCCGCGCTCGAAGAGATCGAGCACGTTGCAGAGGCTCGTCTTGGAGGCCTCGCGCTCGACGCCCAGGTCCGCAGCGCGTCGCTTCACGTGCTCGCGGCCGACGAACTGCGTGCGACCCTCGGCCTGTCGGCCGAGCACATCGAGCGCGAGCGCGCCCAGGGGCCCGCGATGCGCGTGCGTGCGCAGCTCGGTGAGCAGCGGGTCGTGCCCGCTCGGATCGGAGGCTCGGGCTGCGGCAGGGTCGGCCATCGGCGGCGCAGGTATAGCAGCGACGTCGCGGGCGTCTCACGCCTCGCGCATCACGCCTCGGCGGAGACCTCGGCCGTACCGCCGCGCGCTTCGGCCTTCGCCGGCCCCAGTGGCTCGTCCGTGTAGCCCGCGGCCTGAAGCTGGAAGAGGCGCGCGTAGAGGCCCTTCTTGGTCATCAGCTCCTCGTGGGTGCCCGCCTCGTTGATGCGCCCTCGGTCGAGCACGAGGATGTGATCCGCGATGCGCACGGAGCCGAAGCGGTGCGAGATGAGCAGCACGCTCTGCTTGCCGCGGATCTCGCGCACGTGCTCGAGGATGCCCTGCTCGGCGTCCGGATCGAGCGCGGCCGTCGGCTCGTCGAGCACGACGATCTGATCCTCCTCGCGCATGAACGCCCTCGAGAGCGCGACCTTCTGCCACTGCCCGCCCGAGAGCTCGGTGCCGCCGCGAAACCACTTGCCCAGCTGCGAGTGGTAGCCGTTGGGCATCGCCGCGATGAACTCGTGCGCCAGGCCGCGCTTGCCCGCGCGCTCCCAGCGCTCCTCGTCCATCCACGCGTCCACGTCACCCGCGCCGATGTTCTCGCCCGCCGTCATCTTGAAGCGCGCGAAGTCCTGGAAGACGAGCGCGAAGCGGAGGCGCAGCGCGTCCACGTCCCACTCGCGGATGTCGAGGCCGTCGAGGAGGATGCGGCCCTCGCGCGGCTCGTAGAGGCGCGTGATGAGCTTGAGCAGCGTGGTCTTGCCCGAGCCGTTCTGGCCGACGAGGGCGACCATCTCGCCCGGCTTGATCTGGAAGCTCACGTTGTCGAGCGCCGGCCGCGGCGCATCGGCGTAGGTGAACGACACGTTCTCGAGCACGAGCCCCGCCTCGGGGTTGGGGCCCTCGTGCGCCTTGCCGGCGTACTCCGCGATCGGGAGGCTCAGGAAGCTCTGGAGATCACGCAGGTAGAGCTGATCGTCGAGCATGAGGCCGAGGGCCGCGAGGCCGCTCGTCACGCCGCTCTGCGCCTGACGGAAGATGGCGATGTACATCGTCATCTCGCCGAGGCTCAGGTGCTCGTTGACCGCGCGGTGCACGATCCACGCGTAGGCCCCGTAGAACGACAGGGTCCCGACGAGGTTGAACACGAAGCCCCAGAAGTTTCGCCGCAGCGCGATCGAGCGCTCCTCGTTCTCGATGCGCTTGGTGATCTTGCGGAGGCGGCCCATGAACTCTTCGCCGAGCTGGTAGAGCTGGACCTCCTTCGCGTAGTCCTCTCGAGACACGACCTGCTCGAGGTGCGCCTGCTCGCGCTGCTGCGGCGAGCGCTTGCGCTGCTGGTCGAACGCGTGCTGCGAGAAGCGCAGCTCGGCGACGAACACCGGCAGGCCCGCGAGGACGACGATGAGCACGGCCCACCAAGACAGCGCCGCGAGCACCGCGATGCACGAGAGGAACATCACCGTGTTCCGCGCGACGTTGAAGATGCCGACGACGAGGTTGTAGGGCCGGGTCCCTGCGTCGCGTCGCGCGCGCATCAAGCGGTCGTGGATGTCGGGGTCCTCGTAGTGCTCGAGCCGCAGCGTGAGCGACTTCTGGAGGATGAGATCCGTGACCGTGTTCGTGAGCCGCGCCTTGAGGATGGCCTGCGCCGCCGAGAGGCCTCGCTGCGCCGCGAGGATGCTCGAGACGAGCACGGCCTCGAGCCCGATGAGGCCCCACAGCGTCTCCTTGTAGGTCGCCCAGCCATCCGCCTCGTTGAGCGCGTGCACGACCGCGTCGACGATCGCGCGGCCCACGTTGGCGACCACCGCCGGGAGCGCACCGATCGCCACCGTGCAGAGGGCCATCGTGGCGATGACCCACGGCGCCGCGCGCCAGGCCACCCGCAGAAGCCAGAAGCTCTTCTCGATCGCGTTGCCGTCGAGGCCCTCGGCGTGATCGTGCGTCGGGCTGCCCGCGCCCACCGCGTTCGGTGCGCGCCGCAGGCCTGCGCTGCGCCGCGTGCTCGCCCGGGCCCGCGTGCTCGCCGTGGCGGAGGCAGGGCGGGTGGGCTCGCTCGCGGCGCCTTCGCGCGGAGGCTCACCGGCACCCGCGGAGCGTGGCTCCGTGGGTGCGCCGGGCTTCTCCGGCTCCTTGTCGCGCGTGTCCGTCACGTGTGGGCTCGGGGCTCGGGATCACTCGCCTTCGTCGAGGCGCTTGGTCAGGTTGCCGCTCGCTTCGTTCGCCGCCTTGGCCTGCGCGGCGAGGCGCTCGCTCAGACGCTTGCCCTTGTGCGGGAAGGGCTGGCTCGGCACGGGCACGCCGAGGAAGGGCGCGAGCTTCTCGAAGCCCTCACCCTGCGCGACGGCCAGCACGAGGAGATCCTCCGGCCGATCCTCGAAGTACGCCTTCACGTCCTCGACGTGACGGCGATACGCGCGACGGAAGCGGTCGGGCTGGTAGTCGTAGCTCGCGTACACCGCGGCGCGCAGGAAGCGGCGGATCTCCATGTGCGTGAGGTGCTCTTCCGGGCTCACTTCCTTGCCCGGCGGCGGCGCCTCCTGGAACGCGGGGCGGCTCGCCCAGTGGTTCTCGCAGGACTTCAGCCAGCCCTCCTCGTCGCGCACCGTGAGCACGAACTTCGAGCCCGGGTACGCCTTGTCGAGATCCTCGTAGTACGGCGAGACGGTGATGTCGGTCATGCCGTCGTAGCGGTCGAGGTGCGGGAACTTCACGTCGCCGCGCATCATCGCCTCGAGCGCCGCGCGATCGACGGGGTAGTGCACGGTGTCCCAGCCGAGCAGGTGCAGGGCCGCGGTGAGCGAGCGCGTGCCGGTGCGCGACAGGCCGAGACCGAACACCTTGGGCTTCTTCGTCGGCGGGCCGAGGCCCACGGGATCCTGTTCCATCGCTTTCTTCACCTCGTCCATCGTGAGCGTGCCGGACTGCACGAGCCCCATCGCTCGCACCTCGGTCTCCGCGAATTCGGGGAGCCTACGGATGTAGGCGTCGACGACCTTGGGGTCGGCATCGAGGGGCACGTGCTCGACCGCGTGACGCACCGCGCGGCGCGCCACCTCGACGTCGACGCTCTGGCCCCACTTCTTCATCGCCGTCTCGAGCCGCTTCTGGTGCGTCTCGTCGCGGCTGCGCAGCTCCCTCAGCGCGTACTTGTGGAAGATGTCCGTGTAGCGCTGGAAGTGATCGTGGAGGATGTGGAACGTCGCGAGCTGCTTCTCGAGGCCGAGGCGCGTGAGCGCGAGGTTGCGCAGGCGGCTCTCGGGCCGGAGCACGTAGCGCATGTCGTCCGCGGGCTCCGGCGTGTCGCGCATGGCGTGCACCACCTCGAGCGAGGTGATGTGCACGCCGCAGTGGATCCGGCCGCGGAAGCGGTCGTTCACGTAGCAGTCGACGTACGGCAGCTCGTTCTGATCGAGGAACGGCCGCATGTCCTCGAGGATCAGGCAGTCCGCGTCCATGTGGACGACGTGCGAGCAGTCGTGCGGCAGCTGCAGCATGCGCTGCACGGCCTGCGAGAACGGCCGCACGTTGCGGATCACGTGATAGCGGACGGGCTGGATGCGCTCGAGCGCCAGCTGGAGCGCGAGCTCGCTCGTGCGCTCGTCGATCGTGCGGAACACGAGCTCGACGCGCCGCGCGCCCGGCTTCTGGGGCACTCCGTCGAACGACTCGACGCTGCCGTTGGCGTCCTCCGCGCTCACGTTCCCTCCGTGATCGTGTCGGCCGCCGCCTCGTTCCACGCGTACTCGGCGTTCGCGGCGCCCGCGACGGCCTCGAAGTCCGCCAGCGCCTGCGCGGGCAGCTCTCGCTTCCAGCGCAGATCGAGCACGAACGTCTTGGGGTGTGCGCTGTAGTAGTCCTTCTTCGAGCCCGAGATGGGCACGGCACCGTCGGCCTTCGTCTGCGTCTTCTGCAGAAGCGACTGCGTGCCCGCGTTGCCGCCGAGCGGGTGCTGCTCGCTCGAGAAGGGATCGAGCATCGCCGGATCGAAGCCCAGCCCGATCACGTCGCAGAGGCGTCGCAGCGTCGCCTCCGGCGCGGTGACGAGCTCCTCGTAGCGGACGCGCTCGACGACGCCGGGGAAGCGTGACGCGAACGCCGCGGTGCCCTGCATCTGCGAGAGCCACTTCTGCGCGTGCTCGGTCGCGCTCTCCTCGGGGTACTTGCGTAGCCCCGAGCTGATGACGGCGCGTCCGTCGCGCGAGAGGAAGAGCAGCACGGTCTTGGCGCCGCGGCCGTGCACGAGGGTGCTCTGCTGCTCGAGCCACTCGAGCGACTTCGTCGAGTCCACGGTGACCGGTCGGCCCGTGCGCTCCGAGAGCGCCTCGTAGAGATCGATCTCGTCGTTCACGACGAGGTGGTTCCACACCTTGCACTCAGGCCCGCAGACCTTGCACATCCGCTTGCGGAGGGGCTTCTTCTCGTTGCCGAAGAAGATGCTCTTGCGCGCCTCGCCACCGTAGAAGACCTGCGGGTGCGAGCCGAGGCAGAGGCCGAGCAGCGTCGAGCCCGAGTGGCCGGCACCGCCGATGAAGACCGCCGTGGTGTTGGTACGCATGGAGCTCAGCAAGTGGGGTTGGGGCCCCGCGCGCAGCGCGAGCAGAGCGAGCGGAGCGGGAGGGGGCCCCGGTCCGGCCGGGGGAGGGGCTGCACAGCCCCTCGGAAAGAGAGCCCGGCACCGCCGATGAAGACCGCCGTGGTGTTGGTACGCATGGAGCTCAGCAAGTGGGGTTGGGGCCCCGCGCGCAGCGCGAGCAGAGCGAGCGGAGCGGGAGGGGGCCCCGCGCAGGGGGGGAGGGGCCGCACGGACCCTCGGGAAGCTAGCCCATCTTCAGGCGCTTCATCTCCCAGCCGGCGCGCCACTCGAGGTACTCGCGCGCTCGGATCGCGCGGTAGCGCGCCTTGAGCAGGCCCGTGGCGGGCTTGGCGACGGGCGTGTAGCCGCTCTTCTCGAGCTCGCTGCCGAGGAGGCCCTCGATCGCCTCGATCTGCTCGGGCCGCAGCTTCTCCTTCCACTCGGCGATCATGCTCGTGGTGATCGCCTCGTAGGTCTCGTGGTGCGTCGTGTCGGTGCGGTGCCGGATCGCGTCGTTCGTCTGGTACTTCGCGAGCATCTCGGGCGCGTACTCGAGCCCCAGGAACTTCGAGATGGACCGGGCCATCGCCTCCGGATCCGTCACGAGCTCCTCGTAGCGGCATACGAACACGTCGTCGGGGAATTCCTGCTTGAGCTCGCGGATGCGGCGCGCCTTCATCCACCACATCAGGCTGGCCGAGGTGAGGTCGTGCTCGGGCTGCGTCTCGAGCATCGAGCTCACGGCGCCGCGCGCGTCGCGCAGCATGAAGACGAGCTTGGCGCGCGGGTACACGCGCTTCACGAGGTCGCCGTCCTTGCAGTAGCCGCCCTTCTTGTTGCCGACGTAGCGCGCGTTGGGCTTCGTCTGGTCGCGGAAGAACTTCATGATGTCCTCGACGACCTCGGCCGTCGTGACGCTCTTGTACTTCGCGATGTGGGCCTGGTACGCGCGGTGGTCGATCCGCCACGCCTTGAACTTCCGGTCCTTCTGGAGGACCTGCCGCATCTTGCGGAGGTTCTCCTCGCTGAGCGGCCGGTTGCGCGGCATCTCGAAGAGGACCTTCGCGATGATGTTGGTGCCCGGGCTGATCGTGATCTCGGGGTGGCTCGCGAGGATCAGCTGGAGGAGGGTCTTGCCGGAGCGCTGGTTCCCGGAGAGGAACACGTGATCCATCGGGGGACCGTACATGACCGAACGATACGGCCCAAGGGCGTTGTTCACCCCCGCGTCACACGCGTTCCGTCAACGCGGTACGAGGCCGAGCACGTTCGGGATGGGGCGCGGCCCGCGCTCGACGTGGCCGTCGTCCTCGACGCGGCTGCCCACGAGCGAGCGCGGCGCGCCAGTGCCGTCGTCGACCCACGCCGAGGCCTTCGGTCCACCCTCGACGTAGTGCACGTCGGTGAGGCCGAGCGCCGGATCCGCGAGGGTCACCGCGAGATCGCGCATGCGATACGGCGTCTCGGCGTGGACGAGCACGAAGCGCCCATCGCGGTCGCGCGCGAACGCGGCGGACGAGTACACGCTCTCGTCGACCCACGCGATCGGCGCTCCGTCGCAGTCGAGCATGCGGTAGTTCGCGACGAGGCTCCTGTAGCGCGCGCGGAGCGACGCGAGGTCCACGCCTTCGCAGTCGCGGCCGACCATCACGAACGGTTGCTCGCTCGGATCGATCGGATCGAACGCGAGCACGCCTCCGAAGCGCGGATCGTCGGGCGCGCGTTCGAGGCCGTCGTCCACGAGCAGGCCCGAGGCACGCCCCTCGGGCTCGAACATCGCCGCGTTGATGCCGCCCACGAGGTGCTCGCGCGCGGCCCACTCCGGCAACGTGCGCCACGCGCCCTCGTTCTCGGCCTCGGTGATCAGCGTGAGGCGGAAGCGCGAGAGATCGAAGCGCACGAGCGTGACCCGGCCATCGCGATCGTCGCCTCCCGCGAGGCCGCTCGGCGCCGGCGGGCTCGAGGCCGGGCCCGGCACACGCTCGATCACGATCCCGGGGCGCGCGCGCGGCGGTGCGGCCACGTGCGTCGCCGGAGGCTCGCCCGAGGCGTGCTCGGTGGGCGCGGCGCGACCGGCGCACGACGCGGACGCGAGGAGGACCAAGGCGATCACGGCGCGGTTCACGAAGGGCACGATGCACGAACGCCGTGGCACCCGCGAGGCGTTCCCGAGGAGGTTCCTGGAACCGCTCTGCTCCGAGCGTCGGCGCCGACACGCGCTGGACGTGTACGCCGGGCCGACATGCGCCGTCGATCGCGTAGAGTCGGCGCGTGCTGCGTGAAGCAGACGTCGTCGTGATCGGTGCCGGTGTCGTGGGCCTCGCGTGCGCGGTGGAGCTTGCCAAGCGGGGCTACTTCGTCACGGTGCTCGAGCGCCATGGGCGCGTCGCGGAGGAGAACTCGAGCCGCAACAGCGGCGTCGTGCACTCGGGGCTCTACTACCCGACGGGCTCGCTCAAGCAGCGCCTGTGCGTGCGCGGACGCGAGCTGCTCTACGCGCGCTGCAAGCGCTTCGGCCTGCCGCACGCGAAGCTCGGAAAGCTCGTGGTCGCCAAGGACGAGAGCGAGCTGCGGAGCCTCGAGATCCTCCACGCCCGCGCCGGCGACAACGGCGCGGGCGCGACGCGCCTGCTCGATGGGATCGAGCTCTCGATGATCGAGGAGACCGTGCGCGGTCATGCGGCGCTGCTCGTCGAGGAGACGGGCGTGCTCCGCACGCAGGAGTACGTGCGCTCGCTCGTGCGCGAGGCCGAGGCGCTGCGCGTCGAGGTGCTCGTGGGCATGGAGGTCACCGCCGTCGTGCCCGGCGAGCGCGACGAGAGCCGAGGCCGGTGGGAGATCCGCGTGAACGACGACGCGAGCGCGGGCGGCGCGGCGTGGCCTGCGCAAGGCTTCGTCTGCGAGACGGTGATCGACGCGGCAGGCCTGGGCGCCGATCGGGTCGCGCGCCTCGCAGGGATCGACACGGACGCGCACGGCCTCACGCAGCGCTTCTGCAAGGGCACGTGGCTCGCGCTCGACGAGCGCTTTCGCAAGGCCGTCGGCCGCCTCGTCTATCCCGCGCCGCACGTCGTGAGCGACGCGAGCGCCCTCGAGCCCGCGCGCGCGCTCGGCGCTCCCACCTCGCTCGGCATCCACCTCACGCGTGACCTCGAGGGCTTTCTCTTCGCAGGCCCCGACGCGGAGTGGGTCGAGGCCCCCGACTTCTCGCTCGACGACTCGCTCGCGCGCGCCGAGCGTTACGCCGAGGCCATCGCGCCGTTCGTGCCGGGCGTCGAGCCGCGACACCTCGTGCCCCTCGCCGCCGGCGTGCGCCCGAAGCTCCACGCGCCCGACGCGCCCGCGGCGGACTTCGTGATCCGCGAGGCCACGGCACTGACGCATGGCACCGGTGGCTCGCGTCGCTTCGTGATCCTCGCAGGCATCGAGTCGCCCGGCCTCACCGCGAGCCTCGCGATCGCCGAAGAAGTCCGCGCGCTCGTCGAGGGTTGAGAGCCCGTGGCACTCGCATCGATCAATACGAGCGCCACGTGCTCTCAGCTCGCCTGGCCTTCGGCCAGCGCGCGAGAGAGGAGGGCGACGGCGAGGTCGGTCTCCTCGACGTTGCCCACGAGCGTGCTGCGGTGCGTGTCGCTCTGCGTGAGCGCGCGGAGCGAGGTGCGCTTGCGAGGCTCCGCGACGAAGGCGTCGTGGAAGCGCGCGCCGCGTGCGTTGCGCTTCACACGATCGACGAAGGCCTCGAAACGCGCGCGTGCCGTGGTGGCCTCGGGCTCGGCGGTCTCGCCGAAGAAGCCGAGCTGTCCCTCCACGAGCCTCACGAACGCGCCGCTGCGCTCGCAGAGATAGAGCGCGTGCCGCCGTGCCCGCTCGCGCGCGTGCGTCGTGATGCCCTCGAAGGTGCTCGGCGAAAAGCGCGTCGTCTCGCGACCGATCTCCTCCTCGAGCGTCGCGCGGACCACGAGCGCGAGCTCGGGCCACGCGATGTCACGCCCCTCGGGCTCGAGGCGCAGCGCCTGCTCCTTCGCGAAGGCGCGCGCGACGAAGCCGCCCGGCCGCAGCGATGGGTCCGCGAGATCCACCGTCACCGCGCCTGCGCCCGCGTCGCGCAGCCGCGCCAAGAGCGGTGCCGTCTCCGTCGGGGTCGCGACACGCGCCACGATCCACGGCACCGGGCCCGCGATGCGCAGACGCAGGTCGTACGCGGTGAGCGACAGCGCGGCGGCGACCGGCGCGAGCCACGTCTCGATCGGCGCCGCCACGAGCGATCCCGCCTCGCGGTACGAGCCCGGCATGACGGTCCGCGGTGGACGCGTGATGGCGACGACGTGAGGCACGGCTCAGGAACCGGCGACGACGGCGGTGATCGTCTCCTTCGCCTCGCAGGCGCGGCAGATCAGATCTCCACTCGCCGAGTAGGCCGCCGCGCTCGTGTCGAGGCTGGCCCCACATCCCGTGCATCGCCCGTCCATGCCGCGACTGTAGCCGATCGTCGATCCGTCAGGTGACGGCGCCCAGGCCACTGGCGGCGCCCTCGACGAGGCGCTCGAAGAAGGTCGGACCGAACGCCGCGATCAGCGCGGCCAGCACGACACCGACGATCGAGAGCGCGAGCGCGCCACCCGCGCGGAGCGGGCGAGCGCCGCCGCCGAGCGCGAAGCCCACCACCATGCCGGCGATCGAGACGCCGAGGGCCACCCCGGTCGAGCCCTCGCCCACGTCCACGCCGAGGACGAAGCCCACGAGCGCGTGCAGCACGGCCGAGCCCACGCCGTTCGCGAGGCCCGCGGCGATCGCCGCGCGCGTGCGCCACTCGGCGTGCCGGCGGATCGCCGCAGAGGCCGCGAGCACGGACGGGACACCGAGCGCGAGCGACGGGAGCACGAGGCAACAGAGGAAGGAGAGCGCCCAGAAGACGACGTCGATCATCGCGTTGCTCCGCCCGCTGGTCGCGGATCAGGCCTTGCGGCTCTCGAGATCCTCCCAGCGCGCCATGATCGCATCGAGCGCGCGCTTGGCGTCGTCGGCGTCCTTGGTGCGCTGCGGCACTTCGTGGCCGCGCTTGGCGAAGAGGTCCGGGTCCGCGAGCGCGGCCTCCGTCTCGGCGACGCGCGCCTCGGCGGCCTCGATCTTGTCCATGATCGACTCGAGCTCGAGGCGCTCGCCGTAGGTCAGGCCCTTCTTCTTGGGCTCGGCGGCCTTGCCGGCCTCGGGGCTCGCGGCCTTGGCCGGCGCAGCCTTGCTCGCCCGGGCCTGCGCGTCCTTCTCTTCCTTCGCCCGCTGCTCGGCCTCGGCCTTGAGCTTGCGGTACGTGGAGTAGTTGCCGCCGTAGCGCACGACGCGGCCGTCGCCCTCGAAGGCGAGGATCGCGGTGGCCACGCGATCGAGGAACCAGCGATCGTGCGTGACGACGAGCGCCGTGCCGTCGAGCTCGACGAGCATCTCCTCGAGCGAGCCGAGCGTCGCGACGTCGAGATCGTTCGTCGGCTCGTCGAGCACGAGCAGGCTCGCGGGCGTGAGCAGCATGCGCGCGACGAGGGCTCGCGCGCGCTCGCCGCCGGAGAGCGAGCCCACCGGCTGCCGCTGCTGCCACGTGTCGAAGAGGAAGCGCTCGAGGTAGCTGCGCACGTCCATGCGCGAGCCGGCGAAGTCCACGTGGGACATGCCGGGCGCGACGTTGTCGACGATGGACTTGTCGGGATCGAGGCCCGAGCGCGCCTGATCGAGGTACGCGACCTTCGTGTTCTGGCCGACCTTGATCTCGCCGCCGACGCTCACGCCGGGGCTCGACGCGAGCTGACCCAGTACCGCGCGCAGCAGCGTCGTCTTGCCCGAGCCGTTGGGGCCGACGATGCCGATGCGCTCGCCCTTGGTGAGCGAGAGCGTGAGCGAGTCGATCAGCGTGCGTCGCGCCGCGCCTTCACCCACGGTCACGCGGAGCGCGTCGAGATCGAGGATGGTGCGGCCGGTGCGCGAGGTCTCCATCGAGAGCTCGACCTTGCGCTCGCGCTCCGGCGCCCTGACCGCGATCGCCGCCTCGGCCCGCTGGATGCGCGCCTTCTGCTTGCCCGTGCGCGCTGCGGGCGTGCGGCGCAGCCAGTCGAGCTCCTTCTTGAGGAAATTCTGCCGGTTCTGCTCTTCGCGCGCGGCGAGCTCGGCGCGCTCGGCCTTCGCGACGAGGTACTCCTCGTAGCCGCCGTCGTAGACGTGCAGCGTTCCGCGCTCGAGCTCCCAGGTCCGGGTGACGATGCGATCGAGGAAGTAGCGGTCGTGCGTGACGAAGAGGACCGCGCCCGAGTAGGTCTCGATCAGGTACTCCTCGAGCCACTCGATCGTGTCGGCGTCGAGGTGGTTCGTGGGCTCGTCGAGGATCGCGAGATCGGGCTCCTCGATCAGCAGGCGCGCGAGGGCCACACGCCGCTGCTCGCCGCCGCTCATCGTGCCGAGGGCACGTGCGGGCTCGCGCACGCCCAGGTGCTCGAGGATCGCGCGCACGCGGTGCTGTGGCTCCCAGCCGCCGAGGTGCTCGATGCGCGCGAGCGCGTCGCTCTGCGCCTCGAGGAGCGCGCTCGTCTTCTTCTCGTCCAGGGCGCCCGACGACAGCGTCGCGGTCGCGTCGTCGTAGATCCGCTTGGCCTCGTTCCAGCGCGAGAGCCCCTCGCACGCCTCGTCCCACGCCGAGCGCGCCGGATCGAGCTCCGGGCTCTGCGCGAGGTAGCCGACGCGCGCGCCGCGCTTCTTCGCGATCGTGCCGCCGTCGGTGGGCTCGACCTCGGCGAGCATCTTCGCGAGCGTGGACTTGCCGCACCCGTTCTTGCCGACGAGGCCGACGCGCTCGCCCTCCTCGAGCGTGAGCGAGACGTCGTCGCAGAGGACCTGCGGACCGAAGGCCTTCTTCAGGCCGCGAGCGTCGAGGATCGACACGGGCCCTTCGTGTCCCGCCCGGGCTCCGCCCGCAAGACAAACCGGGACGGTCCTGCATTCTTGCAGAAACCGGGACGGTCCTGCATTCTTGCAGAAACCGGGACGGTCCTGCATTGCGCACGTCCCTCCCGGCTCAGCGCGGCGACACCGGGAGCGGCCTCGGGTCCCACTCCTCGTGGTCGTGCGCCTCGTACTCGACGAAGCCGGCCCGCGCGTACGCGGCCCGCGCCCGCGGGTGATCGAGGCTGCAGGTGTGCACCCACAGGCGGTCCATCGCGCCGTGGGCGCGGCCCATCGCCCACGCGCGCTCGATCGCCGCGTCGAGCAACGGCCCACCCAGCCCGCCTCCGATGCGCCAGGGCACGAGCCCGAAGTAGGCGAGCTCGATCTCGCGATCGGTCGCGAGCTTGCGCGCGTCGAGCTCGAAGTAGCCCGCGGGCGCGCCCTCGACAGAGGCCACGTGCACCTCGACGCGCGGGTCGTGCACGTGCGACGCGAGCTCCGCATCGCCCATCCACCTGCGATCCACCCAGCACCACGGCGCGCCGACGGTCTCGTAGAGGTACCGGTAGAACGAGAGCGGGATCGCCGTCGCGCGCGACACGATCGCGCCCGCAGGCAGCGCCCGCATGCGCGCCGGCGCGCGTCGCATCTCGAGGTGCCACGTGGTGACGACGATCCGACCGGCGCCTTCGGCCTGCATCGCGCGCTCCTACCACGCGGCGCCGCCCTCCATGGAAGGGCACGCGGCGCTACGCTGCGGACGATGTCCAGGCTCGCGCTCGTCGTCGGCAATCCGTCTGCCCAGTCCGGTCAGGCCGCGCGGTCGATCGTGCGTGCGACCGAGCTTCTCGCCGCGCACGGCCTCGCGACGCGCGTCGTGCACACCGAGCCCGAGGGGCGCACGCCCGCGATCGTCGCGCACGCGATCGAGGCTCACACGCCCGACCTGGTCTGCACGCTCGGCGGCGACGGCACCTTCAACGAGGTCGCGCGCGGCATCCTCGCGAGCCGACGCGACGTCCCCATGGGCCTCTTCCCGATGGGCACCGCCAACGATCAGGGCAAGTCGTTCGGGATCGCCGCCGGGCCGGCCCACCTGGAGGAACAGGCCGCCATCGTCGCCACGGGGTTCACGCGGCGCATCGACGCGGGCCACATCCGCGCGCTCGAGGGCGAGCGCGAGCTCGCGCGCACCATCTTCTTCGACTCGGCGAGCTTCGGCCTCGCGCCGGACGTGCTGGCAGCGCGCAACCGCGATCGACGCAACGTCGCGAGCGTGCCCGTGCTCTCGATGCTCTACCGCGACCAGGCGGTCTACGTCGGCGCCGCCCTCGAGCGCATGCTCTCCTCGCTCGTCGAGCCGATGAAGGTCGACGCCGTGATCGAGACCGATCGCTTCGAGCTCACCCGCACCTCGCTCACCGACGTCGTCGTGAAGGCCACGTCGATCTTCGCGGGCGAGTGGGTGCTCGAGCGGCGCGCCGAGCCCGACGACGGCCTCTTCGAGCTCATCACCGTCGCGAGCCGCCGCGAGTGGCTCGAGCGTGTCGTCGGTGATCTCGCCCTGAACCCGTTCCGTCCCGAGGCTCTGGGCTTGCCTCGCGCCGAGCATCGCGCCGCGAGCCGCTTCCGCCTCTCGTTCTACCGGCCGGGCCGGGAAGGAGTGGCCTCCCAGATCGACGGCGAGGAGTGGGTCGCGGCCGATCGCTTCGAGATCGAGGTCGCGCCCCGCGCCTTGACCCTCGTGGTTCCCGAGGCATTCGTTCCGCCGTGGCGATGATCGCGGGGGCCCCGGGACGGGCGCTCCTTGACACCCGCGCGGCCCCCAGTAACTCTTCGCGCCCTTCGAAGCCCCCAGGCAGCGCCTGAGCTTCACCCGCACTCGTCCTCGCGCTCGGCACTGGCCGAGCCCTCTCGGAGTCTCCGTGGCCAACGTCGAATCTGCCAAGAAGCGTATCCGTCAGACCGAGCGCCGCACCGCGCGCAACAAGCACGTTCGCTCCACGGTCCGTGGCTCGGTGAAGAAGGTGCGCGAGGCGATCGCCGCCGCCGACAAGGCGACGTCCGCCACGTCGCTCGCCGACGCGATCCAGAAGATCGACTCGGCCGTCTCGAAGGGCGTCATCCACAAGAACGCCGGCGCTCGCTACGTCTCGCGCCTCTCGGCGCAGGTGCACGCCGTCAAGAAGGCGTGAGCGCTGGCGGCGTTCGCGCCGCCTCGAGACCGATCATGCTCGGGCCGCCCCGCGGAATCGCGGAGGCGGCTCGTGTCGTTCCGTCCTCACGCGCCACCGACGTGTCCGAGCGCCAGCGTGCGCGTTTTTCGAAGCCGACGAGGCTCGCTCGTAGGATGCCCGCCCGGTGACCGAGACTCGCGAAGCTGCGCCCACGCCCCCGCCGACCGAAGGCGCCACGGCCTCGCCCGCGCAACCCGATCGCGCCGCGGGCGGCCAGCTCGCGCGACGCAGCGGCATCGTCGCAGCGGGCACGCTGCTCTCCCGCATCCTCGGCGTCGCGCGTGATCAGGTCTTCGCGGCGACGATCCCGATCGCGTGGACCGACCTCTTCTTCGACGCGTTCACGATCCCCAACGCGCTCCGAGGTCTGCTCGCCGAAGGCGCGATGACCTCGGCCCTCGTGCCGGTGTACGCCGAGGTCCGCGAGAAGGAAGGGGCCGACGCGGCCAAGCTCTTCTACGCGGGCTTTCGCGGCGCGATGCTCGCGCTCCTCCTCGTGGTCTCTGCGCTCGGCGTGGTCTTCGCGCGGCCCATCGCCACCGCGTACGGTGCGGGGTTCGCGGAGGATCCCGAGCGCTTCGAGGCCTTCGTCACGCTCACCCGCATCGTCTTCCCGTACATCCTCTTCATGGGGATCGCCGCGCTCGGCGCCGGCGTGCTCAACGCGCACGGCCGCTTCGCGGTGCCCGCCGCCGCGCCCGGCCTGCTCAACGTCGCGTTCGTGCTCGCGCCGTTCGTGCTCGTGCCGCCGCTCGTGGCCGCCGGGCACCCCTCGATCCTCGCGCTCGGCATCGCCGCGATCGTCGGCGGCGTGCTCCAGGTCGTGGCGCAGTGGCCTTCGCTCCGTGCGATCGGCATGCCCTCGATGCCGCGCTTCGATCTCACGGATCCCCACGTTCGCAAGGCGTTCCGGCTGCTCCTGCCCCTCACGCTCGGCCTGGGCATCTACCAGCTCAACGTGATGATGTCGCGGCTCTTCACGTCGTTCCTGCCCGATGGCGCGATGAGCTACCTCTACTACGCGCAGCGCCTCGTCGAGATCCCGCAGGGCATGTTCGGTGTCGCGATCGCCTCCGCGGCCCTGCCCACGCTGGCGGCCTTGCGGGCCAAGGGCGATCGCGAAGGTGTGCTCGTCACGTTCCGTGAGGCGCTCTCGCTCGCGATGTTCGTCGCGTTCCCGCTCTCGACGATCCTCGCGGCGCTCGGACACCCGATCGTCGTGGTGCTCTTCTCGCGCGGTGAGTTCGACGCACGGGCCGCGCTCGAGACGGGGCGCTCGCTCGCGTGGCAGGCCGCGGGCGTGTGGGCGATCGCGTCCGTGCGCGTGCTCGTGCCCGTGTTCCACGCGCACAACGAGACGCGCCTGCCGCTCTGGGGCGGCGCGGCGAACCTCGTCGTCTTCGTCGCGAGCGGCTTCGTTCTCTCTCGCGCGCTCGGCCACGTCGGCATCGCGATGGCGATCAGCCTCGCAGGCGTCGCGCAGTGCCTCGTCCTCGCGGTGCTCTTGCGTCGCAAGCTCGGCGCCCTCGGCCTCTGGGCGATGCTGCCAGCGCTCGCGCGCACGGCTCTGGCCAGCGTGCTCGCGGGCGCTGCGGGCTGGGGCGTCGCGCGTCTGGGGGCCTGGGATCGCGGCGGCAACGACCTCACGAACGTCGGTGTGCTGGCGCTCGCGCTGCTCGCTTCGGGTGTCGTGTTCCTCGCGGTCGCAGCGGCGCTCGGCGCGCCCGAGCTCACCCGCGTCACGGCCGCCGTGAAGAGACGACTCCTGCGTCGGTGACATCCGCATGGCGGCGTGCCGCCCGCGCTCGTGCGGGGGTATGCTCGGAGACTCGCCCGAGGAGATCCCATGCGCGCCGTTCCGTACTCTCGATGGGGGATGCCGTCTCAGCTCGTGATCTCGCTCAGCGCGATCGGCGTGCTCTGGCTCGCAGCCTGTGACTGCGGCACTGCGCCCGCGGCATGTCGATCGTCCTCGCAGTGTCCGCGCGGCCAGTCCTGCATCGACAGCCGCTGTGTCGACATCCCGGCGGGGACCGACGCGGGCCGCGAGCCCGACGCGTACGAGCCGCTGCCTGGCTGCATCGACGCCGATCGCGACGGTCGCGGCGAGGGCTGCGCGGGCGGCCCGGACTGCGACGACACGGACGCCGCGCGTGGCGGTGCCGAGGTCTGCGACACCGTCGACAACGACTGCAACGGGATGACCGACGAGGGCTTCGCGATCTGCAGCGAGTGCACGCCCGCGTGCACGATCGACCCGACGGTGCCCGGCCCCGGTGGCTGGATGCCCACGGCGGAGAACAGCGACGGCGTCATCGTCGATGACGAAGGCGCGCTGACGCTCGGCCGCACGATGGCCGAGTCCTTCGCGGTGTGGGTCGCGAACGCGGACGAGGGCACCGTCTCGAAGATGGACTCGCGCACGAACACCGAGCTCGCGCGCTACCCGACGGTCGGCAGCATGGCCCCCGCCGGCACGCGCCCGTGGAACGAGGCGTGTAACTGGTCCAACCAGGGCAACTGCCCCTCGCGCACCGCGGTCGATCAGAGCTTCGACGCGTACGTCGCCAATCGCGCGTTCGGCAGCCAGGGCTCGCTCACGAAGTACGCGAACCAGGAAGCCGACTGCATCGATCGCAACGCGAACGGCGTGATCGACACGAGCCGCGACTTGAACGGCGACGGCACGATCCAGCTCGGCACGGCGGAGTTCGTCGGTCCCGATGACGAGTGCATCCTCTGGACGGTCGGAGTCGCGAACACGGACGGCTCGCTCACCCCGAACGAGGTGCCGCGCGGCCTCGCGATCGGCCTGGCGCCTCCGGACCAGTACGTCGGCAATCCGTGGGTCGGCCACTTCAACTCGACCGAGACGTGCGAGCTGTCCGCGGTGGACGGGCACACGATCCGCTGCATCTCGATCGCGCCGATCGGCAGCTACGGCGCGGTCGCCGACGCGGAGGGCCGCATCTGGTTCGCCGATCGCGCGACGGGCAGCGCCGACAACATCCTCGGCTACGTGGACACGAACACCGGCGCCTTCTCGCTGGCGACGCGCGCGCCGATCACCGGCAGCTGCAACGGCTCGAACATGTACCCGTACGGCGTGACCGTGGACGGCATGGGCCACGTGTTCGTGGCGATGTCCTCGTGCGAGCCGGGGCTCTACCGCTACACCGTCGCCACCTCGACGTGGGACACGATCAGCCTGCCCGGTGGCGGCACGCCCCGGGGCGTCGCGGCCGACGAGGCGAGCCTCTGGGTGGGGATCAGCCACGAGACGATCAACTTCGGCGGCGGCGCCGCAGGGCGCATGCTCCAGTTCCGCCTCTCCGACATGGCGTTCGTGCGCCAGTGGGATCTGCCCACGGGCCGCGGGCCCGTCGGTGTCGGGGTGAGCTTCGATGGCTCGGTGTGGGCCATCGCGCAGGCCACGAACTCCGCGGCCCGGCTCGACCCGATGACGGGCACGTGGATCGAGCACGGCGTGGGTCTCACGCCCTACACGTACAGCGACTTCATCGGCTTCGGCCTCAACACGTTCGCGCAGCCGCGGGGCTACTACCGCTTCACGAGCGAGGGCTGCGGCGCGGATTCGACGACGCACTGGCTCGGGGCCGAGCTGCGCGTCGAGGTGCCTGCAGGCACGGGCATGGAGGTCTACGCGCGCACGAGCGACGATCGCGCGACGCTCGGCGCGGCCACCTTCGTCGGGCCGTTCCCCGTGACCGAGGCCGACCCGATCGTCGACTTCACCGCCGCGCCGGGCCCCGTGCCCGACGGTCGCTACATCGAGGTCGAGGTGCGCCTCCGCACCGACGATCGCCGCGTCGCACCGCGCGTCTTCGAGGTCACGCTCGCCCGGTCCTGCACCGGAATCGTCGGGTGAGCGCCACGGTCCGCTGAGCCGTCACGGGCGGCCTCACTGCCTCGCGCTCGGCGGCGCGGGGCGCCCGCGGAGCGGCTTTTCTCACGCGATGTCCTCGGATCGGGCCGGATCGTTTGCGGGTCGGGGCATCGCTGCCTAGTCTCGGCGCCTCTCGAAGGTCGCGGACGACCCTCGACGGAGCGACGTCATGGCGAAGCTGCCCACGCTGACCGACCCCACCTTCACGCCCGGCAAGAGCTACAACGCGATCGAGCGCTTCGCGCTGCGCCTCATCCGAGACGAGCGGGACCTGCCGTTCGTGAAGCTCTCGTTCTGGATGACCGCAGTGCTCGTGCCCGCGGCGGTCTTCCTCTACTGGCCCGGCATGTTCCGCTGGTGGATGGCCCCGATCTACTGGGCGATCCTCTACGGCTTCTTCGCCGACAAGTACATCCTCATGCTCCACAACACGAGCCACCGCGGCCTGTGGAAGCGTGAGCTCGACTTCCTCAAGTTCTACATCCCGTGGGTGCTCGGGCCGTTCGCGGGGGAGACCCCGGAGACCTACTACATCCACCACATGACGATGCACCACCTCGAGGGGAACCTGCCGAAGGACCTCTCCTCGACGATGAAGTACCAGCGCGACAGCGTCGTCGACTTCGCCAAGTACTGGCTCGACTTCTTCTTCCTCTCGATGTTCAAGCTCGGCCGCTATCAGCTCGGCCGCAAGCGCACGAACCTCGCGGTCTGGATGTTCATCGGCGAGTGGAGCTGGTACCTCGGCGTCGCGATCGGCTGCTATTTCAACTGGCAGGCCACGCTCACGATCTTCATCGCGCCGTTCCTCGTCTGCCGCTTCGTGATGATGGCGGGCAACTGGGGCCAGCACGCGTTCGTGTGCCCCGACGATCCGGGCTCGTCCTACAAGAGCTCGATCACCTGCATCAACCACCGCTACAACGAGCGCTGCTTCAACGACGGCTACCACATCTCGCATCACCTCAAGGCGAACCGTCACTGGACCGAGCACCCGCAGGAGCTGCTCGACAACGTCGAGAACTACATCAAGCACGACGCGCTCGTGTTCCGCGACATCGACTTCATCGGCGTCTGGTTCCTCCTCATGAGGAAGGACTACGAGAAGCTCGCGGATCACTTCGTCGACATGCGCGACACGCCGATGCCGCGCGAGCAGCTCATCGCGCTCATGAAGAAGCGGACGCAGGCCATCGACTGCACGCGTCCCGAGATCCTCGCGGCCGTTCCTGCCTGAGCATCGAGCCACTCGCGATGCGAGTGACACGGGTTCGTCTGCGGACAGACCCTCCGCGGAAAAGAGAAGAGCCGGAGTCGATGCAAGTGACTCACGCTCTGAGGCACAATCGCGCCATGCACTTGCCCTCGTCGGGTGCCTCGAACGTCTGGGTGCTCGCCGTCCTCGGCCTCGCGGCGTGCGCGCCGGACAACCAGATCGGTGATCGCCCGGACGCGCGTGCGGGCCTCGACGCGGCGCTGCCGCCCGACGGTGGCGGTAGCGACGCCGGCAGCGATGCGCCCGCGGCGCCCGACGCGCCGCTGGAGCTCGACGCGCCCATCGCCATCGACGCCGCTGCGAGCGACGCGGGGCAGGACGCCTTCGTCCTCGTGATCGACGATGCCGGGCGTGACGCCGGCGTGCCCGACGCGTTCACGCCGCGCGATGCGGGGCCCGTGTGGACCATCGGCTTCTGTCGCGTGCAGTACCCGACGACGGTCATGGCCAGCGCTGGGATGAGCACGACCATCTACGGTCGCGTCTACGCCGCGGGCCTGACGCCACGCACGACGGGCACGGACACCGACGTGCTCCTCGTCGGCGAGGTCGGCAGCGGGCCCGATGGCTCGCACCCATCCACCGCTGGCTGGACGTGGACGCGCGCGATGGCGAACACGGCCTATGGCCCCGGCTCGGCGGGCTTCGAGGCGAACAACGACGAGTACCAGGCCAGCCTGAGCCGACCGAGCGCGGGCAGCTTCGACTTCGCGTTCCGATTCTCCGGCGACGGCGGCCTCACGTGGACCTACTGCGACACGCTCGATGCGGGCTCGAGCGATGGCTACCAGCTGGCCAACGCGGGCTCGCTCACGGTGATGTAGCGGCCGTTCGGGGCACGCATTCGCGCGACGGCTTGTGTCGGCCTCGATCCGTTGGCACATACGCCGCCGCATGAGCTCCGACGTCTCTTCGAACTCCGGTGAGGGCAAGCCCCTCGCGGGCAAGGCTCTCGTCACCGGCGCCAGCGGCTTCATCGGCTCGCGCTTGCGCGACGCGCTGCTCGAGCGCGGCCTCGACGTGATCTCGATCCGTCGCAAGGGCTCGCCGCCGTCGAAGAAGGGGCGCTCGGTCGAGTGCGACTACGACGACGTCGCGGGGCTCACGCGGATCATGGAGAGCGAGAAGCCCGACTACGTGCTTCACGTCGCAGGCGCGACCAAGGGCGTCACCTACGAGGACTTCACGCGCGGCAACCTGATGCCCACGGAGAACCTGCTGCGCGCCATCGAGACCGCGCACCCGGCGCTCGAGCGCTTCGTGCTCATCAGCTCGCAGGCCGCGTACGGGCCCTCCACGAAGGATCGAGCGATCACCGAGGACGATCCGCGTCGGCCCGTCGAGTTCTACGGGCAGAGCAAGCTCGAGGCGGAGCACGCCGTCGAGAAGCGCGGCAGCGCGATCCGCTGGACGATCCTCCGGCCTGCGGGGGTGTACGGCCCTGGCGACGTCGACTTCTTCAACCTCTTCAAGGAA
Source organism: Sandaracinaceae bacterium (assembly GCA_044376125.1). Lineage (GTDB taxonomy): Bacteria > Myxococcota_A > Polyangia > Polyangiales > Sandaracinaceae > JAFLCL01. Next base: position 178,863 of record JBILLJ010000002.1, read on the forward strand.
GCGAACGCGCGTCGCAACGTCTTCTTCGGCAACCGCGAGCAGCGCTGGGCGGCCATCTACGTGGACGACTGTGTCGAGGCGATCCTCCTCGCGATGGTGCACCCCGCGGCCGTGGGCCAGGGCTTCTTCATCGAGGACGGCCGCCCGCTCACGTGGGTCGAGTTCCAGGAGCAGATCGTGCGCGAGAGCGGCAAGCGTGCGCTGACGCTCGACTTCCCGGCGTTCGTGGTCTCGCTCGCGGGCATGGCGGGCGAGCTCGCCACGCGCATCGACGGCAAGCCGCGTCTGCTCAACCGCCAGAAGGCGAAGATGGGCGCGCAGGAGGCGTGGGTCTGCTCGGCCGACAAGCTGCGCACGCGCCTCGGCTGGAGCGCGAAGGTCGGCTACGAGGAGGGCGTGCGCCGCACCTTCGCCTGGTACCGCAGCAACGGTTGGCTCTGAGAGCACGTGGCACTCGGATGGATCGATGCGAGTGGCGTCAGCCTCGGCCTCGCGTGACGTCTCGGTCGGCGAGGTGTGTGATGAGCCCCGACTCGATGGAGATCCGCATGCGTGCAGGCGAGTGCTTCCACTCGCTGCGTGTGCCACCGGGCGCGTTCGCGATCCTGCGCGTGGATGGTCGCTCCTTCTCGAAGCTCACGGAGCGACGCGCGCAGAAGCCATTCGATGCGGCGTTCCACGCGCACATGGTCGCGGCGGCCTCGGGCCTGCTCGAGACGCTCCAGGGTCTCTACGCGTACACCGAGAGCGACGAGATCTCCGTGCTCCTGCCGCGGTCGAGCGACCTCTTCGACCGCGAGCTCGAGAAGCTGGTGTCCATCGCGTCGGCGCGCGCGGCGGCGACGATCTCGCTCGCGCTCGGCGAGGTCGTCGAGCTCGACGGCCGCGTGTGGGTCGGCGCGCGCGACGAGGACGTCGTCGACTACTTCCTCTGGCGTCAGGCCGACGCGGGGCGGTGCGCGCTGAACACGACCTGCCACTGGACGCTGCGTCAGGCGGGACGCTCGGTGCGGGAGGCGACGCGTGCGCTCGAGAAGGCCACCGTCGCGGACAAGAACGAGCTGCTGCACGCGCACGGGCTCGTGTTCGCGAAGCTCCCGGCGTGGCAGCGGCGCGGCACGGGCGTGTCGTGGCAGCGGGTGCCGCACCGCGGCTTCGATCCGATCCGGGGTCAGGCCGTGGAGACCACGCGCCGTCGCCTGCGCGTCGACGATGAGCTCCCGATGAAGTCGGCCTACGCCGACTACGTCCGCACGCTCCTCGCGTGAGACGAAGACGGAACGATCGAGGCCGAGAGGGCGCTCGCCGCACCTCTCGGCCTCCATCGTGTCGAGGAACGAAAGCTCAGCCCTGCTGCGGGGCCTTGCTCGCGAGCGCGAAGAGCACGTAGAGGATCGCTCCCCAGAGGCCGAGCTCGATGAAGAGGCCGATGCCGGACACCGCGGCCCCGATGAGCATGGAGGCCTCACCGATCTGCTCGCTCAGGCTGCTCACGACGTTGCCGCAGCAGGTCGTGAGGAAGTTGAGCGTCGCTGCGCCGGTGAGGATGTAGCCGAGCGTGCCGTCGACCTTGCGCACGTACATGAGCGCGACGACGAGGAGCGCGACGAAGACGAGGAAGTCGAAGAACCCACCGACGAGGCGGATTCCCGAGAAGATCATGTTGGCTGTGTCGATGTCCATGGTGCTCTCTCTCAGGGGAGTCGTCGGGGGCGGCGCATCCTAGCCTCCCGTGCACGACCCTGCGCAACTACGCGGCACGGACCTGCGACCTTCCTTGCCGTGACGGCGCGATTCCGTGGACGATGTCGTCGGTGCTTCGACCGACGGTGCTTGGGATCGTGGTGCTCGTGCTCGCGCTGCTGGCCCTCGCGGGCTGCGGCCGCGTCGGCTACGCCGCCGATCCGCTCGACGCCGCGGGGCTCGACGCGCCCGCGCCCGACGCTGCGATCGACCTCGACGCCGCGCTCCCCGATGCGCCAGGCCTCGATGCGCCGTTCCCCGACGCGCCGTCGCCTGACGCGCCGTCGCCCGATGCGTTCGCGCTCGACGCGTCGACTCCGGATGCCGGACCGCCCGATGCGTTCGCGCTCGACGCGCCGCGCGGCGATGCGGGGCCGGTCGTGACGGATCCTCGGTGCCTGACAGGAACGCCCGTTCGCTTCGACGAGATCGGCTCGGGGGTGTCTTCCGATCCGTACCTCCTCTGCAACGCCGATCAGCTCGACTCGTTCTTCGCGTCCGGCCCAGGCACGGCGAGCTACCAGCTCGGCGACGACATCGTCACGGGCTCGTGGGCAGGGCGCGCCTCGCTCACGGGCAGCTTCGACGGCGCAGGTCACGAGATCTGGGTCACGGCCTTCGTCACGAGCCCGTTCGTGCTCTCGCTCGTCGGCAGGGTCACCGACGTTCGGTTCCGTGTGAGCGTCGATGCTCCGTCGCTCGATCGCGTGGGCGTCGTCGCGGGTGCCTCGACCGGCATGATCCTGCGGGTGACGGTGGAGACCGACTTCGTGTCGGGCGGTGACGAGACGGGCGGCATCGTCGGGCAGTGCACGGGATGCACGATCGACGACGTGGTGGTCCGTGTCGCACGCATCTCGGGCAACACCCGTGTCGGTGGCGTGGTCGGGAACATGTTCGCGGGCAGCCTCACGCGCGCGCGCGCCGAGGTCTCGCAGGTCGATGCGCGGGCGACGACGGGCTGTGCCGACCTGGGAGGCATCGTCGGCACCGCGCACGACGGCGCGATGGTGGACGAGGCGTGGGCGCGCGTGACGCTGCTCTCGAGCACACCGGGCGTGGGCGGCGTCGTGGGCGATCTCGGTGTCGGCTCGAGCGCGAGCGATGTGATCGCCGACGGCAGCGTCACGGTCACCGGCGGCGCGGGTTGCTCGTGGCACTCGGGCGGGCTCGCCGCGCATGTCGGCGGGACGCTCGACCGAGGGTGGGCCCGCCTGACGAACAGTCGGAGCGGGCTCGCGGATCGGGTGGATGCGGGTGGGATCCTCCGCGACCTCGCGGGCGTGACGCCAGGCCTCGGCGGCCCGGAGTGGGTCGCCAGGACGTGCAACGTCGCCTCGATCTTCAGCGGGGTCGTCGTGCTCGACGATGGGACCGGCGGCTCGGGCGCGGCGACCTGCTCGGTGCTCGGGCTCGTGACGAGCACGGACGCGACCTACTTCGAGCTGGCGACCAACCCGCCGATGTCGAGCTGGAGCACGATGACCTGGTCGTTCGCGCCTGCCGCCATGCCGATGCTGCGCCGCGTGCGCCTCTGACGCGCCTCGCAGCTGACGCCCCGCCCCGAAAGGGGCCAAAAAGGCCGAGAGCGCAGATCTTTCGATCTGCGCTCTCGAGTCGGGGCGAAAGGATTTGAACCTTCGACTCCACGGTCCCGAACCGTGTGCGCTACCAGGCTGCGCTACGCCCCGGAAAGGACGGCTCGTGTACCTCCCCGTGCGCGACGCGTCAAGCGCGTACGTGCATCTCGGCTCCTCGCCGAGGCGCTGCGCGCAACGGCGACCCGGCGTCTTCGAGCCGTTCAGCGTGGCGCCGACCACGAGCGACGTCTGGGCCTGCCTGCGCAAGCAGCTCGCGCTCGGTCGAGGGCGCGCGACGCTGCCGACGCTGTGGATCCTCGC
>JBILLJ010000169.1:0-16876 GCA_044376125.1 Sandaracinaceae bacterium
TCGTGACGGCGGCCACGACCTCGAGGGGGTGCTCCGCGAACACGTGGAGATCCACGTCGCTCCCGGCACGCACGTGTCCGGTCGCGACGGATCCGATGAGGCGTGGGCTGAACGCCTCGAGCGCGAGCATCGCCTCGAGCGCGACGATGCGCATCGCGAAGAGGCGCTGTGTGCGCGTGTCACCCTCCAAGAGCTCGGCGAGCTCGAGCAGCGCCGCGCGGATCTCGCCATTGCTCGGGAGATCGCGGGGCCGCGCGCGTGCCCGCTTGGTGGAGCCTGAACCGAGCGCGCGCTTGGCCGCCAGGCGCTTGGCGGTGAAGTACTGCTTGACCCCTTCTTCGTACATGATCGCCGCCGCCAGGGTGGCGAGGTGTGCCCGCAGGCCGCCGTGCCGCTCGAGGCTCATCGGACGAGCCCCGCGAGCGCCACGCGCAGCTTCGCGAGGGCGCCCCCGACGCGGGCGCCTCGTCGTGGAGCTCCGTAGAGCCGCTTCTGGATGACCTGCTGCGAGACGCCGAGGCGCCGCGCGATCTCGGACTGGCTCAGGCCCTCGAAGAAGAAGAGCTCGACGGCTTCGCGCTGACGCTCCGTGAGCGCGCTCTGCACGGCGTGACGCACGGCGCGGTCGAGGTCGGGATCGTGGCGCTCGTCGGGGTCCTCGTCCGGGGCCCACCAGCCCTCAGGACGAACGCAGGCTCCTTCCATGGTGATCGAGCAGCGCGAGGGCTGCGTGGGGAGAGGGCACGTGTGCGTGGGGCGAACGCCCGGCCAGATCCCAGCGGCGCAGGCGCTCGAGGTCGCGGAGGTCGCGGGCCGCGTGCCGCCGGCGCGCGATCCGTGGCGCACGCAAGAGATCGAGGTGGTGTCGCACGAGGAACACGACGCGATCGCTCACGAGCCCTTCGAGGAGGTCCGCGCCGAGCTCGTCGTGGCCGGTGTCGTCGTCCGGGTAGGCCTTGCCAACGTCGTGGAGGAGCGCCGCACACCAGAGGTCGTGCTCGTCGGTCTCTCGGCGGGCGTGCTCGAAGACCTGGAGCGAATGGAAGAGGGCGTCGCCTTCGGGATGATACCGAGGTGACTGCGCGACGCCATCGAGTGCGAGGAGGAGGTCGAGGATCTCGGGGTCCATCTACCCAGGGGCGCGCCTACACCCACCGGCGCGCGCATCGGCGACGTGTTCTCAGCCCGCGGCGGGCGAGGGCCCCGCGAGGATCTTGCTCATGGGGATCTCCGCGTCGGCGAGCATCGCGTCCACGACGGGGATCGACGCACTGATGAGCTTCTTGGCCGCGGCGATCTCCTTGAGGCGGTTCACGCCGATCACGCCGGTCACGCGGTCGCCCTTGAGGAGGAAGGCCGCGAACTGCTTGGTCTCGATGGAGCCGCGGTAGACGACGCGGTCGTAGTCGTCGACTGCGCCGACGCTCTGGAGCTTGAGGTCGTACTGGTCCGACCAGAACCACGCGACGGGCGCGTGCGTCTCGTCCTTGCCCAGCATGTTCGAGACCGCAGTGGCCGCCATGAGCTGCGCGTTCTCGACGGCCTCGACCATCACGTGCCGGCCGTGGCGCGCGTGGAAGAAGCGCGCGACGTCGCCCGCCGCGTAGACGCCCGGCACGTTCGTCTCGCAGCGCTCGTTCACCAGCACGCCGCGATCGAGCGCGACGCCGGAGCCCTCGAGCCACGCCGTCGCCGGGACCACGCCGATGCCCGCGACGACGAAGTCGCACGGGATCACCTCGCCGGTCGTGGTGACGACCTCCTCGACGCGCCCCGTGCCGCGCAGCGCCGCGATGCCGACACCACATCGAACGTCCACGCCGCGCTCGCGGTGGAACTGGCCGTAGAGCGCACCGACGTCGCGGCCGAACGCGCGCAGGAGCGGCACGTCGAGCAGCTCGAGCACCGTGACCTCGAGCCCTTCCTCGCGGCACGACGCGGCGACCTCCATGCCGATCACACCCGCGCCGATCACGACCAAGCGCTTGCCGGGCGCGAGCTCCGCGCGAATGGCGCGCGCGTCCGCGAGCGTGCGGAGGTAGCGCACGCCGGGCAGCGCCGCACCTTCGCAGCTCAAGCGACGCACGTCCGCCCCGGTCGCGATGAGGAGCTTGTCGAAGTGGACCTTCGTGCCGTCCGAGAGCTCGACCTCGCGCGCCGTGGTGTCGAGGCGGAGCGCGCGAACGCCGGTGCGGAGCTCGATCTGGCTCTTCTCGTAGTAGTCCTCGGCGCGGAAGAAGAGCTTCTCCTCCGGCAGCTGGCCGCGCATCGCCTTCTTCGACAGCGGCGGCCGATCGTAGGGGCGATCCGGCTCGGCTCCGATGAGCACGATGCGGCCCGTGTGGCCCAGCTTGCGCAGCGACTCTGCGGCCCGCCCTCCGGCGAGGCTCGCACCCACGATCACGATGGTCTCGTTCACGGCGCGCGATCTAGCAGGCCCGCGGCCCCGCACCCAAGGCCCCGTGCGTCACGGGCGCGCAGCTCACCAGGTTCCGGTGTTGGGCATCGACTTCCACGGCTCGATCGGCGCGAGCCCCGCGCCGCGCTGGAGGAGCTCGACCGAGTGGCCGTCCGGCGACTTCACGAACGCCATGCGCCCGTCGCGCGGCGGCCGGTGGATCACGACGCCCGCGGCGTGCAGGCGCGCGCAGGTCGCGTGGATGTCGTCCACCTCGAAGGCGAGGTGACCGAAGAAGCGGCCGGTGGGGTAGGGCTCCTTCTCGTCCCAGTTGTACGTGAGCTCGAGCTCGGCTGGGTCGCCCTCGGCGCCCGTGCCGAGGAAGACGAGCGTGAAGCGACCCTCGGGGGACTCGCGCCGTCGGAGCTCGCGCAGGCCGAGCTTGGCGCAGAAGAAGTCGAGCGACGCGTCGAGATCGCGCACGCGGAGCATCGTGTGGAGGTAGCGCATCGCGCGAGCATGATGGCTCGCCGCGGCCCGCTCAACGCACCGATCGGCGGGGCCGTCTTCCAGCGCGCGCGGCGAGATGCGATCGTCTCCCCCATGCGGTCGTCCTTCTCGTTCGCCACGGCGCGCGCGCTCGCGTGGCTGCTCGGCGTCATCGTCGCCTCCTCGCTCGCGCTCGCCTCGGCGCCCGCGGCTGCCCAGACCTCCGTGCCAGCCGGCGCGCTCGGCGCGGACACGACGTGGACCGCGGCAGGCAGCCCCTACGTGCTGGCAGGAAGCATCACGATCCCCGAGGGGCTCACGCTCCGCATCGAAGCGGGTGTCGAGGTGCAGGTGCCCGCGGCCCGGAGCATCGGCGTCGCGGGTGGGCGCCTCACGGTGGTGGGAACCGAGGCCGCGCCGGTCACGCTGCGATCGACGAGCGCGGGCGCGCGCTGGACCGGGATCCTCTCGACGACGGGCGTCATCGATCTCGAGCACGTCGCGTTCGTCGACGTCATCACCGCCATCGACACGCAGAACGGAGGCTCGCTGCGCTTCGTGACGATCCCGAACGGCTCGCCGGTGAACGTGCGGGGCGGAAACCTCTCGATCCGCGACTCGGACATCGGGCCCGCGGACTTCTCGGGCACGGGCACCACGTCGACGTTCCGCACGATCTTCCGAGGCGCCGTGTTCTTCCGCGGCGCGCGTGCGTTCGTCGATCACGCGACGTTCGTGGGTGACATCACGGGCAGTGGCGGTGCGGACATCTTCGACTCCATCGTCGTTCAGCCGCGTGATCTCGACTGTGCGTGTGTGCTCGATCGCGTGCTCGTGCACCCCCGGAGCCGCGGAGGCACGAGCGTGGTCGTCGACGAGATCCGCAACCCGCTCGCGGAGGAGAACGCGCTGCTCGGCGCGGGGCTGCGGCCGACCTCCCGATCCCCCGCCCGCTTCCGCGACAGCGCGGGCGCAGACCTCGGCGCGCGCACGTTCGCGGGCGAGCTCACGACCTCGCTGCAAGGCTGGCTGTGGGACGACGTGCACATGACGCGGGAGAACGCCGAGCCGATCGCGGGCGATCTCACCATCCCCGCCGGGCACGCGCTCGTCGTCGATCCCGGCGTGAGCTTCGTCTTTCCGTTCGGCGCGGACGAGCTCGAGTACGAGCTGCGCGTGATGGGGACGATGACGTGGGGCGCCGCGGCGGGGCCTCCGGTGCGCTTCGGTGGAACGCCCACGCGCGGCGGTGACTTCGAGGTCCTCGTCGAGGACGGCGGTGTGCTCACGCTCACCGAGGTCACGCTCGAGGAGACGCGCATCGTGCTCGGGCTCGGGGCGACGGCGACGATCGCCGATCTCCGATCCTCGAGCGCCGACGCCGCCGTCGTCGCGCAGAACGGCTCGCGCTTCACGCTCGATCGCGTGCGCAGCGCAGGCCAGCTCGGGCTCCACGGCACGGGCGTGGCGAGCAACGTCCACGTGCGCGCGGGCTCCACCGGCCTCTCGCTCTCGCCGAGCACGGGTGATCGCGTCGAGGTCCGACACGCGAGCGTCCAGTGCGCGCGTGCCGCAGGCACCACGGGCGTGGACGTGCTCGTGTCCGGTGCGGGCAGCGCGTCGCTCGCGCACTCCGTGATCACCGGCTGCGGCGTCGGGATGCGGGGCAGCGCGACGGGGCTCTCGGTGACGAGCTCGATCCTCGGCGCCAACACGGCCGATCTCGTGGGGATGTCGACGCCCGCGGGCGCGACGCTCGTGGATCCGCGCCTCGAGGCCTCGGGCCTGCCGATGCCGAGCTCACCCTGCATCGATGCCGCGGTCGGCTCGAGCGCGAGCGTGGACGTCGATGGTGTGGCGCGGCCCGTCGACGGCGATGCAGTGGCGGGCGCGCTCGCGGATGTCGGCGCGTTCGAGCTCGGCCGCGCCACCTGCGGCGACGGCACGACCGACCCCGGCGAGCGCTGCGACGACGGCGCGAGCCCGGGCTACGGCTGGGATGCGTGCGCGGCCGACTGTCGCGGGCACGGGCCGTATTGTGGCGACGGCCTCGTCACGAGCCCCGACGAGGAGTGCGACGGCGTCGCCGGCTGCGCGGTGAGCTGCCGCTTCGTTGCCTCCGATGCGGGCGTGCTCGACGACGCCGCGGTGGATCCCGATGCGGGCCCCTCCACCACGGACGCGGGCCTGGCGATGGACGCGGGCCTCGCGATGGACTCGGGCGCCCTCGACGCTGCCTCGTCGGGCGACGACGCGAGCGCGGCGCGCGATGCCTCCGGTGCGGGCGATGCGCCCCTCGATCGCGACGCACCCACGAGCGGTGAGGACGCGGGCTCGGGCGGAGGCTCCTCTGGATGCGGCTGCCGCGTGCACGACGGGCGCTCCGATCACGGGCGCGTGCTCGCCGCGATGCTCGTGCTCGCGACGCTGCTCACGCGTCGTCGTCGCGCTCGGAGCGTGCGGCCGAACGAACGAGCGCGGTGATCCCCACGCCGATCGTGCACGCCACGACGGCGAAGACGAGGATCGCGACCATCTCCTCGCGCCCTGCGAAAGCGCTCCAGACGGACAAGAGGGCGAAGGTGCCGACCACCGCCGCGTGGTGCACGTAGCTGTAGGTGGTGATGCGTCGCACGCGCTCGGCGCGACCCTCCGCGCGCATCGCGAGCTGCGCGGCCGCGTGGAACAGGAGCACGACGAGCACGAAGCCCGAGAGCGCCACGGGCCACACGGGGGGAAGCAGCATGCCGGCGAGGGCGAACATCCCGGTCGCGAGCGCCCAGAGCACGGCCAGCACGCTGGCGGCGGTGACGCTCGCCGACGGCGCGCGCCAGCGACGCCGTGTGCGCACCGCCGGCGCCTCGCGGTATGCGCCCGCACCGATCGGAGCCCCGTGCACGACGACCGTCCGCCAGCGACGCGGGGCCAGCGCGGCCTGTGCGAGCACGACGACCGAAGCCATCGCGAGCGAGATCACGACGATCGAGAGGGTCTCCATGACGGGGTCCTTTCTGGTGTGATTGATTATACGTGTTCAATCTGGAAGTTGTTCCTTGCGAACATGCTTTATCGACTGACGGCGGGCTGTGGGTCCGCTTGGTTGAACGCGTTCACGAGGCGCCAAGCTGTATCGCCCCGTGGCGATTGTCGAGCCCGACGCCGAGGACGCGGTGGTCGCCGACGGCTCGCGGTATCGTCGGCGGATGTCCTCGACCTCTCTTCGCGCGCTTCTCCTCGTCGCCCTCTCCTCGCTCTGGCTCGGCTGCCCCGACGGAGGCGGCGGTCTCGATCGACGCGACGCCGGGCGCGGCCTCGACGCGCCGGAAGAACAGAACGACGCGTTCTCACGGGACGACGCCTTCGGCCCCGACGTGCGCTCGACGCCGGCGTGTGGCGACGTGGGTCAGGCCTGCTGCGGCGACCTCGGGACCTGCTCCGCGGGCCGTCGCTGCGAGACGGAGCTGTGCTGCGCGGTGCCGGGCGCGGGCGTCGCGTGCGAGCAGCCCGAGGACTGCTGTGGCGGCGCGGACTGCGTCGGCGGCACCTGCTGCTCGCTCCAGGGCACCTCGTGTCGCACGAGCGCCGAGTGCTGCAGCGATCTCCTCTGCGAGGGCGGCGTCTGCACGCTGCCCGAGATGGACTGTGGTCGCGACGGCGGTGCGTGCTGCCCCGGCGACGAGTGCCGATCGGGCTCGGTGTGCGTGGGCGGTCGCTGCGAGACCTGCGGCGGCGACGGCGAGATCTGCTGCGCGGCGCCGGGTGAGTGCGCGGCGGGCCTGAGCTGCCAGAGCGGTGGCTGTGGCACGCCCGACCCGACCTGCGGCGGCGATGGGCAGCCTTGCTGTGCGGGCGATCGCTGCACTGGCGCGCTCGCATGCACGAGCGGCACGTGCACGATGCCGGCGACCGAGTGCGCCTACCTCGACTGTGGCGAGTGCACCGCGCACTACCCCTGCGGCTGGTGCAGCACGACGGGCGCGTGCGCGGCGGGTAGCTCGACCGGTCCTTCGACCGGCTCGTGCGCGGACTGGGCGTGGCAGACGAGCGAGTGCAGCGGGCCTGTCGATGCCTGCGCGGACGCGACCGACTGCGACACCTGCACGGCGCGCGCGGGCTGCGGCTTCTGCGATGGTGCGTGTCGCTCCGGCGACTCGTCCGGCCCCACGACCGGGGCGTGCACGGGTGACTGGGCGTGGCTCGCGAGCGAGTGCGCCGGGCCCGTCGACGAGTGCGCGTCGAACACGGACTGCGCCTCGTGCACGGGCGCGCCGTCGTGCGGCTGGTGCGCTGCGACGGGCACGTGCAGCTCCGGCACCTCGACGGGTCCCTCGACCGGCACCTGCGGCACCTGGAGCTGGCTCGCGAGCAGCTGCCCGATGGTCGACACCTGCTCGGACAACGCGACGTGCCTCGACTGCACGGGCCAGGCGGGCTGCGGCTACTGCGCCACGAGCGGCGAGTGTGTCTCGGGCACGCTCACCGGCCCCACGCGTGGCTCCTGCGCCGACTGGGACTTCACCTCCACGCAGTGCATGTGCACGCCGCTCGCGGCCGCCTGCACGACGGACTCGATGTGCTGTGGTGACCTGAGCTGTCGCCGCGGCGCGACCTTCGGTGTGCGCTGCTGCACCGAGTCCATGGGCACCTGCGGCACCGGCGCGGACTGCTGCGGCTACATGGACTGCACCGCGGGTCGCTGCGTCTGCCGCGCCGCCGGCCGAGGCTGCCTCGACAACCGCGACTGCTGCTCCGGCACCTGCACGTCGGGCCGCTGCGCCTGAGCAGGCCAATCGCGCGGACTCGAGGCGGCCACGCGGAGATGGGAATGCATCGAGAGGGATGGTCAGGGGTCGGTCTGGCCACGAGGCGGTTCTGGCGCTCGCGCTGACGGTCGCGATCGCTGCCGCCGTGTCGTGGCGGGCGGAGGCTCAGAGGGTCGATGACCCGCGGGCGCTCGAGGTCGCGGGGGCTGTCCATGCCTTCTATGCACAGGTCTCGCGCATTCAGGTGCGGTTCACGCAGCACCAGTGGACCAGGGCCTATGGCACCACGATGAGCTCGCCGGGCGGATGGCCATCGAGCGTCCTGGACGCCTCCGCCTGGACTACGACACGCCGCCGGTCTTCGTCTCGAGCGCAGGGCGCTTCACCTACTTCGAGCCTCGGGAAGGAAGCGCTGGCCAGGTGACGCGCGGCACCACGGACGCCGCGGCGGCCGCGCTCGGGATCCTCGACGGAACCTCCGTGCTCGCGCGTGACTTCCGCTTCGCGCTTCGTGCAGGCGCCGACGGACCCGCGGACACCGATCGGCTCGTGCTGACGCCGCGGCGGGCGTCGCCGTATGCGTCGATCGTGCTCTACGTGAGCCGCGCGCCCGAGACGCGCGGCGTGATCCGTCGGATGGCGATCGAGTCGCACGCGGGCGACTGGAACCGATTCGACTTCGCAGGCGAACAGTACGGCGACAGCGTGCAGCTGCCGAGCTTCGAGGTGACCGTGCCCGACGGCGCGGTCGAGCTCGGCGGCTCGTAGTTGGCGCCGTGGGCTCGGGAATGCTGGACACCGAGCGTGGGATCGGCTCCCGGCTCCCACGCCTGTAGGTCGGTGTCGCGCGCAAGGACGCACGGGGAGGGTGGAGTGGACATGAGCAGTGGGTGGAGGTTGTGAATCCTCTTCGCGCTCCTCGTCGCCCGGGGGATTGCCCGGTGGATCAGGTGTGCCGCGTCTCCACGACGTTCTCGGGTCGGCGGTGGGGTGCTTGCGTTGCCTGCCAGTGCCGGTGGGCACCGCTCTCTTCGGCGAGACGTGCTCTCGGGACACAGATTGCCAGTCTGGCGTCTGCGTGTCGGGGCAGTGCACCGTCGTGTGTCGCGACGAGGCAGACTGCCGGGCTCCGTTGCCATCCTGCACGGCTGTCGATCTGAGTCGGCAGTGGGAAATCGTGTATCCGCGTCCGTCCGATTGGCCTTCGCCGTGGCCTCTTCTCTGCGCGAGCACGTAGCCGCTGAGAACAGCGCTTTCCGGAGTGGCGCCGATGGCCGCGCATGCCTGGGTTGCGGCGAGTGCTCGAGGTGGGAAGGGGCTCACCAGACGAAGGGGATGAGGATCTTCCTGTCCTTCGGATAGTCGGGGAACTTCTCCCGGTACCAGCGGTGCGTGGCGATCGCGCGGGGCACGAGGTTCGCGAGGCTGATGCCGAGGATGAAGAGGCCGCCGGGGGACCACGTCATGAGCGCGAAGCCGGACCACGCGACGAGCTCCGAGAAGTAGCTCGCGTTGGTCACGCGCTCGAAGAGACCGCCGCGCGGGATGCGGTAGTGGCGCTCGCCGCGCGCGACCTCCTCCTTCGTGCGGAGCGTGCGGAGCACGTGATCGGCGTGGAGGTTGAAGCCCATCGCGACGTAGTACGTGACCGCGCCGACGAGGAAGCGCGGATCGGTGAGCCAGGCCGCGCTCGTGTCCGCGTGGAACGTCGTGGCCCAGCGCGCATTGAGGTAGCCGTGGAGTGACGTCACGACCCAGCCGATCGAGACGACCATGAGAGAGAAGCTCCCCTTCTGTCCGCGGGGCACACGCATGAAGAGCGGCATGAGGAAGCCGCGGTTCAGGTAGTGACAGCACCACACGAAGAGGAGCACGAGCGGGTAGGTGTCGAACCGGTGCGGTCCGACGAAGAAGGTCACGAGGAAGGTCACGGTCGCGGGCAGCTCCATGAGGAACCAGCCCAGGCGCGGATCGAGCGAGAGGCCCCACTTCGCGTCGGCGAAGCGCCCGTACGGCGTCTGCATGAAGAGCGCGGCCACGGTCGTGATCACCACGATCGAGAGCGCGAGGGTCGCGGCGAGGTCGTAGGTCGGATCGCCCGAGAGCGTGAGCATGCAGGCGGAGGATGCCCGAGTCCGCACCGGGCGCACGACGCATCTCGGGTCAGGGCCCGAGGACGTGGCGACGACGACGCGCGCTCACGGTGCGGACGCACGCTGCCGACGGGAGGGCCGGCACGCATCCAGCGCGACGAGGAGCGACTCGCCTCGCGAGACGGCGGCGCCGACGAGGTCGGCGGCGCGATCCGGATCGCCGGCCTTCGAGGCCACTTCGACGGCGACGACGGCCTCCACGACCGGCCTGGCGCCCACGTTGGCCACGCAGCCCTTCAGGGTGTGAGAGATGCGCCGCATCGCCTCGAGGTCTCGACGCGCCGACGCCGCCGCGAGCTCGCGGAACATGCGGCCCGCTTCCTCGCGAACGGCGACGAGCACGTCGTCGAAGAGCGCCCGGTCGCCTCTCCGAGATCGAGCCCCGAGCGAAGATCCGGCGACGTGGGACGAGGTGGAGGCACCTTCACCGCGAGGCCAGCGCGCATCGGCTCGTGGCTGGCCAGGAGCTTCGCGCGTGCCGACTGGAGGATGGTGCTCCGCTCGTGTGCGATCGCGGGGGTCGGCAGGCCGACCGTGTGGGCCAATGCGCTCGCGAGGTCACGGTCGCTCGCCGCGCGCGCAGGCACGCCGTGCGCGACGACGCTGGCGATGCCTGTCGCGAGGCGCGCGAGATCGGCTGGCTTCTGGACCACACCGTTCATGCCCGCACGAAGACACGCCTGGCGCTGCTCGGCGGACGCATGTCCCGTGAAGCCGAGCACGGGGACGTCGGAGCCTGCGCTTCGCAAGCGCCGCGTCACCTCGGTCCCATCGAGGGCTGGCATCTCGACGTCGAGCACGAGGAGGTCGAACGGGGTTGCGAGCGCCCGCTCGATCGCCTGCGCGCCGTCGCACGCCACCTCCACGTCGTGCCCGAGCAGCCCGAGGAGCTCGCGCCCCACGAGTCGATTCGTCGCGTCGTCGTCGGCGAGGAGGATGCGGAGTCGTCCCGCGTCGGTGGCGGGGCTCGCGATGGCCGGTACGACGTCGGAGGCCTTCGCGCGGAGCAGCGGGGCAGAGAAGCAGAACGTCGAGCCGATCGCGGGCTCGGAGCGCACCGTGATGTCGCCGCGCATGAGCCGCGCGAGGTCGCGCGCGATCGAGAGCCCGAGGCCCGTTCCGCCGTGAGTCCGCGCCGTCGTCTCGTCGGCCTGCCGGTACGGCTCGAAGATGCGGGCCAGCTGATCGGCATGGATGCCGGGGCCGTCGTCCTCGATCTCGATCGTGAAGGCGTCGGTCTCTCCGATCCAGCGCGCGCGGACCTCGACGCGCGTCCGCGCGAACTTCACGGCGTTGCCGAGCAGGTTGATGAGGATCTGGCGCGTGCGCAGAGCGTCGCCGAGGAACGATGCGCGCAGCTCGGGGCCGATCACCGTTCCGACGCGCAGCCCCTTCGCGTGCGCCGTGTTCTGCACGACCGTCACGGCGTCGTGCACCGTGGACGCCGGCTCGAACGGTGCGCGATCGAGATCGAGCGCGCCGCTCTCGATCTTCGCGGCGTCGAGCACGTCCGACACCAACGCCAAGAGGTGCTTGGCCGACGTCTGCGCCCCGCCGATGTGGTCGCGTTGCTTGTCGGTGAGGCTGGAGGCTCCGAGCAGATCGAGGAACCCGATCACCGCGTGCAAGGGTGTTCGCAGCTCGTGGCTCAAGGAGGCGAGTCGCTGGGACCGGGCGCGCACCGCGCGCAGGCTGGCTTCGCGCGCTGCGTGATGCTCGCGCTCCAGCGCCTCGCGCTGGCGGGCGAGCGCGTGCTCAGCGCACGTACAGCCAGCCTCGGCCTTCATGGACCAGACATCGCCCGGGCTCGTGCCGAGCTTGAGCGCCGCGCGTGCCGTTCAGTGGGCTCGTCGCGCTCCTCGCGCCCCGCCACCGGCCTCGAGGCTCGCTCAGGCCTCGGCGCGCATGTGTGATGAGGGCGGCGAAGGCTTCGGGCGAGACGAATCGCCGACACGAGGGATCATCCACGTCGAGGCCCCGGCGCGCTGTTGCGACGCTCAAGTCGGCCGCTGGGACTGCCGATGTCACAGTGAGCGAGGCCCGCCCGCGGGCGCTCCCGAGGAGAGGGCGACAGATGTGGACAGGCACAGGCATCGTCTTTCCCACGAGCAGCGGACCGGACGCGCGCCGCGCGTGCGGGAGGGAGGCTCCGCATCGCATCGGCCACGGGGCAGGGGACGGAGGTGGCGTTGTGGCTTCCCCGCACGGTCTGACTTCTCCTCCTCAAACTCAGACGCGCACTCTGCGCCCGCGGCCGAACTGACCCGCGAACGCCCGAGATCGAGGGGCTGAGTGATCAGTGGAAGTCGCGGGACTTCTCGAGATCGCCGAGCTTGCGGGCGCTGGTCTCGTCCTCGAGCGTGCGCGACAGATCGCGCAGCTCCGCGGCGATGACGTGCACGACGCCGTTCTCCTCCTGGACCTGGCCGCGCACCTCGAGGAGCACGCTCGTCTTGGCGACGCGCTCGAACTTCGCGAACACGTCGGCCCAGCACACCACGTTCACGAAGCCCGTCTCGTCCTCGAGCGTCATGAAGAACACGCCCGTCGCGGTCTGCGGGCGCTGTCGACAGATGACGAGGCCCGCGTACTTCACGCCGCCGCGCCGCATCCGCGCGACGACGTTGGCTTCGGGGTAGCCGAGCTCGATGAGCCGCTCGCGGTACGCCTCCATCGGGTGCCCGCGCGTCGAGTGCAGGCTCGCGCGGTAGTCCCAGGAGATGCGTTCGTCCTTGCCGAGCTCCTGGATCCAAGCGGGTTGCTTCGTGGTGTTGCGCGCGCGGCGGGCTCGTCGGCGAGAGGTCTCGTCGCCCTCGCCCTCGTCCTCCCAGTCGATGCCCGCGAGGTTCTCTCGCGCGAGGCGTGACAGCTCCCAGAGCGAGGCGCGGCGGTCGAGGCCGAGGCTCGCGAACGCCCCCGCCTCCGCGATCTTGTGGAGGGCCTTCTTGTTCATGCGCGTGCGCCGCGCGAAGTCCGTGAGATCGACGAACGCGCCTCGCTCGCGCTCGCGCGTGAACGCGCGCTCCTCGCGCTCGCCCAGGCCCTTCACGTAGCGAAGGCCCATGCGGATGCCCCAGCCGCGCTGCGCGACGGGCTCGAGGCGGCACTGCCAGCCGCTCTTGTTCACGTCGATGGGCAGGACGGGCACGCCGTGGCGCTTGACGTCGTCGACGATCGTCGAGGGGTGATAGAAGCCCATCGGCCACGCGTCGAGCATCGCGCACGCGAAGGCCGCGGGGTGGTGGCACTTGAGCCACGCGGTGACGTACGCGAGCAGCGCGAAGCTCGCCGCGTGCGACTCGGGGAAGCCGTACTCGCCGAAGCCGCGGATCTGCATGAAGACGCGCTCGGCGAACTCGAGCGGGATGCCGTCCTCCACCATGCGCGTGACGAGCTTCTCCCGGTGCTGCTCGATGCGGCCCTTGCTGCGCCACGCGGCCATGTCGCGTCGCAGCTGATCGGCCTCGCCCGGCGTGTAGCCCGCGACGGCGACCGCGAGCTTCATCACCTGCTCCTGGAAGATGGGCACCCCGAGCGTCTTCTTGAGCACACGCTCGAGCTTGGGGTGCGGGAAGCTCACGACCTCCTTGCCCTCGCGGCGCCGCAGGTACGGGTGAACCATGTCGCCCTGGATCGGCCCGGGCCGCACGATCGCGACCTCGATCACGAGGTCGTAGAAGGTGCGCGGCGCCAGACGCGGGAGCATCGCCATCTGCGCGCGGCTCTCGATCTGGAACACGCCCACGGTGTCGGCGCGGCTCACCATCGCGTAGGTCGTCGGGTCCTCGGCGGGCACGGTGCGGATCTCGAGATCGATCTCGTCGTGCTCGCGCAGGAGATCGAACGCGCGGTGGATCACGGTGAGGCACCCGAGGCCGAGCAGATCGATCTTGAAGAGCCCGAGATCCTCGATGTCCTGCTTGTCCCACTGCACGACGGTGCGGTTGGGCATCGTCGCGGGCTCGATGGGACAGAGCGTGTCGACGGGCTCGTGGCCGAGCACGAAGCCACCGGGGTGGATGCCGAGGTGTCGCGGGAAGTCGAGCACCTGGGTCACGAGCGAGAGCAGGTGTCGCGTGACCGGAGCCTCGGGATCGAGGCCCGCGTCGCGCAGCAGGGTCTCTTCGACCTTGTCGTCGTAGTGCGAGAGCACCTTGCTCGCGCGGTCGAGCACGAGCTCGGGCAGATCGAGCGCCTTGCCCACGTCGCGGAGCGCGCTCTTGACGCGGTAGCGGATGACGTTGGCGACCATCGCTGTCATCGGCGCCCCTTGGGCGCAGGGCGGGGGGCCGAGCCCCCCACCGCACCCCCCGCTCGTCGCGCCGTCGCTTCGCTCCTCTCTCCTCGCTGCTCCAGGGGGAGCTTCGCTCCCCCGCCGCAGGGCGCCCCAGGTGAGCGGGACCTCGGGGATGTTCTCTTTCGTGTATCCGCGGCCCCAGCGCTCGTAGACGTACTGGATGACCTCTTCGCGGCGGTCGTGCTCGATGTCGACGTCGATGTCGGGGGGCTCGGCGCGCTCGCGCGAGAGGAAGCGCTCGAAGAGCAGATCCATGCGCACCGGATCGATCGCGGTGATGCCGAGGCAGTAACAGACGATGCTGTTGGCGGCGCTGCCGCGGCCCTGGCAGAGGATGTTCGCCTCGCGACAGAAGCGGACGACGTCCCACATCGTGAGGAAGTAGCCGCCGTAGTCGAGCTCCTCGATGAGCGCGAGCTCCTTCTCGATCTGCTCGAGACAGTCGTCGGGGATGCCGCGCGGGTAGCGCACGCGCGCGCCCTCGAAGGTGAGCTCTCGGAGCCAGCCCTTCTCGCTCTGTCCGTGCGGGACCTTCTCCGCGGGGTAGCGATAGCGCAGCAGGCCCAGGTGGAAGCGGCAGCGATCGGCGACCTCTCCGGAGCGGTGCACGCTCACCGGGTCGTCGCGGAAGAGCGAGAGCATCGTGCGCAGATCGGGGAGGTCGTGCTCGGCGTTGGGGCGGAGCAGGGTGCCTGCGGTGCTGAGCGTCACGCCGTGGCGCACGCACGTGAGCACGTCCTGCAGCGGCTGACGTGAGCGGTCGTGGTAGAGGACCTCGCGTTGCGCGATGGTCGGGATCGACGCGTGCGCCGCCGCTTCGCGGAGGAGGCGCTCTCGCGCGTCGTCGCCCGACTCGAGGTGGCGCGTGAGCATCGCGTAGAGGCGACCTCGGTGGCTGTCGGCGAGCGCGAAGAGGCTCGAGGCGTCGGGGGCGAGCGCGACGACGTCTTCGCTCGCGAGCGTGCGGACATCGTCCCACGTGACGCGCGCGGCGCCCTTGGTCTCCGCGCGTGCGTGGCCGCGCGTGAGCAAGCGCGTGATGCGCCCGTAGCCGACGCGGTTCTCGGCGAGGAGCACGACGCGTCGCGTGCCCGGCAGCGCGCCGGTGTCGACGATGCGCGTGTCGTTCGCGACGTCGAGCACCGTGACCTCGGCGCCGAGGATCGCGCGAGGCACGGACACGTCGCTGCGACCTTCCTGGTTCGATCGACACGCGCCATGCGCGAGCTTCGCGAGCTCGGCGTGCTTCATGTGCGCGCGGACCGAGCCGTAGAAGCCGTTGCGATCCGTGAGCGCGATCGCCGGCAGCCCGAGCTCGTGCGCACGCGCCACGAGCTCCTCTGGCTGGCTCGCTCCTTCGAGGAACGACCCGTTCGACTTCACCCAGAGCGGGACGAACGCCACACCCGATCGGTGCATGAACATGCGTCCAGTGTCCAGCGCCCAGAACGGGGTCACTCCCGCCCTTGCAAGCGCCCGAAATCATTGTACTTCTGGCTGCCTGTTGACGTGAGCACGTGAGGGGGCTCCGAGAGGACCCGTGTCAATGAGCCCCTAGAAACCCAACGAGTCCGGGGACTTGCGAAGCCGGGAGTGACCCCGTAGAAGGGCGCGATGATTGCGCGCGCATGGATTGGGATCGCAGGCCTCTCGTTGGTGGGCTGTGGTGGTGAGGCCGTGATGGACACCGACGCCGCGGTCGGCGGCGATGCCGCGAGCGTCACGGATGCCGGCGTGGAGGCCGCCGACGCTGCTGCGAGCGAGGCGGACGCGGGGCCGAACGATGCGGGCCCGCTGCGCATGGATCCGCTGATGCCGAGCGCGACGGGGACCTGCCCCGACATGACGACGACGGGCGCGGTGACGGTGTCGCCCATGGGCCTCGCTCCGCGCGAGGTGCGGATCTGGGTGGGCGAGGAGGCGGCGGAGAGCGACGGTCCGCTCGTCTTCTTCTGGCACGGTGCAGGTGGCTCGCCGACCGAGGCGACCTACGCGCTCGGCGCCGCGGTCGAAGAGATCACGGCCGCAGGCGGCATCGTCGTCGCGCCGGTGCACGATCCAGCGGCGGGCACCTTCCCGTGGTTCCTCACCGCTGGCGGCATGCGCGAGGACGACCTCGTGATCGCCGACGAGGTCGTCGCGTGCGCCGAGCGCTCGATCGGCATCGACGAGCATCGCATCCACGCGATTGGCTTCAGCGCCGGCGCCCTCCACACCGCGCAGATGAGCTTTCGTCGCGCGAGCTACGTCGCGAGCGTCGTGCTGTACAGCGGAGGGCTGATCAGCTCCCGCATGCCACGAACGGACGCGCCCGATGCGCGCTTCGCGGCGATGATCCTGTTCGGCGGTGAGCGCGACGAGGTCGTCATCAACTTCGCGACCGCGAGCCAGAGCTACCTCGACGTGCTCTCGCGCGGGCCTGGCTACTTCGGCTTCCTCTGTGACCACGGCATGGGGCACACGGTGCCCTCCGCCGCGATCCCGCACGCGTGGCGTTTCCTCGAGGACCATCCCTACGGCATGCATCCGCACGCGTACGAAGACGGCCTGCCCGAGGGCTTCTACGCAGCCTGCTCGCTCTGAGTTTCTGCGCGCCATTCGGCGCGCGCTCTGAGTTTCTGCGCGCCATTCGGCGCGCGCTCTGAGTTTCTGCGCGCCATTCGGCGCGCGCTCTGAGTTTCTGCGCGCCATTCGGCGCGCGCTCGGGGGCTCAGGCGCCCCCGGACCCCGCCGGGTTCTCCCGTGCTCGCTCACTACGTGAGCTGCGCGCGTGTCC
>JBILLJ010000287.1:0-4839 GCA_044376125.1 Sandaracinaceae bacterium
GCGCGCGAGAGAAGCCCTTGATAACTGGGTTCGCGCCAACCCGACTCGTCGGGTCACCGGACTCGTGATCTACACGGATGTCGAGCTCGACAGCGCCGGCCGAGCCCGCGGCGTGGTTCGGCGAGTGGAGGCTTGGACATCCTGCTAGGCTACAACCATGGGTAAGTCGCCATGCCGCTAGTTCCAGCAATCGATCGCGAGAATCCATGATCAAGAAGCAGCCGACCATCGCGGAACGAGAGAGAGAGATTTCCGCACTCCTGAGGGTCTTCAAGGCTCTCGGCGGTAAGGCCCCTCCCCGGGGGGTCGTCGCAGAGCTTGCCGAGATCCCGAGCGGCCGGGAATACCGCTACGCAGCGACGAACCGATTGGCGGACTCTCGCTTGGTTGTCCCCGTTGACTGGCGTTCGCCGCCCGACGAGATTCTCTCGGACCTTCGACCGGTGGTTCCGACGAGGTATCGCAAGGCCGTTCTGAGCCCCATCTCCGATGATCTCTCGGCAGAGAAAGCGCTCGAGGTCGTCGCGGACAGACTGGCGCAGGCGTCGGGACCCCCGCTTGGTCACATCGATCAGTCCAGCGACACCTACATCGTGTTCTGCGTCCCTGCAGATCAGGCGACGCTGACGGTGATGGTCCGAGACGCGGGTCTCGGTCATCTGAAGCTGTTTCCTCACCGACGAGAACACCAACAGTCGACGACCCAGCGGCGGCCGAAGCCCGCCGAAAGGCCCGAGCGAGCCTCCACAACGGTTGGGCAAGAGCCCAGGACGTGGCGTGGACTCCTGGATCAACTCGGCGTTACAACGGATCGCGGGGTCCTTCTTCACATCGTCCTCAACACGCAATCGCGCGCCAAGGTGGCGGCCTTCGCCGAGAGGGCGCCGAAAACCGTTCGGCCAACATTGGTGGCCCTACTCTCACTGTTGTCTGGTAAAGAGCCCGATCCCCGGGACCCGGTGGGAGCTGCGGACGCGATCGCGTATTGGGGCGCCATTCCTGGCACTCAAGCCGCCTGCCTTGACAGACTTCTCGAGATCGGAAGGCGCCCTACGAGCGCGCGCCTGCTCACGAGCATCCTTTGGGCTCTCAAGTTTTCTGTGCATCCCGAAGCCGCACGAGCTCACGTACGCCAGCTCTCCGCTGACGATAGAGAGACTCTGATTTCGCTCGTCGCGCGTGGCCTTGAGTCGCGCAATCCGACGACCCTTGCCGCAGCCGCGACAGCAGCGGGCGGGCTTGGGCTGGGCCAGTTCGAAGCCCGCCTGCGAGAACTCATGCGCAGCGGCCCCCCATTGGCACAAGGGGCGGCGAGAGATGCGCTGGCCGCCATGCGGACCCGACGATAGTCGTGGCGGACCTGCACGGCGCGGTTCCAGTACGACGCGGAGGGGCGCCTCCTCGAGTCGTACTCGATGGTGGAGACGCTGCAGCAGCACGCGTACGACGCGGAGGGGAACCTGCTCGAGGCGCGCGATCCGAACCGCCACGTGAAGCTCGGCTACGAGCACTTCCACCGCGTGGCGTGGCGCGAGGAAGACGGGACGCGCCTCCGCTTCGAGTACGACACGGAAGATCGTGTGACGGCGGTCGTGAACGAGGCGGGCGAGCGCTACACGTTCGAGCTCGACCCGGCCGGCCGCGTCGTGAAGGAGACCGGCTTCGACGGCCGCGCCCGCGAGTACGTCCGCGACATCGCCGGCCGCCCGACGCTCACCGTGCTGCCTTCGGGCCGCACGACGACGAGCACGTACGACGTGATGAATCGCCTCGTGGAGGCCAAGCACTCGGACAAGACGTTCGCGAAGTTCGAGTACGCGGTGGATGGTCTCTTGACCCGTGCCGAGAACGAGGCGAGCGTCGTCGAGATGGAGCGAGACTCGCTCGGCCGTGTCGTTCGTGAAGTAGTCAATGGCCGCGCCGTGGACTCGCAGTACGGTGCCGGCGCGCGTACCCAGTGGTCAAGTTCGCTTGGAGGGCGTCTCGTGGTTGACCGTGACCCCCTCGGTCTCCCGAAGAACCTGTACGCCGGTCAGGTCGACGGCTTTCGCGAACAGGATGTCCACATTCGCAGAGACGGCTCAGGCCTCGAGACCTCCCGGGCATTCCGAAATGGAATCGACCTACAGTGGTCCCGGGACGTTGGCGGCCGTCCGCTCTCACGACGGACATTGCGACGAAACACAGCGGCACCCGCTGGCTCAGGTCCCGAACACGCTCCGCGGGAGCTCGACGCGCGCCGCTACGAATGGCGAGGAGAAGACCAGATTACCGCCATCTACGATGCCGTCTCGGGGCCGTCCCACTATGATCTGGACGGCCGCGGCCGAGTCATCCGCGAGCGCTCCCAACACGGGATTGTGGAGCGGGCCATGGACGCTGTGGGCAACATCTACCGCTCACGGACCGGCAGCGACCGTCGGTACGGCCCCGGTGGCCGCCTCGAGATGGCCGACGGCATCCGCTACGTCCACGATGAAGACGGCAACCAGGTCCTGAAGTCTGGGCCCAACGGCGACTGGCACTACCGTTGGAACGGACATGGCTTCCTCCGCAGAGTTGAGCGCCCTGATGGCGTGTGCCTCGAATTTGACTACGACCCATTCGCGCGGCGCACGGCAAGACGCGTGTACGCGTCTGATGGTACGCTGCAAGGAGAGCGACTATTCGTTTGGGACGGCTCAAACCTCATACACGAACTCGACTCGGAGGCTGGTCTCACGACGTGGTACTGGGAGCCGGAGAGCTTCGTTCCCGTCCTGCGCGAACAGGCTGGAACGCATTCCTACGTGGTGACTGACCACCTGGGTGCTCCTACGGAAATCTACGACGAACACGGTTTGTGCCGATGGCGAATGCGCCTGGACGTCTTCGGCGCCGCGCGCATTGACGTGGGCAACGCCCGCGAGTGCCCTTGGCGGTGGCCAGGGCAGTACGAAGACGATGCCGCGGGACTTGTCTACAACCATCAACGCTGGTACGACCCGCAGATCGGGGCATATCTGAGTCGAGACCCCATCGGTCTGGCCGGCGGAACACGCCTCTTTGGCTACGTCACGAACCCTCTCACCTTCATAGACCCGCGTGGTGAGGACGGCCATCACACGATTCCGAAGGAGCTAGTCCAGGGCATGCGGGATCAGGGTTGGCTGGGAGGCCACGGCATCTCGGACAAGATCGCCCAGTTCCGGAGCACGACTCGGGCCGGCATGTGGGACCTACCTCGCGACACCGCGATGCACTCTGGAGCCGACGGGCCACACATTACCGCCCACAAGGCCCTCTCCGACTACCTGAACGGTCGCTATCGGGGTCTCGCGCTGCCGAATGGGTTCCAACACGGCCCGGACTGGGACTCCTACCTTCGCCGGGCGGGAAGCCTGGACACCGTGCTAGACGACTTTGACAACTTCTATCGTCGCTGGCTACCCGACCGCCTCCGCGCGGGAGACTACCCCTCCGTGCGCCCCTACTCGCCGGAGAGACTGGCCGCCTTCGACAACGACCGAGCCTTGGTTGAAAACATGAGGAGGCCGTGCTGATGAAACGCCGGTTGGACGCCGAACCCGAATGGAGACCTTCGGTCACCATCGACCAATTGCACACCGGCCTAGCCGGCGCCGTTGACCCCCGGGCTCTCTCTCCGGATCAGTGGGTCCGCGTCGTACCCATGGGCCTTGAGCGAGCGCGTGCGATGATGGATTGGGACGATGATGATGACGGTGGCCGCCGATTGCTCCGCCTCGTGGTGGACTACAAGCTCCTTTCGGCAGACCCGGTGCTCGACCCGTCAGGCTCACCCGAGTTGGTCGTTTCGGAGGCCTTCGTGGCAACCCTCCATGACCTCCAGGTTCGGGGCTGGCGCGCGGAACCCGTCGAGCACGTGTCGCCCCTCCGGCCGCGAGTGCCTGCGGCCTATCGCCTCGCAATCAGCGGCCGCCCATTCACCTTTGTCAGCGGCCTTGACCCGTCCAACACCCCACGTGGAGACGTGATACTCCGTGCTGAGGGTGCAAACCCATCCGTCGTGTGGACACCATGGCTTGGACCATCGCGCAGCTGGCGCGCTCTCATCGCGAATGGAGCGGTCATTCGGGCGCTGTGCGAGCGCATCGGGCCGCATCAGCCCCTTCCCCACGTGGTTCCCGTCCAAGTCACAGGGGACTTCGACGCCGCGACGATCGTTCCCTCTTCTTGGCAGCGTGCCGCGGGCGCGGACCCGGCACCCCCCGTCGAGGTGACGTGGGCACAACTCGGAGCCGCCCTCACTATGGCTCACCCACCGCCCTCTAACGGCATCCAGGAGGAGGTCCTGCGGAACCTCGGGCTCCAACCCACCAACCCCCTGTGTCAACTCATGAAGCGCTGCGACGGTGCGGCGCTCTTTGGCGGAGCGCTCGTTCTGTTCCCCCAAACCCAAAGGGCTCTAACCGGCGTCGGTTTCGAAGCTCGCTCGATTGCGGAGGAGAACTCTCCACGAATGCTCGCTTCGAGTGGCCTGGTTCTCCCGGCAGCGACGTGCCTCTTCGCGCGCTCGCACGAGGGCGACATCTTCTGGGGAATCTGTGGCGACCGGGTGTTCGGCTTCGGGCGTGGGGCTCCTCCATTCGGCGGCTATCGCTACGGTTATGGGCAAACGCTTGGCGAGTGGCTGGCAGACTTCGTCGGGGACCTTCGCTTCGAGGCGGCCGGGCAGTAGCGCGCCGTGCCCCTGTTCACGCACGGCATCGAGGTCGAGTGGTCGCGCGACGTCGCCGGTCGTCCGACGGCTCGCCGCACCTTCAAGAGGTCTCTCGCCGCTGCGGCCATGGGCTTCGCGGTCGGCATGCTCGCCACGCC
>JBILLJ010000170.1:0-16787 GCA_044376125.1 Sandaracinaceae bacterium
ACGGCATCGCGAGCACGAGAGCGATCGACACACATCGAGTCATCCGCACGGTGAACCTCCGAGTCGATCCGAGCGCCCATGATAGAGTCGTCGGCCTCCACGATGGACGCGAGCGAGCCCCGCGGCGCCTCTCTCCTCGCGGGTCGCTACCGACTCGGTCGCGTGATCGCGCGTGGAGGAAGCGGCGTGGTGTACGACGCCCGTGACGAGCGCGTGGGCTCCGAGGTGGCGATCAAGGTCCTGCGCCGCTCGCTCACCACCGAC
Source organism: Sandaracinaceae bacterium (assembly GCA_044376125.1). GTDB lineage: Bacteria > Myxococcota_A > Polyangia > Polyangiales > Sandaracinaceae > JAFLCL01. The sequence goes on from JBILLJ010000170.1 coordinate 265, forward strand.
GCCACGGCGGTGGCGCGCATGGTGCGCGAGGTGGAGCTCGTCGCGCGCCTCAAGCACCCGAACGTGGTGCGCGTGCTCGACGTGGGCACCGAGTCTGACGAGCCCTTCCTCGTCATGGAGCTGCTCGAGGGCAAGACGCTCGCGGAGCGCGTCGAGACCGAAGGGCCGCTCTCCATCGACAGCGTGCGCGCGCTCGCCTCGCAGCTGCTCGATGCGCTCGCGGCCGTGCACCGCGCAGGCGTGCTCCACCGCGATCTCAAGCCGGCCAACGTCTTTCTCGTGTCCCTTCGCGGCGCAGAGCTCGTGAAGCTCCTCGACTTCGGCCACGGCGCCTTGCACGACGGCAGCTCGCCCAAGCTCACGCAGAGCGGCTTCTTCGCCGGCACGCCCGGCTACATCGCGCCCGAGCGCCTGCTCGGTGGCGCACACGACGCCCGCAGCGACGTGTACGGCGCGGCGGTGTGCCTCTACGAGGCGATCGCAGGACGCGCGGCGTTTCATGCGTCGAGCCCCCTCGCGCTCCACGCCGCGATCGTGCAGGGCAGCGCTGTGCCGCTCACCACCGTTCGGCCCGACGTGCCCGCGGCGCTCGCGGCCGTCGTCGCGCGGGCGATGCACGTCGATCCGACGCACCGCTTCGAGAGCGCGACCGAGCTGGCGCAGGCCCTCGAAGAGGCGCTCGGTCCGCCCCGCGCCGCGGTCGATCCGTACGCCCGCACGCTCGGCGTGGCGCGGCCGTCGTCCGAGCCCGCGCACGTGGCCGAGGAGCGTCCCGCGCAGAGCGCGCTGGTGAGACCCGCGCAGGGCGCGCCGGTGAGACCCGCGCAGAGTGTGCCGGTGAGAGCCGCGCAGAGCGCGCCGGTGAGACCCTCGCAGAGTCCGCCGCATCGCGGGCGCGGACCGGTGCCGCTCCTGGCCATGGCGCTCGCGCTCGGCGCGCTCGCCACGGTCGGTGTGTGGATGCTTCGAGGCGGTGACGCCGCCGCGCGCGATGCACACGCGCCGCCCACGCGAGCCGAGGCGTCGCGATCCACGACCGAGGCCGCGCCGAGCCCAGTGGAGGCCCCGCCGAGCCCAGTGGAGGCCCCGCGAAGCCCAGTGGAGGCCCCGCGAAGCCCAGTGGAGGCCCCGCGAAGCCCAGTGGAGGCCACGCCGAGCCCAGTGGAGGCCCCGCGAAGCCCAGTGGAGGCCGCGCCGAGCCCAGCGGAGGCCCCGCGAAGCCCAGTGGAGGCCCCGCGAAGCCCAGTGGAGGCCCCGCGAAGCCCAGCGGAGGCCCCGCGAAGCCCAGTGGAGGCCGCGCCGAGCCCAGCGGAGGCCCCGCCGAGCACAGTGCGCGCGCCGCGGACGCGATCGAGCTCGACGCACCGCGAGGTCGGGCCGGCCACCACCACCCCGAGCGAGGAGCGCGCTCCGAGCGAGGCCGGCGAGCCCGAGGCGCCGGCCGCGGCGCGGTCGAGCCATCCCGACGAGATCTTCGTCCCCTCGTGGGCGCAGTGAACGAGCATGGACCGCGCGTGTCGCAACACGCGCGCCACACCTCGAACCCCTCGGATCCCGCGCCTGCGCGCACCGCGGGGCCGCCGCTGCGTTCGTGGGGAACGCCCGCCGCGTTCCTCGCCGACGCGCGCGTGGGGCCTCAACGCGAGGGCTCGTCCTCGAGGAGCGCCAGCATCTGCTCCCACTTCTCGAGCTCTCGCTTGTAGCTCTTGGTGTGGTTGCGGTTCTCGACCAGCGTCGTCGCGCCGAAGAGCAGGTACGCGTTCTTCGGTGAGCCGAGGCGCTCGGTCGCGTCGCGGAGCGCGCCACCCACCAGCCCCTCGAGCGTCGCCAGGCTCACCGTCTCTCCCTTTCGCTTCTTGGCGATCGCGACGTCGACGACCGCGCGCGCGAGCGCGTCGAGCGCGTCGCGGTGCGGCGAGGCGCTGACCGCGGGCGCGCCCTCGAGCAGCCCGACCTCGAGCGACATCGCGCGCGAGACCTCCTCGAGACCAACCCTCGCGCTGCCGCGCTCGCCAGCCCGCAGCAGCGAGAACGCGTAGGCGCGCCGCACGACGTTGTCGAGCTGTCGCAGGTTTCCGGGCCAGCGCGCGCTCGCGAGGCGCGTGATCGCGTCGTCGGTGATCGTGGCCTCGCCCACGCGCTGCGACTCGCGATGCCGCCGCGCGAGGAAGACGCGGACCCAGCCAGGCACCTCGTCCGCGCGCTCCGCGAGCGGCGGCAGCGTCACTGGCAGCACGTGGATCCGGTAGTAGAGGTCCTCGCGAAAGAGCCCCTTGGCGACGAGGGCGCGGAGATCCGCGTTGGTGCCGACGAGGAAGCGCACGTCGGCCTCCCGGTCGCGCGAGCCGCCGAGGGGTGTGTATCGGCGCGTCTCGAGGAAGTGCAGCAGGCCCGCCTGCGCCTTGAGCGAGAGCTTGTCGATCTCGTCGAGGAAGAGCGTGCCGCCGTCGGCCTCCGCGACGAGGCCGTCGTAGTCACCGCTCGCGCCCGTGAACGCGCCTCGGCGCCAGCCGAAGAGATCGGCCATCTGCATGCCGTCCTCGACCGCGAGGAGGTTCGCGGTGTGGAACGGCCCGTCGGCGCGCGTGCTCTGCGCGTGGCACCAGCGCGCGAGCTGCGTCTTGCCCGAGCCCGTCGGGCCCGAGAGCAGGATCGTCTCGCCCTGCTTCGCGAAGACCGCGAGCGCCTCGACGATCGCGCCCATGTGCGCGCCCACCACGGGCAGGAGCGGATCGGTGGCCGCAGACTCCTTGCGCTGCGAGCGAGGCAGGACCGCGAGCAGCGAGGCCGTCGCCAGACACGACAGCTCGATGCCCTGGACCCATGGCCCGCCCACGATGGCCGAGCGACCGCTCGCGAGCGGCCACGAGAGCTCGAGCGCGAGCATGCCCACGAGCTCGGCCTGCGGCGTGATCAGCGGGAACGCGACGACGTGCGTCACGTGTCGCGCGGCCATCTGCTGCACGCTCGCGGCGCGATCGTGCGCCACGTACGGCATCTGCACCGCGAAGGGCTCGCTCGTGCCCTCCGCCGCGCGACCGAGCAACGAGCCGCGCCCGGTGAGCACGTCGAGCGCGAGCGGTGCACGTGCGCGCGCGACCCAGCGAAAGAGGGTCGCCGAGGGCGCGACGCGCTCGGCCGTGCCACGCCACTCCTCGACGATCAGGCCGCGGTAGGTGTCGTCTTCGCCACGCAGGTGCACGAGGCCGCGGGCCAGCGTCGCGCCCGCCTCGACGAGAGGCGCGGCGAGCTCGCGCACCGCGCGGAGCAACGCGCTGGCGGCGGCCTCGACGGTGTCGGCGGCGCGGAGCGCGCCCGCGAGATCCGGGGAGCTCATGCCCCGACTCTACACAGGATCGGCCGGACGACGGCCTCCGTTCAGGGCAGGCCGGCCGCGAGGCGCTGCTCGATCAACCAACGCTCGAGCGCGTCGCGGTTCGGCGCGTCGTCGGGCAGCGTGGAGCGCGCGTGCGCGTCCTCGAGGAGCGCGAGCGCACGATCGAGCGAGGCCGAGAGCGCACGATCCTCCTCGTGCGTCAGCGCGGCCTTCTCCGCGCGCTCGCGCTTGATCGCGACGAGCGTCTCGATCTCCGGCAGGCCGTGGCGCGCGGCGTTCACGCGCACGTCCGTCTCGAGCTCTCCGCTCGCGAGGAGGTGCGCACCCGTGAGCGCCACGCGGTAGGCGTAGAGCAAGGTCTTCGCTCGCTTCTCCTTCGTGTGCTCCTCGCGCATGCGGTGGAAGAAGCCTCGGTAGTGGTGCACGAAGCGCCTGCTCACCGACGCACGCACGAGGGCACGGAGTGAGGAGGCGCGCTCGCTCTCGAAGAGCTGAAGGGGCGAGAGCACGTGCTCGAGCACGTTGCCGTTGCCGCGGAGCAGGAGGCCGATCGCCTTCTTGGCGTCGTGGAGGGTGAGGTCCTGCTCCACGCCCTCGAACACCTCCATCGCATCGAGGGTGCTCGTGGGCTCCTCGAGGCCGAGGAAGCGCCGCGCCGGCAGGAGCATCACGCCCTTGAGGTCGTAGTCGCTGTCGGGCGAAGGAAAGCCGTACGCGTGCGCGCCCGTCACGCCGACGAGCACGACGTCGCGTCCCGCGGCGGCGCGGGCGACGAAGCGACGAGCGAGCTCGAGGTCGACGGTGAGGCTCATGGTGGGCGAACGACCCGCACATCGTACGCCTCTGACGCGCGCGTCAGCCCGATCGCGCCAGCACGCGCTCGACGATCGAGACGGTGAGCGCGTCGAGCGCGTCCTCGTCGGGCGCCTCGGGCAGGCTCGAGCGCGCGGCCACGAGGGCGATCTCCGCGCGCAGGGTCTCGCAGGTGGCCTCGAGCGCGTCGTAGCTCCAGCGCCCGTCGCGGATCGCGAGGAGCTCGTCTCGATCGGGGCGCTTCACGATCACACGGCCCGTGTCGAGGATCTCGATCGCCATGCGGAGCAAGCGCACGAGGTGCATCGCGTGCTTGGTGTCGTAGCCGTGCGCGGCCTCGAGCGCCGCACGCTTGGGGTTGCGCTCGCGCTGCCACTGCCGGTGCTGCTCCCACTCGCGGCGCGCCGCGCGGTAGCGCTTCTCCTTCGCGACGACGTCGAGGAAGTTGGGTGAGAGCGCCTCCTCGTCGAGGGCGCCGCGCGCCTCGAGCGCCTCGAGCGCGCCGAGCTGATCGCGTGGGATCGTGCTCCGCTCGGGCAGGCCGAAGTCGGCTCGCACCGGCTCCTTCGACGGCGGGGTGAGGAGCCAGCGTCGGTGCGTGCGGATGCGCTTGAGCTGGGCCAGCGCGTAGCCGGCGAAGGTCCCCTCGACGCGGCGAGAGAGGAAGCGCTCGCGCGCGGCGAGGAGCAGGCGGCCCTCGTCGGTCACGAGGGTGTGATCCGCCTCGTCGGTGAAGAGCATCTCGAGCAGCGTGGGGTTTCCCTGGGCCGCGAGGCGCGCGAGCTTGCGGACCTCGGTGTGCACGTGGTCGGCGCTGTGCTCGATCTGCTCGGGCCCGCCGCGAAAGCCGAGGTACCAGGCCTTGGGGCCCACGATCACGCCGCGGAAGTCTTCGTCCGAGCCCTCGCGAGCGAGGCCGTACGCGCGGCTTCCGCTGCGCGTCTCGAAGATCAGGCTGACCCCGCCCTCCATCGCGGCTCAGCGCTTCGTGAAGGCCAGCGCCAGCTCGGGGCGCGCCGCGACGAAGCTCGCGCCGATCGCCACGGTGCACGCGGGATCGACGTCGTGGCGTGGGCGCTTGGCGAAGCGGCGCTCGAGCGCCTCGCGCAGGCCCGGCAGGCGCGTGCTGCCGCCCGCGAGGAAGATCGCGTCGAGGTCCTTGGCGGTGGTGCCCGCGCGATCGAGCACCTCCTCGACGATGCGCATCATGCGCGTGAGGAGCGGCGTCACGGCATCCGCGAGCATCGCGCGCGTGACGCGCACGCTGGTCACGCTCGTGGGCGCAGCGGGGTCGATCTCCGAGATCTCGATGAGCGCGAGGTCCTCGTAGCCGAGGCCGATCTTCGCGCGCTCGACCGAGTGCACGAGCTTGTCGAAGGCGACCGGATCGCTCGCCAGATCCCAGCCGCTCTCGCGGAGCACCGCGTGGCGCACGCGCTCGGCGAGCGCGCGATCGACGTCGTCTCCGCCGAGGTACGCATCGCCGCCGTGCGCCATCACGCGGAAGGGGTGCTGGTTGCCCTCGATCACCGCCACGTCGAACGTGCCGCCGCCGAGATCGAACACGAGGCCGCGACGCACGCTCGAGCGGCCCACGTAGGCGACGGCCGTGAGGATGGGCTCGTCCACGGCGCGCACGTCTCCGAAGCCCAGCGTGCCCATCGCGCGGACGACGAGCTCGCGGCGCGCCGCGTCGTACGTCGCCGGCACGCCGACCACGAGCAGCGGCACCGAGAGCGAGCTCCCGCCCGCGAGGCTCAGCGCCTGCGTCGTGACGAGCCGCGCGACGTCGCTCGGCCGGAACGCGCCGCAGCGCGTGCGGAGCGCGACCTCGCCTTCTCGCGCCTCGAATTCGTAGGGTGTCGCGCGTGCGAAGCGAAGCGCCTCGGGGGAGCCGGGCAGCGCGCCGAGCACGCGCTTGGTCGACACGAGGGTGTTGACCGGATCGATCGCGCGCCGGTTCTTCGCGGGCTCGCCCACGAGCATGGAGCCACTCGGCAGGAACGCGATGGCCGACGGCAAGAGCACCGCGCCCGTCTCGCCGAGCGGAAGGGGACGACCGAGGCTCGCGAGCGTCGTGTTCGTGGTGCCGAGATCCAGCCCGAGGGCTCCTGCCATGCGACCCAAAGCGTCGACTCCTTCGTGTGTGTCCGGCCCCGCGCGACGCGCCGAGCGCCCGATCGGGCGGGGGGCGCAGCCTACGTGGCCGGAGCGAACCCGCCACCGGACCGCGCATCGCGGCGTGATCCCCCGCCGAGATCGGGTATTCCTACGCCCCCTCGCGGTCGCTCGGGTCCGGCGAGACGCTCGGAGACGTGAGATGAACGGCGTGCTCCCCAACATCCTCGGTGCGATCGGTCGAACGCCGATCGTGAAGCTCAACCGCCTCGGCGAGGGCCTCGCGGCCAGCCTCTACGTGAAGTGCGACTTCCTCCTGCCTTCGGGCTCGGCCAAGGATCGCGTCGCGCTTCACCTCGTCGATCGTGCCGAGGCACGGGGCGAGCTCAAGCCGGGCGGAACGATCATCGAGGCCACCGACGGTGGCACCGGCGGCGCGCTCGCGATGCTGGCCGCGGTGCGCGGCTATCGCTGCGTGTTCGTGCTCCCCGACAAGGTGAGCCACGAGAAGATCGCCGCGCTCAAGGCCTTCGGCGCCAAGGTCGTGGTCTGCCCCACCGCGCTCGAGCCCGACGATCCGCGCTCGATCTACTCGGTGGCCAAGCGCCTCGCGACCGACACGCCAGGCGCGTTCTACGCGAACCAGCACCACAACCTCGACAACCCAGGCGCGCACGCCGCGCACACGGGCCCCGAGATCTGGGATCAGCTCGAAGGCTCGGTCGACGTGCTCGTCGCGGGCCTGGGCACGGGCGGCACGCTCGCGGGTGCGGGCCGCTACCTCAAGCAGAAGAAGGCGGGCCTGCAGGTGGTCGGCGTCGATCCCGTGGGCTCGGTCTACTACGACCTCGCCAAGACGGGCCGCGTCACCAAGCCCTTCACCTACAAGGTCGAGGGCATCGGCGCGGACTTCCTCCCGAGCACGATCGAGCTGTCGGATCTCGACGAGGTCGTCCGCGTGGACGACAAGGAGTGCTTCCTCACGACGCGCGACCTCGTGCGCCTCGAGGGCCTCTTCGTGGGCGGTGCGAGCGGTGCGGCCGTGGCCGGCGCCCTCAAGTACGCGCGCGGCCGCCAGAAGAAGGAGAACATCGTGATCGTGCTCGGCGATCGCGCGTCGATGTACCTCTCGAAGATCTTCAACGACGACTGGATGCGCGAGAACGGCTTCCTCGAGGACGACGGTCTCGGCATGGTCGCCGACCTCCTCAAGCACAAGAGCGACGAGATCATCGTGGCGCACCCGGCCGATCGCGTGCGCGACGTGATCGCGCGCATGAAGGCGCACGGCATCTCCCAGCTGCCCGTCGTCGAGGAGGGCAAGCTCCTGGGCGCCGTCGCCGAGGTCGACTTGCTCCGCTACCTCGTCTCGGGCGAGCACTCGCTCGACAGCGCCGTCGGCCCGCTCGCCGAGAGCGACTACGCGACGGTCTCGCCGCGCACGAGCATCGAGAACCTCCAGGGCCTGCTCAACAACGCGCGCATGGCCATCGTGCTCGACGACTCGAAGATCTCCGGCGTCGTCACGAAGATCGACCTCATCGACTACCTCGCCAAGCGCGCCAGCTGAGAGATCGCGAAAGAATCTCCACCTTCGAATCGGGCCGCGGGGGAGGGGGTCCCATGCTCAGACATCCTCGGCCTTCGGCCTGCGGAACTCGCCCTGGCCCCCCACCCCCGCGTCCCTTCACGTCTCGAAATCGATTGCTTCTCGGTCCCTGAGTCAGGCCGAAGGTGGGCGCTGGGATCGGCGCCAGCGGGGGGCTCGGCCTTGGCGGCGATGCTCGAGGGATCGTCGGGGACCCACGACATGCGCACGTCCTCGAAGGACTCGCGCAGCTTCTCGACGTCGTACTCGAGCACGAGGTCGGCGTACTCCTCGGGCTTCATCTGGAGGCAGTGCGCGAGATCGCGCAGGTACTCGTCCTCGCGCAGATCGATCCCGTCTCGGTCGGTGAGCAGCGCGACGAGCTCGAGGAGGCGGCGCTTGCGCATCGGCGGGCCCGTGAGGAAGTCGCGTGCGAGGCGCTCGATGTCGAACTCGAGGAGCGAGAACGCGCGGATGCGCGCGTCGACCTCGGGCGGCAGCGCGTCCGGGGTCACGAGGAGCAGCTTCGCGAGCAGATCGCGGACGGCGCCTTCTTCTTCGCCGGTCATCGTCGCGTCGGCGTAGAGCGCGCCGAGCATGAGATCGGTGATGACGAGGATGCGATCGCGGACCTTCATGGCCCGCCATGATACGCCGCTTCGCGGCCCGGACTTCCTCGCGCTCAGAACACGTAGCGGACGTAGGCCGCGCCGTGGATGCCGATCGCGAGGCTGCCGGGCAGGTCGAGGCCCGGGCTCAGGCGCGTGCCCGCGAGCAGGCCGATCGACAGGTGTCGCGCGTGGAAGTGCGCGTCCACGCCGAGCTCGCCGCCGTAGGCGATCGAGACGGTCGACGCGTTGGGCTGCCCGTAGAGCGCGAGCACGTCGGTGCTCGCGACGATGAAGCCGACCTGTCCCGCGAGCCAGATCGCGAGCTCGGCCGTGGGGTTGATCTGCGCGCGCACGTCCCCCATCGCGCCGAGCAGCTCGAAGACCTGACGGCCCGGAGGCGGCGGCGTCGCGGTCTGGTGCATCGAGCCCTCGGCGATGGCGCCGATCCAGAGCCAGTCGAGGATCTCGTAGCCGACGCGCACCGCGAGCATCGGCCCCGGCGAGCTGATGCGGCCGATACCACCGATGAAGCCGCGGCCGCCGATGACGCCCTCGATGTAGAGGCCGTGCGCGTAGAGCGAGCGCGTGATCGGGATCGCCTCGGGCGGCAGGCGCTCGACGTCGAGGCGCGTGCGATCGGGCTCCTCGGTTGCGCCCGTGCGGCTCGCGTCCGCATCGCTTCGGGCTGCATCTTGCGCCTCGAGCGTGCTCGGCGCGCCCGCTGCGTGGAGCAGCAGGCTCGCGGCGAGGAGCGCCGAGGCGAGCAGGGAGCGGGCGACGCGTCCGCGGTTCACGGCGGCTGACGCTACCAAAAGCGCCGTCAAAAATCGCCGAAGAACGTCGCGAGGCCCACGTCGAGCGCCCCTGCGATCCGGTAGAGCGAGCCGATGGAGGCGCTCGACTCCGCGCGCTCGATCTGGCTGAGCAACGAGACCGAGAGGCTCGTCCGGCGGGCCAGCTGCTTGAGGGTCAGATCGCGCTCCTTGCGCAGGTTGCGGATCGTCTCGCCGATGTGGCGGTTGAGCAGCTCCTCGGGGGAGCGGAGCAGGCCCTTCTTCTCGATGATGCGATCGACCGCGGCGCGCAGCTCCTCCGGGTTGAAGGGCTTGCGGATGTAGTCGACGGCGTCGAGCTTCATCGCGCTCACCGCGGTCTCGAGGCTCGGGTGCCCCGTCGCCATGATGACCGACACGTCGCTGTCCACGCTGCGGATGCGCTTGAGCACCTCGAGGCCGTCGAGCTTCGGCATCATCAGATCGAGCACCGCGATGTGGTAGCCGTCCTTGAGCGCCTCTTCGGCCTGCGTCGGATCGGTCACACGACCGACCTCGAACCCATCCTTCTCGAGCAGCGTGGCGATGAAGTCCGCGACGCCTTCGTCGTCGTCCACCACGAGCACTCGGATCGCCGGAACTGCTCGACCCACGCGTCACCTCCAGGCGGGGCAGACCCCAGCCCCATTCGGGTCGCCACCTATAGCATCCGTCCGGTGGGACAGTCCTCGTTCTCGTGAGGCCGCCTCACGACGAACCGTCGATCGACGGCTCGCACGCGCGCGGCTCGAAGCGGCCCGACGCCGTGGCGAGCCCGCCCGGTCGACCCTCTCGATCGCGCGTGAGGCCGTAGTCGACCGACACGCAGACGAGCACCGCCAGGGCCACCCAGAACATGCGCAAGAAGAAGGTGCGCGCCCAGCCTTCGTCGCCGCCCTCGGGCTGCTCTTGCCAGTCGGCGATCAGCCGATCGACCCAGAGGAAACCCGGCAGCGCCACGAGCACCACGCGGGGGAACCAGCCGAACGCAGCGAGCGCGAGCGTGCTGCCGCCGGCGACCCAGAAGAGACCGCGCGTGAGGCGCAGCGTGAAGGCCGCGCCGCGCGTGACGACGAGCGTGCGGTAGCCGCGCTCGCGATCCTCGTCTTCCTGGAACGCCTGCGCCGCGAAGTACGCGGTGGAGATCCACGCGATCGCGACGCCGAGCACGACCGCGCCGCGCACCGTCGGCGCGAAGCCCGCGAGGAAGAAGCCGCCGAGCGGCGAGAGCGCGCCATAGCCCGCGGCGTTGACGAACGGCCCGCCCCACGCGTGCGCCTTCCACGCCGTCCTGGGGTGCGAGTAGAGGATCGAGAGGATCGTGCAGAGCACGACGCACACGCCGACGCCCGTGCCGAGCCAGAACGCGAGGCCGATCGAGAACGCGAAGGTCGGGTACGCGTAGAGACCGACGTGCGCGGGCACCGGGACGCTCTCGCCGAAGAGCGTCGGCTTGTCGTCGCGGTCCAGGCCCGCGTTCAACCACATCGTGCCTGCGTGCGGCACGGCCCACACGAGGGCGAGCAGCGCCATCTTGCCGAAGGGCGCGAGGCTCGGATCCTCGCAGCCGTGATCCCAGTACGCGTACGCGAACCCGATCATCGGGAGGAACGAGACGAAGAGCATTCCCTTGGGGCGCGCGAGGGTCCAGAGCGCGCGCACGGTGCTCGTGGGCCGGACGGTCGGGCTCGTGTCGGACGCGCTCACGCGGCGGTCCTACCACGCGTCACGCGCGCTGGTGCGTCGGCCGCGCTCCCAAGGATCGAGGGGGCCGTGGCATCCTAGGGCTTCGGTGCGAGCGAGACGCGAGCAGTGGTTCGAGATCTCGGACGAAGGGCTCGTGCGCCGCGCGCGCGAGCGTCCGCTCGGTCGCCTCCTCCTCGAGGCCGTGCAGAACGCGTTCGACGCGGGCGCCTCGAACGTGTCGCTCGAGCTCGGGGTCGACGAGATCGTCGTGCTCGACGACGCGCCCGTCGGCATCAGCGACGAGCGCCTCGTGTACACCGTGTTCCTGAGCGACAAGACCGACGATCCGACGCGGCGGGGCCGCATGGGTCGCGGGCTCAAGGAGCTGCTCGCGACCTGTGATCACGCGCGTGTCGAGACGACGGGCGCGACGATCACGTTCGACGTCGAAGGCCGTCGCCGCGCGCCGAGCGTGCGCACGGAGGGCACCCGCCTCGTCCTGGGCCGGCGCACGAGCGAGGACGATCGAGGCCGCGCGCTCGAGCTCTTGCGCCTCACGATCCCGCCGCGCGGCGTGACGCTGCGCCTCGATGGTCGCGTCGTGCGTCGACCGCGACCACTGCTCGGCCTGCCGAGCTGTGAGCTCGAGACCGTCGCGGTCGATGCGGGGATCGAGCGGGCGGTGATGCGACCGACCTCGCTCGTCGTCTACGTGCCACGCAAAGGCGAGGAGCCGCGCCTCTTCGAGATGGGGGTGCCCGTCCAGCGCTGGAACGTGCCGTGGCACGTCGACGTCGGGCAGCGCATCCCCCTCGGTGACGGCCGCGACCAGGTGCCCGAGCGCTTCGCGCTCGCGGTGAAGGCGACGCTGCTCGAGGCGCTCTTGCACCGCCTCGATCGCCGCGATCTCCGAGCGGACTGGGTCAACGACGTCGTCGCGCGCTGGCCCGTCACCACGACGCTGCTCGACGCGTACGTCTCCAAGGTGTTCCCGAAGGGCTCGGTGCTCGGCGCGACGGCGAGCAACCTCGAGAGCCTCGCGGCCGACGATCGCGCGCGGCAGCTCGGCGCGCACATCGTGGAGGCTGCCTCGCTCTCACATGGCGCGTACGTCGCGCTCGGTCGTGTGCTCGAGACGAGCGCGGACTTCGTCGCGCGTCGCGCCTCGGAGCTGCGCGGCGTCGAGGTCGACGCGAGCCCGACGCAGGAGCGGTTCGCGCGTGCGGTGCGCTGGATCGCCAAGGAGATCGCCGGGAGCCAGGTGCGCGTGCGCTTCTACGCGGCGGGGCCCGACGCGGCGGGGCTCCTCGAGGAGGCGCGTACGGACGTCACCTCGCGTGTCGTCTCGTTCAACGTCGAGGGGCCTCTGCGTTTCGACGACGTGCTCGACGCGCACACGCTGGGCATCGTGCTCCACGAGCTCGCGCACCTCGTGACGCCCGAGCACGACCACCGCTTCGTCGATCGCCTGCAGTTCCTGGCCGGCCTCCTCGCGCGCCGCCTCGCCGACGAGCCCTCGCTCGCGCCGCTCTTGCGGCGGTGCTAGAGACCGCGCCCCATGGCGACCAAGCGACGCGCGCCCGAGCGCGAGCCCACCGACCGCATCGTCAAGCGTGCTCCGCAGGACCGAAAGCGCCTCTCGCCGGAGCTCGAGGCCTTCGCGCGCGGCGACGACGACGCGATCTGGCGTCGCGAGATCAGGAGCGGTCGCCTCAACGATCCGCGGGTCGTCGCGCTCATCCCCGGCTTGAAGAACGCCGACGCGCGCCTCGTGTACGACGCGCACGTCGCCCGCCTGCGCCGCGCGATGGCGGAGCAGACCCAGGAGCGCCTCTCCGAGGAGCTCGCGGTGGTCTATGCGTGCGCCATCTTCCGTGGCCACAGCATCGTGAGCTTCGAGGCCTTCGCCGAGGCCGTGCTCGGCATCCCGGCCGACCGCGCCATCGCGCTCGCCAAGGCCGGCCGCGTGGCGCTGGGCTTGCCCGAAGCGCTCACCGAGGCCGAGATCGCGGTGTGGCTGCGCGCCGAGGCCGGCGTCCTCGAGGTGACGAACCACGGGCGCGTGGACGTGCGGGACGGCGTCATGACGCTGACCATCCCGCTCGCGCGTGCGGCCGAGGCGCTCTCGGCCGTCGGCTTCCGTGAGGCGCCGATCGCTCGCACCACCGAGGGGCCACGCACGGTGGTGGATCGCCCCAAGGGCGTGCCGCCGATGAGCGCCATCGTGGAGCGCGAGCAGCGGGTTCGCCGCGGCGAAGAGTGACGCTCTGTTGCTCGCGCCTTCGGCGCGGCCGGGGGCATCCCCGGTCCCCCGGCTCGACGCTCGCCAAGCCTCGCTTTCTCGCGCGCTCCTGGGGTGAGCTGCGCTCACCCCGCCGCGAGGCGTCCGGGCCGGCACCGAGAGCGAGAAAGAATCGAGGCGAAGAGTCGTTGGGGGTATCCTTCTCGGCCTCGCGATGAACGGCGCTCGTCCCATCGAGGGACTGCCGAAGCCCGGCGGCCACCACTACCCCGAGCGGCACCGCGAGGTGCTCGCCCAAGCGCTGCGTCTGTTCGCGGAGCGCGGCTACGCGGGCGCGTCGCTGCGCGAGCTCGCGCGCCGCCTCGGCATCCGGCAGCCGAGCCTCTACCACTACTTCCGCAGCAAGGACGAGCTGGTCGAGCAGATCCTCGACTACTTCGGCATCGGTGGCGCCGCGACGATGATCGAGGGCGAGCCGTACGTGCCGGCCGACATCGCGGACCTGCCCGCGACGCTCAGCCTCTACACACGCTACCTCTACGACCAGACCGACTGGCCGCTCTTCGTGCGCTTCATGTTCGCGCTCGCGGCCGAGAACCGCAGCTTCACCCCGCGGTTGCGCGAGATGTTCGTCGAGCGCTCGAACGAGCTCACGAACATCCTGCTCCGGCACTACGTCGAGTCGGGGCAGATCGGGCAGGCCGACGCCAAGCACCTCGCGCGCATGGTGCTCTCGGCGCACGCGCTGCCGCTCATCGAGGAGCGTCTGCTCTTCCCCGAGGGCACCAAGCACCCCGACCTCGAGCCCTACTTCGCGTACGTCGTCGAGAGCGCGCGCGCCGCCATCGAGGCCAAGAAGCGCAAGTGATCGCGGGCGCGGGCCTTCGGGCGAGTCAGCGGCACTCGAGCCACTGGCCGCGCATCTCGGCCATCGCGATCGCCTCGTCGCCGAGGTACGTCGTCTCGAGGAAGTCGTTCGGCGAGATCACGAGCTCGTGCGCGTAGCCGCGTCGCAGGAGCTGGCGCTGCCACGAGTCGTTCTCGCGCGGCCCGAGCCAGACGTAGGCGAGCGTGCGCATGTTCCCGTCGTCGCAGCCGCGATCGAAGCTGAGCGCCACGCGGCGGCCGGTGAGCTCCTCGGTGAAGAGCTTCGCGTCCGCACCGTAGCAGTGCGGGTAGCCCATCTCGACGTAGGTCTCGGGCGTGTCGACGCCGATCATGCGCACGCGCGTCGCGACGCTCTCGCCATCGACCATCACGTCGAAGGTGTCCCCGTCCACCACGCGCATCACGGTGCCGCGCACCGGATCGCGGCACGCGCTCGGAGCCTGCGGCAGCGAGGCGAGGTCGATCGCATCGACGCGCGCGTCGTCGAAGTGGAAGGTGCGATCGGCGTCGAAGCAGTTGCCGACGGCGGGGTCGTAGGCGCACGGCTCGCCGATCACCGGCTGGTACGGACAGCCCGCGCCGACGAGGCTGATCGTGACGAGGCCGAGCGCTCCGCCGACGCGGCTCGCGAGGTTGCGTGCGTGCGTGCCGACGGTGCGCATCAGAACCGGAACCTCGCCTCGAGCTGGAGCAGGCGCTCGGTCGGGAAGCGGAGCGGGTTGCCCGGATCGAACTCGCGGTAGGTCTCGCCGTACACGAGCGAGGCGATGCCGGTGCGGCGCCAGAAGAACCAGGTGAGGCCCACGCGCCAGTTCGTCTGCTCGGGTTGGTAGGTCACGCCGCTGGGCGTGCGATCACCGCTCGGCAGGTTCTGGTACTCGGCGTTGCGGTAGAGGCCGCCGACGTCGGCCGCGAGCATGAGCACGCGCGGCACGATGAGGAACGACAGCGACACGTTGTACGCGGTGTTCTGCGCGTTGTAGTCGAAGACGTAGCGACCGAAGTAGTCGCCGCGAAGCAGGATGTGCCAGTAGCGGAAGAAGAAGCCGCCCTGCCAGAGGATGCCGCGCTCGTTCGGGCGCTGGTCGAAGCGCGCGCCCGCCGTGAACTGCAACGACAGCGGGTTCGGCGTGTACACGAAGAGGCTGTCGAAGCGATCGGTGCGGCCCACCGCGTCGAGGAGGAACTGCGCGCCGCCGCTCCACGCGAAGTTGCGGTCGTCGTTCGAGAAGAAGCGGCCACCGACGTTGCCCGTGCCCTGGCCCGAGCCCGCGGCCGCGAACACGCGGTAGCGCAGGATGCTCGACAGATCGGGCAGCGGGCCGCCGACCTCGACGGAGAAGCCGTTGCCCGGCTCGGCGATGTTGCCGACGTAGAAGGGCGGTGTGAGCAGCGGGTAGTTCGCGGCCGACATGACGAAGGCCGTCGTGAGCAGGCCCGAGCCGCTGTTGAGGCTGAAGTAGTGGCCGCCCGTGCCGATCGGGATGTTGAACATCACGAAGTTCACGCGCAGCTGCTCGTCCGCCCGCATCTGGATGAGGAAGAACGAGTTCTGGATGAACGGGATCGGGCCGAGCGCGCGGAGCTGCAGGAGCGTGAAGCGCGCCTCGGGGATGTTGCCCGCGTCGGAGCCGTCCTGGTTGTAGTTGAGCTGGACCGAGCCGCCGACGCCGCCGACGACCGAGAAGCGGATGCCCGGCTGCGCCTGGCAGACCGAGATGTCGGGGTCGAAGCGGCAGCCGAAGTCGTTGCAGTCGGTGCGTCCGTCGCCGTCGTTGTCGACGCCGTCCGAGCAGGTCTGATCGCTGCGCTCACCGTCGCGGTCGCCGCCCTGGCCGATCAGATCCTCGGCGCTCGTCGCGCCCTCGGGCAGCTCGGGGAAGTCCTCGACCTCGCTGGCCGTCGCCGTCGTGCTCGAGCTGCTCGAGCGCCAGCTGCCGCGGCACACGCGGATGTGCTCGACCTGGCAGTCCTGGTCGTCGCAGTCGGTGGCCGCATCGCCGTCGTTGTCGACCCAGTCGCTGCACGCACGATCGGTGCGCTCCTCGCCGCCACCCGCCTGGCAATTCGCCGCGTCGAAGCAGTCCGCGTCGGCGCAGTCGATCATGCCGTCGCCGTCCTCGTCCTGACCGTCCTCGCACACGCGCTCCTGGCCACCGGAGGCCGCGACGTGTGCGCTCGTGGTCTGCACGGTCTGCACGCTCTGTGCGTTCTGATCCGGCAGCTGCCCCTGTTCCTCGGGCGTGGGCCCGGTCGCCTGGGCGGCCACACGCGAGGGCGCCACCGTCACGAGAGAGAGCGCGACGAGCGACGGCGCGAGGAGGGAGAGGGTGAGGAGGGTCCTGGTTCGGGTCATGCGAGTCTCGGTGCGCCGCAACGCGGTCGCGGAGGAGCGGAGAGGGACGAGGTTCAGCCGCAGATGCGGGGG
>JBILLJ010000288.1:0-4816 GCA_044376125.1 Sandaracinaceae bacterium
GTCGCGCGGCACGTGATCCGCGAGAGCAAGACCTGCGAGATCACTGCCTACACGCTCTCTCGCGTGCGCCCGAAGCTGGAGGCGCTCGCGAAGAAGCACCCCCAGCTCGCCGACACGCTCGCCCGGGCCGAAGGGGCGCGGAAGAAGGCCAGTCCGAAGAAGGTCAGTCCGGAGAAGGCCAGTCCGAAGAAGGTCGCCCTGCGTGACGTGGGGAGGTCGAGCTGATGCGCGCTCGTTTGCTGATGGGGCTCCTCGCCACGCTCTTCGGGGCTGTCCTTCCAGCGTGCTCCCCGGTCACCCAGTTGCTCGTCGTCGTCCGCTCGGATCTTCCGGCCGAGCGCATCGCGAGCGTCGACGTGGAGGTCAGAGCGTTCCCGTCCACCGAACCGGCGCTGATGCGAACGCTGCGCGTGGGCGCGTCCGGCGAGGTGGTCCTGCCTTTCTCCTTCGGCGTCGTCCCGCCGCGCGGGGATGTCCGCCGGCGCGTGCAGATCACCGTGTCTGCGCGCGCGGAGGACGGCAGCGTGAGCGTCACCCGCGTCGTCCGGACCGGCTTCGGAGAGGGGCTCACGCTCGCCGTGCCCGTGTTCCTCTCGGCCTCTTGCGCTGCCGTGGCCTGCACGGGTGAGTCGACCTGCATCGACGGTGTCTGTGAGTCGCCCGACATCGACGTCGGCGAGCTCGAGCCCGTGCGGCCGGGAGACGAGCTCGCACCGCGCGACGCGGCCGTGCGCGACACCGGTGGCTCGAGCACGCCGGATGCGTCCGTCGACGCGGGCTCGGGCACCGGTGAGCTCGAGTTTCCGAGGCCCACACGGGTGAGCGCGGCGCGCGACTTCGCCGTCGACGTCATCGTCCGCGAGATCCTCCCCGACACCAGCAGTGGCGACGTCGTCGTGGTGCTCGACGTGCGACCCAACACGATCCTGTTCGGGGGCACGGAGCCCATCTCACCCCTGCCCACGACGCTGGTCGCGCGGCTCGATGGCATGCTCAGTCCGCGCTGGACCTTCGCGATCCAGGGATCGCTCTCGGGCGGCGGCGCAGCCTGGGTCGGCGATCACATCGTCGTCTGCGGCTGGCACGATGGTCCGCTCACGCCGGGGGATCTCCCCGAGATGGGCGCGCTCGACGGCATCAGCACGTACGTCGTCGACCTCGACGCGAGCGGTCGCGGTCGCGGTGTCACTCGCCTCCAATCCGGGGACGAGGTCTACTGCAGTGACGTGGTCGCGGGCTCGGCGAGTGTCGTGAACGTCGCCATCGAGCTCGGCGCGATGCCGCTCATGGGGTCGATCTCGCTCTCGGGTTGTCCCGATCCGCGCGCGGCCGTCGTGCGCTTCGCGCTGGGGGAGAGTGCGCCCGTGCCGGGCGGTGGAGTGGGCCTGGGCGCCGTCCAGCGAGGTGGGCTCCGCCTCGCGAGCGACGGCGAAGGCGGCTATCTCGTCGGCCTCGCCTCGGTCGGCTCGGGCGACGCGAACCTCGGCTCGGGCTGTGGGGCCGGGGGCCCTTCCTACAGCATCGATGTGTTGCGTCTCGACTCGGGCGGAGCGCGGCTCTGGGCGCGCCGCATCGTCGAGGTGCCCGAGATCTCCGATGGCGCGCTCACGCTCGACGTGACCCGAAGTGGCGATCGTGCGGTCGTGCTCGCGGCGCTCGATGCGGGCGGCGCGACGTCGTTCCGCGTGCTCGACGCCGCGGGCGCAGAGGTCTCCCCCGCGCGCGCGAGGCCGCGTCTGGCGCTCGGCTCACGCCGCCTCGCCGACGGCGACGACGCGCGCCTCCAGATCGACGATGGCAGCCTCGCGTCGTTCGATCTCGTGGGTCGCGAGCCCGACGTCGCGGTGTGTGGTCAGACGCCCCGCGGCACGCGCTCCGGTGTCGTCTCGAGCTTCTTCGGCATGAGCGCACCTTCGGGGTTCCGCGTCGTCGTCGCCGGGCTCCGACCACCCATGTCCCCTGCCGGCCAGTGGGTCCTCACCAGCACGAGCGTCGACGGTGACGTGACTGCCTGTGCCCCGGACTCGAATGGAGGCCTGTGGGTCGCACCTCTCTTCCCCGGATCGGGGCTCTTCTTCGACGCACGCACGGTCGTCGGCAGTGGCCTCGTGCACCTGGAGCACTGAATGGGACTCGCCCCTACGACACTCCGACGCGCGTGGGCCTCGCTGCTCGTCGTCAGCCTCGTCTGCTCGCTCTCGGCGCGCAGTGCCGCCCAGTCCCGCGACTCGGCCCCTTCGTCCGACTCGGCCCCTTCGTCCGACTCGGCCCCTTCCTCCGAGTCGGAGGCGCGCGCTCACTTCGAGGCGGGTCGCCGCCAGGCGCAAGCGGAGCGCTGGGCGGAGGCGCTGCTCGAGTTCCAGGCGTCCGAGGCGCTCGTCCCCCGGGCCGTCACCGAGTTCAACCTCGCCACGACGCTCCTGCGTCTGGGGCGCGCACGCGAGGCGCTCGCGATGGTCGAGCGGCTCGAGGCGCGCAGCGAGGTCGACGATCGCATCGCGGGGGACATCGTGCGACTGCGCGCCGCCGCGCGTGACGCGATTCGCACGCTCGCGCTGGCCGTGAGCCCGGCCACGGCGCGCGTCGAGGTCGATGGCGCGGTGGTCGAGGGCACGGGCTCTCCGCGCGCGATTCCGCTGGACCCCGGGCCGCACGCGCTCGTCGTCACGGCGCCCGGGCACACCGAGCAGCGCCGCACGCTCGCGCCGACGGACGTGGCGCTCTCGGTGGAGCTCGTGGCGGCCCCCGCCCTGCTCACCGTGGACGCGCACACGGCCGACGCGGTGATCGAGCTCGACGGCGAGCCTGCCGGGCAGGGCCGTGTCGAACGCGAGGTGAGCGCGGGCGAGCACCGCGTGCGCGTCACGCGCGCAGGCTTCGCGCCGTTCGAGTCCACGGTCGCGCTCGCGGCAGGCGATCGCCTCGTGGTCGACGCCGCGCCGAGCGTGCCCGTGTCTGCCACGGAGTCGGGCACTCCGCTCCACGAGGAGCCACTGCTCTGGGTCGGAGTCGGCCTCGGCGCCCTCGCGATCGCCGGCCTGGTCGTGGGCCTCGTCGTCGCGAATCCGCCCCAGCCCTCGGGCGGCTCGGCGGGCATCGTCTTCGCGCCGCTGACCCGCTTCTGACCACCCGGTCGACGCGCGCCACCACGAGGCCGCGCCGTTCCCGCGCTCTTGCGCGTCCTCGCACACAGCAGTCCGCGCAGCGACGACTGCGCCGCGATCCATCCCCACGTGTGCACCCGAAACGAACTCGGGAGCTGCGACCGTGGTCGCAGCTCCCCGAACTCTCTCGTCCCGCCAGAGGCGGGCACTCTCGAACGAACAGTGCGGAAGGCGGGACTTGAACCCGCACGAGTGTTACCCCGCTGGAACCTGAAAGGTGATCGCGAGCCCGAGATCACTGGGAGTTCGAGGCGATCAGAGCGCCAATTCGACCCAGGATTTCCCAATGGCATCGTCGATAGTGGTGAGCCGCGGGAGCCGTCGACTCGAACCGTCACGAGAGAGGGCCTCTACCGCCGAGTCTGGTCGAGCCCCGCCACGCACGTCGCCGCCGAGCTCGGCATCACGAGCACCGCCCTCGCGAAGATCGCCCGCAAGCTCGACGTGCCAGTCCCCCCGCCCGGCTTCTGGGCCCGAGTGCACGCCGGGCAACCCAAGCCCAAGCCGCCGCCGCTACCTCCGATCGCCCAGGGTGCTCCGAGCCGGCACACGATCACGGGCAGGAGGAAGCGCGACCCCGATCCCATCGAGCCGCCGCGCGCGCTCGGGACCGTCCCCGAGCCCACGCCGCCGCCCGCACCGGTCGACGTCGAGGCTCTCGTCGCCGACGCTGACGCGCGCCTCGCGATCCTCGAGCGCGCCACCAAGCTCCGGAGCCTCGCCGACGCGATGGAGCCCCGCATCCACACGCTGCCCGCGGACGCTCCTCAGCGCGTGTGGCTGCGGAGCGTGCGCGCGGAGATCGCGCGCGCGGAGGAGGACGTGCTCCGAGGGCTGGGTGAGGGCAGCGCGCGGGCGGCCCCAGCCCGCGGCTCAGCCCCGTCGTAGCGGCGGGAGAGCATGCCGGCTGCGCGTGTCCCTGTGACCGTCGTGGATCCCATCACGATCGACCCAGCCGCCAGAGGATCGGACCCGAGCTCATCGCGCGAGCTTGCGCAGCGTGCCCTCGTGTACCGACATCATTCGACCCGCCGACTCTCGAACCCGCGCCTTCTTGGAGAGCTTCACGGGCCGGATGATCAGCGCCTCGCCGTCGGTCTTCAGCTCGAGCGGGGTGTCCTTGGTGATGTCGAGCAGATCCAGGATCGGCCGATCGATGACGACGCCCAGGCTGTTTCCAATGGCGGTGAGCTTCTTGATCACGGGACCTCCAGCGCTGTACGTACGCAGGTTATTACAGCCAGCTCAGCTTCACCACCCGGCGTCCGAGGCTCGCGCCGAGGCCGAAGCCCTCACCGCGCTCGGCGGGTGAGAGATGCCCGCGCTCGCCCCGCCGTTGCCCTTTGTCGCCGGCTGAATCAGATGCGAAGCTCGCCGCGCGAGGCGAGGATGACGACATGAAGCTGCGACTACTCGCCGCAGGGCGCGGTGGACACGCCATCGTGGTCGTGCCGGGTTTCCTAACTGAGGCAGACGAGCTCGGTCGGTGGGTGCCCGCGCTCCGCAGCAGCGGGTTCGGGGGGGACATACTCATGATTGCGGAAGTTGGAGATCACAAAGTCACCACGAAAGAGCTTCTTTGACGTAGGCGACGGCCGGATGTCCAAAGAACCCCCGGACCAGGGACTTGTCGGAGGAGATGTCGTTCATCG
>JBILLJ010000289.1:0-4801 GCA_044376125.1 Sandaracinaceae bacterium
CTCGTCGCGCCTGCGTTCCTCACGGCGCCCGCGAGCTGGACCCTGCGCCTGTCCCCGCTCGTCGCGCAGGTGCTCGGTGGTCTCGACGCCGCGCGGTTCCGCGCGCGCTTCCTCGCGGAGGGAGCGGGCGGGCCGGGCGTCGAAGCGGCCACGCAGAGCGCGCTCGTCTCGCTCGCACGGCGCGGTGCTGCCTCGCGTCACGCGTGCGCGCTCGCGGACGCGGTCGGGCCTGCGTCACGTGCCGCCGCGCACGATGCCTGGATCTCGCTCCGCGCGCCGACCGTGATCGTCCACGCGCGCCGCGAGCCGCTGGTCGCCGACATGCGTGACGCCCACGTCGTCACCCTCGAGGACGCGGGCCACAACCCGCAGCTCACCCACCTCGAGGCCACGTGCGACGCGACGCTCTGGGCCGTCGCGCGGAGCCGCACGACCGCCGCGCGCGACGTCGATCAGGCCAGCGAGGTCGCGAGGCGGAGCAGGTCGGCGAACACGCCGCCCGCCGTGACCTCGGGGCCGGCGCCGGGCCCGCGGACGACGAGCGGCTGGCTCGCGTAGCGCGCGCTCGAGAAGGCGATGACGTTGTCGGTGGCGGCGAGGCCCGCGAACGCGTGGCTCTTCGCGTAGGGAAGGAGCGCGACCTTCGCGCGGCCGTCCGCGCTCACGACGCCCACGTAGCGCAGCACCGCGCCCTCGGCGCTCGCGCGATCGAGCCGCGCCTTCATCGCGTCGTCGTGCTGCGCGAGCGCCTCGAGGAACTCGGTCGCGCTCACGCCCCCATCGGCCGAATCACGGCGCAGCGCCTGGGGCACGAGGCTCTCGATCTCGACGTCGGCGAGCTCGATGCCGACGCCCATCTCGCGCGCGAGGATCACGAGCTTGCGCGCCACGTCCATGCCGGAGAGATCGTCGCGCGGGTCGGGCTCGGTGTAGCCGCGGGCCTTGGCGTCTCGCACCACATCCGAGAAGGGGCGCGTGCCGTCCCATACGTTGAAGACGTACGAGAGCGTGCCCGAGAGCACACCCTCGACCTTCGTCACACGGTCGCCCGTGCGCACCAGATCGCGCAGCGTCGCGATCACCGGGAGGCCCGCGCCCACCGTGGCCTCGTAGAGCCACGAGCGACCACGCGCCTCGTGCGCGCGCAGCGTGCGGTAGCGCGCGAGGGGCCCTGCGCCCGCGCGCTTGTTGGGCGTCACGACGTGCAGGCCCGCCGCGAGCCAGCCCTCGTAGCGCGCGGCGATCTCCTCGCTCGCCGTCGCGTCGATCATCACGGCGTGCGGCAGGTGCGGCGCGCGCACGTGGGCCGCGAGCGCGTCGAGATCGAGCGGCGTCGCGCTCGCGTCGAGCGCGATGAGCGCGCGCTCCGGAGACAGGCCCGTCTCGCTCAGCACCATGCGCTTGCTGTCGGCGACCGCGCGGAGGCGGAGGTCGATGTGCAGCGTCTCGCGGAGCACGGGCGCCTGCTCGGCGAGCTGCGCGAGGAGCGCCTTGCCCACGAGCCCGGGGCCGACGAGGCCCACCGAGAGCACACGATCGCTCAGCACGAAGCCCGCGTGCACGGCGCGGAGCGCGCGCGTCGAGTCCGCACGATCCACGACGGCGGAGATGTTCCGCTCGGAGCTGCCCTGCGCGATGGCCCTCACGCTCACGCCCGCCTTCGCGAGCGACGAGAAGAACGTGGCGGCGACGCCGGGGGTGTGCGCCATCTGGTCGCCGACCGCTGCGAGGATCGTCTGGCCCGGCACCAGCTCCACGCGCTGGACGAGACCCTCGCCGATCTCGGGCGCGAAGGCGCGCGTGATCACCTCGCGCGCGACGCCGCCGTGGCTCTCGGGCACCGCGACGCAGATCGAGTGCTCGGAGCTGCCCTGCGAGATCAGCACCACCGACACGCCCGCGCCGCGCAGCGCGCCGAAGAGCCGCTCGGCCACGCCCGGTACGCCGATCATGCCGCTGCCCTCGAGGTTCACGAGGGCGATGCCGTCGAACGTGGAGAAGCCCGCGACGGCCCGGCGCGTCAGGTTCTCGAGGCGGCGCGGCGAGGCGATGAGCGAGCCCGGCCGCTCGGGCGCGAAGGTGTTCTTGATGCGGATCGGGATGTCGCGCGCGATCGCGGGCTCCATCGTGCGCGGGTGAAGGACCTTCGCGCCGAAGTACGCGAGCTCGCAGGCCTCGTCGTAGCTCATCGCCTCGAGCACCACGGCCTCCGGCACGCGCCGCGGATCGGCCGAGAGCACGCCGTCGACGTCGGTCCAGATCACGATCTCCTCGGCGCCGAACAGCGCGCCGAAGATGCTCCCCGAGAAGTCCGAGCCGTTGCGCTTGAGCGTCGTCGGCACGCCCTCGCGCGTCGCGGCGATGAAGCCGGTGATCACTGCGAGCTTCGCGGGGTGCGCGGCGCGCCAGTCCCCGAGGCGCTTCTCGCTGAGCGCCCAGTCGATGCGCGGTCCGCTCTCGCTCGTCGTGCTCTGGCCGCTCGGCGACACGACGAGGACCTCGCGCGCGTCGAGCCACGCGGCGTCGTGTCCCTCCGCGACGAGGTGTGCGGCCAAGAGCTGCGCCGACCAGAGCTCGCCGTAGCCCGACACGAGCTCCTCGGTGAGCTCCGAGGCGCCGCGACCGAGCCACACGGCGCGCAGGACGTCGGCGAGATCACGCCCGTCGCGCGCGAAGATCCCCGCGAGGCGCTCCGCCTCCGCAGGCGGCAGGAGCTCGGTCGCGGTGTCGCGGTGCCGGCCGAGCAGCGCCTCGAGCGCGGCCACGTACGTGTCGTCGCGCTGCTTGGCGCGCGCGACGAGATCGAGGAGGCCATCGGTGACCTTCGACATCGCGGACACGACGACGCCCTGCATGCGGCGGGCACCCGCGTGCTCCGCATAGGGCGCGCCCGCCACGATGCGCGCGACGTTGCGGTAGCGGTCGGCGCCCGCGACGCTCGTGCCGCCGAACTTGTGGACCAGGATCGACGAGGAGCTCATGCGAGGGCAGGCATACCGCGGATCGGCCCTCACGGATCACGCCCAGGCGCGTACGATGCGCCGATGAGCCGGAGGCGCCGATGATCCCAGGAATCCGGATCGGATGTCTGGGCGGCAGTCCGAGCGGCACGCCCAGCGTGCGGGGCGTGTGCCGAGCCCTGCTCTTCGCGCTCGTGGTCCTGGCCCCGACACACGCGACGCCACTCGTGCGCGCGGATCGGGCGATCGCGCCCGAGGCCGCGGTGGAGGTCTCGCTCGAGGCACCGAGCGCGCCCGTGCGGGTCGGCGATCCCTTCGAGATCGTCGCCCACGTGCGCCTGCGCGGCGGGGCGCGCGGGCCGTGGATGCTCGCACCGACGTCGGACGGCCCGGCCGTCGAGGTCGTGCGGGGGCGCTTGCTCTCGATCGATGCCGACGTGCTCGAGGACGCCGACGGTCAGGTCCACGCGCGCCTGCGCATCCCCGTGCTCGCGCGCGCGACGGGCACGACCGTGCTCCGCGCGCGGGTCGAGGCGTACGGGTGTCGAGAAGCCCGCTGCCGCCCCATCGACGGCGAGGGCTCGCTCGTCCTCGAGATCGCTCCCTGACGGGCCGACCCGCTCGAGCGGTCGATCGCGCGTGACGATCGTGTCGAGCCTCAGGTTCGGGGGCGCCTCGAACGATGAGCTTGTCACATGGGCCCGCACTCCGAAGGCACCGAATCGCTCGACCACGCACACGGGGCTCTGGACGACCCGCGTATGCTCGCGTGTCTGGGCGCGTGGCTCGCGGTCATCTCGATCGGGATGGCCGCGCTCTGGTTCACGGGTGAGTCTGTCGGCCCAGCCGCGGATCCCGTCGCGCAGATCGGCTCGACGGGAGCGCCGTGACCGTCCCGCCGGATGCGGCGGTCTCCGTCCCGCCGCTCGCGCCCATCCGCGCGCTCCGCACGGACGTCATGCTCGAGCGAGCCCGCGCGTGGTTCGAGCGCCTGGTCCTCTTCGAGTGGGCGCTCGCGATCCTCGTCGTGCTGGCCGCGAGCCGCGGGAGCCTCGAGGGCCCCGGCGGCGCGCGGCTCCTCGCGACCGTCGTCGTCGGGTCCACGCTCGTGGCCGTGCCGTACGCGATGGCGCGCAGCGCACGCGCGCGACGCTTCACGTGCCACGCGATGGCCGTCAGCCTGGCCAGCTTCCCGGTGCTCCTCCACGAGGTCTCCGACGGCGATGTCCCTGTCGTCCGTCATCTCCTCCTGGTTCTCTTCCTCGCGAGTCTCGCCGTCGATGCGAGCATCGTGCTCACCGTCGCTGGCACCGCCGGTGCGCTCGACCTCGCCTACCGGCTCTTCATTCCGGGCGGCCATCTGCTGGACGTGCAGGCAATGGTCTGGCTCGGGGTGGCGGCGTTCACGCTGGCGCTCGGTGTCTCTCGGGTGCGGCGCACCCTCGACGCGATCGTGGCCGAGCGCGCGCACCTCGAGCGTGAGCGGGCGCGCGTCGACGCGACGAGCGCACAGGCCTGCGAGGTACAGCTGCGCGCGCGCCTGCGCGAAGCCGAGCGCCTGCAGCGCGACACGGAGATCGCCGAGCGAACGCAGGTGCTGGCCTCCTTGACGCACGAGCTGCGCACGCCGCTCAACGCGATCGTGGGCTACCTCGAGCTCCTCGACCGATCTTCCCTCACGCTGCCTCAGCGCGGTCACGTCGAGGGCGCCCGCAGCACGTGCTCGCGCTCATCGCGGACGTGCTCGACGTGGCGAAGATCGAGAGCGGCGCCCTCGAGCTCGAGCGTGCACCGTTCGACCTCGGCGGCTGCGTGCGCGATGCCGCGCGGCTGGTCGAAGG
>JBILLJ010000171.1:0-16649 GCA_044376125.1 Sandaracinaceae bacterium
CCGGGATTGCATCCCGGGGTCTCCCAGTGCGGCGGCGATAGTGCGGTTCCGACGGCCGCGATCGCGTTCGCGGAGTGATGTGATCCATCCCGAGGCGGACGCGATTCCGTTCGAGACCTCCATCAGGATGTAGGGCGGGGGCTTGTCCCCCGCCGCGGTGTACGCCACACCGCACAGCCACGCAGCGGCGGATCCGGCTGTATCAGGGCTCATGGCGGACGGTGTGAGGAGGCGGGGGACGAGCCCCCGCCCTACGTCGAGAAACACTCCGCGTTCCGGTCGCCGGCTCAGGATCCACCTCGCGCTCGACGGAACGACGATGGATGCCATGCCCCTGGCCGCGTGAGGTGACGAGCACGGTCACCGAGCACGAGACTGTCGCCGCTCGCGATCACGTCTCCACGAATGCGCCCGGCAGGGTCGAGGGGAGTCGCGAGCACTCGAACCTCGCGGTCACGTTCGAACGCAACATGCACCGACACGACGTCCGCGTCCTCACGACGCGAGTGACGCCGTCCTCGTCGGACGACAGCGGTGTTGGGTCGAGTCGCAGGACCGAGCCCGCTCGGCGGGCTTGCCACGTCGCGTGAAGCGGTCTCACCGCCCCGGGATTGCATCCCGGGGTCTCCCAGTGCGGCGGCGATAGTGCGGTTCCGACGGCCGCGATCGCGTTCGCGGAGTGATGTGATCCATCCCGAGGCGGATGCGATTCTGAACGAGGCGTCCATCAGGATGTAGGGCGGGGGCTTGTTGAACGAGACGTGGACCAGGTCCTGATCGGGCGCGAAGTGACGACGGCGGGCCATGACGAGCCGCGTCGTCGGCCCAGGTCGTCCCGTGTTGCGTGGGTCGTCTCGACGTACGGAGCTCAGGAGGCCGCGAGAGCGAAAGGCCCGGCTTCCTCTCGGAAGTCGGGCCCAGGATGGGCACGCGTCAACGGACGCCCGTCAGCCCAGTGTTTTCGGGGGGTTGCAAGGCCGGGAGTGACCCCGTCGCTTCCCCGTCGCTTCAGGCGCCTTGGACGGTGACCTTGATCATCTTCACTGGCGTGCGGGGGCGGTCATCGGCGTCGGTCGGGGTGCTCTCGATCTTCTTCACCACGTCCATGCCCTGGATCACGCGGCCGAAGACCGGGTGCTTGGAGGCGCCGGGCGTGAAGAAGTCGAGGAAGTCGTTGTGCGCCGTGTTGATGAAGAACTGGGAGCTGCCGCTGTTGGCCGCGCCCGTGTTCGCCATCGAGAGCGTGCCGGGCTCGTTCGAGATCTTGGCGTTGGCCGGGTGCTCGTCCTTGATGGTGCCCTTGGGGCCATCGCCCGTGCCGGCGCGCGGGCTCTTCGGGTCCTTGCTGTAGGGACAGCCGAACTGGCACATGAAGCCCTGGATCACGCGGTGGAAGTGGAGGCCGTCGTAGAAGCCGCTCTTGGCCAGCTCGACGAAGTTGCCGGCAGTGATCGGCATCCGGTCGGTGAAGAGCTCGACCGTGAAGGTGCCGAGTGAGGTCTCGAGAGTCGCAGTGGGGTTTGCCATGGTGCCTCGTATCAGGGTCAGTCGACGTCAGTCGATGGTCAGTCGATCGTGCAGCGAGGACCGGCGCCGGGGACCGGCGTGCAGGTCATCTCGAAGGCGTCGCGCTCCATCCCCGTGTCGTCGGCGCAGAGCCCGCGGATGCGGTCCGTGCCGTCGGGCGCGCGCGTGATCTCGAATTGCATCGCCTGGATGAAGTTGTGCGCGGCGACGCGCAGCGCCGCGTCTTCCGGGTGCTCGGCGGCGTGCGCGCTCAGCGTGTCGGGGGAGATGCGGAATCCGCCGCCGCCCGTGGTCACGTAGGCGACCTGGAAGGACTCTGCGCCGGTGCCGTAGGGCACCGTGAAGCGCTCGTAGGCGTGCATGTGACCGGCCAAGACGAGCGGAATGCGGTGCTCACGCACGATGGGCTCCACCGTGTCTCGCTGTGCGGCGCGGATGCCGTAGTCACCCACCGAGTAGAACGGCCGGTGCAGGTAGAGCACCGTGAAGCGATAGCCGGGCTCGGCCTCGACGCGGTCGAGCGTGGCCTCGATCCAGTCGTTCTGCGGCGAGCCGAGCGCGAGATCGTGCTCCGTCGAGAGCGAGAGGAAGTGAACGCCGCCCGACTCGTAGTGATACCAGAGCGTCTGATCGTCCTCGTCACCCGGTGTCGCGAAGAGGCGCTCGTAGATGTCCTCTCGCTCGTGCTCGATCTCTTCCTCGTGGTTGCCGTAGCAAGGCAGGAAGGCATTCGCGCGCAGGAGCGGCTGCATCGCGCTGAACCAGAACTGCTGGGTCTCGAAGAGCGTCGAGTAGTACTGGATGTCACCGACGTGCACCGAGAACTCCGTCTCGTTCGCGGGCAGGGCGTTCAAGACGCGCAGCGTGCCCATGAAGTACGGGCTCGTGTCGCCGATCGCGTAGAACGTGATGGGCGTCGTCACGTCGGTCGGCTCGTGCATCGTGCAGAAGCGGCCCGCCGCGTCGGGGTGATCGTGGATGGCGTACGTGTAGCAAGTGGCCGGCGTGAGCCCCTCGAGGCGCACCTCGTTGACGAAGTACGTGCCTGGCACGTCGGGCTCGTCGATCATCGGTAGACCGATGCCGTACGAGAGCTGGACCTCCGTCTCGGTCGCCGTGCCGGTGGCGCTCTGCATCACGCCACTGCCGTCCTCCGGCTGGTAATCGATGGTCGGCGGCGTGGGCGCGAGGCGTGTCTCCCAGCGGATCACCGTGGTCGTCGTGTGCGGGCGCATGACCCAAGGACCCTTGTAGGGATCCTCGGTGGGTGGGCCGAGCGTCGCGTCGGGCGGGCCCGCGTCGGGCCGCGGCATCCAGAACGCATCGGGTCCCGCGTCCGCTTCGACGGCGGCGTCGGCCGGCGGCGGGTCACTCGGGCAGCCCGCGAGCGCGAGCGAGGTGAGCGCGAGCGCAGAGGGCCCACGCAGGAAGCGGAGGTGAGGCATGGAGGCTCTCGGTTCGATGAGCGCGCTCGGAGGAGCGCGCGTCGATCAGGGCACTTGGGCGAGGGGCTTCGTTCAGGGCACGACGTTGGCGGAGACCGCCTCGAGGCGGAAGCCGGCCGAGATCGCGAGACACTCGGTGGGATCGGCCTCGGTGGGCTGGAGATCCGCGAACATCGGCAGGAGCGAGCGCGCGATGTCACCGAAGCCGTTCATCGCGGCGAACGCGACGAGCGCGTCGACCGAGAGGCCGCCGCCGCCTTCGCCGTCGAAGAGCTCGCTGTCAGAGATGCGCACGCTGAGCTGCGCGTTCGTCAGATCGGCCGTGGCCGCGCCGCCGAGCACGAGCGGGATCGGGATGCGGTCCACGTGCGCGATGACGCGGTTGCCCGTCAGCGACGCGGTGCCGGTGCCCAGCATCATCGTGCGTCGGAAGCTCTGGCCGGGGCGAAGCCTGCCCATCGCATCGACCATCGGCGGAACACCGCTCGTGGTCTCGCCGAGCGCGATCGTGACGGTGACGCCGTCGGGGTCGTCGACGAAGTCGTCGATGTCGTCGACGGTGACGAGCAGGAGGAAGGTGCCCTCCGCGATCGCCGTCTCGAGGTTCATGTTGATGTCGACGCCCATCGACGTGAGCGTCGAGAGCAGGCTGTTCGACAGCTGGTTGTCGACGCCCGGCTGCATCGTGACGCTCGAGACGAAGTCGGGGCGGCGCTCCTCGCACGTGCCGACGCGACCACCGCGGCCCGAGTCGAGCTCGTCCACGTTCACACCGGCGGTCTGGCCCATGGTCACGGGGTCGGCCGCGACGAGCGAGACGACGTACGAGTACGCGGGCATCGTGGGGGCGGTCGCGTCGACGGCCGCGAACGCATCCGGCGCGACGTTGCGCGCGTCGGGCGCTGCGGGCGCGTCCATCGGCGCCGGCGCGTCCTCGGCGCTGAACGCGTCGGGCGCGGCGCCGGTGTCGTCGGCGGGGCCGGCGTCCGGAAGGACCGCGGCGTCGGGCGCCTCGGTGCCACCGCCGCAGCCCGCGAGGGCCGCGAGGGCGAGCGACGGAGCGAGTGTGGAGGCGAAGAGGAAGCGGGGCAGGTGCGGGCGCATGGCGCGAAGGTACCGCGTCTCCGATCGCGCGGAAACGGGGCCATCGTGCTATGCGCGCGCTCATGCCGTGGATCGTCCGGGTGCTCCGAGGTCAGAAGGTGCTCGCGCGCTGCGAGGAGGACGGAACGCTCCGTCTCGAAGAGGGCCGCGTCGAGATCCGCTACAAGCCCCAGGACGGAAAGGCCTACCGCGCGAACGCGGCGAACCTCGCGCCCGCGAGCGACGCGACGGTGCTGCCCGACGATCACTGCGCGCCCGCGGTGGATGCCCCGAAGAAGGGCGCCTCGACCGACGCGGCGGCGAGCAGCGCGCCTTCGACCGGAGGCAAGACCAAGAGCGCGGCGAAGGTCACGAAGGCCGCGCCGGGCAGCTCGGTGCACGCGACCGATCACTCCGACGCCGAGAGCATCACCGTGTATGCCGATGGCGCGTGCAGCGGCAACCCCGGCCCGGCGGGCCTGGGCGTCGTCATCTACGAGCACGATGGCAAGCGCGAGCTCTCCGAGTACCTCGGCCGCGCGACGAACAACATCGCGGAGCTCACCGCGATCCTCCGCGCCGCGGAGGCCCTGCGCGACGAGACGCGGCAGATCGTGCTCAAGACCGACAGCCAGTACTCGATCGGCGTGCTCACCAAGGGCTGGAAGGCCAAGGCGAACCCGGAGCTCATCGCGAACGTGAAGGCCGCGCTCGCCAAGGTGCCGCACATGAAGATCCGCTACGTCGAGGGCCACGCGGGCCACGCAGGCAACGAGCGCGCGGACGAGCTCGCGCGCGTGGCGGTCACCGCGCAGAAGAGCGCGGGCTGGAAGACCTACAAGAAGGCCGCGGGCTGATCGTCGGGTTCGACGGTCTTCGCGCAGCGCGACGATCCGGCAACGGCGACCGATCCAGTCGGGCGCGGGCACGGGCACGGGCACAGGGCACGGAACGGAACGGAACGTCGCGCATCTGCGACCGATCCAGTCGGGCACGGGCACGGGGCACCGAGTCGAAGGCTCGACAGCGGGCCCGGGTGCAGACGACAACACCGAGCATGTCGCTGCTCGATCGCGAGGATCTCGTCGGCTCGCTCTTCTTTCCGCAGAAGGACACGCGGCCCACGCCGCGCGGCGCGGTCGATCACCGCGTCGCGGTGCCGGGCGGAGAGCTGCACCTGCGCGTGCACGGTACGAAGGGCCCTCTGCTCCTGCTCTTTCACGGCAACGGCGAGATCGTGAGCGACTGGGATCCGGCCGCGGCGTCGTTCCTCGCGCGCGGCGTGCGCTTCGCGGTGCTCGACTACCGCGGCTACGGCCAGAGCGTCGGCACGCCCACGATGCGCCGCGTGCTCGAGGACGCGTGGATCGTGCTGGCCTACGCGCACGCGCTCGCCGGTGCGCCGGTGATCGTGATGGGCCGCTCGCTCGGGAGCGCGCCGTGCTGGGAGGTCGCGTCCGCCTCGTCCGTGCGCGCGGTGATCGTCGACAGCGGCTTCACGAGCGTGGAGGCGTTCGCGCGGCGCCGCGGGGTCGATCCCGCGAGCCTCTCGCGCGAGGAGCATGCGGCGCTCGATCCGCTCCCGAAGATCGCGCGCGTGTCGGTGCCGACGCTGCTCCTCCACGGCGAGAACGACACGGTGATCGCGCACACCGAGGCCGAGCAGGCGCTCGCGGCCCTGAGAGACGCGCCGAAGGCGCGAACAGGACAGACGGGCGGAGAGGCTGTGGACTTGGGGCGCCCTGCGGCGGGGGCTGCGGAGCAGACCCCTGGAGCAGCGAGGGAGCGAGTTCGACGAGCGGACGAGCAGGGGGGGATGGGGGGGAGTTGCCGACTCCCCGCGGCCGCGCCGAAGGCGCGAGAAGCAGAGCTCGCCACGATCCCGGGCCGCGGCCACAACGACCTCTCGATGCATCCGGCCTACTGGCAGGCGCTCGCGCCCTTCCTCGACGCGCGATCCAGCGCGCCGTGATCGGAGCGCAGCGCACCTCCGAGCGCGAGGACGCGCGCGGGGCGAGCGTGTTACAACGCGGGCCATGACGAAGCGTGGTGGTTCGATGCGTCTGGGCTGGCTCGTGGTCGCGTGTGCGCTCGGTGGGCTCGGCTGCGGTGGCGGCGGCGGCAGCTCGGAGGGCGGTGGCTCGGGCGGCCAGCAGGCCTCGGGCGGCGGCGAGGTCGCGGGCGAGACCGAGGGCTTCGACATGGAGGGCTTCGAGAACGAAGGCGATCCGCAGGTCGATCACGGCACGCAGAGCGCGCGTGAGCTCCTCGGCGTTCATCCGCCGCCGACCGACTTCGACGAGATGAGCCACGACGACCAGGTGTACTGGATGGTGTCGAACGTCCTGCCGATCGCGGCCGAGGACTTCCGCGGCTACGACGCGGAGCGCTTCGCGACCTCGACGTGCGCGCTCTGCCATGGCGACAACGCCGAAGAGGTGCACTACGAGATGCCCTCGCCGCAGCTGCCGCGCCTTCCCGCGCCGGGCTCGCCGCAGTGGACGCAGATGCAGGGCGGCCCCGCGTACGCGTTCATGAACGACGTGGTCACGCCGACGATGGCGACGCTGATCGGCGAGGAGCGCTACAGCCAGGAGCACCCGGACGGATTCGGTTGCTTCGGCTGCCACACGCAGCGGCAGTGAGCGCCGCGCGCAGGGGGCCGCTCGTGCGTGCGCCGCGTGCGGCACTCTTCTGCGCGGCGATGCTCTCCGTCGGGGCGAGCGCGTGTGGTGCGGGCCATGCGGCGTCCGGTCACTCGGGCGCTGGTCACTCCGCTGTGGGCAACGCAGCCGCGGCCAATGCGGCGCCCGAACGCGACTCGCCTGGCGCCGCGCGCACGTACACGTTCGAGCGCGAGCAGCTGCGGCTCCGCCGGAGCGAGCGCAACGCGAGCAGGCTCGCGGGGACGATCACGATCCCCGTGCCCGACGGCCCCGGCTCGCGTGCGGTGACGCTCGAGCGCGCGCGCTACGCGCAGGGCGACTTCGTGGTGCGCGAGATCGATCCGGCGGCGGGAGATCGACCGCTCTCCTTCACACAGGTGCTCGACGCGTCGGGGGCGGCGCCGCTCTCGAGCGACACGCGCTCGGTGCTCGGCGACGAGCTCGCGCAGGCGATGGAGCTCATCCCGGTGGGCAGCTGCGGCGTGACGGACCTCGAGCACGATCCCCGGATGATCCTCGGATTCGCCGAGAATTCGGGCCTTCCCCGTGACTACCCCGCCCAGTGCACGCGCGCCGCGGCCGCGCGCGTGGGCGTCGTGATGCTCCACTGCGAGGCGAGCCTCGATCGCGAGCTCGAGGTCTCGAGCGAGGCGCGCGCACAGGGCGTGACGGCCTCACTCCGCGGCCGGCTGACGCTCGATGGCGAGCTCGACGTCGCCACGGGCCTCTGCCTCGTCGCGAGCCACCACCTGAGCCTCGACGTGATCAACCGCCTCGGCGCCTACGAAGAGCACGACGCCGCCGAGCTCGACCTGCGCACGAGGCTCGAGCCGCGCTGATCGACGCGGCGTCGACCAGCCGCAGGGCGTCAGGCCGCGGGAGTTGATCGCGTTGGTGTGCAGGGCGTAGCCTGTACTCGTCCTACGCAAGGGAGGGCTCGATGGCGGCTCGCAGTTGGATGTGGCTCACGCTCACCGCGGGCGGCCGTTGCTGGGGGCGCTCTTTGGCGTCGAAGAGGGCTCCCCGTCCGCGCTTACTGGGGGTGCAGTGAACGAACGCCTCGAAAACGTAGCTGTGTGGCCCGGAATGCGCGCTCAGTTCGAGACGCTCCATCGCGGCAGGCTCCTCGATGTCGGCTTCGCGATGCAAGCGCTGAGCGTCAATCAACCTGGCCAGTGCGGACCGACTTTCGAGCTCGGCGGAGCCGCTGTGTCCCTCGACCAGTGCGGTTGCCGGGACCGACGCGGGCGGATCGAGCCGAATCCGGAGTGCCTCGAGAGCAATCGCAATCCGCTGGAGCGTCGCGATGAGCTCTGTGGGCTCGAGGCGAACGCGATCTGCGGTGGGGACGCGGTCGGCTGTGGTGGGCTGTGACGGGCGGCTGTCGCGCCGGTCCGTGGCCCGCGCTGGCGCTCATTCTAGGGTCGTGCACAGAGTGCGCGAGTCTGCCTGCCTCCGATGCGGGGCTCGACGTCGGGCCGGATGGGCTGAATTGCTATAGATACACCTATACGGACGGCTTCGGTGTTGTTCCGGAGCGTCGCTATCTAGACTGGATCGGTGAGCTTGACGACGAGGGGCGGTTGCGGATCGGGACGCACAATACGTATGTCCAGGCGACGCTCCTCGATCCGTCGGGTCAGTTCCTCGATGTCTGGGACATCGTGCGGCGGGACGATTCTGCGGGTTCGGTTCGGTGGGACCGAGGCTCGATCGGGGCCGTTCTCTACCGACAGCGCAATCCGCCCAACGACCCGCTCGACGCCTACACCTACCTCTCGTGGAGACCGGAAGAGAGCGAGACCTTCTCAGTCGAGATCGAGGACATCTACGATCGGTGGCCGTATCTCTCGATCGGTGCCTGTGGCGTCGACACCGAGCAGGTCGTTCCGACGCGAGACCGGTTGTGGTTCTTTCGCAGCATACGGTGCCCCGCTGACCCCGAGTCCGGCAGCCCATTCCGTGCACGCCTCCACGGCTTCGACCGGACAGGCAACGAGATCACACCCGCCGAGGGCATCCCGCTGCGGGAGATCTTCCTCTACACCAACTTCTCGCCGACGATGCAGGCCGAACGAGACGGCGGCGTGAGCTATCTCGTCTACGACCGAGGTCCCGACGACACGGAGGAGGATGCGCTCCATTGGGAGCGAAGAGACGCCAGTGGCGCTCTCGTGGCGCGTTCGGAGGCGCTCGCGACGTTCCATGAAATCGGGACGAGCAGCAACCTCTGGACACAGGTCACGGACGACGACGCGACGGTCGTTTATGCGGCGATGGACGAGCCTTCGGGTGGGGCGTTCTTCGCGCGCGTGGAGGCCGATGGGTCGATTCGGTTCCGGCACCAATTCCGGGGCATCGTCGCCAACAACGGAACGAACCGCTCACGCGTGTACGCGTGGAATGGGGGCATCCTCGCGCTGGTGGCGTATCCGGATGGCTCGGAGCGGAGCATCGTGGAGATCGACGCGGAGGGTGAGGTGGTGCATGCGCCCGCCTACCTACGTCGAGGCACGCCGCTCGACGTCGGTGAGGGTCGCTCCTACACCGCCGCGCTGGCGCCCGACGCTTGGGGGCTCACGATCGCGGTCGGTCGCGAGACGGAGCATCCACTGATCAGCCGCTATGACTGGAATGGCACTCTCGTGTTCGAAAACACTCTGGAGGACTCCCCTCCCGCAACCGCCCCGCTTCATGCTCGGCCGGACGGCCGCGGTGGCGCGTATGTGCTCGCGACGAGCGCGGGAGGGACGGTGTATCAGCACTTCGACCGGCACGGCCGCCCGGCCGTGGCGTACGAGGTGAGCGGGTGTCTCATCGACCCGCAGCTGGAGAGAAACGTCCCCATCGAGCGGCCACCTATCGATGCGGGGCTCGACGCGTCGCGCGTGCGGCGGGACGTGTGGGTCGACCCGCTCGATGCGGGTGTCGAGCTGCCCGACGCGGTGCTCGACGAGATGGACAGTGGCAGTGGACCGCTGGAGGACGCCGACCAAGACGCATCCCCGGAGTGATCCGCGGCACGGCGACACGGCGCAGCGTAGGCTTGGGAAGCATGCGGGCCCTGCTCGTCGTCACACTCCTCTTCGCGGCGGGCTGCACGTGCGGGCCGCCGACGTACGCGTTCACGGGGTAGCGCGGGTGATCAGGGGATCGACACGGGATCAAGTATGCGAGCCCGTCGAGCATCGGCTCGGAGGCGTTGCGCCTCAGTCGCGGGAAGAGGCGGGGCGCAGGGCGAGCCAGGGGAGGGCGGTGCCGGCGAGCGTGCCGAGGGCGATGCCGAGCAGGCCTGCGTTGCCGGCGCAGCGACAGCCGACCGCGCCGGCGAGCACGACGAGCGTGACGGCGGCGATCGAATAGCCGAGGCGATCGCGCTCCTTGCGGCCGCGCAGCGCGACGAGCGCGCCGCCGCCTGCTCCGCCGATCACGCAGGCCGGAAGGCACCACGACACACACGCCTCGCCGAGGCACACGTGCCCCGAGGACTCGGCGACGCGCACGATCGCGAAGGGCACGAGCCCGAAGAGGAGCGAGGGGAGCACCGCCGCGCCTGCGCCCTGACCGAGGTAGAGCGCGAGCACCGACGTCGGGTACATCGCGAGGCT
Source organism: Sandaracinaceae bacterium (assembly GCA_044376125.1). Taxonomy (GTDB): domain Bacteria; phylum Myxococcota_A; class Polyangia; order Polyangiales; family Sandaracinaceae; genus JAFLCL01. Next base: position 10,330 of record JBILLJ010000171.1, read on the forward strand.
CGCGGCGAGGCTGACACCGTCGCGCGCGCCCTCGAGCACGAGCACGACGAAGAGAAAGAGCGCGGGCAGCGCGTGCACGAAGGCGCGACGCAGGCGCGCGAGCTCGTAGGCGCGGCGTGCGCGCGCCATCAGCGTCGGCGTGGGCGGGTCATCCGGACGCTCTGTCATGACGCATCTCCGAGGAGGAGCCGACGAAGCTTCACGATCATGCGCTCCTTGCGCTTGCGGAGCGCGGCATCGAGCGGGGCGCCGGCGAGGATGGCCGCGAGCACCTCGCGGTCTTTGTCACCGAGGCCGAGGGTGGCCTCCTCGAGCGCGCTCGCGAGGCGCCGATCGTCGAGCGCTTCTTCGGCGCCGATCGCCGCGTCGGCGGGCTCGTCGAGCATCGGCGAGGTGCGCGAGCGCGAGCGACGACGGCGCTCCGTGCGGCAGTGCCAGGCGGCGATCGTCAGCGCCCACGAGAGCGCATCGCCGTCGCGATCGAAGTCGGGCGCGCGGCGGAAGAGATCGATCACCACCTCTTGCACGACGTCGTTCGCCTCGGCCGTGGGGCTCGCGAGCGAGCCGAGCATGCGCTCGCAGAGCGCGCGGACCGGCGGCGTGACGGCGCGAATGATCTCCGGCATCACGGAACGATCACCGTCCGCGAGCCGTCGCATCGAGTCCGTCAGCGCCGCGCGTCTGCTCGGATCCACGTTCGTGTCTCTGGGCCCTTTCGTCTGTCGCCGCAACGGCAGACCGGGTCGCGTGTGCTCCTCTGCGGAACTGGCACCACGCCCCGGTCGCCGCGCGACGACGCGTTCAATGACCGCAGGGGCAGGGGTTGCCGCAGTCGCCGCCCATCGGGCAGGACTCGCCGCAGCCGCAGCCACCGTAGGCGCTGTCGTAGAGGTGCGTGCCAGCCGCTGCGCCCACGACCACCGCCGCCACCATCAGCCATCGCCAGATCTCGGTCTTCATCGCTCGCTCCTGGGTTGTGCGGCTGCTCGAGCCGTGCCCTTCTGGGCGCGAGCGACGGAGAACGTGACGCACGAAAACGCGCGGGCCGCGCTCGATGAACGAGCGCGGCCCAGACACGATGCGACCCCGTGGTGGGAGGATCACTCGGGATCGCCGACGGGCTGCAGGCCCTCGGGTGTGCCGCCCTCGAGCAGGCGGTGGCAGGTCGCGCACGTGGCGAGGTAGCGGCCGTAGATGCTCGCGCGCGCCTCGTCGGTCGTGGCCGTGGCGGCCTCGGTCCCGAGGCTCTGCACGTGCGTCGTGAGCGCGACGACCTGCTCGGTCGGCTGAGGGGCGGTCGCCGGCAGATCGGCCTGCGTGAGCGGCGCGGAGGTGAGCGCGTCGTTGCCGGAGCGGAAGATCTCGGCGTTGCCGGTGACGAGGCCGTCGAACATGCGGTCGGAGGCCCACTGGTGGCGGCGCATGCGCGCCTCGGGCGTGTCGCCCTCCGGCAGGATCGGCTGGGCGATCTCCGGGCCTCCGTGCGACGCGGTGTGGCACGCGCCGCAGCGGACGAGCGTGCGCGCGTACGCGGTGCCCGCTTCGGTCAGCGTGGTCGCCTCGGCGAAGCGCGCGGCCTCGGCCTGCATCTCGACCAACATGGGCCGCAGCGGCTCGGGGACGGCCATGCCTTCGTCGTGGGTCGCGAGCCACTGCATGTCGGCGCGCGCTTGCTCGAGATCCGCGCGGACGATGGCGTCGTGCGCGCTCGCGGCGCGGCCGAAGTGGTTCTGCATGAGATCGCGCGTCGAGCTCGCGGCGGCTTCGGCGGCGGCCTCGGGGGTGGGCTCCGCCGTGGCCGGCGGAGGAGGCGGGGTCGTCGGAGGCGGGGTGACCTCCGTGGTCGCGGGGGGTGTCGTGGGAGGCGGCGTCGGCGCCTCTTCTCCGCCGCTGCATCCAGCAAAGGCTGCGAGCACCAGGAACAAGGAGCCAATCTGGTGAGTCCGAGGCATGAGCGTGCTCGTACGCACGGGCTCGCGCCCAGCGCGTGAGAGAGCCCACGCTCCAGGCGAGCGCTTCGTCACGAACCGGCGCGCTCGCGCCCTCGTCCGGGACCGGACCAGGGTTGCTACGATGACGGCGATGGACCGACACGCAGAGGCGTCGGAGGCTCCGAAGCGCGGCAGGCGCGGCTTCCTCGCGCTGGGATCACTCGTGGCCGCGCTGTGTGCGCACCGAGCGAGCGCGCAGTGCGTGGAGCCCGAGGAGGTGCACGAGGTGCGGGGGCGCATCGTGGGCTTCGTGCCAAACGGCGGGCTCGTGCGGATCGCACACGAGGCCGTGCCGGGCGTGATGAGCGCGATGACGATGGCGTTCGCGCCCTGTCCCTCGGTCGACACGACGACGCTGTCCGTGGGTGACGAGGTTCGTTTCCGCTTCACACGCGGGCCCGGTGGCAACTTCCTCCTGCTCTCGCTCGTGCGGCTCGCGGCGTCGCGATGAGCGCCCGCGTGCCCCGCGGCCGATCCGTGCGATCGTGACGGTGTGCAGAAGCCGCTCTTCTTCGCGACACGCGCGCACGTCCTCGTCTGCACGAGCGTGAACTGTGCGCGTGCGGGCGCGCGGCGGGTGTTCGAGACGACGTGGAAGACGCTCGAGGAGCGCAAGGTCGTGTACTACCGAGACGGCGGCACGGTGCGGCTGACGGAGTCTGGATGTCAGGGCGCGTGCGGCCACGGGCCCAACGCGATCGTGTACTTCGTGGACGCGACGGGCGTGCTGCGCGAGGGCTACTACTCGGGGCTCGATGCGGCACGACTGCTCGAGATCGCCGAGGCGGTGCACGAGGGGCGTGACCCCGGCCCAGCGAATCGCTACGGCGGCCGCTGAGACATCGTTCTCTGCCGTGGCCCGACGCGAAGGGGCCGAGGATTCGCTCACGCGTGACGCCGCGGACGTGCGATATCGCTGGCCGCGGGGGCGGGAGTTCGACGAATTCGAGCCATGGAGGACCGTCCCCATGAGGGCGGGGTGGGCTCCCGCGTCCTCGGGTTGCGGCGGATTTGAACTATGGAGGACCGTCCCCTTTTTGGCTGAGGGGCTACGAACGCAATGTTTTCTCGCGTTGCAAATGATAATGATTCTCGTTACCGTGGGCCGGGTGACGAGATGGAGACAGACGGCTGGACTGGCGCTCGGGCTCGCGGCGGTGGGCCACGCCGAGGCGCAGGAGGACGAGCTCGAGGTCGGCGACGTGGTGGTGACGGGCACGCGCACCGAGACGCCGCTGGCCGACAGCCCCGCGCGCCTCGACGTGATCACGCGCACCGACATCGATCGCTCGGGCGCGCGCGACGTGGGCGAGCTGCTCGAGGAGCAGATCGGGGTGGTGGTCACGCGGAGCTTCCGCGGTGATGCCATCCAGCTCGGGGGGCTCGACCCCGAGTACACGCTGATCCTCGTCGATGGGGATCGTGCGCCGGGGCGCCTCGGTGGCGGACTCGATCTCGGCCGCTTCACGATCGAGAACGTCGAGCGCATCGAGATCCTGCGCGGGCCTGGCAGTGCGCTCTACGGCTCGGACGCGATCGGCGGCGTGGTCAACATCCTCACGCGGCGAGGCACGCGGCCGCTCGAGCTCGAGGGCTCGGTGCAGGCGGGCCTCAGCGAGTCGGGTGGCTCGATCGCGTCGATGCTCGACGTGGGCGCGATGGGCGCGGTGCGCGAAGGCCCGCTCTCGGTGCGCGCGACGGGCGGCTACCACGTGTCGGAGGCCTTCCGGCGCACGGACGCGGTCACCACCTCGGGCAGCGCCCGCGATCAGTGGCAGCTCGGTGCACGAGGGAGCCTCGTCGTGGACGACGTGACCCTCGACGCGCGTGCGGACTACGTGGTGCGACGCCTCGCCGGCGTCGACGAGAACGCGACGGGCGCGGTCTTCGATCGGGTGCAGCTCGGCGAGCAGCTCCAGGCGGCCCTCGGTCTTCGCTACGACGCACACCGCGGCACGCGCTTGTCGGCGCGCGCGAGCTACTCGCTCTTCCGCGAGCAGTTCCTCCAGGATCAGCGCGGGAGTCAGGCGCTCGACGAGGTGCAGGACAACCGCGAGCACCTCGGGCAGCTCCAGCTCCAGCTCGATCAGCGGCTCGGCGACCACGACCTCACGGTGGGCTACGAGCAGCTCGCCCAGCACCTCGAGTCCGAGCGTCTGGTCTCGGACGGACAGCGCGTGCGCATCGCGCCGTTCGTGCAGGACGACTGGACGATCCTCGACGCGGACGTGCGCCTCACCGCGATCGTGGGAGCGCGCTTCGACGCGGACTCGCAGTTCGGCACCGCGCTCAGCCCGCGCGTGGGCCTGCGCTTCGATCCGGTGTCCCAGCTCGTGCTGCGCGCGACCTACGGGATGGGCTTTCGCGCGCCGTCGTTCCAGGAGCTGCTCCTGCGCTTCGAGAACCCCAGCGTCGGCTACGTCGTGAACGGGAACCCGTCGCTCGGGCCCGAGCGATCGCACGGCGTGGACCTCTCGGCGGAGTGGACACCGCTGCCCGAGCTCGTGCTCGGCGCCGCGTACTATCGGAACGACCTCGAGGGGATGATCGCGACCGTCACGGTCTCGGACGATCCGGTGAACGGGACCCTCTTCAGCTACGCGAACCTCAGAGCGGCCTACACGCAAGGTGTCGAGGCGCGCCTGGCCGCGACGCCGCTCCGCTGGCTGCGCGTGCTCGCGGGCTACGCGTTCCTCGACACGCGGGACCAGGCCGCCGATCGCCCGCTCGAGAACCGACCCGCGCACCGCGTGACGGCGAGCGCGAACGTCGACCACCGCGAGACGGGCCTGGGCGCCAACGCGCGCTTCGCGCTCTCGATGGACCGCGTGGTGTTCCTCGACGACGACGGAGACGGCATCGAGACCCGCCGCGCGCTCGAGCCGATCGCGCAGCTCGATCTGCGCGTGTCGTGGGCCTTCCTCGAGCGGCTCGTGCCCGGGCGGAGCGAGCACCAGGACCTCGAGATCTCTCTCGGCGTCGACAACGTGCTCGACGCCGGCGACGCGTACCTCGCGCTGAGGCCGCGCACGTACTGGCTGGCGGCGCGAGGGCGCTACTGACGCCCGCACGCGCGGAGACGAGAGCGCGCGCGAGCGCGTGAACGACACGGATGGATGGAACGCGCGCGAGGGCGCGAGGACGACGCAAGGAGCGAGACATGGAGCCCAGGGTTCGAAGCACGCGAGGCGGACGCCGCCTCGCGCGAGGGAGCAGTGCGTTCTTCGGAGGCCTCGCGGCCGCATGGATCGGTGGGTGTCAGCCGACGCTGGCGCCCGCGACCGACGACGCGGGCCCAGCGCTGGACGCGTTCTTCGTCGCGACCGACGGCGCGATCCCGCCGAGCTCGGGCCACTTCACGCACACGCGTCGCGCGGACGGCGCGATCGAGACGGTCGTGGACGCCTCGAGCACCACGGCGTGGCAGTACCTCGACCTCGAGACGGGGCTCGCGGTGACGCCGAGCGATCCCGCCGCGGAGCGCACGTGGGATCTCGCGTTCCAGCGCTTCGTGATCCTCTCGAACGGTGGCGCGACCGGCCCGGGCGGAGGCCTCGTCGCGCGCATCGAGGGCTCGCGCTTCGACGCGATCACGCGCGCGCCCGCGGACGGCTGGATCGAGGACACGGTCGATGGCCCCGTCGATCGCGACGACGCGAACGACAGCGCGTTCACGAACGGCACGAACGACTGGTACCGCTACGACGTCGCGACGCACGCGCTCAGCCCGCGCGAGGACGTCGTGTACGTGGTGCAGACGCCCGAGGAGCACTTCTTCAAGGTGCAGGTGCTCGGCTACTACGACGGCGCGGGGAGCCCGGGCTTCCTCCGCTTCGTGTGGGCACCGGTCGAGGCACCGGGCAGCGTGACGCTCGCGGACGCGGGCGCGCCGCCCGACGCAGGGCCCATCGCCGACGCGTACGCCCCCGATGCCGGCGGCCCGCTCGTGCCCGAGGGCGCGCTGACGATCGACGCCTCGAGCCGCGAGGGCTTCGTGTACGTGGACCTCGACACCCGTGCGGTCGTGACGGTCACCGATCCCGCGAGCGACACGGTCTGGGATCTCGCGCTCCAGCGCACGCTGATCCGCACGAACTCGGGCACGAGCGGGCCGGGCGCCGGCGGCGTCATCGCGCGCGAGGCCGTCGCGTACGAGGACGTGACGACGAGCGGCACGCTCGGCTTCGAGGTCGATCACGAGGAAGCGAGCGGGATGCCCGGCGCGCCACCGACCAGCGTGAGCCCGCTCCTCGGCCGCTGGTACGACTACGACTTCACCACGCACGTGGTGACGCCGAAGGACGTCACGTACGTCGTGCGCAGCGCGAC
>JBILLJ010000060.1:0-49516 GCA_044376125.1 Sandaracinaceae bacterium
CGAGCGTGGTCAGCGCCGTCTGGAGCAGCGCCTTGGCCGCCTGATCGTAGGGCACCCGCGTCATGCCCCCTTGTCGGCGACCTCACGCCACCGTTGCGTCCGTCCAAGTCAGGCGGTCAGCCGAGCGAGAGAGACTCGAGATGTGGGGGCCGCCCGTGGCCCGATCCGACGCTTCGGAATTTCTCTCTCTCAGTCGCGCGTGAGCTCGAGGCCGTAGGGCGCGTCGGCGTCGAACGCGAGCGGCACGACGTGCCCGGGTGCGAGCGGTCTCGCGCCGACGAGCGCATCGAAGAGGGGCAGCGCGTGCGCGGCGGGGTTGTTGCGCAGGCCTGGCGCGATGGCGCGGCCCAGGGCCTCGCCCGGCATCGGCGCGCGCACCGGCAGGGCCAGCACGCGCGTGATGCGCGCGAGCGAGCGCTCGGTCGGCTCGGCCGAGATCACCACGCCCACCGAGAGCGCCTCGCGCGGATGCTCGCCTCGTTCGGCCCGCGAGAGCGGCGCGGGGATCACGTCGTCGGCGCAGCTCACGACCGCGTCGCCGCCACGCTCGTTCACGAGCGCGAGCGCCTCGAGCATGCCCGCCTCGAAGCTGCGCGCGCCGGCGGCGAGCGCGGTCGAGAACGCCGTGTTGCCCTGGCCGATCGAGCCCAGGCCACTGCCGGCGTTGTGCACGCTGTTCTTGAAGCGCATCGGCGAGAGCTGGCCGTCGCCGCGGAAGATCGTGTCGAGCAGGAGCACCATCGTCTCGATCTCGCCGTAGCTCGACGTGTAGATCGTCGCGATCGTCTTCGGGTCGCGCCCCGCGGCCGTCACGGCCTGCGCGGCGGCCTCGCCGAACATGCGCGTGAGGCGGCTCGAGCCGCGGAGCAGGCGCGGCGGCACCCATGCACACGGTGCATCCTCGACGCTCGGGTCATGCGCGCCCTGCATGAACGCCTCGAGGCTCGCGTGGCCCGGCGCCCAGAGCGCGAGACCGGTGAGGAAGAGCGGCCTCACGAGGCACCACCGTCGCGCGCACGCACCCAGTCGGTGCTCGCGATCGCGAGGCACACGTTCGAGCCACCGAAGGCGAACGCGTTGCACATCGCCACACCCACCTCGCCGCTCGCGCGCCCGTCCGCCACCACGTTCACCCGGATGGCGGGATCCTTCGGCTCGGCCCCGATCGATCGCGGGATGCGGTTCGTGCGCACCACGTGGGCAGCGAAGACGGCCGAGGTCGCGCCGGCCGCGCCGAGCTGGTGGCCGGTGTAGCCCTTCGTCGAGATCACCGGCACCGCGCTGCCCAGCACGCCTTCGATCGCCATCGACTCGGCCACGTCGTTCTGCGGCGTCGCGGTGCCGTGCGCGATGAGGAGGCCCACGTCCTCGGGCGTGAGGCCGCCCATCGCGAGCGCGCGCTGCATCGCCTCCTTGGCCCCGCGGCCCGAGGGCTCGGGCGAGGACATGTTGTAGGCGTCGGACGACTCGCCCACGCCGAGCAGATACGCGAGCGCCTCGGCGCGCGTGGATGCGTGCTCGCGCTCGAGCAGCATGAGGCCCGCGCCCTCGCCGATGTTGATGCCCGCACGATCGACCGCGAAGGGCTTGCAGTGCGTGTCCGACAGGATCCCGAGCCCACGAAAGCCATGCAGCGTCATCTTGCAGAGGCTGTCGATGCCGCCGACGAGCGCGGCGTCGATCAAGCCGAGCTCCATGAGGCGCATCGCCGATGCGTGCACCTTGCCGCTCGAGCTGCAGGCGGTGGACACGACGTAGGTGGGCCCTTCGATCCCGGTGATGCGGCGGATGAGCTCACCGAGGGCGTTGAAGTCGTGCTGTGTCGCGAGGTCGTAGCCCTCCGGCACCACGCCGCCCTCGGGCCCGCCGCTCTCGGACCAGCTGCGGAACGCCGCCTCGGTCGCGTCGAGGCCGCCGGTGCTCGTGCCGACGAGGACCGCGATCCGGCGCCTTCCCCAGCGCCCGATCGCGCGATCGAGCGCAGGCCTCACCTCCGAGAGGGCCATCGCGCCGATGCGCGCGAGCCGTGTGTCGTAGGCGCGATCGGCGGGCGCCAGCTCCGGCAGCGCGCCGGGCACCGCGCCCACCACGGTGGGGAAGGGCAGCGTCAGCGAGAGCCCGTCGAGCTCGGCCCACGGGCGCAGTCCGGTGCGGCCTTCGTCGAGGGCCGCGAGCGTCTCCGCCGTGGTCCGGCCCATCGAGCCGACCAGGGACATGGCGGTGATCGGGAGGCGAGGCACGCGCGTTTCCTACCACGGTTCTCGCGTCTTTCAGGCCGTCTGCCGTGCCCGCCGGTCGTCCGCGAGCGTCGGGACGAGCCGGACCGGGCGTCGAGGACCGAGGCCGTTCCGCACGATCTCCGACGGGACCGCGACAGCGTTGTCAGATTGCGCGCCCGCGCTGGATCCGCCTAGGCTTGTACCTCTCTTGAACGTTGGTCGGTAAGCGTGTTAGCACCCCGCCCCGGTCTCGTTCGTGGTGGTTCGTGGCTCGTAAGAGGAGGCTCTCGGTATGAATCTCAACAAGATTGCTTTGTGCGGCGTGGTCGCTGGCTCGGTCGCTGCGATGGGTTGTGGCAACTCGACGACGCCCGCCGGCACGGACGCCGGCACGGATGCAGCCGCGATGACGATGGAGCCGATCTCCGTGACGTACATCGTCGGCGAGATCTCGATCCCCTCGATGCCCTCGGGCGCGATGAGCAACATCACGCCGGGCTTCAACCTCGACGACAAGGTCTCGGTCGACGGTGGCGCGGGCAACTGCGAGGACTTCATCCAGGACTTCGTGAACGAGCAGGGTGAGACGGGCGTCGACAACCAGCTCGTCGGCTCGCTCATCGGCCTGCTCTCGGGCTTCGTCTCCGACCTCGACGTCCAGGCGACGGTCGACGAGCAGATCTCGACGGGCGCGCTGCTCCTCGCGGTGCGCGTGAACGACATCGAGAGCTTCGAGACGGACCCGGATGGCGTCACGCTCGACCTCTTCCTCGTCGATCCGGCGGGCTGTGCGATGAGCCCCTGCGCGCCGACGGGCGGCACGGTCTCGGCGGACCAGATGTGGGCGATGCAGGCGGGCCCGGCGCTCGCGACCGGCCTCTCGGCCACGATCGAGGGCGGCGTCCTCTCGGGCGGCCCGCTCGACCTCCCGCTCTCGTTCGAGGCGAGCGGCATGACGATCGACCTGGTGATCCGCGACGCGCGCGTCGGCGGCGACATCAGCGAGGACGGCATGGCGAACGGCAACATCGGCGGCGAGCTCCGCATCGACGACATCGTCGCCCTCGCGGAGATGATCATGCCGGGCATCGGCGAGACGGCGCGCGGCATCCTCACGGACAGCGCGGACCTCAGCCCCAGCTCGGCGGACCCGATGACCTGCGAGTCGATCTCGGCGGGCATCGGCTTCTCGGCCGTCAGCGGCACGCTGGAGTGACCCACTCCGCGTGATCTCCGATCACGCGGCGCCTGCCCACGGTGGCAGCTCGCGCGAGGCCGCGTCCTTCGGGGCGCGGCCTTTCGCGTTGGTGGGGTGGGACCCGTCGTGGCCACCACGACCATACCGAGAGACACTGCGATCCACGTGACCGAACCTCCGGCAGGCCAGCCCGACGCTCCGCAGCAGCGGCCCTCGAGCGTCCCGTCTCGCGGGATGATCGCGCGCGTGATCGCGGGCGCGGCGACCGCGGGCGCGGCCTCCGGTGGCCTCGTGAGCCTCGTGCTCAGCGCGCTCGGGCACCACGACCCGTTCGTGCACGTCTGGATCATGGTGGCCTCGGTCGTCGCGGGCCTCGTGTCTCTGTGGGTCGTGTCGGCGGTGCTCGGTCGTCGCCTCGGCCGCCTCGTCACGCTCTTCGAGCGTCGCCGCGGCCGTCGCGCCGAGCGCCTCGAGGGCGAGGATCTCGGTCGAGTACTCGCGGCCGTGGATCGCCTGCTCGCGCAGGCCGATGTGGGCAGCGAGACGACCTCCAGCGAAGGCGACGCCGACCAGACGACACCGCTCGGCCAGACGCTGCGCGAAGAGACGACCGGCACGCGCACGGTGCGCGCCGCGAGCGAGAGCCAGCGCGAGCTCGACCTCGACAAGACGCTCGCGCAGAAGACCGCCGAGCTCGAGCAGCGCCTGCGCGAGCGCGCGCTCCTCTTCGAGCTCTTGCGCGAGAGCGTCACGAGCCTCGATCTCGATCACGTGCTCGATCGCCTCACGGGCCGTCTCGGTCCTGCGCTCGAGCTGCGCGAGCTCGCGATCCTCCTCGCGGACCGCGATGGGCGCTTCGTCATGCGCGCGTGCTGGGGCTTTCCGCACCCCGACGCCGTGCTCGGCCGCGCGCTCGAGCCCGGCACGGGAGTGACCAGCAGCGCGATCGAGCGCGGCAAGCCCATCGTCATCGACGACGTGGCCTCGGCGCCCGACTACCTCGCGTTCTGGGACGAGGTCCCGCGCACGGGCTCGTTCATGAGCGTGCCGATCCGCGTGCGCGAGGAGGTCATCGGCGCGATCGCGCTCACGCGCCCGCCGACGGATCCGCTCACCGAGCTCGAGGGCCGCTTCCTCTCTGCGCTCGCCGATCAGATCGCGCTCTCCATCCACAACGCGCAGCTGTTCCGCAAGCTCGAGGAGCTCTCGACGATCGACGAGCTCACGAAGCTCCCGAACCGCCGCTACCTGAACGACCGCCTCGAGCGGGAGATGGCCGACGCACGTCGCTACGGCCATCCGCTCTCGCTCCTCATGATCGACATCGATCACTTCAAGAAGCTGAACGACCGCGCGGGTCACCCGATCGGCGATGCGGCGCTCGTCCTGGTCGCCGAGCGCCTGCGGGGCTCGCTGCGCGAGGTCGACACGATCGCGCGCTGGGGTGGTGAGGAGTTCGTCGTCCTGCTCTCGCACGCCGCCGAGGCCGAGGCGCTCGAGGTGGCCGAGAAGCTCCGCCGCGCGATCACCGAGATCGACACGCCCTGGTCGCGCGAGCAGCCCTTCGGACACCTCTCGCTGAGCATCGGCGTCGCGGAGCTGCGCGCCGGCGAGGACGGCGCAGCGCTCGTGCAGCGCGCCGACCGCGCCGTGTACGTGGCCAAGCGCGAGGGACGCGACCGCGTGTCCCTGCCGCCCCGCCCCTCGCAGCCCGAGCCCTGAGGGACCGAGAAACAAGCTTCTCGCGTGTCGACAGAAGCTTCTCGCGTGTCGACAGAAGCTTCTCGCGACAGAAGCTTCTCGCGTGTCGACAGAAGCTTCTCGCGTGTCGACAGAAGCTTCTCGCGTGTCGACAGAAGCTTCTCGCGTGTCGACAGAAGCTTCTCGCATGTCGACGGAACGGTCAGGCGCGCGCGCGAGAGATCGTCATCACCACGGGGATCGCGCCGAGCCAGAAGCCCGACGCGGGCATCAGCGCCACGCCGAGCGCGCAGGTCGCGAAGAGGCCCCAGCCGAAGCTCGCGGGCAGGCGCACGCCGCTCCGCTCGAGCTCGTGGAGCACCGCGCCGAGCAGCGCGAGCAGGAAGCCCCAGAGGAGGAACCAGGTGACGGAGTTCGTCCACGGATCCTCCCCGACGCTGTCGAAGAGGCCCGCGCGCCACATGCGCACGAGCGGCGCCTCCGAGCTCGACGCGAACGGACCGGGGGCGAGCCCCGTGCCGAGCGCGAGCCCCACCGCCTGGTGGATCGCCGCGATGCCGACGAGCACCGCGCCCACCGTCACGCGCGGCCCTCTCGGTGACGAGGGGGCGCCTCCGTCGAGGGCGCTGCCGAGGGTCGAGGCCATGGTCCGTCTCCGTTCTCCATACGCTGGCGTATGGTCCATACGCGCGAGTATGGTGCCGGCCGCCATGGCTGCAACCCGCCCCACCCGGAAGGCCGCGAGGGCCGCCCCCTCCAGCAAGGTCCTCGCGACGAAGGGCCAGACGCCGGCGCCGCGCGCCGCGAGCCGCCGCCTGCTCGGCAAGGACGCGTGGACCGACGAGGCGGTGCGCACGCTCGCGACGGGCGGCGTCGCGGCCATCTCGGTCGAGCGCCTCGCCGAGGCGCTCGGCGTGACGAAGGGGAGCTTCTACTGGCACTTCGAGAACCGCGAGGCGCTCGTGCGCGCCGTGCTCGAGCGCTGGGAAGACGAGGGGACCGAGCGGGTGATCGAGGCGCTCGAGGCGATCGCCGACCCCCGCGAGCGACTGGTCCAGCTGCTCGCGCTCTCGCTCGACCAGCTCGATCACCTCCGTGCAGAGGCCGCGTTCCAGGCCGCGGCGAGCGCGGGCGATCCGCTGATCGCGCCCGTCGTCGCGCGGGTGGTGCGTCGACGCCTCGCCTACACCGAGTCGATCTTCCGCGCGCTCGGCCTGCCGCGCGGGGAGGCCGCGACGCGCGCGCGGGTCGCGTTCGGTGCGTACCTCGGCACGGTGCTCCTCGCGGCGCAGGGCCTCCTCGAAGGAGGGGATCGATCGCTCGCGGCCCAGCGCCGGGTGCTCGAGGCGCTGCTCGTGCGGTGAGTCGAGTCCGCGGCACGCGTGTCGGCGCGTGCTGGTGCGTGTGCGCGCGATCGACTTGTCCGCGCGCCGGTCCTACGCTCGCGGCCGCATGGCGCTCGTGCGCGGAGATCGTGACGGAAGCCTCGACCGCGTCGCGCTGACGCTGGCGGGCTTCGTGCCGTTCTTCGCGTACGTCGCGACGGCCTCGGGCTTCGCCTTCTGGCTCGACAGCGGCGAGCTGCTCGCGGCGGGCGTCGACCTCGACATCGCTCATCCACCCGGCCATCCGCTGAGCTCGCTCGTCTCGCGCGCGTTCGCGTTCCTCCCGATCGGGCCGCTCGCGTTCCGCGTGGCGGTGGGCCAGGCCGCGTGCGCGGCGATCGCGAGCATGTTCTTCCACCGCGCGGTCGTCACGACGCTGCGTGCGCAGGGCGTGCGACACGACGCGATCACGCTGCCCACGGCGCTCGGTGCGAGCTGGCTCGCGACGCTCTCGTACGGCTTCTGGATCCAGGCGGTGCGGCCGGAGGTCTACGCGCTCGAGGCGATGGTCCTCGCGATCGTGCTCGAGCGCATCGTCGCGCTCGAGGCGCGCTGGCCCACGCTCGACGTCACGCCGCTCCACCACGCGGGCCTCGCGCTCGGCCTCGGCCTCGCGAACCACCACTTCATGGCGCTCCTCACGCTGCCGGCGCTCCTGCCGACGGTCGCACGCGTGTGGCGCGCGCGGGGCACGCGGGCGATCGCGATCTTCTCGGGCGCCGTGCTCGCCGGCCTCTCGACGTACGCCTACCTCCCGATCCGCGCGAGCACCGAGCCGCCGATGGATCTGGGACACCCGACCGATCCCTCGAGCTTCTTCTGGGTGGTGTCCGCGCGCGCGTTCCAGACCACGCACGCGCTCGAGAGCGATCCGCTCGTCTTCCGCCTCATGGACGTGACGATCGCGCTCGCGGAGAACCTCCACGTCGTCACGCTCCTCGTCGCGCTGGCGGGCGCGTACGTGCTCGTGCGCGCCGACGGTGCGCGCCGCATCGGCCTCGTGTGGCTCGCGACCGCGCTCTTCGGCGTCGTGGGCCGAGCGATGCTCGGCTTCGTCAGCGGCAACCCCGACGCGCTCGGCTACCTCATGCCGTCGGTGCTCGCGCTCGTCGCGCTCGCGGCGGCGTTCGTCGGTGCCGTCAGCGTGCTCGCGGCGGGCGAGGCGGAGCCGGCGCCACGGACCGCGCGCGACCGTCCGCCGATCGTCGGCGTGGTGCTCGCGCTCGTCGCGCTCGGCGCGGGCGCGTGGCAGCTGCGTGAGGGCGCCGCGAGCGCGAGCCTGCGCACCTTCCACAGCACCGATTCGTTCGACGGCTCGCGCTACCGCGATCTGCCCACGCGTGCGGTCGTCGTGGCCTACGGCCCGCAGACGGTGTTCCGCTACTTCTCGTCGCGCGCGGTCGAAGCGAGTCGCCCCGACGTCACGATCGTGCCCATGCCGTTCCTCTCGTACCCCGGGATGATCGAGGCGCTGATCGATCACGAGCCTGCGCTCGCGAGCACGCTCCGCGGCTACCTCATCGAAGGCGAGCTGCGTCAGCCCGACGTGCAGAGCCTCGCGGCCGAGCGACCGCTCCTGGTCGAGCTCGATCCGCGCGTGCCGCCCTCGCTCGTCGAGACCATCGTGCCGACGGGCCTGCTCTACGGCGTCGAGCCCGCTGGCGCGGCCGACACGGACGTCCTTCGCGGTGCGCGCGTGCGCGAGGCGATCCTCGGACGCCTCTACGCCGACCTCGGCGACGAGGTCCAGACGAGCCGTGAGGCGCGCGAGCAGCTCGTGTGGCTTCACTACATGGACGCGGTCTTCTTCGCGCGCGTCGGTGCCCGCGAGCCTGCGCGTGTCGCGGTGGATCGTGGCCTCGCGCTCGCGCCCGAGGCGACCGAGCTCCGCGCGCTCCGCGCCGTGTTGTCCGAGGAGGGCGAAGGACCGATCGACGTCACGCCCTTCCTCGTCGGCGAGCCTGGGCTCGAGGGGCAGGGCGCGCCGGTCGGCGACGAGCGGCGATGAGCGACGAGCGCGCCAAGGGCACGGGCGAGGCGGAGCCGATCTCGTGCTTCCTCCTCTCGCGCGAGTGGCGCGACGGTCGGCGCGGCGTGGAGGTCACGCTCTGGGGCCTCTCGGATCGCGGCGCGGTGAAGGTGATCTGCGAGACCGAGGCGGTGATGTTCGTGCCGCGGCGCATCACCCGCGAGCGCACCGACGCGCTCGGGGCACGGCGCGAGGAGGTGAGCCTGCGCTCGCTCTCCGGAGAGGACGTCGACGCCCTCTACTTCGCCAACCAGCGCGCGCTCCTGCAGGCCCGCGACCAGCTCCGGAGCGAGCTCGCGATCCCGCTCGAGAGCGATCTCAAGCCGAGCGACCGCTTCCTCATGGAGCGCTTCGTGACGGGCGCGTTCGAGGTGAAGGGGCGCGTGACGAGCGGCCGCGTGGGCAAGGGCCCCGACGTGCGCATCGTGCGCGACGCGCGTGTGCGCGGCATCGACCGGCCCGGTCGCGACGCCGTCGCGCTCCTCACCGTCGTCTCGCTCGACATCGAGACCGACGGGCCCGACGGCGCGATGCTCTCGTTCGCGCTCGTGGTGCGTGGCCCGCTGCGCCACGAGGGCATGCCGCGCGAGTCCGTCGTGGTCGTGCGCGCGAGCGACGCGCCGCGTGTCTCGAGCGTGGACGATGCGCCGTTCGACGCCGGGCTCTCGTTCGTGCCCGATGAGCGCGCGCTCCTGCAGACCCTGCTCGACCGCATCGCGTTGCTCGACCCCGACGTGATCGTCGGCTGGAACGTGATCGAGTTCGATCTCACCGTGATCGAGGAGCGCTGCCGCGTGCTCGGCGTGCCCTTCGTGGTGGGCCGCAACGCCGAGCCCGCGCGCATCCTGCCCGGCGATCGCGGGCAGGTCTCGATCGCGCGCATCCCGGGACGCGTGGTGCTCGACGGCATCGCCACGCTCAAGAACGCCACCTGGAGCTTCGAGCGCTACGGGCTCGAGCAC
The DNA here is from genome assembly GCA_044376125.1 of Sandaracinaceae bacterium. GTDB lineage: Bacteria > Myxococcota_A > Polyangia > Polyangiales > Sandaracinaceae > JAFLCL01. The sequence continues at coordinate 9,495 of JBILLJ010000060.1, forward strand.
GTGAGCCGCGAGCTCCTCGGCCGGGGCAAGAAGATCGATCAGGGCGTGCAGGGTCGATCGATGGGCAAGCAGGAGAAGATCGACGAGATCCGCCGCATGGCGCGCGAGGATCCGCGCGCGCTCGCCGCCTACAACCTCGAGGACGCGCGCCTGGTCGCCGACGTCTTCGAGAAGGCCGATCTCCTCGGCTTCGCGTTCTCGCGCGCGGAGCTCGTGGGCCTGCCGCTCGATCGTCAGGGTGGCGCGGTCGCGGCCTTCGATCATCTCTACCTGCCGCGCCTGCACCGCGCGGGCTTCGTCGCGCCCGACGTGGGCGTCGAGGTCGAGGCCGTGCAGAGCCCCGGCGGCGAGGTGCTCGAGAGCGTGCCGGGCCTGCACCGCGAGGTGCTCGCGTTCGACTTCCGCAGCCTCTATCCGTCGATCATCCGCACCTTCAAGATCGATCCGCTCGGCTTGCAGCTCGCGCTTCACCTCGCGCCGGCAGCGCGGCTGGGGGGAGCCGCGGATCTCGTGGAGGGCTTCGACGGCGCGTCGTTCACGCGCGAGCCCTCGATCCTGCCGCCGCTGATCGAGCGCCTGACCGAGGCGCGCAAGCGCGCGCAGTCCGAGGGAAACGAGGCGCTCTCTCGCGCGATCAAGATCCAGATGAACAGCTTCTACGGCGTGCTCGGCACGCCGGGCTGTCGCTTCTTCGACCCGCGCCTCGCGAGCTCGATCACGCGTCGCGGCCACGCCGTGATCCACCGCGCCAAGCGCTTCTTCGAGGAACGAGGCCTGCGCGTGCTCTACGGCGACACGGACTCGCTCTTCGTGCACGTCGAGCCGCGCGCCCGGGGCGAGGCCGCACGCGCGCTCGGCAAGGCGCTCGCGGCAGAGGCCAACGCGACGTTCACCGACGAGATCGTGCGCGAGCACGGGCTAACGAGCGCGCTCGAGCTGCGCTTCGACCAGCACTTCGCCGTCTTCCTCATGCCCACGATGCGCGGCACCGACGTGGGCTCGAAGAAGCGCTACGCGGGCGCGGTCTACAAGGAGGGCGGCACGCTCGAGCTCGTCTTGCGCGGTCTCGAGGCCGTGCGCACGGACTGGACGCCGCTCGCGCGGCGCGTGCAGCGCGAGCTCCTCGAGCGCGTGTTCACGAACGCGCCTTGGGAGAGCTGGCTCGTCGATCTCCGCGAGCAGCTCGTGCGCGGCAAGCTCGACCGCGAGCTCGTGTACCGCAAGCGCCTGCGTCGCGACCTCGACGCCTACGGCGCCGCGCCGCCGCACGTGCGCGCCGCGCGCATGAAGGAGAGCACCGGCGAGGTCGCCGAGGGCGAGATCGAGTACGTGATGACGAGCAAGGGCCCGCTCCCCATCGAGCAGCTCACGCGATCGATCCCGATCGACTACGCGCACTACCTCGACAAGCAGCTCGCTCCCGCGTGCGACGTCGTCTTGCCCCTGCTCGGCACGAGCTTCGCGAAGCTCTGCGGCACGCAGCTCAGCCTGTTCTGATCGTCCATCGGGCCTCGCGCGTCGCGGTCACGCCGCGCGGCGCGCCGTGCTCGCCGCGAGGCGCTGCGAGACCACCTCTGCACAGTCGCGGCCCTCGCGGATCGCCCAGACGACCAGCGACTGACCGCGCCGCGCGTCGCCGCAGACGTACACGTTCGGCAAGGACGTCGCGTGCTCGGTCGCGGCCACGTTGCCGCGCGCGTCCATCGCGACGCCGAGGTGCGCGGCGCTCGCGCCGGTGAAGCCCATCGCGAGGAGCACGAGCTCGGCCTCGAAGACCACGGGCTCGGCGCCCTCGACCGGCACGATCGTGCGCACGCCCTGCTCGTCCTTCTTCAGCTCGACGCGTCGCGCCTCGAGGCCGCGGACTCGCCCTCGACCATCGTCGAGCAAGCGTGTCGTCTCGAGCGCGAAGCGACGCACGTCACCGCCGTACGCGTGCGCGGCCTCCTCTTGCGAGCTCGAGGTGCGCAGGATCGCGGGCCAGCTCGGCCACGGCATCTCGCTCGTGCGTCCATCACCGGAACGAGCGCGGGGCGGCTCGGGCAGGAGCTCGAGGTTGATCACGCCCGCTGCGCCCTGGCGCACCGCGGTGCCGATGCAGTCCGAGCCGGTGTCACCGCCACCGATCACGATCACGCGCTTGCCGCGCGCGTGGAGCGGCGAGGGCTCGCCCGAGGCGACGCTGCGGTTGCTGGCCGACAGATAGGTCATCGCGAGGTGCACACCGGCGAGATCGCCGCCGGGCGCGCGCAGCGTGCGGGGGATCTCGGCGCCGACCGCGAGGATCACCGCGTCGTGGTCTCGCGCGAGCTCGTCGAGCGTGACGTCCCGGCCCACCTCGACCTGGGTCCGGAACACGACGCCCTCCGCCTCCATCTGCGCGACGCGGCGATCCACCCAGATCTTGTCGAGCTTGAAGTCCGGGATGCCGAAGCGGAGGAGGCCTCCGACGCGCTCGTTCTTCTCGAGCACGGTCACGTCGTGACCCTCGCGCGCGAGCTCTTGCGCGGCCGCGAGCCCGGCGGGCCCGGAGCCGACGATCGCCACGCGGCGCCCCGTGCGCACCGATGCGGGGCGCGGCTCGAAGCGGCCGTGCGCCTCGAAGTCCTCGTCGGCGATCGACTTCTCGATCGCCTCGATCGTGACGGGCTGCCCCGAGATCTCGAGCACGCACGACTTCTCGCAGGGCGCAGGGCACACGCGGCCCGTGACCTCCGGGAAGTTGTTCGTGCGGTAGAGGGTGCGCGCGGCCTGCGCGAAGCGGCCTCGGTACACGTGATCGTTGAACTCGGGGATCACGTTGCCGAGCGGGCAGCCCGCGCCCGACATCTCGGTGCCCGCGAGCGCCGCCTGCGAGTGACAGAACGGAACGCCGCAGTCCATGCAGCGGCTCGCCTGCGCGCGCGCGTCGAGGACGGGCAGACGCAGGCCCACCTCGCGGAAGTCGCGCACGCGCTCCTCGATCGGCCGCTCGCTCGGCTCGACGCGATCGAGCTCCAGGAATCCCGTCGGCTTTCCCATCAGACCTTCCTCTCGAGCAGCACGCTCGAGCTCGGGCTCAGCGACACGCGCGAGGGTGGGGCCCCCGTCGGCGCGAGGCTCGGTCGCTGCGCGAGCACCTTCATGTACTCGGTGGGCATCACCTTCACGAAGCGACGCGACTGCTGCTTCCAGCCCGAGAGCACGCGCCACGCGAGCGGGCTCATCGTGCGCTGGTGGTGGCGGTGCACGAGCTGCCGCACGAGCTGGAGATCCTCCGCGAGCATCGGCTCGATCGCGACGGTGTCGCGGTTGAGGAGGCGCTCGACCGAGCCGTGCTCGCTGCCCTCGAGCACGTAGGCGATGCCGCCGCTCATGCCCGCCGCGAAGTTGCGACCGATCGTCCCGAGCACCACCACGCGACCACCGGTCATGTACTCGCAGCCGTGGTCGCCCACGCCCTCGACGACCGCGGTCGCGCCCGAGTTGCGCACCGCGAAGCGCTCGCCGGCCTGACCGCGCAGGAACATCTCGCCGCTCGTGGCGCCGTAGAGCGCGACGTTGCCGACGATGACGTTGTTCTCCGCGACGTAGTCGGGGATCTCGGGGGGCGAGATGACGATGCGGCCTCCCGAGAGGCCCTTGCCGGCGCCGTCGTTCGCATCGCCGATCAGCGTCACGTCGAGGCCCTTCGCGAGGAAGGCGCCGAAGCTCTGGCCCGCCGAGCCCTCGAAGCGGATGCGGATCGTCGCGTCGGGCAGGCCCTCGCTGCCGTGGCGCGCGGCGATCTCGTGGCTCAGCATCGTGCACGTCGTGCGGTGCACGTTGCGGATGGGCATGTCGATCTCCACGGCCTCACCGCGCTCGAGCGCAGGCCGCGCCTGCTCGAGCAGCACGGTGTCGAGCGCGAGCTCGAGCTCGTGGTCCTGGAGCGAGGTGCGGTGCCGCGAAGCGCTCGCGCCGGCCGACGCAGGCGCGCCCGACGTCGGCACGTGGAGCAGGCGCGAGACGTCGAGCTTCCGCGCCTTCTCGCCCGCGAGATCGGCCCTCTTCGTCAGGCGATCCGCGCGCCCGACCATCTCGTCGAACGTGCGGAAGCCCATCATCGCCATGAGCTCGCGCACCTCCTCGGCGAGGAACGCGAAGTAGTTGATGACGTGCTCGGGCTCGCCGCGGAAGCGCGCGCGAAGGCGCGGGTCCTGCGTGGCGACGCCGACGGGGCAGGTGTTGAGGTGGCAGACGCGCATCAGCACGCAGCCCATCGTGACGAGGGCGATCGTGCCGAAGCCGAGCTCCTCGGCCCCGAGCAGCGCGGCGATCACGACGTCGCGTCCGGTCTTGAGCTGACCGTCGGTCTCGAGGCGCACGCGATCGCGCAGGCCGTTGAGCACGAGCACCTGCTGGGTCTCCGCGAGGCCGATCTCCCACGGGATGCCCGCGTGCTTGATCGACGTGAGCGGCGAGGCGCCCGTGCCGCCTGCGTCGCCCGAGACGAGGATGTGGTCGGCCTTGGCCTTCGCGACGCCGGCGGCCACCGTGCCCACGCCCGCCTCGGCCACGAGCTTCACGCTCACGCGTGCCCTCGGGTTTGCGTTCTTGAGGTCGTAGACGAGCTGGGCGAGATCCTCGATCGAGTAGATGTCGTGGTGCGGCGGCGGCGAGATGAGCCCCACGCCGGCGGTCGAGTGTCGCGTCTTGGCGATGAGCGCATCGACCTTGTGCCCCGGCAGCTGTCCGCCCTCACCGGGCTTGGCGCCCTGGGCGATCTTGATCTGCAGCTCGTCGGCCTGCGCGAGGTACTCGATGGTCACGCCGAAGCGCCCGCTCGCGATCTGCTTGATGCTCGAGCGCTTGGTGTCGCCGTTGTCGTCGATCTCCCAGCGCGACGGATCCTCGCCACCCTCGCCCGTGTTCGACGCGGCACCGAGGCGGTTCATCGCGATCGCGAGCGTCTCGTGGGCCTCCTTCGAGATGGAGCCGAAGCTCATCGCGCCCGTGCGGAAGCGGCGCACGATCTCGTGCGCGGGCTCGACCTCGTCGAGCGACAGCGGCGTCTGGGCGGGCACGAGCTCGAAGAGCCCACGCACGAGCGCCTTCTGAGCGTCCTCGTCGGCGCGTCGCGTGAAGGCCTTGAACTTCGTGTAGTCGCCCGAGCGCACCGCGTGCTGCAGGAGGCCGATGCTCGCGGCGCCCCACGCGTGCTTCTCGCCTCGCTCGCGCGTGCGGAAGCGGCCGGTCCCCTCGAGCACGGGCAGCTCCACGGCCGGCGCGCCACGGCTCGAGGGCACCCGCGCCGCGCGATGACGCAGGGCCGCCTCGCGCATCACGTCCACGAGGCCCAGCCCCGCGAGGTGCGTCGCGACGCCCCCGAAGTAGCGCCCCACGAGCTCTTCCGAGAGACCGATCGCCTCGAAGATGCGGGCACCGCGGTACGACTGCACCGTCGAGATGCCCATCTTCGACATGATCTTGAGGAGGCTCTTCTCGAGCGCCTTCTTGTAGTTCGCGGCGGCCTTGTCGAACGGGAGCTCGAGCTGGCCGCTCGTGCACGCCGCGCGCAGCGTCTCGAAGCCGAGGTAGGGGTGCACCGCGCCCGCACCGAAGCCGACGAGCAGCGCGACGTGGTGAGGCTCTCGCGCCTCGCACGTGTCCACGATGAGGCCGCAGCCCTGTCGCAGGCCGCGCGCCACGAGGTGCGCGTGCACGACGCCGAGCGCGAGCAGCATCGGCACCGGCATCGTCTCGTCGCTCACGCCGCGGTCCGAGAGCACGAGCAGGCTCGCGCCGCGTCGCACCGCCGCCTCCGCGCGCGCGGCGACCTCGCCGAGCACCACCTCGAGCACGGCCTCGGGCTCCTCGCCCGCGAGCCCGCCGCCCTCGAGCGCCGCCTCGATGCGCGCGTGGCTCACCGTGCAGTGGATCGTCTCGACGGCGAGATCGCCCTCGGCGTGCGCGAGCGTCTGGATGCGCACGAGGTCTTCCTCGGTGAGCACGGGGCTCTCCACCTCGAGCTTGTGCGCGTGCGCGGGGCTCTCCGAGAAGAGGTTCGACTCGGGCCCGAGGCGCTGCACGAGCGACATCACGAGCGCCTCGCGCAGCGGATCGATCGGCGGGTTGGTCACCTGCGCGAAGAGCTGACGGAAGTAGCCGTAGAGCAGCTGCGGCTCGTCCGAGAGGCACGCGAGCGCGGCGTCGTTGCCCATGGAGCCGATCGCCTCTTCGCCCGCCTCGGCCATGGGGAAGAGGACCTTCTCGAGCTCTTCCTCCGTGTAGCCGAACGCGCGCTGCCAGCGCGTGAGCGTGACCGCGTCGAGCGGCGGCGGCCGCGATCCCGGCGGGGCGCTGAGCTCCGAGAGCTTCACGAGGTTCTGCGCGACCCAGCGGCCGTAGGGTCTGCGCGAGGCGATCTTCGACTTGAGCTCCGCGTCGTCCACGATGCGCCCCGCGATCGTGTCGACGACGAACATGCGGCCGGGCCGCAGGCGCCCACGATCGACGATCTCCGCGGGCTCGAGCGGCAGCACGCCGGACTCGGAGGCGAGCACGACGAGGCCGTCCTTGGTGGTCGCGTAGCGCGCGGGGCGCAGGCCGTTGCGGTCGAGCGTGGCGCCCACGAGGCGTCCATCCGAGAACACGATGCACGCGGGCCCGTCCCACGGCTCCATGAGGCACGCGTGGTAGGCGTAGAAGTCCCGCTTGTCGGCGGGCATCGCCGCGTCCTTCTCCCACGCCTCGGGGATCATCATCATCAGCGCGTGCGGCAGCGAACGGCCCGTGTGCACGAGCAGCTCGAGCACGTCGTCGAACTGCGCGGAGTCCGAGCCGCCCGTGTCGATGACCGGCACGAGCTTCTGCACGTCCTCGCCGAAGACGGGCGCGACGAGCACGGGCTCGCGGCCCGCCATCCACGCGACGTTGCCGCGCAGCGTGTTGATCTCGCCGTTGTGCGCGACGCGGCGATACGGGTGCGCGCGCGTCCAGCTCGGGAACGTGTTCGTGCTGAAGCGCTGGTGGACGACGGCGTGCGTCGTGACCGCGCGCGGATCGGCGAGGTCGAGGTAGTAGCGGCTGAGCTGCTCGGGCGTGAGCAGGCCCTTGTAGACGATGGTCCGCGTCGAGAGCGACGCGAAGTACGGGTAGTCGCCGCGGCAGAGGCCCCGCGTCTGGACCTCGCGCTCGATGCGCTTGCGCACCACGTAGAGCTTGCGGTCGAGCGCGAAGTCGTCGGCCGGGAGCGTGCCGGGACCCACGAAGACCTGCACCACGCTCGGCTCTTCTTCGCGGGCCGACACGCCCGCGACGGCGTGCTGGATCGGCACCGGTCGCACGCCGAGGAGGAACTGTCCCTCCTCCGTCACCACGCGCTCGACGAGCGCGAGGATGGCGCTCCGCGCCTGCTCCTCCTTGGGCAGGAAGAGCATGCCCACGCCGTACGTGTTCGGCGCCCCGATCGCGAAGCCGAGGCGCTCGCAGTCTTCGGACAGGAGCTGGTGTGGGATCTGGAGGAGGATGCCGGCGCCGTCGCCCGTGGTCGGATCGCTCGCCTGTGCGCCGCGGTGCTCGAGGTTCTCCAGCACCGAGAGCGCGAGCGAGATGATGCGGTGCGAGCACTCGCCGCGTGAGCTCGCCACGAAGCCCACGCCGCACGCGTCCTTCTCGGTGTCGGGGCGGTAGAGGCCGTGCGCTTGCGCGCGGCTGCGCGCCTCCCGATCGAGGGGGCCCCGATCGAGAGGAAGAGGGCGATCGAGGGGCCGAGGCGTTCGTTCCAACTGCGTCTCCTCCACCTTCGTCGGCGCCGTCATCGGCGTCGCCTCGTGGGCTTGTCCTCCACCGCCGGGATGGGCAGCGTCGTGCGCTCCATCTGCGTCGCGAGGACGATCATGGTCTCGGTGCGCGCGACGCCGGGCAGCTCGCGCAGCTGCTGGATGAGGCGGTGCAGCGACTCGGTGTTCTCGGTGCGCACCTTCAGCATCAGCGTGTGGCGCCCCGTGACGTGGTGGCACTCGAGCACGTCGCCGATCTGCGCGAGCTCCTTCTCGAACGCCGCGATGCGCTTGGGGTGGTCGATGCCCACGCCGATGAAGGCCCCGATGTCGAGGCCGAGCTTCCGACCGTCGAGGTGCGCGTGATAGCCGCGCACGAGCCCCGCCTCCTCGAGCTTGCGCATGCGCTCGAGCACCGACGGCGCCGAGAGGCCGACCTGCTGGCCGAGCTCCGCGAGGGACTGCTTGCAGTCGTTCTGGATCGCGTCGAGCAGCGCGCGATCACTCGCGTCGAGCTTCAGCTCGCGGGGCTCGGTGTCTCTGTCGCGCGTCATCGTCGGCTCCGGACGTCCGCGTTTGTAAGGGGCGATGACGCGCCGCGCAAGAATAAAGTTCGCTGCTTTGGCCGAACACCCTCACTTCGTTCTGCGTTCCGCCATGCGCCCGAATATTCTTCGGTTGACGCGCCGCGCTGACGCGCCGGCCCGAACGATCTTCAGGCGACGGACGCGGCGACGCCCGCGAGACCGAGGGTCATCGCGGGCGTCGAGGCGGTCTTCGCGATTCGATCCCGAGAAAGAAGGATTCTCTCTCGGTCTCTCAGCGTCGGGCGCCGATGCGCACGGGCGCGCGACGCACCGGGATCGCGGGTCGCGAGGCGCGTCGCACGACGCGGCGCACGGGCGCGGGCTCCTCGAAGGTGAAGGGCTGCTCGAAGCTGAGGAACACGTCCTCGTCGGGGATGGTGAAGTCGTGCGCCGGCTGGGCGGGCTGGAGGTACGGGCTGATCGTGCCGGCCGCGAGCTCGATGCGGAACGCCGTGTTGGGCGCGTAGCGCAGCGGCACGTGCGCCACGCCGCCTTCGTCGACGCGGCCGACCTCACGGCCGTCGACGAGCACGGGGATGCCCGCGACGAGCGGGGTGCCCGAGGCGCGGATGATCACGACGGCGTCGCGCTCGGTCGGCAGGCACTGGATCGTGTGCTCGATGCCGCGGGCCGCGACGGCCGGATCGAGGCTGCGGATCGGATCGAAGCGGATCGACGGCACCATCTCGGCGGGGCGATGCCCCGTGGGGCAGGTCGCCGTGATCGGGATCGAGGTGCCGTACGGTGCGCGCAGCCGCTGGACCCACACGCCGTTCGCGTCGGTCGTGCCGAGCGGCTGCGGGCGACCGTTGAACATCGTGCTGATGACGACGCCCGCGAGCGGCTCGCCCGGATCGGCCTGCGCGACGAAGGTGATCGTGTGGAGCGGATCGGGCTCGGCCTCGCCGCACGCGGACGCGAACGGCAGCGCGAGCACGGCCGCGCTCCCGAGCGCGACACCGAAGAGCGAGCGGAAGGACGGCATCGGGACCTCCGAGCAGCGAGGATACAGGAGCCCTCGCCGCGAACGCGAGGGGGCTCGGTCCGCCTGGACCTCCGCCCCGCGCGCGAGCTTGGGTCACTCCGCGGGATGGGCGGCGGCGGCGACGAGCACGGGCTCCGCGTGCACGAGCGCGACGAGCTCTCGCATCGACGGGCTCGCGCCGTCGTTCTCGGCCTTGCCGAGGCAGCGCTCCATGTCGCGCGGGATGCGGTGGATCTGCCGACGCAGCTCGTTGCGGCGCTCCTTCTGCTCGTCGTAGACGAAGCGCAGGTCCTGCTCCAGCGCGTCCCACGCGAGGAAGTCCCACGCACGAAGGCCGGTCTTGTCCGCGAAGAGCGCGGCACGCTCGGGCCCCACGGCCTTGAGCGCGCGAAGGACGAGCTCGCGCACCACGGCCTTGGCGTTCTCGTAGTTCTTGCTCATGACCTCGAAGGTCTCGTCCGGGCCACGACGGTTCTGGAGATCGAGGTGCAGCTCCGCGAGCGCCGAGGGGAACTGCGGCAGCGGCACGAAGTCACCGCGGCTCGAGCCCGGCTCCATGTGCGCCCACGTCTTGAGGACCGACTGCGCCTTGAGGTTCAGCTCGTAGAACTGGATGTGCAGCTTGCGGAACTTCGCGTGGTCCTCGGGCGCGACCTTGTAGATCTGGTTGAAGAAGTACTGACAGATGAACGACCAGTAGTGGAAGTTGTCCCAGTAGAGCTTCGCGGGGAGCACCGAGGGCGAGCCGTTGATGTGCGAGTGCCCGCGGAACGTCGAGGTCGTGACCTCGGTGAAGCCGAGGAAGAACTCGTTCGACTGCTTCTCGCGCAGGACCTGCCGCTCCATCGGCTCCTTCGTCACGACGTCGGCCCGCACGATCTCGGTGGCCAGGCAGTTCGCGAGCGAGATGAGGTCCGAGCCCGGCGAGTAGAGCGGGTCGACGAACACGCCGGCCTCACCGACGCAGCACCAGCGCTGCTCGCGCGAGAAGACGCGCTCGCTCGTGTAGGCGAACTTCTTGAGGAGGAGGAAGTCCTCCATCGGCTCGTCCTTGATCTTCTCGTAAAGCACGGGCTCGTGCTTGGCGAGCCACGAGAGGGCCTTCTGCTTGGTGCCGTACGTGTCGAGCGGGTGGTGCTCCTCGCCCGCGACGATGCCGATCGAGTGCAGGCCGCTCGAGAGCGGGATGAGCCAGACCCAGTAGCCCTTGCCCATGAGGTGGCAGGTCGAGAGCCAGCGGTTGTCGTCCACGTCGCGCGCGTGCCACGCGGTGTCGCTCTCGGGCACGAGCTCCTTCACGTAGAAGCGGCGCGGGATGCGGAACCACGCGGAGCTGTGCGTGTGCCCGCTGTCGCGCGTCAGGCCGAGCTTCTTCTGGATGATGCGGTGGCGTCCCGAGGCATCGATCACCCAGCGGCACGCGAGGACTTCCTTCTTGCCCTTGGTCGCGATGTGCACGAGGTGCGGGGACTCGGTGCCGACCTCGGCCAGATCGAGTCGGTACGTCGAGTAGCCCTCGAAGAGCGTCGCGCCCGCGTCGACGACGAACTGGCGCAGGTCGTTTTCGAGCTTGCCGCGGTCGAGCTGGTAGCTCGGCAGCACGGGGTGCTCGCTCGGGCCGATCTCGCGGCGGTTCGCGAGGGGGCCCTGCGTGTCGCCCGTGAAGTAGCGCAGGCCGTTCTTGATGAGCTGGTGCTCGAGCAGGTACTCGCGCAGGCCGCACACGGAGTCGAAGAAGTGCGCGCCGATCTCGACCGAGCTCTCGCCGACCTTGTGGCAGGCGTCCGGCAGCGGTCGCACCGTCGGCTCGACGATGGCCAGCGAGACGCCGGGCATCTGCTTGCGGAGGTGGAGGGCCAGGGTCTGGCCGGCGAGGCCGCCGCCCATGATCACGACGTCGAAGCTCTGCATGCGCTGCTACTCCAGGAGACGCGAGGATACCGGCCGCTCGGCCGGGCCGCACATGGTAGCTGCGGCCAGTCGCTGGGATGGAGCCGCACGTGAGGACTGGCACGGCCCCCGTTCGCGGAGGCCGGCTTTCTTGTGGGGCCTGCGAGCTTGCCCTTACCATCGAGGGCGTGAGCGAAGCGCAGAGCGCGCCGGTGCGGAGCATGATCCCCACGAACGTCGTCGAGGCGCTCGGGAAGATCGAGCTCTTCCGCGGCATCCGGCCCGAGGGGCTCGAGCGCATCGCGGCGATCTGCAGCGAGGAGAGCTTCCGCGTCGGCGACGTGGTGTTCCGCGAGGGTGAGGTGGGCGACAAGCTCTACCTGATCCTCGACGGCAAGATCCGCATCTCGCGCGAGGTCTCGGGCATGGGCGAAGAGGCCCTCGCGGTGCTCGGCGCCGGCGCGGCGTTCGGCGAGATGAGCCTCATCGACGACTTCCCGCGCTCGGCCGACGCGCGCGTGCACGAGCGCTGTCGCCTCCTCGTGCTCACGAAGGAAGCCCTCGAGGATCTGCTCTTCCTCGACAAGGATCTCGCGTACGAGATCCTCTGGAACTTCGTCCGGATCCTCAGCTCCCGCCTCCGCGAGACGAACGACAAGATGACGTTCCTCTCGGTCACCGGGAAATTCTGACGCAGCTCCTGCGTCGTCGGGCGCGAAGGGCGCACGAATTGCGCGGGTTTCGGGGCGAATTCGAGGATCTCGGCGGGATCGCGCGAGGCACGCGGGTTGCGAAGGCCAGGGTCATCATGGCCAAAGCGATCCCCACCATCCAGAAGTACATGACCACCGCCCCGCACTCGATCGGTGTGGAGCAGACGCTCGCGCACGCGCACGAGGTGCTGCGCCAGCACCACATCCGGCACCTGCCCGTGCTCGAGGGAGGCAAGCTGGTGGGCATGCTCACGCAGCGCGACCTCGCGCTGGTCGAGACGCTCAAGGACGTCGATCCTCGCAACGTGAAGGTCGAGGACGCGATGAGCACCGAGGTCTACACGGTCTCGCCCGACGCGGCGCTCGACGAGGTCGTCGGTGAGATGGCCGAGAAGAAGTACGGCTCGGCCGTCGTCGTCTCGAACCAGAAGGTCGTCGGCATCTTCACGACGGTCGACGTGTGCGCGGCCCTGGCGGATCTGCTCCACAGCCGCCTCAAGTGAGCGGCGTGGGTGTGTCGAGTCGTCTCTGACGGGCGCGAGCGGGCGTCCTCTTCGCGGAGCTTTCCATGACCTACCGGATCGTCGTCGGAACCGACTTCAGCGACGCGTCGTCGCACGCGCTGCTCCACGCCCTTCACGTGCTCGGTGCGGCGCCTTCGGGCGAGCTGCACCTCACGCACGTGGTGCTCGACGCGGACGCGACGCGTGCGGCCAACCTCGAGCGTGACGAGGCGCTCATGGAGACCGCGTTCCAGCGCCTCAAGTCGCTGCTCGTCGACGAGAATTTCCGGAGCGCCCACGCGCACGACGAGCGCTTCGACCGTCAGGTCGTCTATCACGTGCGGCTCGCGACGAGCGTCGCGGGCGCGCTCGAGCAGGTCGCGCTCGACGTCGATGCGCACCTCGTCGTCGTCGGCACGCACGGCCGCAAAGGCCTCGAGAAGTGGATGCTCGGCTCGGTCGCCGACGAGCTGCTCAAGAACGGCCGCGTCCCGCTGCTCGTCGCGCGTCCGACCAGCTTCGAGGGCATGAAGCGGAGCGAGTACATGGAGCCGCCCAAGCCGGGCGTGAACCTGCACGCGCAGCGCTACGACTTCGTGTACTCGACCGAGCGCGTCTCGTTCGGCGGGCGCGACAGCCACATCTCCGGCCTCGTGTGATGAGGCCGAGCGTCCGCAGACGCTCGCGCGCAGCGGGCGTCTTGCGCCGCTCCCCGGCGTAGGCGCAGCAATCCCGAGCACGGCCGCCGAGGCCGCGGTACGGTCGCGGCCATGCGCAACGTCCTCGTGGCCGCGGTGACCGTGGTGTCGGGCTGCTGCTTCACGCAGACGCCCGTCGCGCCGATCACGCCTCCTCCCGCGACGGCCGTGCTGCCCGGTGGTGGTCCGCGGCTGCCGTCCGAGACGCCCACGGAGGCCATCGCGATCGCGCCGGGCTTCTCCGATCCCATGCTGTTCCACGGGATCGCAGGCGGGCCGCGCGACGCGAGCGCGAGCTTCGGCCCGGAGTGTCGCGGCCTGGTGTCGATCGCGCCGAGCCATCGCTTCCGGCTCGAGTCGAGCTTCCCGTACCTCCGCATCATGGCGCGCGGTGACTCGGACCTGACGCTCGTGGTGCGCACGCCCGGAGGGCTCTTGCGGTGCAACGACGACACCGACGGACTCAACCCCGTGGTCGACGGGGCGTTCGAGCCCGGCGTGTACGACGTCTACGTCGGGCTCTACTCCGCGGGCACCGCACCTCCGTACGACCTCGGCGTCTCGACGAACGCGGGGCTCTTGCCGACGACGATGCTCACGACCGTCGTGCCCGGTGTGGGCGCGACGCTGCGGAGCGGCGTGCTGACGGTCATCGCCGCGAGCGGCGGTGTCGCGAGCGTGGGTGACACGTGCACGTACTCGGAGGCGTCCGTCGTCGCGACGAGCGCGGGCCACGACGTGCGCTGGAACATCACGTGCGGCACGACGATCGTCTACGGCGCGGGCAACGGCGGCTACGGTCGCTCGACGGATGCCGCGTGGCCTCCGGGCACGATCGCGTACGACCTCGAGACGACCGAGGTCGACACCGATCCTGCGTTCGAGTGGACCGCGGCGAGCGTCCGCGTGCACGACGACGCGACCGGCGCGCTCGGCGCCTTCGATCTGAGCTTCCAGGTGCCGTGAACGACGCAGAAGACACCCTCGACGGCGCGCGCGAGCGCACCTCCGACGACGACGAGCCCGGCTCCCCCGAGGGCCCCGAGCGAGGCGAGCAGGGCGACGAGCGAGGCGAGCAGGGCGACGAGCTCCTGCGCGCGCGCTTGCTCGACGCCCTCGAGGTGCTGCGTGAGGTGCAGGCCGATCGCGGTCTTCTCGCGGTGCTCGACGAGCCCACGCGCCGCGAGCTGATGATCGCGGCGGGGCACGTGAGCCGCCCCGATCGACACGAGATCAAGAAGCTCCTCAAGGCGCTCCGCAAGCGCGAGCGCGCCGCCGCGCAGCGAGCCGATCAGGCGCTGCTCGATCAGACCGGCATCCGCGCGCTGCGTCGCGCCGCCGTGTTCCCGACGCCACCCGCGATGCCCGCGCCACCACCGGCGCTCGCCGGCGGCGGCACCACGAGGCACGACGACACGACGCACGCGCGCGCCACGGGCTCGCCCGAGGAGGGGTCGCGCGGGGAGGTCGGCGAGCCCGGGCACGGCGCCGTCGGCGCAGACGCCGCGCACACCCAGCGCGTGCGCAAGTGCTACGTGTGCAAGGCCGCGTTCACGAAGGTGCACGCCTTCTACGACCAGATGTGCGAGGCGTGCGCCGAGCTCAACTGGCAGAAGCGAAACCAGACCGCGGATCTGCGCGGGCGCGTGGCGATCGTGACCGGGGCGCGCGTGAAGATCGGCTACCACGCCGCGATCAAGCTCCTGCGCGCGGGCTGCCACGTCATCGTCACGACGCGCTTCCCGCACGACGCGGCCCAGCGCTACGGCCGCGAGCAGGACTTCGAGGCCTTCCGCGATCGCCTCGAGATCCACGGCCTCGATCTGCGCCACACGCCGAGCGTCGAGGCGTTCGCGGCGCACGTCGTTCGCACGCACGATCGGCTCGACTTCCTCCTCAACAACGCCTGCCAGACGGTGCGCAGGCCGCCGGGCTTCTACCGACACCTCGTCGATCTCGAGGCGCACGCCGAGGTGCCCTCGCACCTCCGGCCACTGCTCGCTTCGCACGAGGCGCTGCGCGCGAGCTCGCACGAGGCACACGCGCTCGCGGAGCGACACGCGGCGCTGCCGGTGGGCCTCGTGGCCTCCGCGCAGCTCTCGCAGGTGGCGCTCACGGAGGACGATCACCGCGATCCCCTGCACCTCTTCCCGGAGGGACGGCTCGATCAGGATCTCCAGCAGGTCGATCTGCGCGGCCGCAACAGCTGGCGGCTCGCGCTCGACGAGGTGCCGACGGTGGAGCTGCTCGAGGTGCAGCTCGTCAACGCGATCGCGCCGTTCGTGCTCGACGCGCGCCTCAAGCAGCTGATGCTCCGCCCCGACCCCGTGAAGGGCCACACGCGCGACAAGCACATCGTGAACGTGTCGGCGATGGAGGGGCAGTTCTACCGGGAGCACAAGACCGATCGGCACCCGCACACGAACATGGCCAAGGCCGCGCTCAACATGCTCACGCGCACGAGCGCCGCGGACTACGTGAAGGACGGCATCCACATGAACAGCGTGGACACCGGCTGGATCACCGACGAGGACCCGCACGAGATCGCCGCGAAGAAGCAGGAGGTCCACGGCTTCCACCCGCCGCTCGACTCGGTCGACGGCGCCGCGCGCATCGTGGCGCCGATCTTCGACGGCTTCCTCACGGGCGAGCACCCGTGGGGCCTCTTCCTCAAGGATTATCGGCCGATTCCGTGGTGAGCGGCTCGGCGTCTGCTCCGCGCTCGGCGCTCGCGCGATCCGTGGCTCGCTCGGGCCAGAGCCGCGCGAGCAGCAGCGCGGCGATCACGCACGCGATCACCGTGGCCAGGCGTGGGTCGGCGCTCGGGCCCGCGAGCACGTGGAGCGCGGCGAGCGTGACGGCGACGTAGACGCCGCGGTGGAGCGTGCTCCAGGTGCGCAGGCCCAGGCGTGCGTTCAGCGTCGGGAACGACGTGAGCGCCAACGGGGCGAGCACGGCGACCGCGAGCGCGCCGTGGCGGAGATAGGGCACCCCCGAGAGCATCGCGAGCACCTCGTCGAGCGAGGCCGCGCCGAGCACGCCCAGGCCGAGCGTCGCGTGCACGATCGCGAGGCCGGCGCCTCCGAGGCCCGCGAGGCGACGAAGGGACACGAGCCGCGCGTGGTGCTCGCGGAGCACCACGATCCGTCGACGCCAGCGCGCCGCGAGCGAGAGCGCGAGGCTCGCGACGAGGAGCGCGATCGCGAGCCAGCCCGCGAGGTGCGTGAGGCCCTCGATCACAGCGTCTCCAGGAAGAACACGAGATCGGCGCGCTCGTCGTCCGAGAGCGCGCGCGTGTCGCCGTGTCGGTTCGAGGCGTTCTCGGCGCCGAGCACCTCTTGCAGCGTCGCCGCGCGGCCGTCGTAGAGGTAGGGCGCCTGCTCACGGAGGTTGCGGAGCGAGGGCACGTCGAGGCTCAGCGTGGGGTCGTCTTCCACGTCGGGGAACACCGAGTGGAGCGGGTAGCGCGCGAGCGTCGTGAACGCGGGCGGCGCGTGACATCGATCGCAGCCCGCGCGGGAGAACGCGTCCAGGCCCTGCTGCTCGCGCACGACGTCGCGCGGCGCGAGGCTGCTCGGCACCGGCAGCGACGCGAGGTACGCGTCGAGCGTCGTGCGTCGATCGCCCGCGGGCGCGCGGTAGCCGCGGTACTCGAGCACGGCCACCTCGTGCAGATCTCCGAGGTGCGGGTAGCTCCCGTCGCGCAGGTAGGGCGCGGTGCCTCGCAGGCCGTGGACGTCGAGCGTCGGCGCGAGCACACGCCCGCCGATGTTGTGGGCCTCGCCGTCGGTCGAGCCGCCGAGGTGACAGCTGTGGCACGAGGCTCCGGCGCGCGTGCCCTCGAAGAACGTGCGCTCCCCGAGGCGGATCTGGAGCGCGGTCGGCGCCTCGCGCAGGAGCTCGGCGTGCCCCGGCGCGAGGTGCTCCTCGCGGACGAGCGCGAGCGAAGGGCGATCGAGCACCGCGATCACGCCGTCGATCGCCGAGGTGACGAGCACGGTGTCACCGTCGATCGCCAGGCCCGACGGACCGAAGAGCCGCTCGCCCAGATCCACGTAGCGCGGCGGCGCGCCGGGCGCGTACACACCGACCTCGCTCGAGGAGACGAACGCCACGAAGAGGCGCGCCTCGTCGTCGATCGCGAGCGCCACGGGACCGAGGGCGCGATCGGCGTCACCGGCGTGGTCCTGTCGATCGGTGCGCCGCGCGGTGGGCTCGATGCGCGTGGGCGCGAGCGTGCTCGGGTCGAGCCAGACGAGCTGGTCCTCGACGAAGTGGTTGCCGAGGTTGTCGCGCACGCGCTCGTCGAACGCGGTCGTCGCGATGACGATCGACTCGGGGCCCGCGGCGATCGCGGCGGCCGGCATCACGAGCGCGCGCGACGCGAGGAGCGAGCCGTCGAGCGCGCGCAGCTCGAGGCGTGCGGGGCTCCGTGTCGCGACGAGCAGACGATCCCCGACGAACCGCACGTGCAGCGGGACGCCCTCGAGCGAGGCTCGCGAGCGCACGCGCTCCTCGCGGGCGTCGAGCACGACGAGCTCGCGCACCTCCGCGCTGCGCACGATCGCGAGGAGCTCGCCGCGCGCGTCCATGGCCACCGCGCCGCGCCCGACCTCCGGGCCCGGCGTGAGGCTCTCCGCGCTCGCGACGGCGTCGAGCGCGAGGCGCCCCAGCGTGGCGTCCTCGCGTCGTGCGACCAGGAGCGCGTCGCCCGTGAGCGCACACGCGACGGGCTCGGCCGCGGCGATCGCACGCATCGCGCCGAGCCTGCCCACGTGCACCTCGCTCGACTCCGCGCTCGGGGTGCACACGACGTGATCGGCCCCGACCCGTGGGTCGCGCGGGTGCGCCACGGCCGCGACGTGCGCGAGCGAGCGGCTGTGCACCGCGCCGTCCACCGTGATCGTGACCGTGATCTCGTCGCGCGCGCGCGCCACCCCGCGTGGCCGCGCATCGACGCGGAACACGCCGTGTCCGAGCGAGGTCGCCTCGAGCGCCTCCTCGCCTTCGAACGCCACGCGCACCGAGCCAGCGCCTTGGGCCCGCACGAAGAACGTCTGCGCGCGTCCCGCGACGACCAGCGGGGGCGCGAGGGTCACGCCGCCGGCGAGCCGCGCACGATCTGCGAGCCGCGGCGCGAGCTCGAGCAGCCCTTCGCCTTCGAGGAGCGGGGTCGCACGCGACGACAGCACGACGATCGGCAGGATCGTCACGAGCGCGAGCAGCACGCGCTCTTCACGCGCCCACCGCACGAGCCGCGGCGCCAGCCTCGTGCGCAGCGCGAGCTCCACGAAGAGCCACGCCATGGCCGCGCTCAGCAAGAGCCTGCCCACGGACGACGCGCCCGTCGCCGCTGCGAGGCAGAGCGCGATCACCGTGACGAGCAGCGCCATCGCTCAGCGCTTGGGGCGGAAGTTCCGTCGCAGCTTGTTGCGCACCTTGGGCAGCGCGCCGGCGCGCGCCGGCGCCTCGTAGAGCGGGGCCGTCTTGGCGGTGACAGTCGCGGCCTTCACCGCGCCCTTGCTCACCTTCGCCGCGGGCCGCGTGGATCCCTTGGCTGCCTTGGCCGACGCCCTGGGTGCCGCGCTCGCGCGCGGCGCCGCGCTGGGAGGCTTCGTGTGGCTCGCCACGAGCTTCTCGTCGCCCGCCCGGAGCTTGGGGAAGGTCTTGGTCGGCCGCGAGCGCAGCTCGTCACCGACGGGCGAGAGGCTCGGGTCGCGCCGCTTCGCGGCCGCGGTGTCCTCGGGCGGCGGCAAGAGCGGCCGCTTGGCCGGAGCGCCGATCTTGATGCGGCGCATGACCGCGTCCTTCTGGCGGGCCTTGTACGCGTCGTGGCTCGCGTCGCCGAGCTCGTTGCGCTGCTCGGTCTCGCGGTCGACGACCTGGAACTCGGCCTGCGCGAAGACCACGTGGCCCAGGGCCCACGCGGCGGGCGGCGCGTCCTCGAGCATGTCGGGCGGCAGGCGCACCGGCATGTCCACGACGAAGTGCACGACGCGATACGAAGGGGCCGAGAACACGTTGTCGTTCAGCGCGGCGGCCTCGTCGTCGGCCAGCGGCTGCATCGAGGGCGCGAGCTCCGCGAGGCGCGCGTGCGAGCGCACGTAGCTCGGGAGATCGAACATCGTGTTCGTGCTCTCCCCCGGCACCGCGTAGTTGAACGGGAAGAGGTGCCGCGTGAGGTAGCCGAGCACCGGGAAGATGTCCTCGGCGCTGCGCACGACGATGCGGAAGCGGAGCTTGTCGTAGATCTGCGCCGCGTGCGTCTCGCGCTTGCTGAGGAGCTTCGAGTAGAGCGAGTCCTTGTTCTTGCGGCCGCCCACGAACTCGAGGATCGGCAGGCCCCGCGCCAGCATCCCGCCGATGACCCGATAGACCTTCTGCTCCACGAGGTGGAACACGTCCTGGTCGGAGATGGGCAGCATCGAGAGCAGCTCGCGCGCCTCGAGGTGGTGGATGACGTGGATGACCTTGAGGATCGTGCACGCGCAGAGCTGGCGATGGCCGCGGCCCGACGCGATGAGCAGCAGCTCCGCCACGTCGGCCTCGGCCACGGGCTTGGGCACGGGGAAGTCGAAGTTCCTGCGCAGGTAGGCGATCGCCTGGTTCTTGATCGCCTCCATGCGCGCGTGGCTCGCGGGGTCGTTCGGATCGAGCTCGTGCGCGACGAGGAATTCGCGCACGTCCTCGGGGCTCTCGAACGCCACGCGCTGCCAGTCGATCACGGAGCCGCCGCGCAGCACGAGGCGGATGCTCTCGAGGTCGAGGAGATCGATCTCGTCGATCTTGCGGTAGCGAGGAAGGGTCAGCTCGTCGCGCATCGGTCCTCCGCGCCTCGGGCGCGCTCTCTCGGTGAGCCACGGAGCGCCACGAGCGTGCCGCAACCGCCGTTGTCCTCGAGCCGCGCCTGTGAGCTCATCCGCACGCGCAGGCCCGCGGCCGTGAGGCGCGCGTAGAGGGCCTCGTAGCGCTCGCGCGAGACCCCGCGGTGCGCGCTCGTGGGCACCGGGTTGTACGCGTAGAGGTGCACGAAGAGGCCGAGCGGTCGTGCGCGCGCCGCGAACGCGTCGAGCTCGTCGTCGTGGTCGTTCTCGCCTGCGATCACGAGGTACGCGAGCGCGATCTTCTTGCGCCGCCGTCCGCTCGTCTTCGGGATCGCGTCGCCGAGCAGCGCGAAGAGCGGCGCGAGCAGAGGGCCCTTGGGCACCATGCGGGCGCGCACGGGCTCGGTGCCGGCGTGCACGGAGATCGTGAGGCCGTTGTGGCGCGGGCCGTCGGGCGCGAGCCAGCGCGCGAGGTGCTGAAGGGGCGCACCCGTCGTGGTGAGGCTCGCGGGGCAGTCGAGGTGACAGCGCTCCACGAGCGCGCTCACCGCCTCGTGGTTGTGGAGGGGCTCGCCGGAGCCCGACACGGTGAGGCGTGCGAGCGGCCGCTCGAGGCGCGCCTCGACGAGCGTCCGCTGCGCGAGCAGCTCCTCGAGCGAGAGGTTCCGCGCGACGCCGTGTGCGCCGGACGCGCAGAAGGGGCAGCGCACGCCGCAGCCGACCTGGCTCGAGACACACAGCGTGTCGCCCCGGTAGAGCACGCTCTCGACGAGCGCGCCGTCGGTCTCGAGGCGCACCACGAAGCGCCGATTGCCGCCGGCGACTGCCACCTCGTCCACGATCGTCGCGGCGCTGCGCACGGCCCTGAAGATAGCGCCGACGGGGCGAGCCACTCGGAGTTATTCCGGCTCCTCCTCTGCTCCGTGCCAGCCGGCGAAGCGGGGGCGCCCGTGCCCGTGCCCGTGCCCGATCCGGGTTCCGCTCACACCGCTCACCGGTTCGCGAAAAAAAAGTGTGCACCTTTTTGGACGGATGTTCAGTGTCGTCCGTACAGTGGTCCCCATGAACAGCCAGCCCTCCCTCGCCTCGCTCGTCCTCGCCCTCTTCGACCTCGCCCGCCTCGGCCTCTCGGCCGACGTCGCGTGCCTCGCGGGTCGCCTCGGCATCGAGGAGGCGCGCGTCACGCGCGCCCTCGCCGAGCTCGATCGTCGTGGGCTCTGCGATGCGCGCCGCACCCGGCTCTCGCTCGCGGGCCTCGCGCTCGCCTCGCAGCTCGACATGGAGCGCAGCGAGCGCGAGCTCTTCAGCGTCGAGGCCGCCTCGGCCAACGACGCGCCGCGCTCCCGCGTCGCGGCCTGATCCGAGCGCGACTACACGCGCGAGACGGTGACGCCGCTCACGACGCTGCGGAAACCGTCTTCGATGCGGAGCGTGTACTCGTAGCGAAAGCCGCCCGACTTCACGAAGAGGAACGAGCCCGCCCCGCTCTCGGGGTTCCACAGGAGCTCGGCCTCCGCCTGCGCGAGCGCGCGGTTCGGCGCGAGATCCGTCGGCGCGAGCAGCGTGCCTCGACGGAAGAGGTCGAGCGAGAAGGGTGCCGAGAGCACCGCGACCACCGCGGGCTCGGGTGCGCGCACGCCGACCAGCTCCGCGCGCACGTCGCTCGCGAGGTAGTCCGCGAGCTTGCAGGTCGCGCGGTGCAGCGACGCCAGGCGCGAGAAGCCTCGGCGCTCGAGCGAGTCTCCGAGCTCGCGCTCGGCGGGATCGAGCAGCGAGAACGCCGCGAGCTGCACGATCAGGAAGCGCCGCTTCACGCCCGCGTCGATCACGGCCTGCGGATCGTCCTTGCGGTCCGTCAGCTCGTCGGCCGCGCGCGCGTACTCCTCCAGATCTCGCAGCGCGTCATCGTCCACGGTCGCCGCGCGTGAGGCGTTGGCCTTCATCTCACGCGCGCGCTCGACCCACTCGGCCTCTTCGGCGTTGCGTCGGGTCACGGTCGCGAGCTCCGCGGCGCGCTCGAGCACACCGTCGCGGTACTCGCGGAGCAGCGGCCGCTCGAAGGGCACGCGGTAGTCGATCGAGGGGATCGAGATCATCACGATCTCCCCGATCGGGCGCCCCAACGCCTTGCGCTCGATCCAGCCCCGCAGCGCCGCGACGTCCGGCTCGTCCTTCGCGAGCGGCGCGGTGACCTCCACGTGCTGGTGCTCGAGCTCGCCCTTCCACTCGCCGCCGCCGTCCTCGAGCACGCGCTCCAGCGCGGGATCGACGAGGCTCCGATCGAGCAGGAGGGCCGCGCCCTCGAGGTTCGGCCCGACGAAGGTGACCGCGAGGCGATCGCGCCCGTCCACGCGCTTCGCGTGCGAGACCATCCGGCTCTGGCCGATCGTCTCGATGACCTGCTCCCGCAGGCGCCAGCGTCCCTCGCGGAGGGTCTCTTTGGTTCGCGCGGGTGCGCGGCGCGCGCCGCCGGCCTTCTCCCACGCGTGCGTTCGACGCGGCGCGCGCACGAGGGCAATGGCGATCACCACGATCACCGCCATCATCCCGAGCACGCCGTAGAGGGTGTCCATGCCAGCCTCGCCTACGGGGTCTCGAGCGCGGCGAGCACGTCCGCGACGAGCTCGTCGGTGTCCTCGAGGCCGACCGCATAGCGCACGAGATCGTCGCTCATCCCGAGGGCCAGCCGCTCCTCGCTCGAGAGCTCGAAGAAGCTCATCAGCGCGGGCTGCTCGACGAGCGACTCGACGCCGCCGAGGCTCGGCGCGATGCGCGGGAGCTTCATCGCGTCCACGACGCGCGAGACCGCGGCGAGATCGCCCTTCACCGCGAACGTCACCACGCCGCCGAAGCCACTCATCAGCGATCGCGCGACCTCGTGGCTCGGGTGCGAGGGCAGGCCCGGATACCAGACCTGACGGATCCGCGGGTGTCCCTCGAGCGCCTGCGCGAGGGCCAGCGCGCTCGCGCTCTGCTGCCGCACGCGCACCGCGAGCGTCTTGGTGCCACGCAGGAGCAGATACGCCGCGTGCGGATCGAGCACGCCTCCGAGCACGTGCCGCAGGTCGCGCACGAGGGACACGAGCCCCTCGGGCCCCGCGACGACGCCGCCGAGCACGTCGTTGTGGCCACCGAGGTACTTCGTGGCGCTGTGCACGACGAGGTCGATGCCGTGCTCGGCGGGGCGGAGCAGGATCGGCGTCGCGAATGTCGCGTCGATCATCGTCTTGATGCGCCGCGGCTTGCAGATCGCCGAGAGGCGGCGGAGGTCGAGCACCGTCTGGTACGGGTTCGTCGGTGCCTCGCTCACCACGAGGCGCGTGTCCTTGGTGATCGCGGCCTCGAGCGCGTCGAGATCCGCGGGCGGCACGAGCGTCGAGCGCACGCCGAAGCGATCGAGGAAGCCGGTCACGAACTGACGCGTGCGGCGGTAGCAGTCCGAGAAGAGCACCACGTGCGAGCCGGACTTCGTGAGCGCGAGGATCGTGGTCGTCACCGCGGCCATGCCGCTCGCGAACGCGACGGCGTCGGCGGTCCCTTCGAGCGACGCGATCTTCTCCTCGAAGGTGCGCACCGTCGGGTTGCCGTAGCGCCCGTACTCCTCGCGCCCCGCGTCGCCGTGGCCCTCCATGTAGCGGATGAGATCGGCCGTGTCATCGAAGGTGTAGGTGGCCGTCTGCACGATCGGCTCGGCGAGCGCGTGGTGCGGACGCGCACGCGCCTCACCGCCGTGCACCGCGCGGCTCGACTGCGTCGTCCCTGCGACCTGCTTGGCTGCGCCGTCTCGGATCTCGTCGCTCATGTGCGCTCCGCAGCGCCCGTGTATTACCGAAGTGTGACACCCCGGAATCGGGCCCGGCCGGAGATTGCGGTTACACTCGGCCGCATGCACGCCCTTCGTTCTTGCTCTTCCCTCTCCATGGTGATGGGTCTGGCGCTCACCATCTCGGCGCTCACCGTCTCGGCGCTGTCCGTCGCGGGCTGCGCGAACGGCAACGACACGGGTCGCGACACGGGTCCGCGACGCACCGACGCGGCGATCCCGCCGGGCGTGGATGGAGGCGTGCCTCCGGGCGGCGACGTCTGCGGGCCTGCGGGCAACGCGTGCTGCGCCGGCCGCACCTGCGAGCTCGGCCTGCGCTGCGGCCGCGGCGACGTGTGCTGCGTGGGCCCCGGCTCGCCGGTGGCGTGCGACAGCGTCTCGGACTGCTGCACGGGCCTGTCGTGTCAGGGCGGTGCGTGCTGCGCGCCGCGCGGTGGAAGCTGCAGCGGCGCGAGCGATTGCTGCACGGGCATGGTCTGCGCGAGCGGCGTGTGCCGCAATCCCGAGACGGACGACATCGACGGCCCCGGCCCCGGCGGTCCGGGCGACTCGGGTGACTGCGGTGGTCCCGGCGGGATGTGCTGCGCGGGCTTCACCTGCCGCTCGGGCAACGTCTGCAACGCCGGCATGTGCGAGCCGTGTGGCGACGCGGGCGAGCGTTGCTGCGACGGCGCGAGCGCGTGCAGCCGGCCGACGCTCTCGTGCGACGGAACGAACTGCGTCGAGGTGACCGACCCGATGTACGCGTGCGGCGAGATCGATCAGCCGTGCTGCGATGCGAGGGGCCGCCCCGGCGGCACCGACTGCACGGGCGATCTCACCTGCTCGCCCGGCGGCATGTGCATCCGCTCGACGGACACGGGCGGCATGGGTGAGCCCTGCACGCCGCGCGGCACCTGCGAGGGCGGCCTCATCTGCGATCGCTCGACGAGCCCGCCGTCGTGCGCGATGCCGCCCGACGGCTGCGGCGGCGACATGCAGATGTGCTGCGACACGAACATGGACTCGATGCCCGACGCCTGCACCGGCAGCTCGAGCTGTCAGTTCGGCACGTGCTCGATGTGCCGCGGCCCGAGCCTCTCGTGTCTCCTCGACGGCGTGCCCATCATCGGCGGTGGCGGCTGCTGCAACGGCTCGGTCTGCCGCCCGGCGCCGATCGTCCCGCGCTGCTGCTCGGGCGCGGACTCGCCCTGCACGAACTCGACCGACTGCTGCGGCTTCATGCAGTGCATGGACGGCATGTGTCAGGCAGGCCGTGAGGGTCAGTTCTGCACGGACAGCTCCGAGTGCGGCGAGGGCCTCACCTGTCAGACCTTCACCTGCCAGCCCGAGGACAACCCCATGGGCATGGGCATGGGCATGATGGGCGACATGTGCGCGACCGACATGGACTGCGGCATGGGCCTGGTCTGCACGAACTTCGAGTGCACCTCCGGAGACGCGATGTGCATCGAGTCGCCGATGGAGTGCACCGGCGAGGGCAGCTGCTGCGACGGCCTCGCGTGCGCGCCTGCGCCGAACGAGGGTGAGCCCACCACGCCGCCGCCCACGCGCTGCTGCGCCTCGGCAGGCACCGCGTGTGAAGACCACTACGACTGCTGCGGTGAGATGCTCTGCAACGAGGGCATGTGTGAGTGCCAGGGCGAAGGCACGCTCTGCTACTCGGATCAGGACTGCTGCGAGGGCTTCGGCTGCGTCGGCGGCAACTGCGTCGACGTGAGCGACTGCCGCCGCCCTGGCCAGAGCTGCACGAGCATCGGCGACTGCTGCGGCATCCAGGAGTGCGCGCCGCGCTCCTTCGGCGGCACGGACCGCTACTGCGGCACGGGCGCGGGCGAGCGCTGCGACGACGACAGCGACTGCGTCGGCGTGCAGCGCTGCGTCGATGGCGCGTGCGAGTGCAAGCGCATGGGCGACGAGTGCGCCTCGAGCGTGGACTGCTGCGGCTCGCTCATCTGCATGGACGGAAGCTGCGCCATGCCTGGCACGATGATGTGATCCCGCGCGTCGCGCGCTGCGCGACGACACGGGCGACGCGGGCGCGACGACGAGAGTCTCGCGCCCGCGCGCGTTCCGTCGCGACAGACGCGGCGCTGTGCGGTGTATCCTCGAGCAATGGTCGACCCTGCGCGCCGCCTCGACCCGGAGCTGCCGAACCTGTCGGCGGAGGTCGTGGATGCGTATCGCAGTGCACCACCGACGATGAGCGCGGAGGTCATCGACGGGACCGTGCACGTGCAGGCTCGGCCCCGCCCGGCCCACGCGCGCTCGAGCGGTCGACTCCTCCAGGGGCTGGGCTCGTTCGACGACGACGGTCCGCCCGGTGGTTGGGTGTTGCTGCTCGAGCCCGAGCTGCGCCTCGGTCCCCTCCCCGACATCCTCCAGCCAGATCTCGTGGGCTGGCGACGCAGCCGCATGCCACGGATCCCGGACGATCCGTTCATCTCCCTCGCGCCCGATTTCGTCTGCGAGGTTCTCTCGCCTTCGACGGAGGCGATCGACCGCGGCAAGAAGATGCGAGTCTTCCGTCGAGAGGGGGTGGGCCACGTCTGGCTCGTCTCACCCGAGCTGCAGACGCTCGAGGTCTACCGGCTCGAGCACGGACGCTACTCGCTGCTCGACACGTACTCGGCGGACGCCGTGGTTCGCGCGGAGCCATTCGAGCTGGTCGAGCTGGCCCTGTCGCGGCTCTGGGCACGCTGAGCCGTCGTTCGGTGCACCTCAGACCTTGAAGGGTGTCTTGCCGCGCACGACGAGGTCCCACCACTTGAAGGTGCGGGCGAGCGCGGCGTCGAGCTCGCGCGTCGCGTCGGTGGGTGTGTAGCTGGCGTCGGGCAGGCAGTACGCCGCGATGGGCGAGGCGGCGAGCATGTGCCGGATGCCCTCTGAGAAGCCCTCGCCCGCGTACGTGAGGCACACGGGCATGCCGATCTTCGCGACGTCCTCGAGCGCGTACGGGATCTTCTCGTCGGCCGTGCCGAGCGAGTCCTGGTACTTGCACTCGATCGCCATCGCGGTGCGCGAGGACTCCTCGATCAAGACGATGTCGATGCGGCGGTTCTTGCCGATGATCGTCTTTCCGAACGGGACCTCTCGATAGACCGTGAGGCCGCGGTGGCCGAAGTTCTTCACCACGTAGCCGGCCACGAGGTTCGCGTACTGGGTGCCAGTGAGGGACATCGCCGCGACTCTCCGCCTCGGGCCAACCGCCTGCAAGAGCCATCCAGCGCCTCGTCACGCTGCCCGGGAGTCGATCCGGGCTCGGTGGCGGAGCACGAGCTCAGCTCGCGAGGAGGTCTTCGGCGAAGCAGCGGGCGAGGGCCATGATCGTGTGCTGCGGGTTCACGCCGAGCACGCTCGGGATCACCGAGGCGTCGGCGACGACGAGGCCCTCGTAGCCGTGCACGCGGCCGCTGCCGTCGGTCACCGAGGTGTCGGGGCTCGCGCCCATCACGGTGCCGCCGAAGAGATGGCTCAGGATCGCGATGTACGCGCGCGGGTCGGTCGGGCCCGTGCGGATCTTCTCGATCTCGTCGGCCTTCATCTCGAAGGGCAGGCCCGAGATGCCAGGCAAGACGCTCTTGGCGCCCGCGGCCACGTGCGTCTTGGCCAGGAGGTACATGCCCTCGCGGAACTTGAGCATGTCGGTCTCGTCGAGGCCGTAGCGGATCATGGGCTTTCCGAAGAAGCCCGCGCGCACGGTGCCGACGGACTCGGCGCGCACCGAGTGGCACCACATCGCCACGTGTCGGTACTTCGCGAGGCGCTCCATCAGCTCGACGCCCCCGCCCGCGAAGCGGCTCGCGACGAGCTCGAGCGGGATGTGCAGCGTCTCGAGCTTCAGGCCCGGCTCGTTGCGGAACGCCGTCGAGGCCCAGCCCTGCGTCGCGCCCGTGTTCTGATCGACTGGCTCGTCGTAGCAGCCGAAGACACCCGTGCCCGGGTGCGCACGGAAGGCGCGGCCGAGCGACTTGTTCTTCACGCCGCTCTTCTGGAGCAGCACCGCGCTGTGCGTGACCGACGCGGCGACGATCACGGCCTTCTTCGCGCGCACGCGAAAGACGCTGCCGGCGCGGTGCGTGCGCGGGTGATCGAAGCGGCCCTCGACGCCGATCGCGCGTCGCCCCTCGAAGAGCACGCGCGAGACCGGCGCGCTCGAGAGGACCAGCGCGCCGCGCTCGAGCAGCTCGGGCACCCACACGAGGTTCGTCGACTGCTTCTTGAGCTTCTTGCAGCCCTGGAGGCACTGCCCGCTCCCGACGCAGCCCTTCACGTACCGCTTCATGTAGTGGCTGTCGTAGCCGACCGCGCTCGCGCCCTTCATCGCGAGCACGTTCGAGCGACCGAGCGCATCGGCGGGCACTTCCTCGACCGAGAGCTCGCGCTCGAGATCGTCCTGGTGCTTCCACACGCGGTCTGCGAGGCGTCCCTTGCCGCCCGCGCGGCCGATGCCGAATTCCTTCTCCCAGCGGTCGAACACATCCGCGGGCGTGCGCACGCAGATCGCCGAGTTGATGACCGTGGTGCCGCCCATCGTGCGTGCTTGCACGACGGGCCAGAGCGCGCGGCCCATCGCGACCTGCGCGCCCCAGTCGTCCATCAGGTCGCGCATCGCGCCGTAGGCGCTGTTCGGATAGTGCTCGGGCTCGCGCCACGCGCCGGCCTCGACGAGCGCGATCTTGGCGCCCGCGCGGGCGAGCACGCTCGCCGCCGCCGCGCCGCCCGCGCCGGAGCCGACGATGACGTAGTCGACCTCACCCTCGAAGGGCGTCTCGCTGCGCTCGCGATACGAGACGTGCGTGCCGGTGCTCGCCTCGGTCACGTCGTCCTCCACGTCTCGGGGTCGGGCGCGTAGGCCGACATGGCGAAGCGCTTGCGCACCTCGGGGTCGCGCCCCCAGCAGAGGCCGGCGGGGAGCTTCAGCACCAGCATCGCCTGCTTCACGAGGTAGAGGTTCGTGTTGCCGATGCGCCGCGCGTGCTTGTCGAGGAGCCCGCTCGGCAGGAGGAAGGCTGGCAGCGGCACGAAGGTCGTGAAGAGCGGCGTGAGGTGGAAGAGCAGCGCGGCGAGCACCACGCCGAGCCACATCATGAACGTCGTCTCGCTGCGGAATTGCCGCAGAAAAGGGTCGATTCCCGCGTCGGCGAGGCCGGGCAGCGCCTCGGTGCGCGGGTAGAAGGCGACCATCGCCGAGCGAACGAGCCAGAGCATGCGGGCGCAAGGAATACCACGCGGGCTCGCGCGCGCTTGCGTCTTGCGTGCGTCCACCAGCGCGCGCTCGGCCGTTCGTGTGGCCGGCAGGTTCTTCTGCGGGGCGCAGTACGCTGAGGGTGTGGCGCTCCCCAAGAGCTTGATCGGCCAGACCCTGGCCGAGCGGTACGTGCCGCGCGCGATCGTGGGCCGCGGCGCGATGGGCGTGGTCTACGCCGCCGACGATCTGCGCGCGGGCGCGCTCGTCGCGTTCAAGGCGCTCGCGCGGCAGAGCCGCGATGCCCAGCGCGTCCTGCGCTTCGAGCGCGAGATCGAGGTGATGCGCCGCCTCTCGCACCCGTCGATCGTCGCGCTCCACGACTTCGGCTGGCTCTCGGAGACCGAGCCGTGGTTCGTGATGGAGCTGCTCGACGGCACGACGCTGCGCGATCGACTCGACCGCGGGCCGATCGACACGCGTGAGCTCGCGGCGCTGCTCGCGCCCGTCGCCTCCGCGCTCGACGCGATCCACGAGGCCGGCATGGTCCACCGCGACGTGAAGCCCGCGAACGTGCTCTTCACGCCGGGCTCGGATCGACACGTGAAGCTCGGCGATCTCGGCCTCGCGCTCGTGACCGATCCGGATCTGCCGCGCCTCACGGACCGCCACGCGATCGTCGGCTCGCCCGCGTACATGCCGCCCGAGGGGCTCAAGCGTCGCTGGACACCCGCGGCCGACGTGTACGCGCTCGGCGTCGTGATCTTCGAGGCGCTCGCGGGCCGGAGCCCCTTCGACGGCAGCCCGGCCGAGGTGCTCATCGCCAAGAGCCGCGGCGTGTTCCCGCGCCTCACCGAGGTGAGCCTCCGCCCCGTGACGACGGAGCAGGAAGCGTTGCTCGCGTGGGCGCTCGCCCGCGAGCCGAGCGAGCGCCCCGCCCGCGCCACCGAGCTCGTCGCCGCGCTCGCGAAGCTCTGACCCGAGCGGCTCGCGCGTCGACACGAGGCGCCGCGTCAGGAGACTCGCCGTGCGTCGTCTCGTACGACGTCGCGTTCGGTGGCGAATGCGGCGGGGACTCCAGGATCCTCACTCCCCAGGTCCCGGGTTCGACTCCCGGTCGTCGTGGCGGTGCCCTCGGGTGCCGCCCGTCGGTAGCTCAGTGGCAGAGCAGGCACGTCTCCGCACACCCTCGTCGCCACTCTTTCCCGTTCTCCTTCTCTCTCGCGTTCTCTCTCCACGTCCCTCGGACTCCGGGGCGAATGCCGGCGGGCTGCTCACCCTCTGCCGACGACTCGTCGCCCCACTTCTCCACGGGTGCTCGAAGGTGCCAGTCGAACCGGCTCCGCCGAAGGGATCGACCGAAGGTGCCAGTCGAAGGCGCCGATCCAGGTAGACACTCGAAGGTGCCAATCGAGGGTGCCAGTCGAGGTTCGTACGTCTCTCGGGCGAATGCAGTCGGGACTCACACTCCCCGCCGTTCTCTCGTCGCCCTCGTTTCGATGGAGGTGTGTCATGGCCAATCTCGATCTGTTCGCCTCGTTCCGTGGTCTCTTCACGCCCAAGGCCGACAGCGTGAACGGGGCCGGTGGTCGTGCCTACGCCCTCTCGGACGAGCAGGCCCTCGCGCAGCTCGCGATGACGGGCTGCCTGAACGCCACCTTCTACGCCACGGCCCAGACGCAGCTCGCGGAGCTCGTGCGGCTCGCCGCGCGTGTGTCTCCGACATTCCTCGCCAAGCTCACGGTGCACGCACGCTCCGAGGGCTTCATGAAGGACACGCCCGCGGTCCTGCTCGCCGTGCTCTCGCTGCGCGACCCGGCGCTCTTCGCGAAGGTCTTCGATCGCGCGATCGACAACGCCAAGATGCTGCGGACCTTCGTGCAGGTGATGCGCTCGGGCCAGGTCGGCCGGAAGTCCCTCGGCACGCGGCCGAAGAAGAAGATCCTCGGCTGGCTCGCCGCGCAGTCCGACGACGCGGTGTTCCGCGCGTGCGTGGGCGACAAGCCGTCGCTCGCCGACGTCGTGCGCATGGTGCACCCCACGCCCGCGACGCCGTCGCGTCGCGCGCTCTACGGCTACCTCCTCGACAAGCCTCACGAGGTCGAGGCGCTGCCACCGCTCGTGCGAGCGTTCGAGGCGTACAAGGCCTCCCCCGCGGGCGCGCCGCCGGACGTGCCGTTCCAGCTGCTCACCTCGCTGGGTCTCGACACCGCCGCGTGGGCGGAGATCGCCAAGCGCGCGAGCTGGCAGACGACGCGGATGAACCTCAACACGTTCCACCGCCACGGCGTCTTCGAGGTGCCCGGCATGACCGAGCTCCTCGCGGCGCGCCTCTCGGATCGCGACACGATCCGCGCCGCGCGCGTGTTCCCCTACCAGCTGCTCGTGGCGTACCTCGCGACGCGCGAGACGGGGCTGCCGGTGAAGATCGTCGAGGCGCTGCACGATGCGCTGGAGATCGCGACGGAGAACGTGCCGGTGCTGCCGGAGCAGTCGATCCAGGTGCTCGTGGACGTCTCGGGCTCGATGCGCGCGCCGGTCACCGGTGAGCGGGCGGCCGCGACGACGGCAGCGCGCTGCGTGGACGTCGCCGCGCTCGTGGCCGCGACGATCCTCCGCAAGAACCGCACGGCCGAGGTGCTCTGCTTCGACACGGCGCCACGCACGGTCGCGCTCGAGCGTCGCGACTCGATCATGACCAACGCCAAGGCCCTCGCAGCCGTGGGCGGTGGCGGCACGAACGTGAGCGCGGCGCTCGAGGCCCTCGTGAAGAGGGGCGCGGCGCCCGATCTCGTCGTGCTCCTCTCGGACAACGAGTCGTGGATCGACGCGAAGGCAGGCGTCTCGGCGCCCACGCCGACGATGATCAAGTGGAACGCGCTTCGTGCGAAGAACCCGCGCGCGAAGCTCGTCTGCGTGGATCTCGCGCCCAACGAGCACACGCAGGCGATCGAGCGCGAGGACATCCTCAACGTCGGCGGCTTCTCCGATCAGGTCTTCGGCGTGATCGACGCGTTCGCGCGCGGGGCGCTCGGCAAGGATCACTGGCTCGGCGTGATCGACGCGGTGACGCTCTGAAGGTCCGGTGACGAATGCTGGAGAGACTCCATGGTCGCTGCGCGAGGTGAAACACCCTCGTCGGCGAGACGGTCTCTTCGAGACTCGTCGTCACCGCTTCTTCATCTTCGGATCGGGCCGGGGAGGGGTGGAGGGTCTTCCGGTCTCCGCCCTAACGGCGCACGTCGAAGTGCTAGGGAGTTCCATTCTGGTGGCACCTGCGCACTGACCTCGCGTTGGGCGCCTCACGGGCTCCGCCTCCAGACCCCCCACCCCGCCCCGTCCCTCGTGCGTCGCGAATGCGCCCCAGGATCAGCAAAGGCACCTGTCAGGAGAGGATGCCGTCGAGGATGTCGAGGACCTCGGGGAGCTCGGTGATCGTGGGGAGGCGCCGGAGCACGGTCGTCGCGTCGGGGACGCCGGCGAGATAGCCAGGGTAGAGGCCGCGCATCGCGCGCACGGCGGCGCGCTCGCCGCGCGCGTCGCGGAGCAGGAGGAGGTGCTCTTTCGCGAGCGCGACGCGCTCTTCGTGGGTGGGGCGCGGGTGGATGCCGCGGCCGTCGAGCTTGCTGCGCGCTTCGCGGAAGACCCATGGGTGCTCGATCGCGCGGCGGCCGATCATCACGCCCGCACAGCGTGTCTGGGCGAGCGCGCGCTCGGCGTCGTCGGCCGAGCGGATGTCGCCGTTGACGATGACTGGAATCTTCACGGCCTTGCGCGCCTTCTGCGCCCAGGACCAGTCGGCCTTTCCGTCGTGGCCTTTCTTGGCGACGCGGCAGTGGATCGCGATCGCGCGCACGCCCGCGTCCTCGAGCCGCCGTGCGAGATCGACGATGGGCATGCCGTCGGTGCCTTCGCGCCCCGTGCCGATGCGGGTCTTCACCGTCACGGGCAAGGGCACACGCGACACGACGAGCTTCGCCATCTCGATCATCGCGTCGGGCTCGCCGAGCCAGCCCGCGCCCGCGCCCGTGCGCGCGACCTTGGGCACCCAGCAGCCGCAGTTGATGTCGACGAATGCCGGCTCGGCGCGCGCGGCGATCTCCGCGGCCTCCGCGAGACGCTCGGGGTCGGCGCCGTAGATCTGGATCGCCGTCGGCGCATCGCCTTCTGCGAGGGTGATCTTCTTGGTCGCCTCGCTCGTGCCGGCGACGAGGCCCTCGGCGTTCACGAACTCCGTCACGCAGAGCTCGGCCCCGCGCCTGCGGCAGATCGTGCGGAAGACCTCGTCGGTCACGTCCTCCATCGGCGCGAGGATCACCGGCCGCGTGCGGAAGAACGCATCGAAGTCGAAGGGACGACGCTCGTTCACGAGGTCGCTTCGATCAGGCCGCGCTTCTTCAGCATGGGCTCGACGCGGGCGTCGCGGCCGCGGAAGGCGCGGTAGCCCTCGCGGGGCTCGATCGTGTTGCCGGCCGAGTAGACGTAGTCGAAGAGGCGCTTGGCGGTCGCGGCGTCGAAGACGTCGCCGCGCTCCTGGAAGGCCTCGAAGGCGTCGGCGTCGAGCACCTCGGCCCACATGTACACGTAGTAGCCGGCGGCGTACGCGGCGCTCGAGAAGAGGTGCCGGAAGTGCGGCAGGCGATGCATGAGGCCGATGTCTTCGGGCACGCCGAGGCGCGCGCGCTCCTCGCGCTCGAAGACCGTGATGTCGATTCCCTCTCGATCGGTGCGGCGGTGCAGGGCCATGTCGAGCAGGGCACTGCCGACGTACTGGATCGTCGCGAAGGCCTGATCGAAGCGGCGCGCGCGCTCGAGCTTGTCGAGGAGCGCGGCGGGGATCGGCGCTCGCGTCTCGACGTGGCGCGCGTGCGTGGAGAGCACGCCGCGATCCTGGGCCCAGTGCTCGAAGAGCTGGGAGGGGAGCTCCACGTAGTCCTGCAGCACTTCGGTGCCCGAGAGCGTCTTGAAGCGCGCGCGCGAGAGCAGGCCGTGAAGGCCGTGGCCGAACTCGTGGAAGAGCGTACGCACGTCGTCGAACGAGAGGAGCGTGGGCTGCCCGGGCGGCGCCTTCGCGAAGTTGTTGTTGTTGACGACGATGGGCAGCGTGCCCGCGCGCTGCTTGCGGTAGTTGTGCATCCACGCGCCGCCGCGCTTGGTCGGGCGCGCGAAGTTGTCGCCGAGGAAGAGGCCGACGAGCGCGCCGTCCTTCTTCACTTCCCAGAGGCGGACGTCGGGGTGGTAGAGCGGCACGCCGCGCACCTCCTCGAACGTCACGCCGAAGAGCCTGCTCGCGCAGCTCGTCATGGCGCCGATCATGTCCTCGAGCGCGAAGTACGGCTTGAGCTCCGCGTCGTTCATGTCGAAGCGCTCCTGCCGGACCTTCTCGGCGTAGTAGCGCCAGTCCCACGGCGCGAGCGCGTCGAGGCCGTCCTTCTTCGCGATCTCGAGGAGCATCGCTCGGTCGCGCGCGGCGGCCGACTTCGCGGGCTCCCACACCTTCTCGAAGAGCTCGAGCACCGCCTCGGGCTTGCCCGCCATGCGATCGACGAGCGCGGCGTCGGCGTAGCTCGCGTGGCCGCGTAGGCGCGCCTGCTCGGCGCGGAGCGCGAGGATCTTCTTCGCGAGCGGCCGGTTGTCGTGGGCTCCTTCGTGCTCGCCGCGGGTCGTCCACGCGCGCCAGACCGTCTCGCGCAGATCGCGCCGCGGGCTCGTCGTGAGGAACGGCATGACGATCGAGCGCGAGAGCGCGACTGCGCGCGAGCCTTCGGCGAGCTTGCGCTGCGAGGCCACGCTCGCGAGCGCCTCGAGGAGGAACGGGGGAAGGCCCACGCAGTCGGCCTCCGAGAGCGTGAGCGACCAGCTCGCTTCGTCCGCGAGCACGTTCTGCTCGAACTCCGTGGTGAGCGTCGCGAGCTCCTCCGCGATCGCCACGTAGCGGCGCTTGCTCTCCCCCGAGAGGCGCGCGCCCGCGAGCTCGAAGTCGAGGTGGATGCGCTCGAGCAGGCGCCGGCTCTCCGCGGGGAGATCGAGCTCGTTGCGCATCGCGAAGACGGCATCGACGCGCGCGAAGAGCGCGTCGTTCGTGTAGAGGCTCGCGTGGTGCGAGGCCAGGCGCGGCGCGAGCTCGCGCTCCACGGCCTGGAGCTCGGGCGAGGTTTCGGAGGCCGTGAGGTTCTCGAAGCACAGCGCGACGCGCTCGAGGAGCGTCCCGGCGGCGTCGAACGCGACGATCGTGTTCTCGAAGCTCGGCGCCTCCGTGCGCGAGGCGATCGCGTCGAGCTCTCGACGGTGCTCGGCCATCGCGTGATCCATCGCGGGCGCGAAGTGCTCGGGCCTGAGGCGGTCGAACGGCGCGAGCCCGTAGGGCGTGTCCCAGGCGGCGAGGAGCGGGTTGTCCGAGGTCGTCATCGCGCGAGCGTGACACGTGAGAGGCGCGCGTGTCGTCGCAGGCCCCGCCGTGGGACGAGGGCCGCCTCCCGCGCGTCGGTGGCCGCGCCTCGCGGGTTCCGGCACGCTCGCCGCGTGAGCCGCCACCCGGTCGAGACGCCGCCTGCGCTCGAGCAGCGCCTGACGATCGTCGGCGCGTTGCTGCTCGCGTCTCTCTCCTGCGCGCTCTCGTTCGTCGGTGGGATCTTCTTCGCACCGTGGGCCCTGGGACGCCTCGTCGTCGCGATCCGCGCGGCGCACGTGACGAGCGTGGGCAGCGCGCCGCGCACGATGTCCGCGGGTGTCGCGCTCCTGGCGATCATCGGCACGCCGGCGCTCGCCGTCGTGATCGCGCGCGCCGGAGCGATCGGACACATCCTGAGCGCGCACGTCATCGGCCCCGTGGTCGCGGGCTTCGCGCTCGTGCCGCTCTTTCTGCGCCTGCCCCTCGTGCTCGCGCTCGACCGCGTCGCGGGGCGAGAGATCTCGCTCCTCGAGGCCACCTCGCGCGCGATCACGCACGCGGTCGCTGCGCCGCTCGACACGATCCGCTTCACCGTCGCGCTGGTCGGCGTCGTCACGCTGGTCGTGGGCGTCGGCCGCGGGCTCGCTTCCGGTGCGGGTGAGCTCGTCGCGGTGATCGCGACGCTCGCGCTGATGCCGGTCGCGATCGCCGCGGTGCTCTACTTCCTCTCGGCGGCCACGCCGGCCGAGCCGCCGCGGCTGCGCGCCTGGATGCTGTGGGTGCTCGCGCTCTTCGTCGCGCTGCCGTCACTCGGTGTCCTCCAGGCTGGGGGCCTCGCGACCTCGGAGCCGCGCGCGGCCACCGTGGTGACGGAAGGCCGAGGCCTGCAGCTCGAGCGCGGCATGATGACCGAGCGTGGGCCGCGAGGAGCGTTCCTCGATCACCGCTTCGCTGTCGAAGGCCGGGCCGGTGGTGTGCGCCTCGTGCGCTCGGACGGCCACGAGACGTGGATCGAGACGCGCTACGACGCCTCGGCCGCGTGGATGACGCGCGAGCCGTGCCGCGACTGGCATGCGCGCTTCGCCTCGGAGTGCGACGTGATCCGCATGCGCGGCACGGACTGGGAGATGCAGCTCTTGCTCGACGCCGGCGGCGTACGCCTCGACGACGGCGCCGTCGATCGCGCCTTCGAGCGCGTGGGCGTCCTCGGCGCGATCGCCTTCCTCGCGGCGCCCGCCGTGCTCGTGCTCGTGGCGCTCGCCATCGTCCGCGTGCGTCGCGCCGCACGGCGCCTCGCCGCGCGCGACCGGCGCCACCACCTCCGCGGCAGGCTGCAGCTCGGCGAGGGCGGCGCGATCGAGGGCGACACGATCGTCGGCGATCACAACCGCGTCGTGCTCGACGAGGGGGCGCGTGTGCTCCGATTGCCCACGAAACAGGGCATTCTGGCGATCGAGGCGGCGCTCGTCGCGACGCTGTCGGAGGGTCGCGTCCTTCCGGTCCAGCTCGCGCTGGACACGCTCCCGTCGGTCGATGCGCACCGCGCCGCCGACGCGCCGCTGCCCGCCGACGCGGCGATCGTCGTCGGGGACCCGGCCGCGATCGAGAGCGACGCCCTCGTCACCGCGAGCCGCGGCCTGAGCCGCCTCGTGCTCGTCGCGATGCTGCTCGGCGCCGCTTCGGGCCTGGCGCTCGCCGCGAGCTGACCGACGGGCGCGTGGGCGCGGCATCGAGTAGGAGCACGCGCCGCCATGGTCACGAACGTCGCGCTGCCCATCGATCCGCGCCTTCCGGAGATCGTGGCCGCGGTGCGCGACCGCGGCGCGCTCGTGCTCGTCGCGGAGCCCGGCGCAGGAAAGACCACGCGCGCACCGCGGGCGCTGCTCGAGAGCGAGCTGTCCTCGCGCGGAGAGATCCTCGTGCTCGAGCCGCGGCGTCTGGCCACGCGCCTCTCGGCCGCGCGTGTGGCCGAGGAGCTCGGCGAGCCGCTCGGCAAGCGCGTCGGCTACACGATCCGCTTCGACGACGTGGGCGGCAAGGACACGCGCCTGCGCTTCGTGACCGAGGCCGTGCTCACGCGACGTCTCGTGCGCGACCCGGAGCTCCGTGGCGTGTCGTGCGTGGTGCTCGACGAGCTCCACGAGCGCTCGCTCCACGCGGACCTCGCGCTCGCGTTCGTGAAGCGACTGCGAGAGACGACGCGGCCCGATCTGCGCGTGCTCGCGATGAGCGCGACGATCGACGCCGAGCGCTTCGCGCGCTTCCTCGGCTGCGAGGTGCTGAGCGTCTCGGGCAGGCCCTTCGACGTCGCGATCGAGCACCTCGAGCAGAAGGACGATCGCCCGATCGAAGACCAAGTGCGCGCCGCGGTGCGACGCGTCGTGCTCGCCTCCTCGACCGGCAGCGCGCAGGCGAGTGGTGCTCCGGCGGAGGGGCACGTGCTCGTGTTCCTGCCCGGTGCCGCGGAGATCCGCCGCTGCGCGAGCGCGCTCGAGGAGACGGCGCGGAGCCAGGGCCTCGAGGTGCTGCCCCTCCACGGCGATCTGCCGCCCGAGGAGCAGGATCGTGCGGTGAAGCGAGGCGGTGCGCGCAAGGTGATCCTCGCGACGAACGTCGCCGAGACCTCGATCACGATCGATGGCGTCGTGGCCGTCGTGGACTCGGGCCTCGAGCGCGCGGCGAGCTTCTCGCCGTGGTCGGGCGTGGGCGAGCTCGTCACGGCGCCGATCTGCCAGGCCTCGGCCACGCAGCGCGCGGGCCGCGCGGGCCGCACGCGCGCCGGTCGCGCGCTCCGCCTCTACACCAAGCACGACTTCGACGGCCGCCCCGCGTTCCTCAAGCCCGAGATCCAGCGCGTCGACTTCTGCGAGACGCGCCTCTTCCTCGCGCGCATGGGCGTGAACGACGCCGCGACGTTCCCCTTCTTCGAGGCGCCGAGCCCCGCGGCGATCGAGCGCGCGGAGCGCACGCTGCTCTTGCTCGGGGCGATCGATGCGCGCGGCGCGATCACGCCGATGGGCCGCGATCTCGCGGAGCTGCCGGTGCACCCGCGGCTCGGGCGCGTCGCGATCGAGGCGGCGCGCAGCGGGCATCGCGATCGAGGCGCCGCGATGGCCGCGCTCCTGGGCGAGAAGGAGATCCGCCTCGCGCTGCGCACGCGCTTCGGCGACCGCGGTGGAGATCGCCACGCGGCCTCGGGCAGCTCCGATGCGCTCGCGAGGCTCGAGGCGTTCGAGGCCGTGCACCGCACGGGCGGCCTGTCCGCCGGGCGCGTGCGCAGCCACGACCTCGACGTCGGCGCGACGCTCGCGGCGGGGCGCACGGCCGAGCAGCTCGCGCGGACGCTCGCGCGTCTGCGCGTCGAGACCGAGGAGGCACGCGCGATCTTCGACGAGGACGAGGCGATGCTCCGCGCGCTGCTCGCGGGCTACCCCGATCGCGTGGGCAAGCGGCGACGCGCCGGCGGGCCCGAGGTGGTGCTCTCCGGTGGAGGCTCGGCGCGACTGGTCGAGACGAGCGTCGTGCGCGAGCCCGGCTGGCTCGTCGTCGTCGAGGCCGAGGAGCGGCGCGGCGCGGTCGAGTGTCGGGTCGCCTCGCAGATCGAGCCCGAGTGGCTGCTCGAGCTCTTCCCCGATCGCGTGCGCGACGTGAGCGAGATCCGCTACGACCGCGAGAAGGAGCGCATCGAGAAGCTCACGGCGCTCGAGTACGAGGGCCTCACGCTCGACGAGTCACGGCGTGACGCGGCCGGTCAGCCCGGCGCGGCGGAGGTGCTCGCGAAGGCCGCGCTCGCGGCGGGCCTGGGCCGCTTCGTCGACGTGCACGAGCTCGACCAGTGGAAGCTGCGCGTGGCGCTCGCGCGCAAGGTGGACGCGACGATCCCCGCGCTCGACGACGCGCGCGTGCTCGCGGTGCTGGCCGAGGCCGCCGAGGGGCGCCGTAGCCTCAAGGAGCTCGAGGGCGCCGACGTGCTCGTGCTCCTCACGAGCGGCCTCGGGCACGACGTGCTCGCGAAGCTCGATCGGCTCGTGCCCACGCACGTGAAGTTGCCCGGTCGCGCGAAGGTGCCCGTGACCTACGAGCACGATCGACCGCCGTGGATCGAGAGCCGCATGCAGGACTTCTTCGGGCTCGCCGACGGGCCGAGCGCGGGTGGCGCGCCGATCGTCTTGCACCTGCTCGCACCCAACAAGCGCGCGGTGCAGGTGACGACCGATCTCGCGGGCTTCTGGCAGC
Source organism: Sandaracinaceae bacterium (assembly GCA_044376125.1). Taxonomy (GTDB): domain Bacteria; phylum Myxococcota_A; class Polyangia; order Polyangiales; family Sandaracinaceae; genus JAFLCL01. The sequence goes on from JBILLJ010000060.1 coordinate 49,075, forward strand.
GCCACTATCCGGGCCTGAAGAAGCAGCTCAGCCGCGAGTACCCCAAGCACTTCTGGCCCGACGACCCGCTCCACGCCGAGCCCCCGCCGCCCCGAGGTCCGAGACGCGGATGAGGTCCGAGACGCGGATGAGGTCCGAGACGCGGATGAGGTCCGAGACGCGGATGAGGTCCGAGACGCGGATGAGATCCGAGACGCGGATGAGGTCTCGCGCTTCGTCGCCTGTGCAGACGCGACCCTCGCCACGGCCTCTGCTCCCTCGTCGGCGCGAACCACCGCGCCCCGCCTCAGGGCTCTCCCCTCGGACCTGCCGGACGCTTCGAGTGATCGACCAACAGATCTGAGCACGCACGATGCTCGAACGACGCACGTGGTCATCACGCGTGCCGACCGATTCGACATCGTTCTCGAACCCGACCGCGACCGAGCACGCGCATGAGCCC
>JBILLJ010000290.1:0-4771 GCA_044376125.1 Sandaracinaceae bacterium
CACCAGCCGAGCAAGGCCATCGACGTACGCGGCGGAGAGTGGCAGTGGACGTACGACGCGGGCGGCCGCCTGACGGAGCGGACGCTTCCGACGGGGGCTCGGGTGAGCTTCGTGTGGGAGCGGGGTCTCTTGTCGAAGATCTTGGACCCACGTGGTCAGTCGACGGAGCTCGTCTACGACGACCGCAAGCAGGTGACGGAGCTGGTGCTGCCCAATGGTGGTCGCACGAAGTACGAGTGGGACGAGCTGGGTCGCGTGGTGAAGACGAAGAACGCGCGGGAGGGCACGGCGCGGTTCCAGTACGACGCGGAGGGGCGCCTCCTCGAGTCGTACTCGATGGTCGAGACGCTGCAGCAGCACGCGTACGACGCGGAGGGGAACCTGCTCGAGGCGCGTCGCCAGGGTCGACATGTGCGACTCGGGTACGACCACTATCACCGGCCGGCGTGGCGCGAGGAGGACGGGACGACTGTCCGCTTCGAGTACGACACGGAGGACCGTCTCCTGGCGGTGGTCAACGAAGCCGGAGAGAGACACACCATCACGCGCGATGCCATGGGGAGGGTCTCGAGGGAGTCCGGGTTCGATGGCGCTGTTCGCGAGTACGTCCGCAATGTGTGCGGCTGGGCCACACTCTCAGTCCAACCCTCCGGTCGGACGACGGCCACCTCGTACGACCTCTTGGGCAGGATCGTCGAGAACAAGCACTCGGACGGGACCTTCGCGCGCTACGAGTACGACGCGGACGGTCTGATCAAGCGCGCCACCAATGAGACGACCGCTGTGGAGTTCGAGCGGGACGTCCTCGGCTGCGTGACCGTTGAGCGCAGCGGCGCCTTCGTCGTGCGCAATCACTACGACATTCTTGGTGACAAAACAGAGCTGTCGACGTCAGTCGGCGGGCGTCTTGTCATCGACCGCAACGAACTCGGTCTCCCCGGTCGGCTCTTCTTCGGCGATGCCGACGGCTTCCGCGAAGCTGATGTCCGCTTGGACTACGACTCGATGGGGCTCGAGCGAACTCGTCTCCTGTCGAACGGTCTCTCTCTACAGTGGACGCGCGACGCGGGCGGCCGGCCGCTCGCCCGAACGACATACCGGAGGACCCCGACCGGCACCAGTGAAGTGAGTGCGCGATCCCTCGTTTGGCGCACGGAGGACCAACTTGCGACCATGATCGACTCGGCGTCCGGCCCGAGCTTCCTGACGCACGATCGTCGAGGCTACCTCGTGGAGGAGCGGCGCTCGAAGGCAACGTCTGCACGCTACACGGACATCGTCGGCAACGTCTACGAGTCTGCGACCTCGGGACGTCGCTACGCCCCGGGAGGTCGAGTGATCGCCTCCGGCGAACTGACCTTCGACTACGACCCCGATGGAAACAGAACGGCTCGAACAGCCCCCAGTGGCACGACCGCCTACCGCTGGAACGGCCACGGCCTGTTGAGCGAAGTTCGCGGCCCCGACGGAGCGGTTCACCGCTACGAATATGATGCGTTCCACCGTCGCGTACGCAGCGCCGTCGAGACCACTTCGGGCGTCGTCCACGAGACTCTCTTCGTATGGAACCACCATAACGTGGTGCATGAGCTCGATAGCGGGACGGGGCTGACGACTTGGCACTGGGAGGAGGATTCCTACCGCCCGATCGCTTGTCAGCAGCGTGATCGACGATGGTTCGTTGCCACCGACCATCTTGGTACGCCGACGGAGCTCTACGACCACGACGGAGAACTCTCTTGGCGTCAGGCGCTCGACATCAACGGAGAAGCTGAGGCATCGGTCATGGATCCATTGCTACCTCGCGTGCCCTGGCGCTGGCAGGGATTCTACGAGGACGAGGGCACAGGACTTCAGTACTCCCGCCATCGATACTACGACCCGGACACGGGCAGCTTCTTGAGTCAGGATCCTCTCGGCTTGCTCGGAGGTTGGCGTGGCTACGCCTACGTCCCGGACTCGACGACTCGCATCGATCCGCTCGGTCTGTACGACAGGTGGGAGGTCGCGCCCTACGGTCGCCCCGGGCACACCGGAGACGGCTTCGACGCTGACGAACTTCTTGGCTCGATCTGGCTACGCGAGAACGGTCACGGAAACCGGAGTTCGGCCATTGGGCGTCGGAACCCGGCGATGGCGATTGATCCGACCTTGCACCGACAGATCACCACCGCGCAGCACAACGCCGGGCTCTTCAACCACGCCAGTGTTCGCGCGCAATCGGCCATGGACAACATCGCACGCAACTATGATGTACGCATGGGCGTCCTGACCGACCACTTTGTGGCACAGGGCATGACGCGACGGGCCGCCCGCTTGGAGGCGGCGCGCCGCTTGGCGCCACTACGCGCCGATGCCGAGAACTTTGCACGCAGCATCGGCTGTGGCTGAGGAAGGGAGTCTGAAATGAAGGAACGAACGAAAGATGTGATGAGACTTGTCGGGTACGATATGGCGAACCCGTGGCTTGCTCGGGTCATAGATGCGCACCTCGCGCGCGCGACGAACGTCGATGACGAGCAACTCGACTACGAGGGAGTCGTCCTGCAGGCGGTCCCCACCGCCCTCGAGACGCTTGGGTTCCCCTGCGAAGACGAACTGCCGAGCACGGAAGCCGTAGTTGCCCTTCACCTGGTCGGTCTTTTTCACTCTCCGCTCTGGGGCCCGAGCGTCGGCGGTGTCGTTCCGGACCGTTCCTATGTGTTCGACCTCAACGAGACAGTACCCGCTGTCTTCCCTGCCACCTACGACGACGATGGGCCTCGTTCCGTGGAGCGTTACCTCGTGGTGCCTGACGGTCGCCCGGAGGCACTCGCCGAACTGGCGAGGCAATGGATGGAAGTGCAGCAACTGTTGGTAACCGACCCGGCCAAGCACGCCGATACCGTTCGCGCGTTCATCGAAGAGCATCCAGGATTGGCGCGCAGCCAGCGTCTTGCCGAACGGTCGCGCGTCACTCGGCCGGTTCCCGTCGCTGCGCCTACAGCGATGCCACCGGCTCTTGAGGCGGCGTTGGAGGGCGCACTTCTATTGGCGCCTCTGCTCTCGGAGCACGGAGGTCTTCCCTCCAGAGGCTCGGCACCCGATGTGGGCGCGAAGGTGCTAGCCAGGGTGGATGTGGTGGACGACGGCCCGCATCGCGAGTCTGCCCTCCGAGTCCGCGCCATCGCTGCCTGGTTCGGCGGCGTCGCGCCGGAAGCGCTGTCAGACCTCAGCAGCGCGGCCACTCACCCCATCAGCCGCCGGTGGCTCGAGCGTCTGCGACAGTCGTAATGAGCGACACCTCGACACGCCCGCTCACGCTTGCGCCGCTTGGCGCGAGTGTGGGTGGCGCTCTGATCGCGCCGGCCGATGCGGAGGGATTCGTGACCGTTGGCGGGTTCGACACGCACGCGTGTTGGGCCCTCGGCCCTGGTTGGCTCGAAGTCGCCGCGCACGAGACCGACGTGGGCCGGGCCCGCGCTCGCCTCTGCCGACAGTCCGTCGCGACAACGACGCGACACTGGTACTTGGACGCACCGGAGGCGGACGAGAGCTGGCGTGGGGCGGGATCGCCGGATCTGGGAAGCCTTCGTGCCAAGGTCGGAGGTCGACCCGGATTTCTCCAGGGCACACCGTCACTGAAGCTCGACTCACCGTGCTTCCTCGCGCAGCTCGATTGCGAGACAGACCTGCTCTATCCCGCTCACAGAGAGCTCCTCTGTGATGGGGCCCTCTACGTGTTTGGTAGCGTCGGAGGTTCCGAGATTGTTGAAGTCGTCGCCATTTGGCAGTTCTGAGCGGAGCGCAGGTAGTTGACCCAGCGGGAGAACGAGGCGAGCGTCGTCGAGATGGAGCGAGACTCGCTCGGCCGTGTGGTGCGCGAGACCGTGAACGGTCGTTCGGTCCAATCTGCCTATGACGCGTCGGGCAACCGCACGGAGATGACATCCACTCTGGGTGCTCGGGTCGCGATGAGCTGCGACGGCCTCGGCCAACCACGAGAGATGTTCTTCGGTGCGGCCGACGGCTTCAAGGAAGCCGACGTCCGCTTCGACCGTGACGGTCTCGGGCTCGAGTCACGCCGTGCGTTCAAGAACGGCATCGAGGTCGAGTGGAGTCGCGACGTCGCAGGCCGGCCGACGGCTCGCCGCACCTTCAAGAGGTCTCTCGCCGCCGCCGCCATGGGGTTCGCCGTGGGCATGTTGGCGACGCCATCGTTCGCGCAGCCTCAGCGCGAGGAGGTCGATGCGCGCGTCTACCAGTGGCGGGGCGAGGACCAGATCGCGGGCATTGTCGACGCCGCGTCAGGCCCGAAGTTCTACGACCACGACGGCCGCGGCCGCCTCGTCCGGGAGCGACGTCCGGATGCCGTGGTCGAGCGCGCGATGGACGCAGTGGGCAACGTCTACCGGAGTCGCACAGGCACCGACCGTCGCTACGGCCCCGGCGGCCGCCTCGAGATGGCCGACGGCGTCCGCTACGAGCACGACGAAGACGGCAACCAGACCCTGAAGTCAGGCCCCGACGGCGACTGGCACTACCGCTGGAACGGCCACGGCATGCTCCGCGAGGTCGAGCGCCCCGACGGTGTTCGCGTCGCCTTCGACTACGACCCCTTCGCGCGCCGCACCGCCAAGCGCACGCTCTCTGCGGCGGGCACCGTGGACCAAGAGGTCCAGTTCGTCTGGGACGGCCACAACGTCATCCACGAGCTCGATAGCGACCGCGGCCTCATCAGCTGGCAGTGGGAGCCCGAGAGCTTCACCCCCATCGCCAAGGAGCACGCCGG
>JBILLJ010000172.1:0-16591 GCA_044376125.1 Sandaracinaceae bacterium
GACCCGCGCGGTCCGGTGCACCCGAGCGGCGCGGGCTTCGGTGGTGGCGGCGCGCGCGCGACCGACACCGGGCCCTTCGCGCCCAAGGGCATCGTGATCGAGGTGCCCGCGCCCGCGGCGGCCGGGCCGGGTCGCGCGATGCGCGATCACATCGTCTACGAGGCGCATGTCCGCGGGCTCACCCACGCCGACGCATCGCTCGGGGACGCTCGAGGCACCTACGAGGGCGCGCGTGCGCGCGCACGGTCGCTCCGCGCGCTCGGCGTGACGGCGATCGAGCTCCTGCCCCTGCACGAGACGGGCAACGACCAGAACGAGCTCACCGACGACGCGAGCGGCGACAACTACTGGGGCTACTCGACGCTGAGCTACTTCGCGCCGGACCGCCGCTTCGCGCGCGATCGCAGCGCGGGCGGACCGACCGCGGAGCTGCGCGCGACGATCGACGCCTTCCACGCCGAGGGCCTCGAGGTGTGGGTGGACGTCGTCTACAACCACACGGCCGAGGGCGGCGGGCAGTACCTCTCGTTCCGCGGGATCTCGAACCCGACTTACTACGAGCTCGATCGCGCGCGGACCGGCTACGTGAACGGCAACGGGGTCGGCCCGAACGTGAACACCGCGAACGAGGTCACGGCCGACCTCGTGATCGACTCGCTCCGCTACTGGCACGAGATCCTCGGCGTCGACGGCTTCCGCTTCGATCTCGCGCCGATCGTCGCCAACGGCTGCGCGACCGAGTGCTACCGCTTCGATCGCGCGATCCTCGAGCGCATCGCGCGCGAGCTGCCCGCGCGCGGCGACGACGGAGGCGCGGGCGCGATCCTCGTCGCCGAGCCCTGGGGCCTCGCGCCCGGGAGCTACCAGCTCGGGAATTTCCCCGCAGGCTGGTCGGAGTGGAACGACCGGTATCGCGACGCGATCCGACGCGATCTCAACCGGCTCGACGTGGAGACCGTGACGATCCGCGAGCTCGCGCGGCGCCTCGAGGGCAGCAACGATCTCTTCGGCGGTCGCGGGCCGGCCTCGTCGGTGAACTTCGTCGTCGCGCACGACGGCTTCACGCTGCACGACCTCTTCGCCTACGACACGAAGCAGAACGAGCAGCCGTGGCCGTACGGGCCGTCGTCCGGCGGCGCGGATCAGAACCTCAGCTGGTCGTGGGGAGGCGACGCCGTGAGGCAGCGCGCCGCGGCGCGCACCGCGATGGCGCTGCTCGCGCTCTCGGCGGGTGTCCCCATGATCGTCGCGGGCGACGAGGATCTGCGATCGCAGCGGGGCAACAACAACGCCTACAACCTCGACTCGGTCGCGAGCTGGCTCGCACCGCCGAGCGCGACGCCCTCGGCCTTCCACGTGTTCGTCGAGCGACTCTTCGCCTTCCGCGCCGCGCACCGCGCGCTCCGGCCCGCGCGCTCCTGGCAAGCCGCGCTCGACGGCGACGGGGACGGGCAGCCCGAAGTGCGCTGGCTCCGCGACGATGGCGCTGCGCTCGACGACGCGTACTTCGACGCGACCGATCGTCACTTCGTCGCGTTCGAGCTCGACGGCGACGAGCTCGGCGACGACGCACGCGCGCTCTACGTGGCCTACGACGGCTGGTCTCGCGCGCTCACCGCGACCGTGCCTGCGCCGCCTGCCGGGACGCGGTGGTCGATCGCGATCGACACGAGCGCAGCCGCCGAGCGCTGGTCGAACGCACGCGCGCCCGGCGAAGAGGTCGAGCTCGTCGGCACGAGCCTCGAGGTGCCCGCGCGTGCGGTGATCGTGCTCGTCGCGCAGTGAGAGAGAACCCTCCCCGAGAGCGAAGGACGACGCGAGACCGCACGCACACCAGGGTGTGGATCCCGGCGCCATCATCCGATAGCCAGGCCAGCCGTAGAGTCGATCCATGCAGGACCCCAGCACACCCGTGCGCTGGACGAGCGCGTCCGGCGGCATCGTCATCGACGAGGTGCGACCGCGAATGACGAGCATCCGCTTCTCGGGCGTCCCGCAGCTGCCCGAGTTCACCGAGTACCTCGACGAGCTCTCGCGGCGCCTCGAGCGGCAGGGCCGCTTCGTCACGATCCTCGATTTCAGCGCGTCCACGGGGACCTCGATGGACACGACGCGAGCGCAGGCGCAGTGGATCGCGTCGCACCGGCGACGCTTGCAGCGCAGCGCCGGAACGATCCTCGTGTTCCCGTCGCCCACCTTCCGCTTCGCCCTGGCGACGCTGCTCTCCGCCACACCCCTTCCCGGGAGCTACCGGGTCGTCGGAACCCATGGTGAAGCGCTCTCGATCGCGGCCGAGATGCTCGCCGGCGCGGCGAGCGCGCCCTCGTGAGCTTCGGCACGCGGAATGAGGATGACGCCGGAAACGGGCCACGTATGCTTGGCCCGTTGCTGTCCTACATCGCCGTCGTGGACGACGACCCGGTCGCGGGCACCATGCTCCGCGCCATGCTCGGTCCACACGCTGTCCGCGTCGAACTGGTGCAGCGGTCCGAGGACGTGGCTCGCGTCGTGCGCGATGGCTGCAATCTGCTGTTCCTCGACCTGTTGATGCCAGACATGGACGGCACCGAGCTGCTGCGCGCGCACGCAGCGAGTGCACGGGCCTTCCCTCCGCTCGTCCTGGTCAGTGGCCTCGATGGCGGCATCTTGGAGACCGCCGTCCATCTCGCCCGCAAGCTCGGCTATCGCGTCGAGGGCGCGCTGCGAAAGCCGGTCGCGCTCGCGGACGTCGCTCCGCTCGTCGAGCGGGCCGAGCGGCGGCGCACCGGGCAGCCGTCCGGAGGGGCCGTCGCGATCGAGCCGCCAGAGCGTTGTCTGGCGGCGCTGCGCGCGGGCGAGCTGTTCCTGCGCTATCAGCCGCAGGTCGATCTCGAGACGGGGCGAGTCGAGGGCATGGAGGCCCTCGTTCGCTGGGCCCACCCGGAGCTGGGAGAGCTCGCGCCCGCAGCGTTCGTCGCCGCGCTCGAGGGAGCAGGGGGGGCGCGAGAGCTCGCGCAGCTCGTCGTCTCGCACGCGCTCCGCGACGCATCGTCGCTGCGACGCCTCGCGCCCGAGCTCCGCGCGAGCGTGAACGTGCACCCGAGCGTGCTCCACGACGAAGGCTTCGCAGACGACGTGCTCGACGCGCTCCGCCGCAGCGCACTGCCGGCGAATGCGCTCTGCGTGGAGGCGACCGAGACTGGCATCGTGAGCGACGAGCCGAGCACGCTCCACGGCTTGCTCAAGTTGCGCATGGCAGGTGTGGAGCTCGCGATCGACGACTTCGGCACCGGTCACGCGACGCTGCACGAGCTGTGGAGGCTGCCGGTCTCCGAGATCAAGCTCGATCGCTCGTTCGTCGCCTCGCTGCAGACCTCGCCCAAGTCACGCACCCTGGTGGGCGCGATGATCGGCATGGGCAGCGGCCTCGGCGCGCGTGTCGTCGCCGAGGGCGTCGAGACGCTCGACGTCAAGCACGCGTTGCGCGCGCTCGGTTGCCGCCTCGGCCAAGGCTACCTCTTCGCCCGGCCTCTGGAGCTCGCCGCCATGGAGCGGCTCCTCACCACCTGATCTCCACACACGCCGTGCACGAACGGCGCGTCGGGTCGGCGCCCCAGCAAGAACGCCCGAGGAGCTCGCGCGCACGTGGTCGCAGCACCGCCACACCTCCGCATCGCCATCGTCGTCGGTCTCCTCGCGGTCGCCGGCTACCTCGCGTTGCACAACGCGGCGCTCGCGTACGGGCGGCGCGGTTTGGTGGTGGGGCGCTGGATCGCGGGATGGTGTCTGCTCAGCATGGGCTTCCTCGCTGCGCTGCTCGCCCAGCTGACGAGCGCAGACGTGACCCACGCGGCGTGGGCGCTCCGAATCCAGCTCGCGTTCTCCGCGCTCTTGCCGCCCGTGCTCCTCGGCACCGTCGACGAGCTCGCCGGCGTCTCGAGGCCGCGTCGGTTGCAGCTGTTCACGGTGCTCGCCTTCGTCGTCGCGGCGCTCGATCTGGGGACCCCGTGGATGGTCCAGGATCGTGGCTCACCCTTCGTCGATGCGACGGGGCTGTCGTATCTCTGGATCGAGGTCGGTCCTGGGTTCGGTGTGGTCGGTCTCTTCGGCGTCGCCGCGTTGGTCGAGGCCTGGCGGGCGCTCGATGCCACCTCTCGCATGCCCGCAGCGCACGTGCGTCGGCTGCGTGTGGTCCTCGGCACGTACGCGGCGCTCGGCCTCTGGGACGTCGCCATCGCGCTCTTCGACTGGCGCACGCTTCCTCTCTTCCAGTTTGCCATCGTGCTCTTGGCGGCTGCGTTCGGGGCGCTCTCGGTGGTGCATCTGCACGAGCAATCCGAGGAGCTCGAGCGCGGCGTCGCGCATCGGACCAAGGAGCTCGCCGACGCGAACCGGGAGCTGTCCGCAGCGCTCGCCGCGAGGCATGCCGCGGACGAGGCGCGTCGCCTCTTCCTCGCTCGCATGAGCCACGAGCTGCGCACGCCGCTGAACGCGATCTCGGGCTCGCTCGAGCTCCTCGAGCGAGGTGATCCGCGCGACGATCAGCGGGCCGGGCTCGCGGCGGCGCGCGTCGCAGCCGATGCCCTCCTGCGCGATCTGAGCGACGTGCTGGAGTACGTCCGCCTCGAATCGTCCCCCACCCTGCAGCAGCAGACGTCGATCCTCGAGACGGGCTCGTTCTTCGAATCACTCGTCGAGCCCCGCCGGGCCGAAGCGAGCGAACGATCGCTCGAGCTCCGGCTGGAGGTCGAGGCCCCGATGCCCGCGCGCCTGCGCGTGGACGCGGGGCGCGTGCGGCAGCTCGCGACGATCCTCGTCGACAACGCGCTCAAGTTCACGCAACGCGGTCGCGTCACGGTCAAGCTCTGGTGGCGCGAAGGACGCCTGGGGCTCGAGGTCTCCGACACCGGCCCCGGCATGGACCAGGCCTCTCTCTCGCGCATCTTCGAGCCGCTGGTCACGCTCGACCCATCGATGACGCGCAGCCACGGCGGCAAGGGCCTCGGTCTGTCGCTGCTCAAGGTGGTCGTCGATCGGTTGGGCGGCAGCCTGGAGGCTCGCTCCGAGATCGGGCTCGGCAGCACCTTCGTCGTCGCGCTGCCTGCCGAGGCCGTGAGCCAGGCGGAGGCTGCGCCGGCGCCTCGTGTCGAGAGCGCTCGTGCGCGGCGCGTGGAGGGCCGATTCGCACAGGGCACGCGAGTGCTCGTGGCCGAGGACGTCGCGCTCAATCGCACGGTACTCCTCGCGATGCTCCGTGAGCTCGGCATCCAGAGCGTCGTCGCGGAGGACGGCGCGGCGGCGCTCGCGATGCACGCGCAGGAGCCGGAGCTCCACGCGATCCTGATGGATTGCCAGATGCCGGTGCTCGACGGCTACGAGGCCACGCGGCGCATCCGCGCCGGGGAGCGAGGGGCCCGGCTGCCGATCCTGGCGGTGACCGCGCACGCGCTCCCCGAAGAGCACGAGCGCGCGCTCGCCGCGGGGATGGATGTGGTGCTGACCAAGCCCGTGCGCATCGCCGAGCTCGCGCAGGCGCTGCGACACGCCATTCCGTCGCGATTCGTGCCCGACGAAGCGCCTCCGCGGCCCGAAGTCGCGGAGGCCACACCCGCGTTCGATCCAGGCCCGCTCGAGGCGCTGCGGCGGGGCGGCGTCGCGGACGCAGCGCTCCTCGGTGAGCTGGTCCACACGTTCGAAGACGTGTCCTTGCGCTATCTCGACGCGCTGCGCGCGGCCGTGAGCGCGGACGATGCCGACGGGGCGATGCGAGCAGCGCACGCGCTCAAGGGCGCAGCCGTTTCGATCGGGGCAGTGCGCACCGCCAGCGCGGCCCACGCGATCGAGCTCGACGCACGTCGCGGTCAGAGAGTGGACGCCGCGAGGCACGAGCAGCTCAGCAGCGCACGAGACGCCAGCGTGGCGGCGGCGCGTGTGTGGCTCGAGGCGCAGGGCTCCGGCGCACCGACGCGCGTCGCCACGAGCGCCTCGTGAGGGTCGAGGTGCATGCCCTCGGCACCGACGCGAGGGTCAGTAGCGGATGACGTAGTAGAGGCCGAGCAGGATCGCGAGGAAGGCGCCGCCGACGGCGAGCGTCACCGCGAAGGCCGCGATCGGCGAGAGCTCGAAGAAGCGGTCGACGAGCGTCGGCGTCGGCTTCTGGCGGAGCACCGACGGTGGCGGTCGCGAGCTCGCGCGGCCCTCGGCGTGCTGGAAGGACTGCGCCCACTCCGGCTGCTCGACCTCGACCTCGGGCTCGGAGGCGCGCGTCGGCTTGGCGCCCGTCAGCGCTGCGAAGGTGCCGGTGAACTGGGCGGCTTGCTTGGGCAGCGGCTGCTTCTCTGCGCCGTTGAAGTAGCCGCCCACCGTGAGCGCGAGGCGAACGTCGGCGATCGCGCCGCCGTTGCGCGCGAGCCAGTCCTCGAGCGCGCGCTGCATCTCGCCGGCGGTCGCGAAGCGATCCTTGGGCTTCTTCGCGAGCGCGCGCATCACGATGCGATCGAGCGCCTCGGGGATGTCCTTGCGCACCGCGCGCACCGAGGGCACCGGTTCTTCGACGACGGCCGTCATCGTCTGCGGCACACCCTCGCGCTGGTAGAGCGAGGAGCCGGTGAGCACCTCGTAGAGGCACACGCCGAGCGCGAACACGTCCGAGCGCGGATCGATGCGCTCGCCGCGCACCTGCTCGGGCGACATGTACTCGTACTTGCCCTGCGGCACGCCCTGGCCTTCGCCGACGGACGTCTTCGCGATGCCGAAGTCGAGCAGCTTCACCTGCCCCTTCCAGCTGAGCATCACGTTGTGGGGCGTGACGTCCTGGTGGATGATCGAGAGCGGCTTGCCGTCGAGCCCACGCGCGTTGTGCACGTAGTCGAGGGCGCTCGCGACCTTCGCGATGATGTGCACCGCGAGCTGCACCGGGAGCGTGGCGTTCTGCGCCTTGGCGCGGCGCACGAGCTCGCGGAGCGAGGTGCCGTGCACCCACTCGAGCACCATGTAGGTCAGGCCGTTCGACTCGCCGACCTCGTAGACGTGGCAGACGTTCGGGTGGAAGAGGCGCAGCGCGACGCGGCCCTCCTCGAGGAACATCTGCAGCATCTGCGGGTCGTGCTGCATCTCCATGAGCACGCGCTTGAGCACGACGTGGCGGACGGTGCCGTCCTCGTCCTCGGCGCGGGCCAGGTAGATCTCCGCCATGCCACCGCGGGCGAGGCGGCCGAGGATGTCGTAGCGGCCCAGGCGCGCGACGGCCGGATAGACCGGGACCTCTTCGCTCTTGAAGAGGTCGACCCCGAGGGTCGTCGACTCCATCTCGCCATCGTCGTAGTCGAGATCGGAGTCGCCCGGGCTCGAATCTCGGATCGGGTCGACCATGGATGAAGGCCGACATTACGCCCGGTGCCCGCGGCGTGCGAGCGTCATCTCGCGCCCCGACCGGGCCTCCGAGGGGCGCGGCCGTGAGGAGGGGGGCTTGTGGGCACGACGGTTGCGAACACACCCTCCGGCCATGGTCTCCGACCGTCTCGCCCCCCTCCGGCATCCCGTCTTCGTGAGCAGCCTCGCGCTGCTCGTGATCAACGATCACGCGCTCAAGGGGAGCGCCGTTCCTGCGTGGATCACCGGGAAATTGAGCGATTTCGCCGGCCTCGTGGTGGGCCCGATGCTCGCCGCGGTGGCCCTCTCGGCGCTCGCGGCCCGCGCCACGCGCGACCCGTCCGCGTCTCGGTCCGCGGGCACGGCCTGGCACACGGACGTGATCGCCATGGTGCTCGTGGCCGCGGTGTTCATCGCGTCCGAGCTCTCGCAGGCCTTCGCCGATCTCGTCGCGGCCCTGCCGACAGCCCTGGGGATTCCGTCCCGGCTGCACGCAGACCCGAGCGATCTGCTCGCGCTGGCCGTGCTGCCGCTCACCTGGCGCGTGCTGCGTGGCGCGCGCGGTGAGGCGCGGGCGAGCGGCTCGTGGTCGATCGCGGGGTCCCGTGCGCTCTTCACGGCGGGCGTGTTCGCATGCGTCGCGACGTCGCCGCGGCCGACCGTCTGGACGACCTCCGCGTACCTCCTCAACGCGAGCGGCGCGCCGATCGACGTGCGTGTGCGCTGGGCCGACGTCGAGCTCGCCTGCGACGAGGTGGGCGAGCGCACGCTCTCGACGATCGTGTCGCCCGACGTGCTCACGAGCGGCACCACGTTCCGCGTGTCGCCGGGCGCGACGATCCCGCTCGACGACTGGGCGGCGCTCGCGGCGCGCGGCGAGGTCGACGCAGGCTTCGGTGCGCCCCAGCCCCCGCCTGGCTTCGGTGAAGGCTGCGTCATCGGCCTCGTCGCCGTCGACGGCCTGCCCGACACGCTCGTGCTGTGGCCGACCGAGACGCTGCTCGCGGTGCCGACCACCCAGAGCGCAGGGACGCTGCCCGAGACCGGGCGCGTGTCGATCGTGGCCGCGTCGTCGGGGCTCGCCCTCGAGACGAGCGCCGAGCTGCGCGCCGAGGCCTACGATGCGCGCTTCTCGCCCGCGGCGTGCGCGCTCGATGCCGAGGTGGGCACGAGCGAGCCCGCGTCGTTCGAGGGGCCTGCGTTCGAGGTCGCGTCGGTCTCGACGGGCCTCGATGGCTGCGTGCGCCTCGACTTCGCGATGGGCGCGCGCGACGTGCCCTTCTTCGTGTGCGCGCCGCGCGAGCTCGTGCCGTTCGTCGCGGGGGACGTGGTGCGCGTCGACGCGAGCGACGACCGCGGGGTCCGCCGGATCGCCCTCGTCTCCGACGCAGCGACGCTGGTGCTCCTGCGCGCGCGCGGCAGCGACGCGAGCTCGGGGATCGTCGAGGGCGGGATCACGCTCTCGATCGGCGAAGACGATCGTTGCCTCGGTGCCCGCATGGACTGCGGCAGCTTCGTCGTGCCGCGCAGCGCGCGGATCTCGGGCGCGAGCGCCGGCGAGGATCCGCGCGGCGTCGTGCGCCGCACGAGCCCGATGGGCAGGCCGATGCGCATGCAGATCGTGCGCTCGGAGTGGGTGATCGCGGCCTCGCCGTCGTGCGGCGAGGGCCGTGAGGTGGCGGGCTCGCTGCTCGATGCGGTGGTGCTCTACGAGTGAGGCCGACGAGATCGGTCGGAGGGATTGGACATGTCGTTCCCCACACGTGTGGATCTTCGGTTCGCAGCGCTCGCGCTGGGCGCGCTCGGTGGCCTCTCGCTCGCTGCGGGATGCGCCAGCGACGCAGCGGGCACGGAGGGCCGGCCCAACCGCTCGCTCAACGTCGGACAGGGCGGCGCGCAGGACATCGGCTACTTCCGCTCGATCGTCGCGGCCGGCGGCGTGCCGCGGCCCGAGACGCTCGATCCGGTCGGCTTCTTCGCCGAGCACGCGGTCGATCTGCCGGAGGCCTCGTGCGGCGAGGTCGTGTGCGTGCACACGAGCCTCGCCATCGCGCCGCGCTTCGACGGCTCGAACTGGACGATGGCCTTCCTGGGCCTCAACACCTCGGTCGATCCGGCCACGCTCCCGCGACCGCCCGTGCACCTCGTGCTCGCGATCGACACGAGCGCCGCGACCGCGTCGATTCGCACCGACCTCGTCGAGTCCGTGCGCGGGATGCTCGCGACGATGCGGCCCGAGGATCGTGTGAGCCTCGTGCGCGTGGGCGCCGTGGCCGATCGGCTGCTCGGTCCGGTCGCGCCGGGTGATCGCACACTCGGCACCGCGCTCACGAACCTCGCCTCGGCCTCGGACACGGGCGTCGCGCTCTACGACGGGCTCGCGGTCGCAGGCCAGGCCGCGCTCGAGCGAGCGAGCCCCGACACGCTCTCGCACATCACCCTCGTCTCGAGCGGCGCGGCCAGCCGCGGCATCACGAGCCACGAGCGCATCGTCGCGCTCGCGGAGCAGCTCGCGGACGAGGGCGTCTCGATCAGCCTCGTCGGGGGTGGCGAGGCCTTCGACGATCGCATCCCGCTGGCCATCGGCGAGATCGGCTCGGGCGCGTACTACTTCGCCGCGGACGCGGAGGATCTCGGGCGCGTGCTCGACCTCGAGGGCCGCACGCGCCTCGTGCCGATCGCGCGCGATCTCGTGGTGCGCGTGGTGCCCGCGCCGGGCTATCGCGTCGGCCGCGTGTATGGCGCGCGTCGCATGACCGCGACCGACGAGGAGGCTCGCCTCGAGACGCCCGTCTTGCTCGTGGGTCAGCGCGAGGGTGCGATGGACGTCGAGGACGGCCGCCGCGGCGGAGGCGGCGGGCTCTTCGTCGAGCTCGTGGCCGATGCGGAGAGCGGCATCGGCGAGGAGATGCCCGCGTTCAGCGTCGAGGCGAGCTACGTCGACGCGCTGAGCGGCGAGGCCGTGACGGTCACCGACATCCGCACCAATCCCCTCCGGCCCGGCGTGAACCCGCCGACGATGATGGCCGAGCTCACCGACCCGGTCCCCTCGCGCGCCAAGGCGTTCATGATGCTGAACATGTTCCTCGCGCTCCGCGCCTCGACCGAGCTCTTCGACGTGGAGGACTGCGAGCGCTCGCTCGGCGTGATCGACATGATGAGCCGCTCCGTCGAGCTCTGGCAGGGCACCGAGTTCGCGGATCCCGACATCGCCGCGGACTGGGAGCTCATGCTCGATCTCCGCGACAACGTGCGCACGCAGTGCGAGGCCATCTTCGGCCCCGTCACCCCCGTCGAGCCCCGCGGCTTCCCCGGCGGCTGCATGATGAGCTGATCAGCGGGCCTCGAGCTTGTCGACCTTGCGGAGCTCGGGGAAGAGCGCGGTGCAGAGCGCGGTGACGAGGATCGTGCCCAGACCGCCGGCGACGACGGCGGGCACGGTGCCGAGCCACGCGGCGGTGAGGCCGCTCTCGAGCTCGCCGAGCTCGTTCGAGGCGCCGATGAAGACCATGTTCACCGCCGCGACGCGGCCGCGCATCTCGTCGGGGGTCTGCCCTTGCACGACCACGTGGCGCACCACGACGGACACCATGTCGGCGCCGCCCATCACGACGAGCGCGGCGATCGAGAGCGGGAAGCTCTCGCTCAGGCCGAACACGATCGTGCACACACCGAAGATCGCGACGCAGACGAGCATGATCACGCCTGCGTGGCGCTCGAGGGGCCTGGCGCCGAGGTAGAGCGCGACGACGAGCGCGCCGGCTGCGGGCGCCGCGCGCAGCACGCCGAGGCCCCACTCGCCGACGTCGAGGATGTCGCGCGCGAAGATGGGCATGAGCGCCGTGGCGCCGCCGAGGATCACCGCGAAGAGATCGAGCGTGATCGCGCCGAGCAGCGCGGGCCGCTCGCGCACGAAGCGGATGCCCGAGAGCAGCTGCGCGACGCGCGACTCGTCGCGGCGCGCGCGTGTGCTCGGACGCAGCGCGATGAACGGGAGGATCGCGATCGCGAGCACCTCGAGCGCGGCCGACACGAGGTAGACGCCCGAGGTGCCGATCGGCGCGACGAGCGTTCCGCCGAGCGCGGGCCCGAGGACCACGGCGATCTGGAACGTCGTCCCGCTCATCGCGATCGCGCGCGCGAAGAGCTCGATCGGCACGAGCGACGGCGTCATCGCCTGCGAGGCGGGCCCGGCGAACGCGCGCGCGGAGCCGAACACGAAGAGGAGCGCGTAGAAGGGCAGCACGCCGAGCTCGGGGTGCGCCGCGAGGAACGCGAAGCCGAGCGCCGAGAGGGCGATCACCGCGTGCGAGATCGCCAGCACCACGCGCCGGTCGTAGCGATCGGCCACGACGCCGGTGAAGAGCACGAAGACGATCTGCGGCGCGAAGGTCGCGAGGCCGACGTAGCCCAGGGCCTCCGCCGTGCCGGTGCGGTCGTAGATCTCCCAGGCCGTCGCGACCGAGAGCATCTGGATCGCCACGACGGAGACGAAGCGCACGACCTGGTAGCGGAGGAACGCGACCTCTCGGCCCAGGCGCGGCTCGGTGCGCGAGGGCTCGCTCACGCGCTCGCTCGCACGGGGGCCGCGAGACCGCGCGTCACGCCGTCGCGTGCGTCGACGCGCTGCTCGACCAGGCGGAGGAGCCACGGGATCGTGAGGAGCACGACGATCGAGAGGATCGCGATGCGCTCGACCCCCACGAGCGATCCATCGGGCTCGCTCGTGAGGAGCAAGGGGCCGGTGAGGCCGCCGGCCGCGAGGCCCACGTGCTGCACCATCGACGAGAGCGACTGGTAGCGCGCCCGCAGCGCCGGTGGCGGCACGCGCGAGCTGAGCGTGCCGAACGAGACGTTGCGCGCGTTGCTCGTGAGCATGAAGAGCACGAAGAGCAGGGCGACCACGAGCCAGCCCCACGAGAACGGCACGCCCATCACCTGATCCTGCACCGCGCAGAGCGCGTGGATCCACGGCGGCAGGAGTACGAAGAAGACCGCGCAGACGATCGCGTAGCCGACCGTGCCGCCGAGCGAGACGGGGAAAGAGCCCACGCGATCGACGAGGCGACCGAGCGGTCGCAGGACGAGCAGGCTCGCGAGCCCGCCCGCGCCGTAGAGCAGCGAGAGCATCGACTCGGGGTAGCCGAAGTTGTTCTGCACGAACGAGGCGATGTTCGGGATGAGCATGAACGCGCCGAACGCGGACACGAGCGCCATGCCGTACGACAGGCGCACCGCGGGCTCGGCGACCAGCGCGCGGATCGAGACGACCACGTCGCGCCAGGCGTGATCGGTCGGCGTGGTCGTGACGTGGGAGCGGAGCGGCGGCAGGAAGAGGCGCGCGCCCACCGCGGCGAGCGCACAGAGCAGCGCGGTGACGACGAAGGGCGTGTGCCAGCTGCCCCAGTCCGCGAGCACGAGGCCCATGGGCACTCCGAGCACGGAGGCGACGGAGAACGCCATCATCACCGTGCCGAGCGCGCGACCGCGCCGCTTGGTCGGGACCACGTCGGCGACGATCGCCATCGCGAGGGCCGTCGCGGGGCCACCGAACGCGCCCGCCACGACGCGCGCGAGCACGAGCGTCGGCAGATCCCGCGCGAACACCGCGCCACCGGTGCCGATCGCGAGACCGAAGAGCGAGAGCGCGAGCGCGGGGCGGCGATCGTAGCGATCGAGGAAGAACGCGCCGAGGAGGCCCGCGACGCCGGCCGCGAGCGTGTAGCTCGCGACGACCACGCCGAGGCTCGCGGTCTCGATGCCCAGGTCCGCCGCGAAGCGCGGCCCGAGCGGCGAGGGCATCATGAAGTCGAGGATGTTCACGAGCTGCACGCCCGCGAGGAGGAAGATCACCCGGCGCTCCGCGGGCGGCGCGACATCGTCCTCCGTGGGGGCGGGAGCGCGCTCGGCCGCGGGCTCGTGGGCGTCAGCTTCGGACGCCGCGCGGGAGGCGGGCTCGGACATCGCACGAACGATGCGGTGGAACGGGCGCGGGCGCCACGGTCCACGTGCAACGTTGCGTTGCGCTCCAGAGGCTCAGCGTCGGCCGGCGGGCGCGAGCGAGGAGGGGTGGGACTCGAGAGGCTCGTTCCGCGCAAGCACGGATCAGTCGTGCCCGCGAACACGAGGTCGACGAGCAGCCGTCGCGTTCGGTCGGCGCGCGGCACCTCGCTCGTCATCGTTGCAGTTCCATCACGAGCGCCACGGAGTCGATGGCACCGACGTCTGCGCCCGCTGCGTCCCCG
This sequence comes from Sandaracinaceae bacterium, assembly GCA_044376125.1. GTDB lineage: Bacteria > Myxococcota_A > Polyangia > Polyangiales > Sandaracinaceae > JAFLCL01. The sequence continues at coordinate 13,596 of JBILLJ010000172.1, forward strand.
ACGCAGAGCCGCCACGCGCCGCTCGCCGGTCCGCCGACGAAGCGGCCGAGATCACCGGCCGCCGCCGCGCCTGGATCCGGGGCGAAGTCGCAGATGCCGTCTGCCTCGCACACGTTGCGGTTGCCGATCCCGTCGCCCATGTCCTCGGCGGACACGGCGGCCCCGTCGACGAATCGGATCGGGAACGCGACCGCGAGGTTGGCGTCGTTGCCGTTCATGCGCGTGCCGTCGTCGGCGGGCTCGTCGATGCTCGGTCGGCTCATCAGCGTGACGACGATGGGCGAGCCGCCGGGCCCGATCAGCTTGATCACGAGGTCTGCGACCCACGGGTGTCGCATCGCGAGCTCCACCTCGAGGCCCGCGACGGTGTCGAGCGGGAAGGGACCGACGTCGAGCGCGACGCAGGCCATCGAGCCGAGGCTGCCGTCGTAGGCATCGTCCGGGATCGCGAGCGCCAGCCCCGGCCCCCGCGTGACGCGGCGCGAGGTCTCGAAGAGGCAGCCCGCGTCACAGCCATCGCCGTCGCTGAGGTTGCCGTCGTCGCACTCTTCATCCCCGCCGCGCTCCCTGTCGCCGCACGTCGTGGTGCACACGCTCGGTTGTCCTGCGCAGTCGAAGCCAGGCTCGGTCGTGCACGTCGGCGAGCAGCCGTCGTCCGGCGCGTCGTTCCCGTCGTCGCAGTCTTCGGTGGTGGTGAGCGCACCATCGCCGCACCTGGCGCTGGGCGCGTCCACCTCGGGCGCGCGCGCGTCCACGCCGGGCGCGCTCGCGTCCACCTCGGGCGCACGCGCATCCTCGTCGGTCGTGCGCGCGTCGTGCACTCCAGGGCTCGCGTCGAGGGCGCCCGCGTCGACGTCGATGGGCACGAGATCGCCACGATCGATGAGGCAGCCTGCGAGCGGCGGCAGGAGCACGCACCATCCGAGACGCAGGAACGCGGAGGCCATCGGGGAAGAGAATAGTCCGTTCCCGCGCCGCCATGCCGCTTCAGACGACGGCCCAGCTCCCCATCTGGCGCACCACCCACGCGTGATCGAGCACGTCCCGCTCGATCGCGCGCGCGAGCGTCGGGTCGTCGGTGTCGACCTCGACGACCATCGCTCGCTCGGCCTCGTCGATCGTGACCGTGATCTCGTGGGAGGGGAGCGCGGCCTCGAGCGCGGCCTCGAGCGCGTCGCGGTAGCGCGCGGCGCTGGCCTCGACGTCGAGGGCCGCGTTGGTCGTGCGCACCGACATCGCAGGGAAGCGAACGAGCACCCGGCTCATCGCGCTGGCCTCGCAGGGGTCTCCTCGATCGCGCGCGCGGCCACGTCGGTCGTGACGTCGCTCGGTGGCGCAGGGGCCGCGACCGTGGGCCGCGGTCGCGACACGATGGTCACGACGGCGCCGACGATGAACGTGGTGCCCACGATGGTGTGCCAGCCCACGGCCTCCCCACCGAGCACGGCACCGAGGATCACCGCGAGCACCGGGTTCACGTAGGCGTAGCTCATCGCGAGCGCGGGCCGCGCGTTCACGAGCAGGTGGTGATACGCCGCGAAGCCCGCGAGCGAGCCGAAGACCACGAGGTACGCCATCGCGCCGAGCGTCGAGAGCGGGACCTCCGTCGGCATGCGCTCACCGATCGCGAGCGCGAGGAGGATCATCGTCGTGCCGCCGGTGATCGTCTGCGTGGCGGCGCCCATCATGCCCTTGCCCACGTCCCAGCGGCGCACGAGCAGCGAGCCGATCGCCCAGCCGAGCGGCGCCAGGAGCAAGAGCGCCGTCGCGGCGGGCGCCGCGCGCAGCTCCCCGCCCGTGGCGAGCACGCCGACGCCGAGGAAGCCGAGCACGAGGCCCGCCCACTCGCGGCGCGACGCGGGCACACCGAAGAGCGGGCCGAGCACTGCGCCCCAGAGCGGCATCATCCCGCAGACCACCGCGATCACGCCCGAGCCGAGCGACGTCGCGGCGATCGAGACGAAGCCGTTGCCGACGACGAAGAGGAGGATGCCGACGACGACCGCGCGCCCCCACGCCTCGAGCGGCGGCACGACGTGCCCCTGCACGCGCGCGATCGCGAGCATCGCGAGCCCCGCGACGAGGTAGCGCGCACCGCCTGCGAGCATGGGTGGCAGATCGGCGACCACGACGCGGATCGCGAAGTACGTCGAGCTCCAGATCACGTACACCGTGAAGAGCGCGAGGAGCGTGGTGCGCGAGGTGCGCTCGCCCGGGCCGGACGCAGCTCGGGCCGTGCTCATCTCAGGCGCGCTCCTTGGCGAGCTCGACGAGCATCGCGCCCGTCCCGCCGAGCGCGGGCGGCGCGCTCGCGAACGCGAGCACGATCGGCGTGGCGATGCTCGTCTCGAGCACGCGGATCACCGCGTCGCGGAGCACGGCCACGCCATCGCTCGAGTGCAGGCCCTTGCCGTGCACGACGAGCACGCGGCGCACGCCCTTCTTGTGTTGCTCGCGCAGCCAGCGCGCGAGCCGATCTTCGACGACCGCCTCGCGCAGCCCGTGCAGATCGAGCGTCGCGTCGATGCGCGGCTGCTCGCGCCGCAGGGCGCCGAGCGCCTCGACCGGCGCGTCGCGCCGCAGGCCCTCGACGAAGCCGTCTTCCTCGATCGCCACGTCGAAGCGGTGCGCACCGCCGAGCAGCTCACCGAGCTTCTTGCGCGCCGGGGCATCGAGCGCCTCGCGCGCCACGACGGGCGCGGCGGTGGTCTTCACCGGCACCGCGCGCTTGGGCTTGGGCCGACCGGCGTCGAGCGAGCGCACGCCCGCGATGGCGTCGTAGAAGGCGATGCGATCGTCGCCGCGCAGACCCTCGGAGGGGCGCGCGACGACGACGGGCTTGCTCGGATCGGGCGGACCCTCGGCGCCCGATCCGGGGACGCGCTGCGCGCCCGGCTTGGCCTCGCCCTTGAGCACGTGCTCGGTGTTCTTGTGCGAGGGCCCGGAGGCCTTGGGCTGGCCCTGCGAAGGCTTCGCCTGGCCCTGCGAAGGCTTCG
>JBILLJ010000061.1:0-49243 GCA_044376125.1 Sandaracinaceae bacterium
TCGTCGGTACGCGTTCCGCGTACCACGCACGCCCGATCGACGACCAGCGAGAAGAGAACGCGGCTCCGCGCGGCCCGCTCGTCACGCAAGGACGGTGGTCGTGCAGCGAATACGGGATGACGTCGGCGTGATGCACGATGCGGTCGAGGAGCGCGATGACGCTCGTGGCCCTGGGGAACGAAGACGGGCGGCGGGATGTTGCGAGCGCGCCTGCGCTGTTCGCACAGGTGTGCGATCGCGTCCGCGGAGAACGCGCCCCGCTCGATGGCGAGGAGGCTCGCGGCGTCGAGTTCGGTGGCGCCTTGGGGCCCGCGCAAGAACAGCCGGATCGGTTGCGGCCGCGGGGACGGGCGCGCTCGCGGCTTTCGTGCCCGATGTCTCGCGGTTCTCCATGGCCGCTGGAGGAGCTCGGCTCACGAGGGGGTGGCGCGAGGGGAGGGCGGCGATCAATGCTCTGTCTTCAGCTCATGACGACATCACTCATGCTTGGCGTTCGGCTCTCCTCGGGCGAGCCATCACCCGCCGCGGCGCTGGAGGCGATAGGTTTCGTGCCGGCTGACCCCGTTCTGGACCGGCACGGGTTGCGGGTGTGTGATTCGTTCGACTCCGCCGCGTCCTGGTGGGTCTGGAACGCGGACGATTCGAGTGCGATGTATCGGCTCGCGGACGAGCTCGGGCCCGCGTGGTGCAGAGCCTTCGAGGAAGCCTGTCAGGCGTCCATGGGTGGGATCGTTCACCTGGTTGTGGCTCACGTGGGCGACGGCGGCGTTTCTCGGCGCGTGGAGGCAAGCACTTGCCGAGAGTTTCGTGATCAGGTGGTCTGCTGGTTTCCGGCTGGCTACGTGCCCACAGAGAGCCTGGTGATCACCAACCTGCCCCCTGGGGTGAGTGCTTGAGCGACGCTGAATGTCATGAACGAAGTGTCGGGGACTGGCGCCGTCGGCGAACACTTCACTTGGGGAGATGGCGAGTTGTGAATCCCGTCGCCGTTGTCCTTGACCAGTCGTCTGTGTTCGCGACTGCTCTCGCGGGTCGCGATGAGGCGCTGTGCTGGCTTTGGCCGCCCGCGGAATCGATTGGGCGATACGCCATGGCCTTGCCGTGGCGACTGTCGTGCTGGACGGTGTCGGTTCGTGGGGATCGATCCCGCGCTCTGTGGCGCCGCCTGGTTGCGCATCGACGTCGGGGAGAGCTGGTCGGAGAGCTGGAGATTGCAGTCGGCGATGACGAAGCGGTTGTGGAGATATGTCGACTCTCTCCCGAAGTTCGCGATCTGCTCCCGGGGCGGGACAGCTGGGGGTATGGTTTCGGGCTTCTTGCGAGCGAGTCGGATTCGTGGTCGGCGCACGTCCTCGAAGCTACAGCCGCCTACGCAAGGGCGCACTGCGCCGGCCCAGTCGCTGTTGGCGAGCATTTGGCGCTCCGGAGTCGTCTGGTGGAGGCGCGTGTCTCTCCGGCCCTGATCGCTACCGACGCGGACGTCATCGAGGTCCCTGTGTTCCCGGTCCGGCGTGAATGGTCGGCATGGGCCGCGGTTGGTGTTGGTCCGACTTTGGAGTTCGAGCGGTGGATGCGACGAGCGGTCCATGTCAACGAGCTCCGAGCCCCCGCGCCGGAGGGCGAATGAAGAAGGCATCGAGTGAGAATCGATCGGAGCTCTGGGGCTTCCTGGAGGGCGTTCCAGCGGTGACGCCGCTGTCCGAGGGCAGCGAGGAGGGTCGATGGTGGATCAAGCTGTCGATCGCGACGGAGCATCCCCTCGCCTGGCGCGTGGTTCAGGAGCTCGGCTTCGTGCTCAACTACCTCTCTTTGGACGAGCGATTGCCGACGCGCTTCTATCCTGTCAGCCCTCCGCCCTACCTGAACGGTGGTCCAAGCCAGTTCTTGAGCTGGATAGTCGAGAACACGAGCCCCGACTTCACGCCACGACACACGCGGTCGTGGCTCGAGGCGCGGCTCCCCTCGCCGGTGGCGGATGAGATCGCTTGGGACCTCGACGGGTAGCGAGCGAGCGGTGTCGGAGCTTGGTTTGAGAGGGGGCCGGGGAGGGGCAGTGTGCAGGGATCGTTCGTCCCTGGACAGGAGCGTGTGAGCGCCTGAGCGGCGCTGAGTGCCACCAAGACCGTGCCGCGGACTCATCCAGAGACAGGTCGCGACGGAAGCGCCTCTGCCCCGCTCGACCTCGTGGTCGGCGGGTACACGTCTCCCGTCGCGGGGTGCGACAGGGGCAGTCTCGGGATCGGATCGACTGGCTACGTGGGAGTCGGCACCTCCCAGGGCCAGGGCGCGAACGTGCCCGCGGGGAACACGCCGAGCTTGCCAGTCTTGCGGAACTTGGCCGAGGCCACCTGGTAGACCTCGAGCATGTCCGAGTAGGACGTCCGATAGGCCTCCACGGCCTCCGGCGAGCCGTACGCCCACGGCCTCGGCCCACGCTTGACCGGGCCCGATGGCTGCGAGAACGGGTCGATCTTCGCGTAGTGCGAAGGCTTCGGCAGCGAGCGACGCGCGTCCGATGCGCGCTCGGCATTCTTCTCACGCTCCCGGTCGCGCACGCTCAGCTCGTGTGCACGCCGCGCCGCGCGGAGCTCCAGCGCGGACAGGCCCTCCCACTTCCTCGGCTTCGAGAGAGGCACCGAGATCATGGTGGTGAACGCCGCGATCTGCGACTCGTCGCCGCCCGCCTCGCGCCAGGCGGCCTCGTCGAAGTACGGGACCTCGACGCTCGCCTTGCCGTCGCACACCGCGCGGAAGCTCGAGAGGCCGAGCCACTCCTCGGGGCGCTCCACGAGGCCGTGATGCACGGCCTGCGCGTGCGTGTACGTCATCCGGCCGAAGAGGGCCGTGTCGTCGAGGATCGCCGTGATCTTGGGCTTGCCGCGAAAGAAGTGGCCCGTCCGGCCGAGGAGCCTGTTCAGCGTCTCGGCGATGGTCTGGTTCAGGGTCTGTAGGAACTTGCTGATCTCGGGCGCGTCACGGTCGTCGAGGACCTCGACGACCATGTGGTAGTGATTCGAGAGGAACGTGAACGCGATGACGCGGATGCGAGGGTGCTTCTCGCAGGCCTTGGCGAGCGCGAGCGCGATGAGCGCAATGGCCATCGGGCTCGGCCGCATGAGCATCTCGTCCCCACAACACTTGCCGATGATCTCGTAGGCATAGACGCCAGGCTGGTAGTGGCGGATGTGGTGTCCCATCGTCGTCGAGCTCCGTGCGCGGCTCTGCCTCCGTGGCGTCGGCCGTGCGTGGAGCCCCACCTGCAAGAACCGTCCGGCTCCCGGGCGCACGAAACGTTGAGAATTCGGGCCTTCGCTGGCGTATCGGCGGGCGCCTGGCGGCGGACTCCGCCACTCACGACTCGGCCGCGGTACCCTCCCCGCGATGACCTCGACGCCGCACGACGCGCTCTTCAAGTCGACGTTCACGGACCGCGACAACGCCATTGCCGAGCTGCGTGCCGTGCTGCCGAGGGCGCTGAGCGAGCGCCTCGACTTCGCCACGCTGGAGGTCGAGACCGGCGGCTACGTCGACCCCGAGCTCGGCGCGCGCTTCAGTGACCTCGTGTATCGCGTCACGGTCGGTGGCGTACCGATTCGGATCTACGTCCTGTTCGAGCACCAGAGCCGGCCCGACCCGGACATGGCGTTTCGCCTGCTCCGCTACATGGTCCGCCTCTGGGAGCATCTCGCGAAGGTCGAGCCGAAGCTGTCCCGTCCGCCCATCGTGCCGATCGTCCTCACGCATGGCGAGCGCGGCTGGAAGGTGTCCCGGTCGTTCCTCGACACGCTCGCGCTCGGGGAAGACGCTTCGGTCCGTGCGGCGATCGAGCCGTACGTGCCGCGCTTCGAGTACCTGCTCGACGATCTGTCGGGCCTGTCGGATCGTGAGATCGCCGAGCGCGCCGCCTCGGCGTGGTTGCGGATGGTGCTGCTGTTGCTGCGGGACGGCCGTGGTGGTCGCGTGCCTCGTCTGCTCGGTGCGCACCGGGACCTGCTCCAGGCGGTGTTCCGGGGCTGGCCGGTGGAGGTGTTCGCGCAGCTGATGAGCTATGCTGGCCACGTCACCGACGAGTCCGAGCGCGACGAGCTGGTCGCGGTCTTCAAGAGCCTGGGCCCGGGTCCCGAGGAGCAAGCCATGCGCAGTGTTGCCGAGCTGTTTCGAGACGAAGCGCGAGCAGAGGCCGAAGCCAAAGGCGAAGCGAAGGGCCGAGCCGAGGGCCGAGCGGAGGGCCGAGCGGAGGGCCTCCGCGCAACGCTCCGGAAGCAGATGAAGCTGAAGTTCGGCTCCGTCTCGGACGTGGTGAGCGGCCGGATCGATGCGGCCTCGATCGAGGAACTGGATCGCTGGGTCGAGCGCATCCTCGTCGCGACGAGCGCCGAGGACGTGATCGCGGGCTGAACGAGTTCGGAAGGGTGATCGATCGGGCGGTGTGGTGCCGACGCTCGTGCGCGGGTGCTCGGGGATCTGATCGCGGTCCGCGACCCGCGCGGCTGCGGGCAGAACTTCTTCTACGATCGCGGCGGGCGCCTCCTCGGTGAGCAGTACGTGGCGTGCAGTGAGGCCCCGACCACGATCAACGAAGACCCGATTGCGATGATCGCCGGCGCGATCTTCTTGCCAGTCGGTGGGAGCGGCGGCGGTGGCGGCGGCGGGATGGTGCTCTGCCCTCCGTCCGGCTGCGCTGGGAGCATCCAGATTGGGTCCGGGGGGCTGATTGCGCGTGTCGATGTCGCCTATCGCTACGACACCTACCCCGCGTGGTTCACGGGGGTCGGCTACGTCCCGTACGACGCAGCGGGGCCGCTCGGCCGCGCGACGGGCGTGGAGGACCGCGGTCAGCGCTCGATCGTCGCGTACGACGAGCGCGGCAACGCGATCTGGACCGCACGACAGATGTGCCCATGCCCTCGGCGGGCGGGGGCGGCGACGATCCTCATCGGGCTCAAAGAGGATCCGGGGTGGGACCGTGGCCTGGGCGCGACCCGATACGCCATCGACCCCACCGGGCAGCGTACGAGCATGACGCAGGACGGCCCCGGCCGCGTGACGTCGATGACGCCCCCGGTGACGACCCGCTGTGGCAGAGCGCTCATCGCCGGCTTCGACGAGTTCGTCTCGCATGGGGTCGACCGCGTGCCCGAGACCTCGCGCGCGCGTCGCGTCGAAACGGCGCGATCAGAGCGCGGCGTCGTCCTCGGCAGCCGCGTCGTCGAGGGCGGCGTCGATCGGGTCGGGCCCCGCGTCGAAGGCGCTGGCGTCGAGGGCGCTCGCGTCGCTGGGGAGGGGCGCGTCGGTGCCTGCGTCGCGGAGGATGGCGGCGTCGACGCCCGGGCCCGCGGTGCAGACGCCGCTCGAGCAGCTGAGCGAGGACTGACACTCGCTCGTGCGTGTGCACGGCTCGCCGGGGCCCTTGAGCACCGGTGTCGTCGCGCAGCCGGTGTTGCCCATCGTGAGCGGCACCGTGATCGCCGCGAGCACGCAGCCCACGAGCACGAACGCTCCACGCACGAACGCCCCACGCACGAACGCGCCGCGCACGAACGCCCCACGTGCGAACGCGCCGCGCGTCTGTCTCTCCTTCGAGGAGCGACCAGCTTCGCGCGGCGCGTACGTCATCGCCGGAGTCTTACGTGGGGCTCGACGCCCCGCAATTCACGAAACAATGCGGGGTACCGTGAGCCTCGTTCACATCACGCCGCGATTCCGGTCGGACCGGAATCACCGCCTCCGTGTTTCTCGCGCCTTCGGCGCGGCAGGGGGGAGCAACTCCCCCCAATCCCCCACTCGACGCTCCCCAAACATCGCTCTCTCGCGCGCTCCTGGGGTGAGCTGCGCTCACCCCGCCGCGAGGCGTCCCCGGCGACACGCTGCGTCGATCGTTTTCTCGCTCCCTCAGATCAGATGGGGATGCGGGTGCCGCAGTTCGCGCAGAACTTCGCGCCGGGCGCGTTGAGCTGGTTGCAGCCCGTGCAGGGCTTGGGCTGCGGCGGGCCCATGGCCGCGCCGCACTCCGCGCAGAACTTCCCGGGCGGCACGCGCGCGCCGCACTGCGTGCAGATCGCGGTGCTGCCGCCCGCGCCGGCCTGCGGCGCAGCCATCGTCGGCGCCGTCTGTCCGCCCTGCGGCATCGTCTGCGGCGCGCCCGGCTGCGCATAACCCTGCGGCGGGTAGCCCGGCGGCGGGCCGCCCGGATAGCCCGGCGGCGGACCGCCCGGGTAGCCCGGCGGCGCACCGCCCGGCGGCGGGTGACCGGGGGGCGGGCCGTAGCCGGGCATGCCCTGCACCTGCTGGCCGTACATGTTCGCCATGGCCATGCCCATGCCGAAGCCCATGCCGCCCTGCATCATGCCGCCGCCTTCGCCGCCGCCCTTGGCCATGCCCTGGCCGGCGCCGAGCATCGCCTCGGCCGCGGCGTACTGCATGTAGTTGCCGGCGCCGAGCTCGTCCTTCGCGCGCTTCTTGGCCTTGATCTCGGCGTACTTGTCCTGCGCCTCCTGGATGCGCTTCATCTCCTCTTCGGAGAAGTTGATCGTGAAGTCGCCGAGGCCGAGGAACTGCACGCCGATCTCGGAGAGGTCGTCGCACTTCTGGAGGAACGTCGTGCCGAGCTCGTCGTGGTAGGCGCCCAGGGCCTGGACCTCGATCTTCTGGCGGATGACGAAGTTCGGCACCGTCTTCTTGGCGGCGTTCATGAACTTCGTCTGGATGAAGCTCTCGACGCGATCGTTCGAGGTGGCGTCGCCGAGGCCGAGGTAGTTCACGATGAAGCGATCGGGCTCGGCCACGCGCCACTGGAAGGTGCCGAAGATGCGCGGGCTCACCGTGATCTCGAGCTCCGGATCCTTCATCGCCTGGAGCGGGCCGCCGAACTTCGTGTCGCGGATCGGCCGCATCGTCACGAAGTAGAGGTCCGTGATGAAGATGTTGCCGCCCGTGACCGAGTCGACGAGGTTCGAGAGGAACGGGATGTTGCCGGTGTCGAGCGTGTGGCGCTGGCCGACGCCGGCCGTGCGGAGCACGCCCACGAGCGCGCCGTCGCGGAAGAAGACGGCGGCCTCGTCCGCCCCGATGGTCAGCTGCGACCACTTCGGGATCGTGCGCTCGGGGTGCTTGTAGACGATGTGCTGCTTCGCCGCGTCGGGACGGGCGATGATCATCTCCTGCACGCCGCCCCTCACGAAGTCCATGATCCCCATGTCGCGGTCTCCTCTCGTATCGCCGTTCGTAGCGCTGGCGCGCGGCGCGAAGGACATCCCTCGGCGCGCGAATCAACCGAGGATACCCAGCGTCCATTTCGATCGGAAGCGCACAATCTTCGTGATGCGGGAACTCTCGTCGAAAGCAGCTGTCGGGTGGCTCGTGAGGCGAGCCCTCGAGACCGCGTTCCTCGCGCTGGCGCTGGCGCTCTCGCCGCTCGTGCACGCACAGCTGCCGGCGGCCGAGGCCGACGCCGGCGTCGAGCCGAGCCCGGACGCCGCTGCGGACTCGTTCCGGCAGCTCGTCGACTCCGACCCGTTCGCGGGGGATGCGCCGATCGGAGGGGACGACGGCCACGCCGATCCGCTCGCGGCCGAGGGCACCGAGGAGCTGCGCACGGCGGCCCTGCCTGCCGAGGACGCCGTCGTCGGCGAGCGGCTGCCGATCGTGCGGGGCGAGATCCTCGCCGCCGTCGCAGGCGTTCGCGAGACCGAGCACCTGACGCGCGTCGAGCTCGTGGCGGGCCTCGCGCTCGTGCGCACGGAGCTGCGGTTCGAGTCGAGCGCGCGCTACGCGGCGGAGATCGGCTACCGGATCGCGGTGCCTGCGGGCGCCGTGCCCTTCGCGCTCGAGGTGTGTCGCGAGGACGGCGTGTGTCGCGCGGGCGCGCTCGAGGCGGGCACGGCGCGCACGAGCGCGTACGACGCGGCGCTCGTCGCGACGGGCCCGATCGCCCAGGATTCGCGGCCGATCGGCGTGATCGAGCGCGCGGGCGAGGCGCTCGTGGTGCGCGCCGCGCCGGTGCCTGCGGGCGGAGTCGGCGGCGACGGCAGCACGACGCGCGGGGTGCTCGTCGTGCGTGTGGGCTACGCGGTGCCCGTGCCCGTGCGTGGAGGCGTCGCGCGGCTGACCTTGCCCTCGCGCGGCTCGGACGTGCGCGCGGCGACCGAGCTCCTCTCGCTCTCGGCGGTCGACCTCGTGGTGCCCGAGCTCGACGGAGTGGAGGTCGGTGCGGGCGAGACGATCGAGCGGCGCCCCGCGCAGGCGGCCTCCATCGTCGCGCACGTGCCGCGGACCTGGTCCCGCCGCGACGAGGCGTGGACCGCGCCGTGCGCGAGCGAGCGCTGCGTGTGGCTGCGTGCATCGAGCCCGCGCCCGAGCACCGCGCGCCAGGACGTCGTGCTCGCGATCGACGCGAGCCCCTCGACCGGCGCGGGCGCGCGCGGACTCGTGCCCGAGGCGGCGCTCTCGCTGCTCGCGTCGTTGCCCGCGGGCTCGCGTGCGCGCGTGGTCGCGTTCGCGGCGCGGGCCGAGGGCGTCGTCGATGCGTGGACGGACGCTGCGTCGATCGAGGAGAGCGCGCTTCGCCGCGCGACCGAGCTCGAGCTCGGATCGGCGACGCGCTTCGAGGCGCTCTGGGCGCACCTCTCGCCCTCGATCGCGCGCGGCGCCGTGATCGTGTGGATCGGCGATGGTGGCCTCACCTCGAGCGACGAGAGCGCGCGTGCGCTCGAGGAGGCGCGGACGCGCGGAGTCTCGGTGCGCTTCGTGTCCGTGGCCGATCGCGAGAGCTCGGCGGCGCTGCGCGCGGCGGCCGAGCGCTTCGAGTCGCCCATCATCGAGGCGCACGACGAGGCGCTGCTCGCGACGCGCAATCGCCGCGAGGCCCTCGACGAGCGACTCGCGTCGGTCGTGGCGGCCGAGCGCGCGCGGCGCGTGGTGCTGCGCGCCGCGGGCAACGAGACGACGCAGTGGCTCGAGCCCGGAGGCGCCGTGACGAGCGCCGGAAGGACGAGAGGCCGCGGTTCGATCACGGTGGACGGCGCGGCGGTCGGCCCGTCGAGCGCGACGGGTGATCTCGCGCTCGCGATTGCGGCGCTCGCGTCGTCACGGCCCGATCAGAGCGTGCGCTTGGTGGCCGCGGAGGCGCCACCGAGCGCGACCGCGTGCACCGGTGAGCAGACGGTGCTCCACGGATCGAGCGCGCTGGTGCGTGTCACGGCGCTGCCCAACCGCTTCGCGGTCGTCGAGCGACGCACGTGCCGCGAGGCCCCGAGCGCTGCGCCGCGCACCGAGCGTCGGTCGGCGCTCTCTCGTGCGGCCCTGCTCCGCACGCTGCGCCAGCGCATCATCCCGCGGGCGCGCGACTGCTTCCGCAGCGATCGCCGCGGGCGCGCCGAGTACTCCACGCAGGTCGAGCTCGTGCTCACGCTCGCGGACATGGAGGTGATCGACGTGCGCGCCGACGGCGCGATCGATCCGGCGCTGCGCGCGTGCATGATGCACACGGCGGACACGCTCGAGGTCGCGCCGTTCGAGGGCGTGATCCTCGTGCGCTGGCCCCTCTACTCGCGGCCGGAGATGCCTCCGCCGACGCTCGAGCTGCACCCGGATCTCGCGACCGCCGTGGACACGATCGGCGCCGCCGCGGAGTGAGCTGATCAGCGCACGACGCGCTTGGCGACACGCGCGACGAGCTCGCGGAGCCAGCGCGAGGCGGGCGCGGCGTCCTGCGCGAGCGGCCAGAGCATGCGCATGCGGAGCAACGGGAAGGTCGCTCCCTCGGGCAGCGGTGCGGTCGCGACGAGGCCCTGCGCCTCGAGCTTCTTCGCGAAGGGCGAGGGGAGGATCGCGAGCGCGTCGGTCTCGGCGAGCACGTGCGGGACCGCGAGGAACGACGTGAGCACGAAGGCCACGTGGCGCTTCTTGCCCTCGCGCGCGAGCGCCTCGTCGATCTGGCTCTTCGAGCTGCCGACGAACGACACCATGACCTGCGGGTGGCGCGTGAGATCGTCGAGCGCGAGCCTGCGCCGCGACGCGAGCGGGTGCGTGGGGCGCATCGCGACGAGGCCACGCACCTCGAAGAGCTCTCGGGCTCCCACGGTCGTGGGGAGCGTCGGCACCGGAGCGAACGCGAGATCGAGCGCGCCGGCCTCGACGTCTGCGAGGGCGTCGGCGGGATCGATCGGCAGGACCACCACGCGCGCGTGCGGAGCCTCGGCGTGGATCGCCGCGAGCACCGAGGGCGCGAGCACACCGAGCGCCGCGTCCACGCCGCCGATCGTGAAGGTGCGCGTGGTGGTGCTCGGCTCGAACGCGCCGCCGCCGAGGGCCGCGCGGAGATCGACCAGCGCCTTGGCGACCGGCGCGGCGAGCTCCTCGCAGCGCTCGGTGGGCACGAGGCCCTCCTTGCTGCGCACGAAGAGCTCGTCGCCGAGCATCTCGCGGAGGCGCGCGAGCGCGCCGCTCGTGGCCGGCTGCGAGAGGCCCAGGCGGCGGCCTGCGCGGGTCACGCTGCGCTCGGCGTAGAGCGCGTCGAACGCGACGAGCAGGTTGAGATCGAGCGCCGCGAGATCAGGCATCGGCGGGCGCCGCGGCGCGCTCGAGGGAGCCGGAGGGCTCGGTCTTGTCCGCGATCGCGCGCCGGAGCCCATGGAGGTTGAGCGCGAGCATGAGGGGCACGCCGATCCACGGCAAGACCAGCGGCGGACCGAGCACGGGTGCGCCCGCCTCGGCGTGCGCCGCGAGCCACGGGCGAACCACGGTCATCGCGAGGACCACGACCTGCACGAGATCGAGGAGGCCGACGCCGTGCACCACCAGCCGCCAGCCGTGCGAGCCCCCGCGGCCGAGCGAGCCCGTCGCTGCGTGCGCGAGCCACGCGACGACGAGGTCTCCCAGGCCCGCCGTCCACGCGAAGCTCGGCGGAAGGAGCTCGAGCGCCGCGCCTGCGAAGAGGAAGGCGCCGAAGATCGCGCGGTAGCCGAGGAGCGTGCGGACCTGTCCGTCGCTCAGCGCGTCGAAGGCGTCCCGCGTCGGCGCGTGGAAGTGGCTCGCGAGGGCGAGCCCGAGGCCGAGGAAGACGCCCAGCGGAAGGAGCGTGACGACGAGCGGGCCGATCGGTGCGAGCGAGAGCGCGGTGGCAGGCAATGCGATCGCGCCGGCGAGGGCGAGCAGCCGCCAGCCCGCCGGGTCGCGTCCCTCCGCGCCGCGCAGGCCCCGCGCGGTCTCGAGCACCAGCGTGAGCGTCGAGAGGGCGATGGCGATGCGTGCGGGGGCGATGAGCGAGTCGATGTCGAGGTGTGAGTCCATGAGCCCCTCCATTCGTCTCCACGATGGAGGTCGAGACCTTCATCGGCGAATCGGATGATGGGATGTCGGGCATTCGTCTCGCGGATGAGGGTCGGCGGGGCGGTGCTAGCGTCGCGGCGTGAGCGCTCGGATCCTCCACGTCGCGGCCCTTCCATTCCCGTCGTCGCAAGGCACGCAGGCGGCGCTGCTCGCGATCGTGCGCGCGGTGGCCGAGGACGCGGCGGCGCGCGGCGAGCGGGTCGCGCTCCTCACCTACGAGGCGGGCGATGGCCGCGCGCTCCTGCCCGCGAACGTCGAGCACCGTCGCACACACGCGCCCGTCTCCAACCGCTCGCTGCGCTCGGGCCCCTCGCTCGCGAAGATCGCCGAGGACGCGGCGCTCGTGCGCGCGCTCCGCGAGGCGCCCGAGCCCGAGATCGTCGCGCATCACGTGGAGGCCGGGCTCGCCTGCGTGCTCGCGGGGCGGCGCTTCACGTGGGTCGCGCACACGGCGCTCGGGCCCGAGCTGCCGCTCTATGCGCCGGGGCGCGCGGCGCTCGCACCGCTGCTCTCGCTCGCGGGCGAGTCGCTCGATCGCTTCGTCGCGACGCGCGCGGCGCGGGTGCTCGCGATCAGCCCGTTCCTCGCGCGGCGGATCGAGGCGCGGACCGGCGTGCGTGCGCGTGTCCTTCCGACGCCCTGGCCGGTCGCGAAGCCGATCGAGGAGGGCGAGCGCGCCGCGGCGCGCACGGCGCTCGGCCTCGAGGCCGATCACGAGGTGGTGCTCTACGCCGGCAACCTCGATCACTACCAGGGGCTCGACACCGCCGTGGGCGCGCTCGGCGCGCTCGCGCACCGCCGCGGTCGGCTGCGCTGGCTCGTGGCGAGCGAGTCGACCCCGGACCTGCTGCTCGCGATGGCCGACCGCGCGGGCATCCGCGGTCGCGTCGTGCTCGCGCCGCTCGAGGACGACGTGCAGCGCCGCCGCGCGCATGCGGCTGCCGATCTCGCGATCGTGCCGCGCCGGCTCGAGGCAGGCGTGTCGATCAAGATCCTCGAGGCGCTCGCGCACGGCCTGCCGACGGTCGCCGTGCGCGCCGCCACCGGCGGCTTTCCGCTCGAGGACGCGTGCCGCCTGGTCGACGACGACGCGAGCGCGCTCGCCGCGGCGATCGGCGAGGTGCTCACCGAGCCCTTCGTGCGCCTGGCCCTGACGGCCGCCGGGCCTGCGCACCTCGCGCGCGATCACGGCCCCCGCGCCTGCCTCGAGGCGCTCGAGGGGCGCTGAGCCAGCGCTGCGCGTTGGGTCGAGCGGGCGGCACTCGTCGGGTGGGGCGGCTCAGCCGTGGGCGTAGCCTGCGTCGCCGACGAGGGGGACGAAGCGCACGCCGCCCATGGGCTCGACGCGAACGTCGCGCTCGGAGGCGCGCGTGACGCGGACGAGCTCCTGCACGTCTTGTCGCGGGCCGACCGGCACGACGAGGCGCCCGCCGATCGCGAGCTGCGCGACGAGCGCGTCGGGCACGCGCGGCGCAGCAGCGCCGACCATGATCGCGTCGTACGGCGCGCCTTCGGGCCAGCCCACGGAGCCGTCGGCGAGGTGGACGTGCACGTTGTCGAAGCCGAGCCGCGCGAGGCGCTCTCTCGCGCTCTCGGCCAGCGTCGCGATGCGCTCGACGCTCACCACGCGCGAGACGAGGCACGCGGCGATCGCGGCGGCGTAGCCAGTGCCGGTGCCGACGTCGAGGAGCACATCCTCGGGGGAAGGGCCGAGGAGCTCGAGCATCCACGCGACGACGTAGGGCTGCGAGATCGTCTGGCCCGCTTCGATCGGGAGCGGGCCGTCGTCGTAGGCATCGCCTGCGAGGGCCTCGGGCACGAAGGCTTCACGCGGCACGCGACGAAACGCTTCGAGGATCCGCACGTCGCGGATGCCGCGCCGCACGAGCTGGCGCTCGACCATCTCGCTGCGTGCGCGCGCGCGTCGGGCGACGTCGACGGAGGCGAGCGCGCTCACTGGCCGAGCATCCCTTGCATCTCGGGACAGCCGTACATGTCGACGTACACGTCCACGGGGCCGCTCGCGCACGGCACGCGGTAGACGTCGATGATGTGACCGCTCGAGTTCGCGCCGACGTTGCCGAGGCGCGAGGCCTGGCCTGCGCGCGGGTCGCCGCCGAGCGGGTTCGTGCCGTCCGGGCAGCGGAAGCGCGAGGCGACGTACTCGTAGCTGTCGAGCGGACCGCATGCCGGCACGGGGTGCTCGGGATCCATGCCGACACCGCGCTCTGCGACCGCAGGCCCCTCGGTCGCGCGCTCCATGCCGTACGCAGGGCCTGCCTCGAGCGCAGGCGAGGACTGCACGTAGGCGCTGCTGCCTACCGAGTTCGTGTTGTTCGCCGAGCGCGCGCCCGAGGTCGCCGACGCGGCGGTGGTGCTCGAGCTGCTGCCCGCTCCGCCGCACGCGGCGAGGGACGCGGCTGCACAGAGCGAGAGAGCGAGCGCCTCGGGACGGAGAGCGGGACGTGCCTGCATGGCGCCGAGGATACGCGCTCGAGGACGCGCCGCGCGCGAAGAGCACGGCTCGATCGCGAGCGGCGTGCGCACACGCATGTCCCGCGTCGGGCACGAACGACGAAGAGAAACGCGCTATGCGTTCGCGCATGAAGCGGTTCGCGGCGGCCTCGTCGGTGATCTTCCTGTCCATGCTCGGATGCAGCGAGGAGCCCGGCGATCGGGACTCGGGGCCCGAGCGCGACGCTGCGGGATCGGGCGATGTCGGCATCCTCGACGCCGGTGCGAGCGATGCGGGCGGCAACGTGGCGGATGCGCTCGACGCGGCCGGCGCCGACGACGGCGGCACGACGCTCGACTCGGGTGCATCGGTGGGCGACGACGGCGGCGCCGCCGACGCGGGCCCCACCGACGCGGGCCCTCCGGACCCTCGCTTCTGCCCGGCAGGCGTGGCCGACGGATGTTGTTCGCTCGCGCTCCGCTACGGTGGGGCCGATCCCGATTGTGCGTCGCTCGCGTGCGCGACGGCCACGCTGACCGAGCCGATCGTGCTCGACGACGTCCCGCCGGCGTACGCGGGCACCGCGGCGATGAGCTGGACGGGACACGAGCTCCGCATCGCGTGGACCGATCTCGACTCGAGCCCTGGGGAGTCGATCTGGATCGAGCGGCGCAGCGCAGACGGCTCGCTGCGCTCGGGACCGACGCGGCGCGACGTCTCGCTCACGTCGCCGAGTCGATTCTTCCTCGCGGGCGCCGCGCTCGGCTACGCGCCCGAGACCGATGAAGGGCTCTTCGTCTCGCTCGGCGCGAGCCTGCACGCGATCTCGATCGACGCCGCCGATGCGCCGGGCTGGATCGCGGATCTGCCGCCGAGCTGCAACGGCTTCCATCAACCGGTCTCGGCCTACGACACGGGCTCGGAGTGGCTCGTGGCGCAGGTGCAGGAGCGCTGCGCTTCGCCGGTGTCCCCCACGGTGCGCCTCACGCGCGTCGCGCGCGACGGAACGATCGGCGATGCGATCACCGCGCCAGCGCGCAACCGACTCGGCCTCAGCACTGCCTACGACGGCTCGAACGAAGTCGCCCTCTTCTACAGCGGGCCGAGCCCGAGCGGGAACGCGGATCTGCGCGCGCGCGTCGTCGACGTGGCGGCGTGGACCGCCGGGACCGAGGAGATCCTGATTCCGATCTCGTCGTCGTCGGTGTCGCTCGACCAAGTCGAGGCGGGATACGACGGGATGGTCTACGGCATCGTCTACGACCTCTACTCACCCGTCGGTGCGTCTCGCTGGCTCACGCAGTTCGTGACCTGGAGCCCGGGTGAGTCCCCCTCGGCCGCCACCACGCTCTTCTCGAGCAGCGACCGCCGCTTCGCGCAGGCGCGCGTGGTGGGCAACGCCGATGGCTGGACCATCGCGATGACCACCGTCGCGAGCACCGGCACGGGCCTCGCGCCGAGCGCGTCCGACGACCCCGAGGTGTGGCTCTATCGCCTCGCGCCCGACGGCCGCGTGCGCCAGAGCCAGCAGATCGACGCCGACCAGTTCGCCGCCCGCCTCCCCGACCTCGAGTGGGTCGGCGGCCGCATCGCCCTCACCTGGGCACGCGAGGATCGCGACCGCCGCGAGTGGCACATGCTCTCCTTCCTCGGCTGCGACTGACTCAGCGCCGGCGTCGGCGGCGCGAGACGAGGGCGGCCCCGAAGAGGGCGATGAGGGCGAGCGGGGGCGTGTTGCGCTGGGGGGAGCGGGCGGCGCACATCCCGGCGGGCTCGGCCTGCGCGGCGGGCGTGTTGCCGCGTCGTGGGGCGGCGGGGGCCGTTGCCGGTGAAGGCGCCGAGTTGCCGGTGGTGGCCTGTCCGGAGGGGGCCTGTCCGGAAGGTGCCTGTCCGGAAGGTGCCTGTCCGGAAGGTGCCTGTCCGGAAGGTGCCTGTCCCGCGGTGCCGTTTCCGGAAGGTGCCAGTCCGGCGAGGGCCTGATCGGACCCTCTGGCCGTGGGCTGCGCCGTCGGGGCCGGGGGAGGCGGAGGCGGCCAGCCGTCGGGCGCGTGGGAGCGCGGCTCGATGCCCAGCGACTCGATGGGATCGAGGATCACCTCGCCCGGCCAGAGATCGTGGCGGGACTCCCACATCGACTCGGCGGTGGCGAAGCGGCGCGCCATCCAGCGCTGGGCCTGGTCGGAGATGCAGCGCTGGTTGTGCTCGACGACGTACTGCACGTGGAAGAAGGACTGACCGTCGCGCCCGCGCGGCACGCGGAGCTGGGGCCAGCGCGACCACCGGCGCTCGAGCCGTACCGGTTCGGCGTGGGTGAGCGAGAGATCGTCCGAGAGGTTCGTGCCGTAGCGGTGTCGGATGCGCGAGACCGTCCAGCGCGGCGCGTCCGTGCGGCCCGCGCCCATGCGCCGGCGGTCCGGCTCGCCGAGCGTGCTCGGCCCGCGGAACTGCGCGATCTCGCTCTGCCGGACGTGCGTGCCGACCTGGTGCACGTACTCCGTGATGGCCGCGCCCGGCGTCTGGCGGAAGACCTCGTCGGTGATGGACGTGTAGAGCTCGGCGAAGGTGCCGCGCGCGTCGGGGCGCATGCGCAGATCCGTCGGCGCGAGCACGCTCGGGCGGTTCGCGACGTCGAAGCGGCCCTCGGTCGAGATCACGTAGAGCAAGAGCTCCTGCTCTCCCGGGCTGTTGAGCGTGCCGAGGCGCACGGGCACGCGGAGCTCGTCGGACTCGTACTCGAGCTGGATGGGCGAGAGCATCATCGTCTCGCCCAGGCGCTGCGCGCGCGACGGGTCCGCGGTGAAGAGCACGAAGCGGTGACCGCTCTCGATGTAGCCGCGGAGCATGGTGGCGGCCGCGTCGGGGAGCTCGAGGCCGCGCTCGCGCAGGAAGGCCAGGAGACCGGTCGACTGATCGGCGCCGAGCAGCGTCACGTCGTACTCGTCGACGGGCCACTCGTCCTGGATGTCGACGCCGAACTCGTCCATCACGCGCTCGGCCTCGGTGCGGCCGCCGCCTCCTGCGCTCGCGCCGGCGCCGAAGCCCTCGGCGCTCGCGGCCCGGAGGCTGCTCGGGCGGATGCACGGCGCAAAGACGTGCCGCACGCGCGGCGCGGTGCGCTGATCGAGGCGTCGGAACGCGGTGCCGCTCACGGTGCGCACGTTCTCGCGACCGATCGCGCCGGGGATGGGCACCACGAGCGAGAGCTCGACCGCGGGCCCTTCGTACGCAGCCTCGATGGTCATCACGGTGCGCCGGCCTTCGCGCACGAGCACCACGGCGGAGGCCGGGTTGTAGCTCGGGTCGTCGGTGATCCCGCGCTGCTGCTGCGTCGCGGCCGGCGGCGGCATCCGCATCATGCAGAAGCAGGTGGCTCGCGCAGGGGAGGGAGAACTCGCCGCGAGGAGCGCGAAGGCGACGACCAGGGAGAGGAAGGCCCGCATGACACCTCGTGGCCACGAGGGTCCGACTCGTGACCGACGGAGCATCGCTCATTTCCGGGGCCGCGGCGTGGGGGCGCGGAGACGGCCGCTCGGCCGCCGAACGGAGCCAGCTGCTACGCTGGCGACTGCATGGCGCGTCCGCGGAGCTACTTCGAGAACGGCCTCTGGGTGCTGCGCGCCACCGAGACGCTGCAGTTCGAGCTGCACTGGTCCTTGCCGCTCTTCCCGCTGATGGCGCGGTGCTTCACGCCCATCTCCTTCGTGCTCGCGATCGTCATCCTCGCGGTGCACGAGATCGGGCACGCGATCGTGGTGCGCTGGCGAGGCCTCACGAGCTACGCGATCCGCATGCACGGCATGGGCGGCCATTGCCTGCACGACGGCGGCAGCGCCCTCGACGAGGCGTGGATCGCCTGGGGCGGCGTGGCGGCGCAGTTCCCGTTCTTCGTGCTCGGCGTCGCGCTCACCGAGCTCTTGCCGCCCGGTCGCCTGAACGACGACCTCTACCTGTCCCTCGTGCTCGCCAACGCGATGATGATCGTCTTCAACCTGCTGCCGATCCGAGGGCTCGACGGCCACAAGGCCTGGGGCCTCTTCCGGCTGCTCCGCGTGGCGCGCGCGGAGAAGAAGGTGGTCTCCGATCGCTGGGCCGCGAAGGACCGCGCCATGTGGGACACGATCGAGGCCGCGAAGAAGAAGCAGGCCGACCGCGATCGCCAGAACCTCCACTGATCGCGGCGGCAGTTCAGGTGTCCGATCTCAACGCGGCTGGCCGCCTTGTCGCTGCCACGCGAGGTCTTCTTCGATTCGGGTGAGCAGCTCGCGCAGCAGGGCTTGGTCGCTCGGTCCGAGGCGCCACTCCACGTCGCACACGCGGCCCGACACCCGCTCTGCACGGCTCAGCGCCCCGAGCGTCTCGGTGGAGATCACGGTCCGCACACCTGGCCCGACCGAGTCTGCGACGGGGCGGAGATCGTCCAGCGCGTGCAACTCGCCGTCGATCATGACACCCGCGCTGCAGCCCTCCACCGATTGCACTCCGGTCGGGTGCATTCCGAAGATGAGATGTGTGCTGTCACGCGCCGGAATCGCGATGAAGCGCAGCTGAGCGCCTCCTGCCGCGAGACCGAGGCGGAGGGTCTGGACCGCGACCCCGTCGGAGCCCGTTCGCTCCTCGCGCACCACCGCCCCCACCGCGGCCCCGTCCGCCGGCGCGCAGTTGATCTGCGTGGTCCTCGGGCCGTTGGCGGCGGAAGTGCATTGGAACCGGCGTCCGCGGCACGTCGCGGTCCAGGTGACAGTGCTCCAGCCACTTCGCTCGTCGGCGATCGAGATCTCGTTCGGGCTGCAGCCGACGTGACCTGCAGACACCGACGCGAGGTTGCTTCCACATCCCATCGACGACACGACCGTCACGGGGAGCGTCGTCGAGACCCACCCACGGAGCTTCATGCCGCGGGGCATACGCGCCAGTGAGTCGCCTCGTCAAGCTCCGGGGCGCGGAGCCCGCGATCAGGTGTCGGGGCAGCTGTCGACGATGGCTTCGACGATCGCGCCGGGGGCGTTGGCGCGCTCGCAGGCGGGGCCGTGGAGCTCGAGCTCGCCGCGGCCCACGTCGGTCCAGGTCCAGCCGTTGGTGGCGTCGCGCGCGAGGCGCTCGCCGTCGACCGCGACGAAGAACTGCGACTCGTCGGTCGGGACCGAGGGCGTCACGAACGCGCAGCGGCTGATCGAGCCGGTGATCTGCTCGAAGGCATCGCGGAGCTCGAGGTCGCTGCGCGCCGAGTAGAACTGGCGCTCTCCGGGGACCGAGCGGGGGCGGCCACCGGCGACCGCCATGCGATCGAGGTAGTCGGTGAGGTCGGGGCGGCTGTCGTCGGGGATGCCGATGATGAAGACGGGGATGCCGAAGCGCGTGTTGGTGGCGTCGAGCTCGTTCGTCATGCGCGGATCGTCCACGCACGAGTAGATGCCCTCGTCGGGGCGCAGACACGCCTCACGCGCGCTCGTGCAGGTGCACGTGACGGGATCGGCCATGACGCGCGGGTTGCAGTTGGGGCCGCCGTCGGTGGCGATGACGATGAAGCGGCGTCCCTCGGTCGAGTCCTCGAGGGCCTCGCGCGCATCGATCAGCGCCTCGACCGTCGGCGTGCCCCCGATCGGGCCGAACGCGTCCATGGCGGCGAGGATCGCGGGCGTCGAGCGCACGGCGGGGCGCACGTCGACGCCGTCCGACGAGCGGCACGCGATCTCCGCGGTCACCTCGATCACGTCGGGCGGGATCGGATCGGGGTAGAGCTTGGCGCCGATGCGGACGCGGTCTCCGAGCGAGGGCAGAGACGCGGCCACGGCGCTGCGGAGGAAGCTCCAGCGCCAGAGATCCTCGGGCAGGTCTTCCTCGCCGTCGAAGCCGAGCCGCATCGATCCGGAGCGATCGATCACGAGCATCATGTCGGCGCGCGCGGGCTCGATCGGGAAGCTCCCGGGCCGACACTCGGGCGCATCGGGCGGGCCGGCGTCGCGGCCTGCGTCGATGTGCGGGGCGTCCATCGCGGCGTCGACGTACTCGATCTCGAGGCCGGTCTTGGCCCCGCAGCCGGCGAGGGCTCCGGCGACCGTGAGGGCGAGCACCGACGACGGTGCCGCGAGCGTGCGCGCGTGACCCATGAGTGAGCGTGAGTGTGCCACGGGCGTCGGTGCAAGCCATCCTCGTGCCGCGCGCGACACACGCCGAAACCGAGGTGCGCCCCCGCGCGGCGTTCAGAAACGAACGGGGCGGTCGTCAGCGCGTGCTCTCGATCGACTCTCGGTGCTCGCGGCCGTAGCGGCGGTAGAGCGAGGAGGCCTCCATGATGCGCTCGCGCTCCTCGGCCGTGAGCTCGCGGATCACCTTCGCAGGGCGACCGTGCGCGAGCACGCCGGCGGGGATCTTCGCGCGCGCGGTGACGAGCGAGCCCGCGCCGATCATCACGTCGTCGCCGATCTCGGCGGCGTCCAGCACGATCGAGCCCATGCCCACCAGCACGCGGTGACCGACGCGGCAGCCGTGGAGGATCACGCCGTGGCCCACGGTGCAGTCGTCGCCGACCGTCGCGTCGTGCCAGCCGCCGGTCGCGTGAACGACGCTGTTGTCCTGGATGCTCGTGCGCGCGCCGATGCGGATGGGCATGACGTCGCCGCGCAGGACCGCGCCGTACCAGATCGACGACTCCTCGCCGATCTCGACGTCGCCGACGATCGAGGCGCTCGGCGCGGCGAAGACGGAGGCGGCGAGGCGCGGCAGGATGCCGCGGTACGGGAGGATGTGCGTCATGACGAGGTCTCCTGGGGTCGGAGGCGGGTGCGGAGGTGGTGGGCGAGCAGGCGCAGGAGCGTGCCGAGCGTCACGCCGACCGAGTCGGCGACGATGTCGAGCAGATCGGCGGAGCGACCGGGCACGAAGGCCTGGTGGATCTCGTCGAGCACGCCCCAGAGGACGCCCGCGAGGATCGCGAAGAGGGCCACGCGCACGCGCGGGTGCCGGGCGAAGGTGCGCAGGCACGCGTGCGTGACGAGGAACCCGAGCACCCCGTACTCGACGACGTGCACGCCCTTGTCGCGCATCGGAAAGAGCGAGGTGGGAAAGGTCGGCGTCTCGAAGGACGAGACGATCCAGATGATCGCCATGTACGCCGCCGCGGGGAGCCACGCGAGCACGAGGTCGCGCGGCGTCGGCCGAGCGGGCGCCGGGGCGCTCATGGGGACTTCGTGACCGGAAGGCGGCGGCGCGCGCTCGTCGTCGCAGGGCTCGGGCTCGCGACGACGTCGCGGCGCGGCAGGCCCGAGAGGTCTCCCTCGAGGCGCCCCATGAGCGAGTGTGCGTTCGCGTGCTGGATCGACGCGGTCACGAGCTGGCCGCGCAGATCGAGCTCGGGCGGTGCTTCGACGTGCACGATCTCGTGGCGCTCGGATCGGCCCTTCCAGCGGGTGATTCCGTCGTCGTTCTCGCGGCCCACGTCCTCGACGAGCACGGTGGTGCGGGTGCCGACGAGGCTCGCGAGCTGCGCGCGCTGCGTGGTCTCCACCGCGGCGAAGAGGCGCGCGAGGCGATCGTCCTTCTCGCTCTCGGTGACGTCGTCCTCGAGCTTGAGCGCGGGCGTGTGCGGGCGGACCGAGTACTTGAAGCAGAACGCCGCGGAGAAGCCGACCTCGTGCACGAGCGAGAGCGTCTCGGCGAAGTCGGCCTCGGTCTCGCCGGGAAAGCCGACGATGAAGTCCGTCGAGAGCGTGAAGCGCGGGCGCGAGGCCTGGAGGGCTCGGGCGCGCGCGACGTAGTGCTCGCGGGTGTAGCGGCGCAGCATGCGCTTGAGGATGCGGTTCGAGCCCGACTGCACCGGCAGGTGCACGTGCGCAGGCAGCACCTCGAGCTCCGCGTGCGCGCGCACGAGCGCGTCGGTCACGTGGCGCGGGTGCGGGGACGTGTAGCGGAGACGCGAGAGGCCCGGGACCTCGCGCGCGATGTCGCGGAGCAGGCGCGCGAACTGCGACTCGCCGAGGTGCCTGGGGTTGCCGAGCTCGTCGTCGCTGTCGTCGTCCGCGAGCGCGCCGGGCTCGTGCCAGGAGTTCACGGTCTGTCCGAGGAGCGTCACCTCGCGCACGCCGCCCTCGACGAGCGCGCGCACCTCGCGGATCACGTCGCTCGAGGCGCGGTAGCGCTCGGGGCCGCGCGTGGTCGGCACGATGCAGAAGGTGCACCGCTCGTTGCAGCCCTTCATCACGGTGACGAACGAGCTCACCTCGCGGTCGCGGCGCGACAGCTCGGCGCCTGCGTCGAGGAAGCGCGGGTCGTGCACGTCGAAGACCGTCCGCGCGATGGGCGACTTCTCGCGCTCCACGTGGGCGACGAGGCCCGGCAGATCCGAGATGTTGTCGGGGCCGAGCACGATGTCGACGTGCGGGACGCGGCCGAGGAGCTTGGCGCCCTCTTGCTGCGCGACGCAGCCCGCGACGGCGAGCACCACGCCGGGGCGCTCCTCCTTGAGCGGCTTCATCGTGCCGAGCAGCGAGAGCAGCTTGTGCTCGGCCTTCTCGCGCACGCTGCAGGTGTTGACGACGATGAGGTCCGCGAGCTGCGAGTCGTCGGTGCGCTCGTAGCCCTCGCGCGCGAGGACCTCCTCGATGCGACGGCTGTCGTGCACGTTCATCTGGCAGCCGTGCGTCTGGACGAGATAGCGCTTCATGGCCTCGAGCGCGCGACCATATCGCCCGGACGCGGTGCGAGCACGCCGCGCGCGCCGCTACTCGCTGCGGACGGTGATCGGGATGCGGAAGCTGCGCGCGCCGACGGTGCGACCGAACTCGATGCGTCGCGCGGCGCCCGCCACGCAGCGGCCGACCGAGCCCGAGCCGACCTCGGCCGGGGTGATCTCGACGTTGACGACGCCGCCGGCCTCGTCGGTCGTGAACCGCAGCGAGACGGGGCCGTCGGGCGGCGTGGTGCCCTCGAAGCAGCGGCGGATCGCGCCGGTGTGACGCGCGAAGGTGCGATCGATGATCGCGCCCGGCGAGTCACCGACGGAGACGCGAGGCGTGCGGTCGGGGTCTCGCGGGTCGCGCGTCGGGGTGGTGGAAGGAGGCTGGCTCGAGGGGACGGCCGCGTCCGGCGCCACGACGGCGGCATCGTGAGTGACGAGGCCCGACGGGGTCGCTTCGACGAAGACGACCTCCGGCGCGTTCGTCGGCTGCTGCGTGAGCCACACGACGATGCCGGTCGCGAGGCCGAGCGCGAGCAGGCCGAGCACACCCACCACGATCCAGCCGATCGGCGCCGAGCTCGTGGGCGAGGTGATCGTCGGCAGCGCGGGAGGGCGAGGCAACGGGCCCTCGTGCGGATCGCCGAGGCTCGGATGCGAGCCGGTCGTGCTCGCCGCGATCGCGGTGGGGCGCTCGAGCTTCATCGGCTGGCTCGTGCGCTCGACGGGCGGGTTCGAGGGCGGGGAGATCACGCCGTCGGGCATGGTTCGCCACGACTGCTCGAGCTGATCGAGCTCGGGCATCTCGAACATCGTGGCGAAGCGCGGATCGCGGAAGTCGCGCTCGAGCAGGCGTCGGAGCTCCGAGCTCGCCTCCTCGGCGTCGATGCCGCGCACGCGGCGCAGGGCCTTGGCGAGCTCGGCGGCGGTGGCGAAGCGCTCCTCGGGGCGCTTGAGGAGGGCGCGCGCGACGACGTCGGCGAGCGTCGAGGGGATGTCGGGGCGCACCACGTCGAGGCGACGCGGGGTGTGGCCGAGCACGCGCTGGATCGTCGCGCCGGGCTCCTGCGTGCGGAACTCGTTCCGGCCGACGAGCACCTCGTGCAGCACCACCGCGGTCGCGTAGACGTCCGCGCTCGGCATGGGCGTGGCGCCTTCGAGGATCTCGGGCGCTATGTACGAGAACTTGCCCTTCACGGTGCCGACGGTGGTCTTGGTCTCCTCTTCGCCGACCTCGGAGCTCTTGGCGATGCCGAAGTCCGCCAGGAGCACGCGCCCCTCGACGTCGAGCAGCACGTTCGAAGGCGAGACGTCGCGGTGGACGATGTTGAGCGGGTTGCCGTCGGGTGCCTTCAGCGTGTGGGCGTACTCGAGCGCGTCGAGTACCTGGATGCAGAGGTGCACCGCCATCTGCCAGGGCAGCTGCCCGGAGCCACCGTCGGCGAGCGGACGCTCGCGCTGGACGAACGAGGCCCAGCGACCGAGGTGGAAGCCGTGCACGTAGTCCATCACGAGCAGGTACGAGCCGTCCTCGCGACCGAAGTCCGTGACCGAGACGATGCCCGGGTGGCGCAGCATCGACATGATGCGCGCCTCGCGCTTGAACATCTTCACCGCGCTCGCGTCGGCGTGGTCGCTCAGCATGCGCTTGACCACGACGGGGCGGACGAAGTCGGCCGCGCCCTCGCTGCGCGCCAGGTAGATCATGCCCATGCCGCCGCGCGCGAGCGGCCGCACGATGCGGTAGCGGCCGAGCACCACCTTGCCGACGAGATCGTTCTCTTCGTTGACCGCGGCGCTCATGGAGAGACGTGTCTCAGGTAGTAATGCACGCCCGAGCGCGGGTGCGCGAAGCGAATCGCGATGGCGTCGAGATCGGCCGGCGCGGCGACATCGCCCTCGAAGCGGTTGTCGCCATCGAGGGGAAGCGGCGTACCGCCGACGGAGACGGTTGCGCCTTCGATCGCCATGCCCGCGACGTGCACGCTGCCGCGCGCGACCGCGCCACGGGGCTCGCGGATGTGGGCGGTGGGCGCGGCGTTGTCGAAGCGCACGCGGACGATCGTCGTGGCCGAGCGGCGCCCGCCCGCGACGTAGGTGAGGCGGTGCTCGCCGTCGCGCAGCGCGCCCGAGTCGAACACGTGGCTCGAGCCCGACGCGGCGACCGTGCGGGTGCGGCCGCCCGAGAGGACCTCGACCTGGTAGGGGCCACCGCCGGCCTGCGCCCAGCGGAAGGTCACGATCGGAAGCGCGTTCTGGTAGAGGACGTCGTAGCGGCGTCCGTCGGCGTCGAAGAGGTTGCGCGGCGGCACCGACTCGAGGCGCAGGGAGCCGTCGTCGCGACGCACCGTGATCGCGCCGGTGCGCGCGCTCTCCGGGACCTGGCCCGTCGCGCAGCGCACGGTGTAGCGAACGCGCCCCGCAGGCACCGAGACGATCACGGCGCCCGTGCCTTCGAAGCGCGTGCCTCGTCCCGAGGAGGCGAGCGTGACGCTCACGAGTCCGCCGCAGCCGGCGGGCGGATCGATGCGCACCGCGACGGGAGGCGCCGTGTCGTGGACCGTGGCGGACTCGCCGCTCGAGAGCGCGAAGTGGGCGCGAGCGGGGGAGGGCGAGAGCGGTGCATCGCCGGTCGCTTCGGCCAGCTCGTCGATCTCGGTCTCCTCGACGAAGGCATCGACGCCTGCATCGGACGCCTCCAGGACGGGCGGGCCCGCGTCGGGTGGGGGCGGTGCCCCTGCGTCGGGGCTCTCGTCTTCGAGGATCACGCTGCCGACCTCGACGAGCACGGCACGTCCCGCTTCGACGGTGACTCCGTCGTCGAACTGCACGCGTCCCGCGACGACCTCGATGTGCTCTGCGGGCCCGGCTCGGAGGCGGATGCGCGTGCCCGCCTCGAGCTCGACCGTGCCGGCGTGCGTCACGAGCGACAGACCGCTGCCGCTCGAGTCGAGCTCGACCTCGCCGCTCGTGACGGCGACGCCCGCACGATCGGAGGGCTGGCGCAGGAAGCGCACGATGGTGCCGGGCTGCATGCGCACGCCGCTCGTGCCGCCGAGCACCAGCGACGCCGTCGCGTCGGGCGCGGTGCGCACGGCCTCGTCCCACGTGTACGTCTCGCCCACGATCGTCGTGCGCCACGTGTCGCCCGCGGGCGCGTCGTCGCGATCGACGATGCCCTCCGCGGCGGTGAGCTCCGCGACCCTCTCGGGGCCGCACGAGCACCCGGACGCCAGGCCGCTCAGGCCCACGAACGTCGCGGTCATCAGCGCCACGGCCACCGCGTGCGCCGGGTGAGCGACACGCACCAGGCTCAAGGCGCGGGCTCCGCGAGGAGGCGCTCGATCAGTGGCCCGAGCGTCTCGATGTGATCTCCGCCGACGCGCACCTCGCGGACGCGACCGCGGCGATCGATGATCACCAGGGTCGGCAGCGCGCTGATGCCGTACTGGAGCTGCGTGCCGCCGACGTCGCGGGCGACCGTGTAGGTGACCGGCGCGCGCTGCAGATGGGCCTCGATCGTCGGGCGACGCTCGCG
Source organism: Sandaracinaceae bacterium (assembly GCA_044376125.1). Taxonomy (GTDB): domain Bacteria; phylum Myxococcota_A; class Polyangia; order Polyangiales; family Sandaracinaceae; genus JAFLCL01. The sequence goes on from JBILLJ010000061.1 coordinate 25,993, forward strand.
GCTCACGCCGATGACGGTGAGGCCCCGGTCGTGGAAGCGGCGGTTCAGCTGATCGAGCACCGGCATGATCGCGCGGCACGGGCGGCACCAGGTCGCCCAGAAATCCAGGACGACGACGCGTCCGCCCAGCCGCGGGAGCGAGACCTCGTCGCTGCCCACGATGCGCTCGGCGAGCACGGGGGGTGCAGCCTCACCGACGCGCAGCGCGCCAGGGCCGCCCTCGGCCTGGGTGGGTGCGGCAGACGCGCGCGGGACGGCCAGCGCGAGCACGGCGGCCAGCGCGAGCAGGGGGGCCAGCGCGGCCGGGAGAAGCGAGGGACGACGGACCATGCGGAGGCGAGAGCGTACCATCCATGGCGCGGGCGCCCATTTTCTTTGTGACGGAGTGATACAACCGGGGCGTGCGCGCCGAGCTTCGAGAGGTCGCCGGGTACTACGCGCTGGCGTTCGCCGGCACCGCGGCCCTGGCGCTCGTGGGCTCCTTCGCGGGGTCGGCGATGGGCGGCATGCTCGGGTCCGCGGTCTCGGACGCGTCGGCCGCGGGCACGGCGCTCCTCTTCTTCGGCCTCGCGCTCTCTCGCGCCCGCGCGCGGCCGGGCGGCGCGCGTCGCTTCGGCATCGACCTCGCCGGTCTCGTCGAGCCGACGGAGGAGGAGCTCGAGAAGACGGGCGGCCGCGGGCGAGGTCTCGGCGCGGCGCTCGTGGCCGCGCTGCCGTCGGGGCTGCGGGAGACCGGCGTGGCGCTCGGGGTCGCGCTCCTCGTCTTTCCGCCGTTCGTCGTCGGCTTCTGGTGGTGGCACGGACCGGTGCACGCGTGGCGCTGGAGCGCGCCGCCCGATCTCGCGGCCTTCGCGCTCGCCCAGGTCGTCATGGTCGCGCTGCCGGAAGAGGCCTTCTTCCGTGGCTTCGTGCAGACGCGGCTCCACGACGCCTGGCCGCCGGCCCGCTCGTGGCTCGGCGCGCCGATCGACCCGCGTGCGCTGGTGGTCCAGGCCGCGCTCTTCGCGCTCGTCCACCTCGCGGCCGAGCCGCGCCTCGACGAGCTCGCGACGTTCTTTCCGGGCCTCCTCTTCGGCTGGTTGCGCGCACGCCGCGACGGCATCGGTGCATCCGTCGCGCTCCATGCGTTCTCGAACGTGCTCGCCGACTTCCTCGTGCGCGGCTGGATCCTCTGAACGAGGCGCCTCGTCTCGGCGAACCAGCGCAGGGGCCGGGCGACGCGCGGTCCAGCTTGCCCGCTCCGGCGGTCGGGCCGTACAAGCGGCGCATGCAGCTCCATCCGCCGCCCCGCTTCGTCGTCCGCGATCTCGTCCAGCGCGCCTTGCTCGAGGATCTCGGGCGCGGCGACGTGACGACCGACGCGACCGTCCCGCCCGACCTCAACGGCAAGGCGGTGCTCGTGGCGCGAGAGGCGCTCGTGGTGAGCGGGCTCGACGTGTTCTGTCAGGTCTACGCGGAGGTCGATCCGCGCGTGAGCGTCGATCGGCTCTCGGAGGACGGCGAGGCGCTCGCGAAGGGCGCGATCGGCGCGCGGGTGCACGGGCCGGCCGCCTCGATCCTCAAGGGCGAGCGCGTCGCCCTGAACTTCGTGCAGCGCATGAGCGGTGTGGCCACCAAGACGCGCGCGTTCGTGACGGCGCTGCCGCCCGGCAGCAAGACGCGCATCGCCGACACGCGCAAGACCACGCCCGGCCTGCGCGCGCTCGAGCGCTACGCGGTGCGCTGCGGCGGAGGCCACAACCACCGAGACGATCTCTCCTCCGCGGTGCTGATCAAGGACAACCACATCGCCGCGGCGGGCGGTGTGCGCATCGCGATCGAGCGAGCGCGCGCGCACGCGCCGCACACCTCGCGCGTGGAGTGCGAGGTCGATCGCATGGAGCAGCTGCGCGAGGCGATCGACGCGAAGGCCGACGTGGTGCTGCTCGACAACTTCGACGACGCCGCGCTGTCGGAGGCGGTGGCCTTCGTGGCCGGGCGCGCGCTCCTCGAGGTGTCGGGCGGCGTCACGCTCGAGCGCATCCCGCGCATCGCGGCCACCGGCATCGACGTGATCTCGGCGGGCGGGCTCACGCACTCGGCACGCGCGGTGGACTTCGCGCTCGACTGGGAGTCGTGAGCGACGCGCCGCGCGGCGCCGGCGCCGCCGATCTCGAGCGAGCCCGTGCCCTGATCTCCGCGCAACGGGGCCTCTACGGGCGTTCGCTCGAGATCCTCGCGGAGACCGGATCCACGAACGACGACGCGCGCGCGGCCGCCGAGCGTGGCGCGCCCCGCGGACACGTCGTGGTCGCCGATGCACAGCGCGCGGGCCGAGGCGCGCGCGGGAGCGTGTGGAGCTCTCCCGGAGGGACCGACCTCTACGTGTCGATCGTCGAGCGGCTCGAGCTTCCGCCTCGCGCGCTCGGCGTGCTCACGCTCGCCGTGGGACTCGGCGTGCGGGACGCCTGCGTCCGCGTGCTCGGCGAGCGTGGCCTCGAGGCGCGCGTGAAGTGGCCGAACGACGTGCGGCTCGGTGCTCGCAAGTGCGCGGGCATCCTCGTCGAGTCGAGCTCGATCGGCGAGCGCCTCGGGGCGATCGTGATCGGCATCGGGCTCGACGTGAACCGCGCCGCCTGGCCGGACGAGCTGCGCGACGTCGCGACCTCGCTCCGCGAAGCGCACGGCGCCGCGCTCGATCGCGGCGAGGTGCTCGTGGCCTTGCTCGCGTCGGTCGAGGCGCGGGTCGATCAGCTCGTGACGCAGGGCCCCGACGCGATCGTGGGCGCGCTGCGCCAGCACCTCGCGCTCGTGGGCCGCGCGGTGCGCGTGGACGCGATCGAGGGCGTGCTCGAGGGACTCGACGACGATGGCGTGCTCCTCGTTCGCACCGACGACGGCGCGCTGGCGCGCGTGCGGTCGGGGACCCTGCGCGAGCGGCCGTGAGCGACTCGGCGCTTGGTGGCTCGATCAGGTGCTGAGGCCGACGCGCCTCCGCGCGAGGAGACACGCCGCGCTGCCGAGCGTGAAGTCGCGGCAGGTGCGGGGCCGATCGGCGTGGAGCGCGCAGCGGTACGGCGCCTCGTCCGTGCCCTCGCCTCGCAGCGGTGGGCAGCGGCCGCCGGGGCGCGGCAGATCGAGCGAGCCGCCCTCGCGGACCACGAGGAGCGCGCGGTGCTTGCGCGCGAAGCGCTCGCGCGCGCCGACCTCGATCACGTCGAACGCCTCTCGACAGCACGCGCCGCAGTCCTCGCAGCGAGGCGTGGGCTCCCACCGCTCGCACGCGGCGTCGCTCGCTCGCGTCGGCGCTTCGGCCTTGAGACAGACGCTCGCGCCCCCGCGTCGCGCACGAAAGCCGCAGCTCTCGCACCGCTCCGAGGACGCGGCCGTGCCTGCGCGCGCGAGCGGGAGCCCGGTGCGGTGCCGCGGTGCGGGCGCCTCGAGCGTCGTCCAGAGCGACGCGCGTTCGGTCGCGCTCCCCTGCGCCGTGCGCGCCTCGGCCCACGGCGCCAGCGCGCGCGCGATCGCGGCCGTCGCGTCGAGCGCCTCGATCAGGTGCGGCGACCACGGGTGCGTGTGCACGCGCGCGAGGGCCTTCTTCGCGAGCACGATCGAGCGGCGCGCGCCGGCCTCGTCGTTGAACGCGTGCTCGGCCTCGCTGCGGACGAACGGATCGGGCCCGAGCGCGTCGTGGAAGAGGCGGAAGTCGGTCGTCGGCGCGAGCACGGTCCCGAGGCCGCGCGAGCGCGTGAGGAACGCCTGCACGCGCACGCAGGCGTGCTCTCGCAGCACGTCGTCGTCGCTCGTGTTGTCGAGGCCCCAGTCGATCTTCTCGAAGGACTCGGGGCCCTCGACGAGCGCGTGACAGAGCTCGTGGAAGATCATCTGCGCGAGCGAGTCGTCGGGGTCGAGCTCCTCGGCGACCGAGATGGTCACGGTGCCGCGGCCGTCGGTCGACGCGTACGCGCCGGGCTCGCGCACGAGCCGCAGGCCCACCCGCTCGGCGCAGGTGATCCAGAGGCGGTCGAGGGGATCTTCGTAGCGGGTGTGAATCGTGCGCATGGACGTGTCGTCCGACGGCGCGGAGGACTTCGGTGGAGACCCTGGATGACGATGGCGCGCGCCCGCAGTGTACGATCGCGCTCGTGCGGCGCTTCTCCGCTACGCTCCGTCTTCGATGAGCGTCCTCGATGAGCTCGAGCTCCGCGCGCAGCTCGAGGCCCGCAGAGCGATCGGGCCCGCGGCGGTCGTGGCGTGGGCGCGCGCCCGACTGCCGCACGAGCCGGGCTCGCGTGCACGCTCGGAGTGCGTCCGGGCGGCGCTCGTCGAGGCGCTGCGCGTGAGGGACGCGGAGGCCGTCGAGGTGCTCGTGCCGTTCCTGCGCGACCGCCCTCGCGCCGACGACGCCGCGCTCTGGGCCGCCTGCGAGGCGAGCCCTCACGCGAGCGTCGCGGCGGTGATCGCGGAGGCGCTCGCCGCGTGCGAGGCGAGCGTGGACGGTCTCTCGATCCTCGCAGGCCTGCGTGAGCGCGAGGCGCGCACGGAGGATGCGATCGCCGCCCATCGCCGCGCGATCTCGCATGCGGAGGGCATCGCGGACGCCGCGGGGAGCCTCCGCGCGAGCCTCGAGCTCGCCCGGCTGCTCGCCCTCGTGGGCCGCGACGTGGATGCGCTCGCGCTGGCGACCGACATCGAGCGTCACCTCGAGACGCTCGCGCGTCTGGGGCGGGCCGCAGCGCTCGCGCCGCGCGACACGCTGATCCTCGCCCGCGTCGAGCTCGCGGCCTCGGGCCGCTATCAGCGCGCGCGCGCGATCGATCGCCTCGCGGACGTCGTCGTGTCGGGCGGTGTCGAGGCGCGCGCCGCGCTCCGGCTCGTCGGCCGACACCTCGAGCGCACGAGTGTGTCGCTCACCGCCGCCGAGGCCGATCGGATCGCGGCGCTGCTGTCGCGCGCCCACGCGGCGGGCTTGCCCCAGGCGGCGATCGGCGTGATCGAGCGGCGCCTCGCCCTCGCGATCGCGCCGCCGGCCGAGCGTGAGGCGGTCGTGGTCCGCGAGGCCGGCGTCGAGTCGCGCTGGCTGCTCGAGCGTGCACGCGCGGTGCGCGACGGTGGCACCGCGGGCCCCGCCCCCGAGCGCGCGGAGCAGCGCCTGCCGTGGCTCGCGCTCTCGGTGATCGCGCACGTGCGCTCCCGCCGACTCGGGGACGCGATCGCGGCGCTGCGCGAGCTGGCGGCGAGCGAGCACCCGCCCGATCCCCTCGCCTGGACGATGCTCGGTCGCGCGGCCGGCGAGCGTGTGCTGCACGAGCACGTCGTCTCGCTCGCGGCGCGCTGGCTCTCGTCGTCGGAGGCGCCACCGCCGGCCCGCGGCTACCTCGATCTCGCGGTGCACTTCGAGCGCGCGGGCCTCGTCGATCTCGCGGGCCGCGCGCTCGCCCGGGCGCGCGCAGCGCACGAGCCGGAGGCGCGCGCCCTGTCCATCCAGCACGCCATCCGCCGCGCGTGGTCGCTTCGCGATCGAGGCGAGATCCACGAGGCACACCGCCTCCTCGACGCAGCGCTGCGCGATGCACACGCCGGCTCCGGCACCACGTCTTCGAGGGCTCCATGACGCGCACCTGCGTTCGCACGACCTGCTTCGTCGTCGGTCTCGCTTCCTTCTTCCTCGTGGCCCTCGCGGGGTCCGCGCTCGCACAGCGAAGGCGCACGCCACCCGCGCCGCCGCCGCCCGTGGCGCTGACGCCCGAGCAGGCAGCCGCCGAGTGCGCCGCCTCTGCGCCCACGCGCACCGCGACGGGCGTCGCGGCCCCGACGGCCACGTCGGCGCGCTGCAGCGAGGCCGGCGAGGCCTACGAGCAGGCCGGTGATCTCGAGCGCGCGGCGACGCTCTATCGCAACGGCTGCATGCGCGGCGATGCCGCCTCGTGCCGCAACCTCGGCGCGATGCAGCTGCTCGGCCACGGCGTGCCGCAGAACCACCAGCAGGCGCTCACGAATTTCCGCGCCGCGTGCGACGTGGGCCACGCGCGCGCCTGCTTCGACGCGGGCCGCATGCTCGAGGCCGGCCTCGGCACGACCGAGAACTTCGCGCAGGCGCGCACGGCCTACGATCGATCGTGTCAGCTCGGCTGGGCCGCTGCGTGCACCCACCTCGGGCAGCGCCTCTCGATCAGCGAGTCGACGCGCGATCTACAGGAGGCGGTGTCCCTCTTCACGCGCGGCTGCCGCGGAGGCGATGGCGTCGCGTGCACGCGCCTGGGTGATCTCAGCACGAGCGGGCGCGGCGCGGCGCGCGATCTCCAGCACGCGGCACGAAGCTACGAGTCTGGCTGCGAGCGCGGCGACCTCGAGGGCTGCGAGCGCCTCGGGACGCTCCTCGGCACGGGCGAGGCCGGTGACGCGAGCCGCGCGGGCGAGTTCCTCACGCGCGCGTGCGACGGCGGTCGCCCCGCGGCGTGCAACGACCTCGGCCTCGCGCGCGAAGAGGGCGAGGACTACCGCATCGCGGCCCAGCTCTTCAGCCGCGCGTGCGAGGGCGGCGAGCCCATCGGCTGCACGAACCTCGGGCGACTCATGGAGCTCGGGCGGGGCATGGACGCGAGCGTCGAAGGCGCGATCCGCCTCTACACCCGCGCGTGCGACGAGGACGAGCCCGGCGGCTGCGTCGCGCTCGGTGTGCTGCGCGAGGAGGGCCGTGGCCTGCCGCAGGACGACGCGGAGGCGGCGCGCCTCTACGACGTGTCGTGTCGCGGCGGCGACTTCATCGGCTGCGTGCACCTGGGCCTCTTGCGTCAGGAAGGCCGTGGCGGCGCGGCCGACGCGGCGGGGGCGATCCGCTTGTTCCAGCGCGCGTGCGACGGCAACGAGCTCTGGGGCTGCGCCGTGCTCGGCCTCGCCTACGAAGAAGGCCGCGGCGTCACGGCCGACCTCGCGCGCGCTCGGCAGCTCTACGAGCAGGCGTGCAACGGAGAGGAGCTGCTCGGCTGCTCGAGCCTCGGCGTGCTGTACGAAGAAGGTCGCGGCACGAGCCGCGATCTCACTCGCGCGGTGCGCCTCTACACGCAGGCGTGCGAGGGCGAGGAGGCCTATGGCTGCACGCGCCTGGGCCTCCTGCACCGCACCGGCACGGGCGTGGCGCAGGACGACGCGCGCGCGTTCGCGCTCTTCAGCTCGAGCTGCGAGGCCGGCGATCTCCGCGGCTGCAACGCCCTGGGCTACTGCTACGAGCGCGGCGCGGGCACGGCGGCCGACGAGGCGCGCGCCGCCACGCTGTACCGCCGCGCGTGCGAGGGTGGGCTCATGCCCGGCTGCACGAGCCTCGGTGCGCTGCACGCGCGCGGCGCGGGGGTGCGGCGCTCACCCCAGGACGCGATTCGCCTGTTCACGCAGGCCTGTGACGGGGGCCACCTCCTCGCGTGCTCGAACCTCGGCACGCTCTTCGAGACCGCGGCGGGCGTGACGCGCGACGCGCGCCGTGCGATCGACCTCTATCACCGCGCCTGCGCGGGTGGTGAGCCGCGCGGCTGCTTCAACATCGGCCGCATGTACGAGCATGGCGACATCGGCTCGGCGCCCTCGCCGGGGCTCGCCCTCGAGAACTACGAGCGGGCCTGCACGCTCGGCTACCGACAGGCGTGCGAGGCGCGGACGCACCTGCAGTCGAGCCAGTGACCCGCTGCGCTGCGCGGCTTTCGTCCTCCGCCGCAGCGTGTAGGATGGCCGGCTTCCCATGACCGCGTCCTTCGACATGCCCGAGCGTCCGTCGCGCGAGGGAGGCCGAGTCCCTCCTCACTCGCTCGATGCGGAGCGCGCCGTGCTCGGCGGCGTCCTCCTCGAGAACGGCGCGCTGAACACCGTGCTCCAGCTGCTCTCGGCCGACGACTTCTACAGCCGCGGCAACTCGCTCGTCTTCGACGCGATGGCCGAGCTCTTCCGGCGCGGTCAGCCCGTCGACACGATCACGCTGCGCAGCTGGCTCGTCGATCGCGGCAACTTCCACAAGGCCGGTGGTGACGAGCACCTGCTCTCGCTCACGAACACCATCCCGACCGTCGCCAACATCGAGCAGCACGCGAACATCGTGCGCGAGAAGGCGAACGTGCGGCGCCTCATCGCCGCGTGTCACGAGATCGCGGCGGCCGGCTACGGCGACTACGGCGAGGCCGAGGAGTACTTCGACACCTCCGAGAAGCGCGTCTTCGAGATCGGCAAGGCGCGCGGCGGCGCGCCGTACGAGCACATCAAGGACATCGTCTACCGCACCATCCAGCAGGTGCAGGAAGCGGCGGGGCGCGGCGAGCGCATCATCGGCCTGCCCACGGGGCTCGAGAAGCTCGACGAGATGACCGCGGGCCTCAAGGGCTCCGAGCTCCTCATCATCGCGGGCCGCCCCGGCATGGGAAAGACCGCGTTCGCGCTGAACGTCGCGCTCGCCGCGGCCGCCGGGCGAAACGTCGGCGTGGCCGTGTTCTCGCTCGAGATGCGCAAGGAAGAGCTCGTGCGACGCCTCCTCTGCAGCGAGGCGCGCGTCGACGGCGGCCGCATGCGCAACGGCATGCTCTCCACGCAGGACTGGCAGAAGCTCATGGGCGCCGCCGGTCCGCTCACCGATCTGCCGCTCTTCATCGACGACACCGCCGCGCTCACCGTCACGGCGCTGCGCGGAAAGGCCCGCCGCCTCAAGAGCGAGCACGGCCTGGGCCTCGTCGTCGTCGACTACCTCCAGCTCATGCGCTCGGGCACCAAGAACGACAGCCGCGAGCAGGAGATCAGCGAGATCAGCCGCTCCTTGAAGGCACTCGCGAAGGAGCTCGACATCCCCGTCATCGCGCTCTCGCAGCTCAACCGCGGCGTCGAGACGCGCCCCGGCAAGGACAAGCGCCCGCAGCTCGCCGACCTCCGCGAGTCGGGCGCCATCGAGCAGGACGCCGACGTCATCATGTTCGTGTACCGCCCCGAGGTGTACGCGAAGGACGAGGAGCGACAGCAGCTGCGCGGCCTCGCGGAGATCATCGTCGGCAAGCAGCGAAGCGGCCCGACGGGCATCGTGCGCTGCAAGTTCTTCCACGAGTTCACGCGCTTCGAGAACCTCGCCGACGGCGAGTTCGAGGGCTACGACGGCGGCGACGTGGAGTGAGGTGCACGCGCCACCGCGCACCGCGCTGGCGCACGAGCGTTGACGCGACGCGTTAGCCAGCGCGTCAACGTGTTCGTGCTTCAAACGCTGGCGATCGCACGCGTATCCTCTCGCGCGATGCGCAAGACCGCCCTCGCCACGCTCGCTCTCTCGTCTGCACTGGCCGCCCAGGCGTTCGGTGATCTCCCGACCGCCCACGCGGGCGGCTTCGAGCTGAGCGGTGTCGGCACCCGAGGCCTCGGCCGCGGTGGCGCGTTCGCGGCGCGCGTGGACGACTCGCTCGCGCTCGCGCTCAACCCCGCGATGCTCGCCGACGCCGACGCGCAGATCCTCCTCAACGCGAGCCTCACGGTGTGGGACGCATGTGTGACGCGCGCGGGCAGCTACAACGGCGGCGCGGGCCCTGGCGAGACCTACCTCGGCGGCGGCACCATCTTCGCGCCCGGTGATGGCCCGGACAATCCGTCGCTCTGGGCCGACCAGGCGTTTCCGCGCGTGTGCAACGGCGGCATGCCGCAGATCGGCCCGCAGATCATGGCGAACGTCCGTCTCACGGACGAGCTCGGCCTGGGCTTCGGCATCATCGCGCCCAACGGCACGGGCACCGCGCGCTGGGGCAACTCCGACGGCACCGTGACGGTCAACGGCCAGCGCCTGCCGACGCCGGTTCGCTACATGGTCACCGAGCAGGACCTGCTGCTCTTCTTCCCGAGCGTCGGCGTCGGCTACCGGCCCTTCGACTGGCTGCGCATCGGCCTCACGCTCCAGTGGGGCATCGGCATCATCGACTTCGTGAACTACACGAACAGCGGCACCGCAGCGACGGGCTCGCCGGGCACGCTCGGCGAGGACCCTTCGGCCGACATCCGCACGCGCCTGAGCGTCGTCGATCCGTTCGTGCCCGCGGGCATCTTCTCGGTACACGTGGTGCCGCACGACAACTTCGAGATCATGGTCTCGGGCCGCATCTCCGACTCGGTCGGCGGCGTGCTCCCCGCGACGGGCTCGCTCCAGCTCACGACCGGCGCCTACGGCACCGACACGGACGGCAGCTACGTGCCGACCAACTCGACGATCTCGAACACGACGCTGCACGCGGGCCAGCCGTTCCAGTTCACGCTCGCCATGCGCTACGCCGATCGCATCCGTCCGCGCGCCTACCAGCGCACGGCGGACGAAGCGCTCGCGGGCCACATCGACGACGCGATGCGGAACGAGAACTTCGACATCGAGCTCGACGTCGTCTACGAGCAGCTCTCGCAGGTCACCGACTTCGTGGTCGGCATGCCATCCGGATCGCAAGGCGCGCTGCGCACCGGCGGCGCCGCGGGCTCGAGCTCGATGGTGCCCATCCCTGCGCCGCTCCCGATCCCGCACGGCTGGAGCGATGTGCTCACGCTCCGCCTCGGCGGTGACGTCAACGCGATCCCCGAGGTGCTCGCGGTGCGCGCGGGCGTCAGCTTCGAGATCCCGGTCGACAGCCGCTATCGCAACTACCTCCAGAACGACTTCATGAGTGGCTGGCGTCTGGGCCTCCACGCGGGCGGCACCGTGCGCATCGATCGCTTCGACATCTCGCTCGCGTACGGCTTCTTCCTCGGTGAGACCGTGGACGTGAGCCCCGCGGAGGCGCGCTTCCGCCAGATCAACGCGCTCCAGATGGAGGGCGTCTGTCAGGTCCCGCAGGTGCCTCCCGATCCGCCGACGAATGACCCGATGTACGACCCCAGCCGGCCCGTCGTCTCGCGCAACTGCTACCCGGGCGGCTTCGGCTCGATCGTGAACGCGGGCCGCTTCGAGCAGATGCACCACATGCTCTCGCTCGGCGCCCAGTACCACTTCTAGCCCGAGGGGCCGTGCGGCCTCGTTCGGCGGCTCTGCGGGGCGCCACGCGGCGGGGTTGCGGAGCAACCCCTGGAGCGGGAGCGAGGAGGAGTCTTCGACGATCGAGCGACGCGGGGTCCGGGGGCGCTCGAGCCCCCGAGCCGCGCCGAAGGCGCGTGTGACCTGCGTGACGAAACTCCGGGCGCGCGTCTCGTGACTTCGGCAGCATCGCGCGCCATGCGCGTGAACGTCCTCGGCGGGGGCCCCGCCGGTCTCTACTCGGCCATCCTCCTCAAGAAGCGCTTCCCCGACGCGCGGATCCAGGTGTTCGAGCGCAACCCCGCCGACGTCACGTGGGGCTGGGGCGTCGTCTTCAGCGACGAGACGATGTCGGGGTTCCAGGAGGCCGACGAGCCCTCGTACCGCGCGATCACCGAGCACTTCGCGCGCTGGGACAGCATCGACGTCTACGCGAAGGGCGAGACGATCCGCAGCCACGGCCACGGCTTCGTCGGCATCGCGCGCAAGAAGCTGCTCCAGATCCTCCAGGCCCGCGCGATCGAGCTCGGCGTCGGCCTGCAGTTCGCGTCCGAGCGGCTCGACATCGATGCGCTCCAAGCGGACTGCGATCTGCTGCTCGCCTGCGATGGCGTGCGCAGCGTCGCGCGCGCGAAGTGGGAGAGCGCGTTCCAGCCGAGCTTCGATCCGCGCAAGTGCCGCTACATCTGGCTCGGCACGAGCCGCGTGTTCCCCGCGTTCACGTTCAGCTTCCGCGAGAACGAGCACGGGCTCTTCCAGATCCACGCGTATCCGTTCGAGATCAAGGCCGACGGCACCGGGACCTCCACGATGATCGTCGAGTGCGACGAGGAGTCGTGGAAGAAGGCGGGCCTCGATCAGGCCGATGAGGCCACGAGCCTCGCGTACTGCGAGACGCTCTTCGCCGAGGAGCTCGCGGGCCACTCGCTGCGCTCGAACCGCTCGCTCTGGGTGCAGTTCGCGACGCTCAAGTGCGAGCGCTGGTTCCACGAGAACGTCGCGCTCGTGGGCGACTCGGCGCACACCGCGCACTTCTCGATCGGCTCGGGCACCAAGCTCGCGATGGAGGACGCCATCGGCCTCGCGGCAGCGGTCGGCAAGCACCCGAACGACGTGGCCGCTGCGCTCGCGGCGTACGAGGCCGAGCGCAAGCCGATGGCGGGCCGCATCCAGACGGCGGCGCAGCAGAGCCTCGAGTGGTTCGAGCAGGCCAAGCGCCACCACCGCCTCGAGCCTCTGCAGATGACGGTGAGCCTCATGACGCGCAGCCGTCGCATCACGCACGCGAACCTCGCGCTGCGCGATCCGCAGCTGGTCGAGCGCGCCGACCGCTGGTTCGAGGCGAAGGCGGGCGTGAAGGCGGAAGACAAGGTCACGCCGCCGATGTTCACGCCGCTCACGCTGCGTGGCCTCACGCTGCCCAACCGCGTCGTGGTCTCGCCGATGTGCATGTACTCGGCCGTCGACGGCGTGCCGAACGACTTCCACGTCGCGCACCTCGGCAGCCGCGCGCTCGGCGGCGCTGGCCTCGTGATGACCGAGATGACGAACGTGAGCGCCGAGGGCCGCATCACGCCCGGGTGCACGGGCATCTGGAACGAGACGCAGCGCGACGCGTGGAAGCGCATCGTCGAGCTCGTGCATCGCACCTCGCACGCGAAGATCGGCCTCCAGCTGAGCCACGCAGGCCGCAAGGGATCGACGAAGGCGCTCTGGGAAGGCGCCGATGCGCCGCTCGATCAGGGCAACTGGCCGCTGATGGCGCCCTCGCCGATCCCGTACGACCCCAAGAAGGGCAGCCAGGTGCCGCGCGAGATGACGCGCGCCGAGATGGACACGGTGCTCGCGCAGTTCGTGAAGAGCACGATGCTGACGCTCGAGGCGGGCTTCGATCTGCTCGAGCTCCACCTGGCGCACGGCTACCTCCTGAGCTCGTTCCTCACGCCGCTCTCGAACCAGCGCACCGACGCGTACGGCGGCTCGCTCGAGAAGCGCATGCGCTATCCGCTCGAGGTGCTCGACGCGGTGCGCGCGGCCTGGCCGAGCGACAAGCCGCTCTCGGTGCGCATCTCCGCGGTGGACTGGGTGCCCGGCGGCATGGACGTCGAGGACGCGGTGATCCTCTCTCGTGCGCTGCGCGATCACGGCGCCGACGTGATCGACGTCTCCACGGGCCAGACCTCGCCGGACGCCAAGCCGGTGTTCGGCCGCAGCTACCAGACGCCGTTCTCCGAGCGCATCCGCAACGACGTGGGCATCCCGACGATCGCGGTCGGCAACGTGGGCGACTTCGATCAGGTGAACTCGATCCTCCTCGGCGGTCGCGCCGATCTCGTCGCGCTCGCGCGCCCGCACCTCTCGGATCCGCACTTCACGCTGCACGCCGCCGTCGCGCAGGGCTACGCGATGCCCTGGCCCCCGCAGTACTTCCTCGCCGGCCCGATCCCGCCCCCGCCCGCCAAGGGCTGACCACCGCGCCTCTCCACGGGCGCGCTCACTCCGCGCGTCGGAGGTGGTGCGTCACGGACACGGTCGCGCGGCAGGAAGCGTCCGCGCACCCAGCGGGCTGGACGAGGTAGTGCGTACGCAGCACGAGGCCGCGGCCGTCCCCGTCGATGACGAGCGGCGGTGGGTCGTCCACGACGAGCCCGTCGTGCGCGAAGATCGGCTCGGCGAAGGACAGCGTGGGGTCGAGCGACGCCATCACATCGCCGAGCTCTTGGGAGGGATCGAGCGCGATCCGGTTCCGCGCGCTCCAGACGGGCTGTGTCGACGCGAGCTGAATGTCATCCCATGTCGGCCCGCAGCAGCTGCGGCGTCCGGGCGCAGGCTCCACGGCGAGCCACGCGTGGATGCGAACCACGAGGTGCGCCTCGCCATCGCCGAGCATCCAGACCAAGAGGTCCTCGGACACGAGCGCGAGCGCGGCGCGAGGCGGCGGCAACGCGGGCGGCGTGTACGGACCCTCGATCACGTCGATCGACTCGATCGTGTGAACGAAGCGTCCTTCGAGCTGCTCGCGAGGCCATCCAGGCAGACCGCACTGGCAGTTCCCCACGGGCTCGGGCGCGCACGCGGCGACGCAGCACGCACCGAGGAACGCGAGCGCGGTGGTCGAGCGACGAGGCATGCCCTGCGCGGAGAGCACGTCGCGCGCCGCCGGTTTCTCGAGCGAAGTCGATGCGTCTCCGCGCGCGCCGTGCGCGGGCTGACGGACGTGCGGTGCGCGGTGGAGACGCTCTCGCGCCGCGCGCTCACTCCGCGCGTGGACGGCGGATCACGGGACGAAGCCCTGGGCGTGCACGTCGAGGTTGGTGGGCAGCCCCAGCTCGCCGACGAGATCGGCCCACGCGAACGGGGCGGTCGTGGCGTTGCTCCAGAAGTCGACGCCTTCGATCGCAGGCCCGTCGCCGCACGATGCGAGACACATCGCCGAGGTCGTGTCGCCGTTCAGCTGCACCGCGATGTACAGCGACTGGCCCGCCTCGAGCCTCACCGGCGTCGGCAACGCGAGGTCGAGCGGGCGCTCCGTGAGGCCTGGCGCGGGCGGCACGTCGATGTGCTGCACCTCGCTGCTCGGGCTCGCGTCGGGCGCGGTCCCGCCGACGAAGAGGAGCACGTCGTGGCCGAGCGTCGCATCGCACTCGAACTCGGGCACGTCTCGCAGCGCATACGAGATGCGCTCGACCACGAAGGGTGTCGTCGGCGGCGTCAGCCGCGCCGCAGCGTAGTGCCCGAGCTCCTCGGGCATCACGGGCTGAACGACGTCGGGGGCCGCACAAGGAGCGACGACGTTGCCGAACGTCGCGGGTCCAGGTGGAACGTCTGCGGTCGGTGCGTCGATCGACACGACAGCGGTGTCGTCGGGCGCTGCGGCATCCAGCACCGCGGCATCGGGCGCGATCTCCGCGTCGATGGGAGGGTCGGCGTCCGGCAGCGCACCGTCGGTGCCGGCATCCGCGATCGTCGAGGGATCGCACGCGGCGAGGACGAGTGGGGCTGCGTGGAGGAGCGGAGAACAGGGGGCCAAGAAGCGCATGTCGACCTCGACGAGAGTGGCGTCCGACGACGCGACCGTCGGACGCAATCGCGCCCACAGTGAACGCCGCCGGGTCGGAGGGCCACACGATGCCCACGCCCGCAGGACTCCGCGAGCGGTGTCTGCTCACGCCCAGGAGGCTCGCTGCCCCTCGACGTGACGAATCGACGCTCCCGGGCTCCTCGGGCAGACTCGAGATCGATGAGCGCCGCACCGAAGCTCGCGACCTACGAGGCGCTGCTCGCGCTGCCCGAAGAGGCGCGCGCGGAGGTCATCGCCGGCTCACTCGAGGTCCTGCCCGCGCCGCGGCCGCGCCACGCCAAGGTGCAGGGCGCGCTCCGCAACTACCTCGGCGGCCCGTTCGACGACGACGATGGTCACGGCGGGCCTGGCGGCTGGTGGATCTTCGTCGAGGTCGAGGTGCAGCTCGCCACGCACGACATCGTCCGCCCCGATCTCTCGGGCTGGCGCCGCGAGCGGCTCGCCGATCCCGATGAGCGCCCCTTCACGACGGTGCCCGACTGGGTGTGCGAGATCGTCTCGCCGTCCTCGGTCCGACACGACCGCGTGCTCAAGCGGCGGCTCTACGCGGAGCACGGTGTCCGGCACTACTGGCTCGTCGATCCGGACGCGCGCTTGCTCGAGGCGCTCACGCTGCGCGACGGACGCTGGGTGGAGGTGGGCGTCTTCGACGACAGCCGTGCCGCGCGCATCGAGCCGTTCGAGGCCGTCGAGCTGCCCATCGGTCGGCTCTTCCTCCCGAAGAAGAGCGACACGGAGTGAACGCGCGGGCTCAGGATCCGATCGCGCCGAGGCGGGCGAGGGTCCACGCCGCGGCCGCTGCGCCGGTGACGTAGGTGATCGCGAGGCGCGCGCGGCCCGACCACGTGCGGCCCTCGAGCGTGGCGAGCGTCGCGAGCACGAGCGCCACGAACGCGAGCTGCCCGAGCTCCACGCCGACGTGGAACGAGATCAACGGCACCGCGAGCGCGCCCTCCTCGAGGCCCGCGTCACGCAGGGCGCCCGCGAAGCCGAGGCCGTGCACGAGGCCGAAGCCGCCCGCCACGAGCGCAGGTCGGAGAAAGACGAGCGTGTCGGGCGCGCGGCCTCGCTCGGCGCGCGCGACCTCCGCGGAGAGCAAGAGCACGCTGAGCGCGATGCAGACCTCCACGGGCGCCGCCGCGAGCGTGAGCACGCCGAGCACCGAGAGCGCGAGGGTGATCGCGTGGCCCACCGTGAACGCGGTGAGCGTGAGCACGGTCGCGCTCACGAGCGTGCGCGTGGCGCGCGACGCCGGGTCGGACGCGTCACGCCGCCCCGCGCGGAGCACGAGGACGAGGAGCGCGACGAACGCGAGGTGATCGAGGCCCGTCGCGATGTGCACGAGGCCGAGCTCGACGAACCGCGTGGCCAGGCTCCACGGTTCCTCGCGCGGCGCGCGGAGGGAGAAGCGCGGCGCCGACGCATCGAGGAGGAGGTCGCGTCGCGCGATTCGAGCCGAATCGCCGCGTGGCTCGAGGCGCACGGCGACCTCCACGTCCATCGGGAGCGAGGTGATCTCGACGTCTCCGCTGAGGCCCTGCTCGTCGCACGCGACGATCATCCGCTGCGCCTCGCCGTACGGGCGCTCCGTGCGCGCGGTCGCGCCTTCGATCGCGCAGCCCTCGGGCCACGTGAGCCCGGCACCACGCGGCGCGGTCTCGCTCCCCGAGTACTCGAAGCGCACCGCGTATCGATCACCGCCGAGCTCGCGCACGTGGAGGGAGCCGAACTCGGCCGGGTGTGCGTGCGCGGGCGACGCGACCGTCACGACGAGCGAGCCCACGAAGAGGGCCAGCGCCCCGAGGCTCGTGGAGGCCGAGCGCGCCTCGCGCGATGCATCGAACGGCTTCAAGGCGCGTCCTCGATCTCGTAGCTCGCGACGATGTCGCCCAGCGCCTGCTCGAGCTGGGCCTGTTCTCTCTCCTCGGTCCAGCGCGCGGCGAGGCGCTCGCGGACCTCATCGAGCGAGAGCGGCCTCCCGTCGCGTCGCTCCCAGACGCGCACGAGGTGCACGCCGAAGCGAGTCTCGATCGGCGAGGACCACGCCTCGAGCGGCGCGTCGTCGAGCGCGGCAGCGAGCTCGGGGCCGAAGGTCTCGGTGAGGCTCGCGCGCGTGCGATGCGTGAAGCGCGCGCCGAGCGGGAAGGGGTCGCCTCGCGCCGTGTCGGCGTCGGGGCTCGCCGCGGCCGAGAGCGCGTCGCGAAGGGCCGCTTCGCCGCGGCGCTCCCGCGAGAAGTAGCGGTGCTCGAAGCTCACGTCGGCCGGCGCGAGGTAGTCGCTCTGGTGCGCATCGAGGTACGCGGCGAGCTCGTCGTCGGTGGGCTCGGGCACCGCGAGGCTCGCGCGCACGAGGAGCTCGAGCTTCTGCACCAGGCGCCGCCGCACGATGGCATCGCCCGCATCGAGACCCAGCGCGCGCGCCTCGCGCACGAGCGCCTCTTCGCGCACGTAGTCCGAACGCGCCTCACGGCGGTCTTCGTCGCGCACCGCCCGCCCCGTGCGCCGCGCCCGCTCCTCGACGAGCGCCTCGAGGTAGCGCGCCTCGAGCCGGATCACGCGAGGCGCATCCTCCTCGTTCGCCGGCGCGAGCGCGCGGTGCGCCGCGAACACCACGACTCCGAGCGCCACGAAGTGAACGAGCGGATCGCCGAGCCACCGCGAGAGTCGTTCGCGCACGCCGCGCATCGTACGCGAACGACACGTCCACGACGCAGCGCGGCGCGGCCGCCGTGGCTCTGCCGGGTGGCCGGAGGCTTGACACGATCGCCGGGGCACCGTTCGATGGCGGCCGATGACCCAGGCTTTCCCTTCTCAACTGGCCCGGCTCGAAACGGCCGCCGCGGCCGTGCGGGCGCGCGTGGCGAACGTGCCGCGTGTCGCGCTCGTGCTCGGCTCGGGGCTCGGTGATTTCGCCGACACGCTCGAGGATCGTGTCGCGATCCCGTACGGCGAGATCCCGACGATGCCCCAGAGCGGCGTGCAGGGGCACGCGGGCAAGCTCGTGTTCGGTCGCGCCGAGGGCGTCGAGTGCGTGGCGATGCAGGGCCGCGTGCACCTCTACGAAGGGCACTCGCCCGCCGACGTGGTGTTCGGCCTGCGGCTCATGATCCGCCTCGGCGCCCAGGTCGTGATCGTCACGAACGCGGCGGGCGGCGCGAGCCCGCGCCTCGAGGCCGGTGAGCTCATGCTCATCGAGGATCACCTGAACCTCACGGGCACGAACTCGCTGCTCGGCCCGAACGAGGACGCGCTCGGCCCGCGCTTTCCGGACATGACCGTCGCGTACGATCTGCGCCTTCGCGAGCTCGCGCTCGCCTCGGCCACGGACGCGGGCTTTCAGCTCGCGCGCGGCGTGTACGCGGGCCTCCTCGGCCCTTCGTACGAGACGCCCGCGGAGGTGCGCATGGTGTTCAAGATGGGCGCCGACGCCGTGGGCATGAGCACCGTGCTCGAGACCGTCGCTGCGCGGCACATGGGCGCGCGCGTGCTCGGCGTCTCGTGCATCACGAACAAGGGCGCGGGCCTCTCGCACGGCGTGCTCGACCACAGCGAGGTCCAGGAGACGGCGAACCGCGTGAAGGGTCGCTTCGTCTCGCTCCTCCGCGGCGTGCTCGCGCGCGTGGGCCGCGGCGAGGCGGAATGACGCACACCAACCAGGCGGCGATCGACTGGGCGGGCCTCGAGGCCTCGGCACGCGCGGCACGCGACAACGCCTATGCGCCGTACTCGCAGTATCGGGTCGGCGCGGCGCTGCTCGCGGAGGACGGTCGGGTCTTCGCCGGCTGCAACGTGGAGAACGCGAGCTACGGCCTCTGCCAGTGTGCGGAGCGGAGCGCGATCGGGGCGGCCGTGACGGCGGGCGCGCGGCGCTTCGTCGCCATCGCGATCGTCACGGGCGGCGCGACGCCTGCGACCCCGTGTGGCATGTGCCGGCAGGTGCTCGCCGAGTTTCCGCCGAGCTTTCCCGTGCGCTGCGTCTCGAGCGACGGCGGCGTCGTCGAGACCGACACCGCGGCGCTCCTGCCGCAGGGCTTCGGGCCCGGCGTGCTCGAGGGAGGACGGGGCTGATGGAGCGCGTGACGAACGACTTCGACGTCCTGATCCGCGGCGGCCTCGTCGCGACCATGGACCCCGCACGCCGCGTGCTCGCGGCCGACGTGCTCGTGCAAGGTGGGCGCATCGTCGCGATCACCCCTCGTGGCGCCAAGCGTCCGGCGCGCCCCAAGGGCCGTGGGGACGCGGCTCCCGTGGCGCGACCTCACGTGCGTGTCGTCGAGGCCGCCGGCGCGATCGTCGTGCCCGGCTTCGTGCAGACGCACGTGCACCTCTGTCAGGCGCTCTTCCGCGGCATGGCCGACGAGCTGCCGCTGCTCGACTGGCTGCGTCGCCGCATCTGGCCGCTCGAGGCCGCGCACGACGCCGAGAGCCTCGCCGCGAGCGCTGCGCTCGGCATCGCCGAGATGATGCGTGCGGGCACCACGACGATCCTCGACATGGGCACGGTGCACCACCAGGACGCCGTGTTCGAGACGCTCGCGAAGAGCCGCCTGCGCGCGGTCTCGGGCAAGGCGATGATGGATCGCGGCCTGGGCGTGCCGAAGGGCCTGCGCGAGTCGACCAAGGACTCGCTGCGCGAGACCGAGCGCCTGATCGCGCGCTGGCACGGGAGCGAGGAGGGACGCCTCCGCTACGCGCTCGCGCCGCGCTTCATCCTGTCGTGCAGCGAGAAGCTCTTGCGCGCGAGCGGCGAGATCGCGAAGGGCACGGGCACCCTCGTGCACTCGCACGCGGCCGAGCATCCGGGCGAGAAGACCGAGGTCCGCGCGCAGCTCGGCATGGACGACGTCGACGCGCTCGCCGCGTACGGCCTGGCCGGACCGAACGTGGTGCTCGCGCACGGCGTGCAGCTCACGAAGGCGCAGATGCGCCGCTGCGGCAAGGACGGCACGCGCTTCGTGCACTGCCCGAGCGCGAACATGAAGCTCGCGAGTGGCATCGCGAACGTCGTCGCGATGCGCGAGGCCGGCATGGTCGTGGGCCTCGGGGCCGATGGCGCGCCGTGCAACAACCGCATGGATCCGTTCACGGAGCTGCGGCAGGCCGCGCTGCTCGCGAAGGTCGTGCGCATGGACGCGGCGGCGCTCTCGCCGATGGACGCGCTCGCCATGCTGACGATCGAGGGCGCGCGCGTGCTCGGGCTCGACGCGGAGATCGGCTCCATCGAGGTGGGCAAGCGCGCGGATCTCGCCGTCGTGCGCCTCGACGGTCTGCACGCGGAGCCACACCACGAGTCGCTCTGGGGCGATCCGGTCGCGCGTCTCGTGTACTCGGCCACCGCGAGCGACGTGACGGACGTGCTCGTCGACGGCCTCCCCGTCGTGGTCCGTGGAGAGCTGCGCGCGCTCGACGAGGGCGCGGTGCGCGAGGAGGCGCGGCGCCAGGCCGAGCGCGTTCACAGACGCGCGCGCCTCGACTGAGAGCACGTGTCACTTGGATGGATCGATGCGAGTGGCACGTGCTCGAATCGGCGGGAGGGAGACTCTCGCCGATTCACTCGGCGAGAGGGAGGGGCTGCGGCCAGACCCTCCGGCAAGAAACGTCAGAGCATGAGTCCATCCAAGTGACTCATGCTCTGAGCTGAGCCCACCTCCGAGCTCACTCGACGTCGGCGGCGCCGAACGCGTCGTCGCGCGCGAGCGGGAGCAGACGCTCGAGCGGGAAGGCGTCGTGGAAGATGAGCGGCGCCGCAGGGCTCTGGGCGTAGGCGCGCAGCGTGCGCTCCTCGAGCGCGTCGCCGCGCAGGAGCGGAAGGACGTACGCGTGCCAGCCCGCCGCACACAGCGCGAGCGTCGAGACCGCGGCCAGCACCAGGCGCGGGGCACGGCTCTGCGGAGGTGCCTCCTCGAGCGCGCGTGAGATCACGTGCGCGAGCGCGACGCCGAAGAAGGGGACGATCGCCGTCATGTAGTAGAGGAACGTCATGCGCAGCACGACGGCCCAGAACGCGAGCTGCACGAGCGGGAAGGCCACGAGCAGGCCGAGCGCGACGGACCGCTCGCGCACCGCGCGCACGAACGTGAGCAGCGTGGCGGCCTCGGCGACGATCCAGGTGAGCGGGCTCCCGATGGCCGCGATCACCCGGATCCGCTCGCCTTCGGGGCGCAGCGAGTACCAGAGCGGTTGTCGCGCGATCAGCCACTCGAGCCACGACGAGCGCTGCTCCGAGAGGAAGTAGAACGTGTGGTATCCGACCATGCGGTAGTGCAGGACCGCCACGCGCTCGGGCCACGAGAGCGAGTCGTCGAGTGGGCCGTGGATCTGCGGGAAGGCGTGCAGCCCGAAGTGCGTCGCGCCCGGGATCGCGAAGCACGCGAGGTAGGTCGCCGCGAAGCCGCCGAAGAGCTCGAGGAGCGCGCGCCCGTCGAAGCGGACGTGCTCGCCCTCCATGCGCACGTGTGCGATCGCGAAGACCGGTACGAGCGTGAGCGCCGTCCACTTCGTCCCGAGCGCGAGGCCTGCGAGCACGCCGGCCGCGAGCCGCAGGTTGCGTGCGCGTGACGTGCCCGGAGCCGCGCGCGCGGCGATCAGCGCGAGCGCGGCGCTCACGAAGAACAGCGTGAGGAGCGCGTCGAGCGTCGCGATGCGCGCGGTCACGTAGAAGAGCGGATCGACGAGCAAGAGAATCGAGGGCACCGCGAGCACCCAGCGCGGCGTCTTGGGGCCGACGAGCCCCGAGGGCTCGAGCCAGAGCGGCAGGCTCGCGACGAGCAGGACGATCGCCACGAGTGACGCGAGCCTCCAGCCGAGCGGTGTGTCGCCCGCGAGCTGGATCGCGAGGCCGATGAGGAACTTGCCGAGCGGCGGGTGCTCCGGGTTCTCGAGCGGGCCCGCGTCGAAGAAGTGGTGCGCGTCGGTGACGTAGAAGCCCTCGTCCCAGTACGCCGTGGGAGGTGTCCCGATGCCGGCGCCGAGCCACAGCGTCGAGACGACCGCGAGCGCGCCCGAGAGGCGCCACGCCGCCGGCGACGGGCTCGGTGGCGCTGTGACGAGGGCGGACACGAAGGCCCACGATCGCATAGATTCTCCGCGTGCTGGGAGGCTTCGAGCTCCGCTATCTCGCGTCGGTCGCCGAGGGGAACGACTTCCCGGCGGCGATGCGGACCATCCCTTGGCCCGTGCGGTCCATGGCCGCCTCGCGCGCGCGCCGGCGCGTCTCGGAGGTCATGCTCGCTTCGAGCTGGGCCGACGACGCGCGGCACGTGCACCGCGTCGCGTACCTGCGCCTGGTCGACCACGAGCCGCCCAACCACGACGACAAGGCGGCGATCGAGAAGGCCTTCGCGGCGCACCGCGATCGAGGCCGTGAGTCCCGCGCGCCGCTCGCGCTCGCGGGCTGGTGCGCGGTGATCGTCGCGGTCGGGGTCGGCTCGTTCGCGGGCTACCGACACGTCACGCGGCGCGTCCCTCTGCCCGTGCTCCCTTCGACCACGGCCGACGTGCCCCTGCCCTCGGTCGCGCCCGAGAGCGACGAGGTGGCGGTGCACCCGCTCGAGGGCGTGATGCGCGAGGCGATCCCCGAGTGGGTCGTCGCGCTCGACGCCCAGAGCGCGGGCCGACCGCGCGCTGCGCCGCAGGACGTCGCCGGGCGCCACGCGGCCGTGCTCACCGCGCTCGCGGATGCGCACGCCGAGCCCGAGATCGTCGCGGCGGTCCGCCAGTTCCTCGAGGCCTCGGAGGAATTCTCGGAGCGCGGCGCGCCCGATGCCGAGGATCCGATCACGCCGACGCTCGTCGCGATCGACGACGCGCTCGCGCGTGCCGGGGCGCCGTTCTACGTGGACGCGGTCGTCACCGAGAGCGTCTACCAGGATCGTCGGCGCGTGCTCGCCTCGAGCTTCCGCGTGCGGGCGCGGCGCGTGTTCACGAGCGGCGAGCGGCGCATCACCTCCCTCGACCTCGAGCGCCTCGACGAGCTGTCGTTCGAACGATCGCTGCTCGGCTACACGCGGCCCGACGTGCGCTACGCGCTCGTGCTCACCGCGCGCGTGGAGCGCTACCTCGTCTCGGAGGCGATCCCCGCGATGCACGCGCCGGAGGAGTCGGTGATCGCGCGCGGCTACGAGGACGAGCGCGACGCGAGCTGGGTGACGCCCTTCGAGGCCGCGGTGCACGAGGTGCTGAGAGAGGAG
>JBILLJ010000062.1:0-48801 GCA_044376125.1 Sandaracinaceae bacterium
AGGCTCGGGTGGTTGCACACGAGCACGTAGGGCCGCCGCGGATCGACCCCCTCCGGCAGCACCACGCGGCTCGGTGCGTCGATCAGGCCGTAGAAGGCCATGAGCCGGGTGAAGAACCAGTTCGCGCAATGGAGCAGGAGCGTGCAGCGCTCCTTGTACTGCGCCTCACCCTTCGACGTGAGGCGGAGCCACGGGAAGATCACGAGGGGGATCACCGGGCTTCCGAAGAAGAAGAGGAAGAAGCACCAGCCGGTGAGGACGATGCGGAGCCAGCGCAGCATGACGGACGGATCGACCATAGCGCCGCGGCCCCTGCTTTCCATCACAACGAGCCCACCGCGTGCGTTGTCGAAGGAAGCGGACGCGCCTACACCACGGCCTCGTTCAGGAGGTCCTCATGAGGTCGTTCTTCTCGGTCGGTTCGGTGGCAGTCCTCGTCGCGCTCTGGGTCGGGTGCGGTGGTTCGAGCAGCGCGAGCGAGAGCGGCTCGAGCGAAGGCACGGCGTCGGCCTCCACGACGGGCAGCGAGACCGCGGCCGCGCGCGTCGTGCCGCCGGGTGAAGCGACGGTCGGCGACACGACGACCTGCCCCGTCAGTGGCGAGACCTTCGTCGTCACCGCCGAGTCGCCGCGCGTCGAGCACGAGGGCCGCACGTACTACTTCTGCTGCCCCGGCTGCGACGCGCGCTTCCAGGCGAACCCGGCCCAGTTCCTCGGCGCGCAGCCCGCCGCCGAGACGAGCGCCGCAAGCGCAAGCTGAGCAGGGGGGATTGGGGGAGTTGCTCCCCTCTGCCGCGCCGAAGGCGCGAGAAACGCTGACGCGATCAGCCGATGTCGGGGCAGGCCACCTCGAGCGGGCCTGCCCCGTTGTTGTCCTCGCGGCACTCGTGGAAGTCCTCGCGGGGCATGTCGTCGCTCGCGTTGAGCACTGCCTCGAAGCGGAACGTCGAGAGCTCCATGCCCGCCGGGATCGCGAACGGCGCCGGCAGCGTCACGAGCTCGGACTCGCCGGGCAGGAGGCGACGCGTGGTCTCCACGCGCCCGAGGCGCACGCGGCTG
Source organism: Sandaracinaceae bacterium (assembly GCA_044376125.1). Lineage (GTDB taxonomy): Bacteria > Myxococcota_A > Polyangia > Polyangiales > Sandaracinaceae > JAFLCL01. The sequence continues at coordinate 1,060 of JBILLJ010000062.1, forward strand.
CCGCTCGTGACGTCGTAGAAGGTCACGGGCACGCCGGCCGGTGCACCCGCCGCGCCCTGGTTCAGCACGCGCACCGAGAGCTCGAGCGTCGCGGGGCACAGGCGCGTGCTCGCCGCGAGATCGCGCAGCACGAGGTCGGGCGCGTCGAAGATGCCGTCGGTCTGCACGTTCTGCCGGAAGTTGTTGAGGCCCGCCGTGTCCCAGTTGCGCGCCTCCACGCGCGGCACCGTCGCGTCGTCGCCGACGTTGGTCACATGGTACGTGTGCGCGTTCCAGATCCGGCGCGTGCGCACCCACTCGTTGCGCGGATGGCCGAACACGCGGATGCCCGTGCCGCTCGGCGTTCCGTCGAGGCAGGCGAACGCGTAGTTGTTCTGCATGACCACGATCTCGGCGTGATCGTCTCCGTCGACGTCCGCGACGATCGGGTACTCGCGCAGCGTGCCGCTCGTGTTGCAGAAGGAGAGCAGCTCCATGCCGTCGGTGCCGCGGTACACGCGGAACGTGCGCTCGTCGTTGTAGAGCACCTCGGCGATGCCATCGCCCTCGAAGTCGAAGAGGCTCGAGCCCGTGACGCGCGAGCTGCGATCGACGGTCACGTCGTACCAGAGGCGCGTGCCGTCGTGGTTGAAGATCACGTACGCGAAGCCGCCGGCGAACGCGATCTCGGGCTCCGGATCGTCGTCGAAATTCGCGATGGTCGGCGGACCGCCACCCGAGCCCATCGAGCGCGTGTCGGCGGCGACGTCGGCGGCCACGGTCGGATCGTCCAGCGGGTTGATGTCGATCGGGCCCCAGATCGTCTCGCCCGTGCGCGCATCGAGCGCCTGGATCGAGTGGTTGCCGCTCGTGATCGCGATGAGCTCCGCGTCACCGTCGAGATCGAGGTCACCCACGGCCACGTTGCCGCCGAGCGCGATCGCGGGTCCGAGCGCGCCCGCTGCTTCGCGGCTCCAGAGCAGCGTGCCGTCGTGCTGGTACGCGAGGCCGGAGGTGAGGATCTCGAGGTCTCCGTCCTCGTCGACGTCGGCGAGCGCGTTGTAGTAGCCGCCGTTGCCCGGGACCGCGCGCAGCGTCGTCACCGTGCCGTCGGCGTGCGCGAGCTGGAAGCGCACGAGGATCTCCGCGACGCCATCGCCGTCGACGTCACCGATCGCCGGCGCGTCGAAGTTGCACGGCACGAAGTTCGGCGCGGTGTCGAAGCGGCGCAGCAGCGTGCCGTCGGACGCCACGAGGATGAGGTAGGCGCCCGCCGGCGTGGGCGTGCGCGTGCCTCCGGCGCACACGGCGATCTCGGGGCCCGGTGACGCGGGATCGACCTCGCCGATCGCGACCTCTGCGCCCGGCGTCACGCGGTAGCCCGGATCGCTCGTCGGCCACAAGCGCTCACCCGTCGTGCCTCGAACCGCACGGAGGACGCCGTCGCCCCAGTAGTCCTGGCTCCCCGTCCCGGGCCGCCGGAACGTGCTGAACACGACGGTGGGGACGTCGTCGCGATCGTAGTCGCCGTCGCCGTCGTCGTCGGTCAGCGGCGCGACCATCGGCGCCATCATCACCTGGTCGTGCGTCGGAAGGACGTCGGGGTCGCTCGACCAGCTCCACTCGAGCGAGAGCTCGAAGGGGCCGATCGGCGGGCGGTACTCGCACATCGTGCCCATGGCGCGCGGAAGACATCGACCCGCGGTGCTCTCGCAGTACTGCCCCTCGGGACACTCCGCGCTCGTCGCGCACGTCGGTCCCGGCGTGATGCAGCCGCCGAGGTAGCAGACCTCGCTCGCGTCGCAGCACGCGGCCGCGGCGCCGTCGCCACAGAGCACGCCGTCCATGCCGCAGTCGAGCACGCAGCGATCACGATCACAGCGCTCACCCGCGCCGCAGCAGTCGCCGCCGCAGAGCTCGGCCGTCGCGCAGCAGCTGCCACCACCGCAGCTCTGTCCGATCTCGCAGCAGAGCTCGCCGCACTGCCGGATCGGCGGACAGAGGTAGGCGTCGTCAGTCGACGCGTACGCGTCCACGCCAGGGCCCGCGTCCATGCGCGAGCGCGGCACGCAGCGCATGTCCGAGCACACCTCGTCCGAGGCGCACTGCGAGGACGACGTGCAGCTCGGCCCGGGCGGAGTGCCGCAGTCACAACCCGAGAGAGCAGCGAGAAGGAAGAACGAGGACGCGACCGCGAAGCGAGCGAAGCGGCAGGACATGCCGACGACGATACCAGAGCGATCGCGCCGTCGATCGGACCGGCGATTGCCGGACGCGATCGACAGCGGACGTGTCCTGGGGCGCGTTCACTCCGCGGGCGAGGCGGAGACTGGCATCGGCTCGGCGGGCGGCGGCGGAAGGGGTGAGAAGTCGCGGAGGTTCGTCGCGCCCATGAAGTGCTCGAGGCCCACGCGGTTCTCGAGCTGACCGAGCGGCACGATCTCGTCGGCACCGCGGCGATACGGCGTCGGATCCTCGTTGGCGAGGAGCTTGAGGACGCCCTCGCGCGCCTTGTTGAAGATGAGCTCGGTCTTGTCGTTCGTGTCCCTGTTCGTGCGCGGCAGACCGAGCTGCGGCGGGACGCCGAACGCCTGCGCGCCGTTGAGGACCCAGTTGCCGAGGTTGCCGCGCCAGTACGTGCCCTTGGCCTGCATCTCCTGGGCGGCGGAGCGGAAGAAGTGGTTGAAGTTCCGCATCGCCTCGAGGACGTACTCCTTGCGGCGCAGCATGTAGCGGAGCTGCTTCACGTCGAGGTGCTCGTCCTTCACGAACGACTCGACCCAGAGGTTGTAGTAGTTCGCGCAGTCGAAGAAGCACTTCTCCCGGTAGAGCTCGTAGCTCCCGAAGGTGCAGTAGAGGCCGGCGTAGAGGAGCAGCGTCGCCTCGAACCGGAACTTCACGAACTCGTTCATCAGCTGGCTGCGCTCGGCGATGTCCTCGCCCGCGAAGTCGCGCGTGATCATGTCGGTGAGGCAGTCGGCCTCGATCGAGATGTAGTCCGAGCCCGGCGAGTAGAACGGATCGTGGAACGCACCCGACTCGCCGATCGTCGCCCAGCGCTGCGGTCCGTCCCAGAACTTCTTCGTGCGGAACGCGAGCTGGTGGAACGCGCCGATGTCGACGAGCTCGGCCTTCTCGAGCATCTGGCGCGGCGCCTTGTGCTCGCGGAGGAAGGCGAGGAAGCCCTCCTTCGTCGCCTGCGCGGGCTTCCAGAGGCGGCGCTCCTGCACGATGCCGAGCGAGATGAGATCGTTCGAGAGCGGGATGAACCAGATCCAGAGGCCCGGATAGCAGAAGTGGTTCGTCGAGAGCGTCCGGCACGTGTAGCGGGCGCGCTCGTGGAACGCCTGGTTCGGCCACGCGTCGATGTCCGAGACGTTCGCGCCGCGCGCCCAGCTCGAGACGATCTTGTGCTCGGGCGCGGGCAGGCGGAGGTCGAGCTTCTTCGCGATCAGGTTCGCGCGCCCCGCCGAGTCGATGAGCCACTTGCAGCGGTAGGTCGTGGTGATGCCCTCGCGCAGGACCGTGACCTTGTGCAGGCCTCCGTCGTTCGACAGCTCGAAGTCCTTCACCGTCGCGGGGATCTGGAGATCGACGCCGAGGTCGCGGTTCATCTGCCGCAGGTCCGTCTCGAAGCGGTTGCGATCGAGCTGGAAGCTGGGGATGGGCGGCAGGTGGTAGACGCCGATCTCGGAGAGATCGTGGAGGTCGCCGTCGCGCTCCTTGGTGTCGAAGAAGAACCGCAGCGAGTTCTTCGGGAGCTGGTTCATGTAGAGGTAGCGGCTGAGCTTCTGCTTGCGGATGAAGTAGTTCGCCGCGATCTCGACGGTCGACTCGCCGACCTTGTAGCCGGGCTCTTCCTTGCGCTCGAACATCGCGATCTCGAGCTCGGGCTTGGTCATCTTGAGCTGGCGCGCGAGCAAGAGGCCCGCGAGGCCGCCGCCCATGAGCACGACATCCAGAACCTTCTCGCCAGAAGCAGTGGTCGACATAGGGCCCGCATCCTACCGAAGCCGGCGGACCGGTCACGCCGGCCCCGGAGGGCGGAACCTGGACAACGCGCGATTTCTCACGCCTGCCCACGTTCGAGGGCTCGACCCAAACTCAGGGAACGAGAAAGAAGCGACTCAGGGACCGAGAAAGAATCGTCGGGGCGCCACGCGGCCGGGTGAGCGCAGCTCACCCCTGGAGCGGGAGCGATGGCGAGGAGCGGAGCGACGAGGTGAGCGACGGGGAGCTCGAGGGGCCGGAGGTCCCTCGACCCAGAAGACTCAAATGATGCGGTCGCTGCCGCCGTCGACGGGGACCTGGGCGCCGGTCGTCTTGCCGAAGAGCGGGCCGGCCATCGCGACGACGAGGTCGGCCACGTCCTTGCTGCGCACCTCGACCTTGAGGAGGTTGTTGCGCTTGTACTCCTCGACCGTCATCCCGTAGTTCTTCGCGCGGCTCTCGAGGAGCTCGGGGGTCCAGAGCGCGGTGTCCATCACGGCGTGCGGATGGAGCACGTTCACGCGCACGCCCTTGGGCCCGAGCTCGAGCGCGGCGACGCGGGCGAGCTGGGTGAGGCCGGCCTTCGAGGCCGAGTACGCAGCCGCGCCGGGGCCAGGCGCGGGCACGTTCTTCGACGCGACCACGACGATCGCGGGCTCGTGCCCGAGCACGAGGAACGGCGCAGCGGCGCGCAGGAGCGCCATCTGGCTCGTGAGGTTCACCGAGATCGTGCGGGCCCACACCTCGTCGTCGAGCGACGCGATGGGCTGGCTCGACGGGAAGATGCCCGCGTTGGGCACGACGATGTCGAGGCCACCGAAGCTCTGCACGGCGAGCGCGACCGCACCCTCGAGCGCCGCGCGATCCGTCACGTCGCACACGAGGCCGAGCACGCCTTCACCCCGGAACGTCGTCGTGATCGACGGGCTCACGTCGAGCGCGACGACCGCCGCCCCCGCCGCGCGGAGCGCATCGACGCTCGCCTTGCCGATGCCACCGGCCGCGCCCGTGACGAGCGCGACCTTTCCCTGCAGCGCTGGCACCGAAGCGGCCTTGCCGAGCTTGGCCTGCTCGAGCTCCCAGTACTCCATGTCGAAGAGATCACGCTCGGGCAGCGCGACCCAGCCGCCGAGGCGCTCGGCGAGCTCGATCGCGGCGCGTGTGTGCCGCGTGATGTCGTCCACCACGGCGGCGCGCGCGGCGGTCGGGCCGAACGCGAAGGTGCCGTGGCCGGGCCAGATCGCCCAGCGCGGTGCGGCATCGAGCATCCGGAGGCCGCGCCCCGCCGCGTGACGCTCGAAGTACGCGCGGTACTCGCGCTCGAAGCCGTCGAGGCTGGCGCCGATCGCGCCATCGTCGAGCACACGCGGCAGGACCACGGGCACGCGCTTGGTGTGGAGGATGTGATCGGGCGTGAGCGGGCCGCGTCCCGAGACGGCCTCGACGTCCGCACGATCGGCGAACGCTCGCGCTTCGCTCGTGGCGGTGAGCCTCGCGATCGCGGGCGCGCCGAGCCTGGCCGACACCGCGCGGCGGAGCTTCGCGATCCCCACGAGCTCCTCGGTCGACGGCCGCGACGCACCGCTCGGCATCGAGATGGCCGCGCGCGTGGGCACGCGCTCCTCGGCGAGCGTCACGAGGCGAATGGTCTTCTCGTAGCTCTCCTTCGCGTCGTCCGAGAACGTGAAGAGGCCGTGGTGCAGGAGCACCATGCCGTCGTACGCGGACCAGTCGATGCCGCGCGTCGCCTCGAACACGTGCCGCGCGAGCACGAAGCCGGGCATCACGTACGGGATGTAGAGGATCCGCTCTCCCAGCACCTCGCGGATGAGCTCGGGCCCGCGGGGCGTGTTGGTCAGCGTGACGATCGCGTCCGCGTGCGTGTGATCGACGAATCGATGCGGGAGGATCGCGTGGAGGATCGCCTCGACCGACGGCGTCGGCGCCGACGGATCGGTCATCGCGCTCCGTTGCGCCCGCACCATGTCCGAGTCCGAGAGGCGCTCGAGCGTGGCGAGCTCGAGCAGCGTCTCCATGCGCACCGGGGCGAAGCCCTTGGCCTCGATCGTCTTCAGATCCCAGCCACTGCCCTTCACGTAGAGCAGGTGATCCTCGCGACCGAACAGGTTCTTCTCGCGGACCTTCACGGACGTGTTGCCACCGCCGTGCAAGACGAGCGAGGGCTCGGCACCGAGCAGCCGCGACGTGTACACGCGCAACGCGAGGGGAGATCCGCCGAGCGCCGCCGCGTCGGAGTCGTTCCAGCGAGACTTCATGGCCGAGCGTCCTACCGCAACTCCGCGCGGAAGACGATGTCGGGGGCCACCCGCGGGTCGCGCACGCGTTTCCGTGCGAGGCGTCGTAGGCTCGCGGCGCGATGCGCGATGGCCCTTCGAAGACCCTTCTCGTGCTGCGCGCGAGGAACGCCGAGCCCTCGTCGCGATTCGACGACGACGTGACCACGCGCGTGCGCGAGGTGCTCTCGGGTGCGCACGAGCTCGAGGCGCTCGTGCTCCACACCACCTGCGCGCCGCCGCCGCGGCTGGCGATCGTGCCGTTCCGTCGCGAGGCGCTCGCGATGCTCGGTGTGCGCGGATCGTCCGAGTCGATCGCCACGATCGAGGCGGCGCTGCGCCCGCTCGGCGCGGTCGAGCGCCACCTCGTCACCCAGAGCACGCCGCGCGCTCGCGCGCGGGCATGGCCACTCGGAGCGCTCACACCGGGCGTCTGCCTCATCACCTCGTTCCGCAGAAAGCCCGGTCTCGACCACGCGGCGTTCGTGCGCGAGTGGCACGAGCACCACACGCCGCTCGCGCTCGAGACGCACCCGCTCGCGGGCTACGTGCGCAACGCGGTGGACCAGACGCACGGCGCGCCCTCGCCCGCGTGGCACGGCATCGTGCTCGAGAGCTTCGCGAGCGCCGAGGATCTCCTGCATCCGCTGCGCTTCTTCGGCGGCGGGGCGAGCGCGCTCCGCGGCATGTGGCGCGTGGCGACCCACGTGCCGCGCTTCCTCGATCTCCGCACACTCGAGAATCACCTCGTGCGCGAGCGCGTGCTCCTCGAGCGCACGTAGAGACCGCGGCGCGCAGCGAACGCGAGCCCGAGGCCGAGCAGGAGGGCCATCGTCGCGCTCGGCCGCGCGGACCGCGTGGCGCTGCACGTGCCCGTCATCGCGCGGTAGCTCGCGCGCCCACCACCTGCGATGCGCAGCGATCCCGCCGCCGGACGCGAGCCCATCGAGTCCGCCCAGACGGGCGCGACCACGACGTCCTCGAAGCCCGTGCCGCTCGTGCGTGCGCACGAGAGGCCCCTGTCGTCGGACCAGCAGAGATCGGCGCGCGAGTCACCGTCCACGTCGGCCATGCGGATCGTGCGCGCGCGCTCGGGGCGGTCGAAGCCCGCCGCGTCGCTCAGCGCCGGCCCGCGCACGCCTCGTTCGAAGCCCCGATCGCTCCCGTGCCAGCACGCGATGCCGGCGCGATCGCGCACACAGAGATCCGCGCGGCCGTCGCGATCGAGATCACCCATGCGGATCGTCGCGTACTGCTCGGGCCGGTCCCAGCCCTCGGCGTCTGCCATCTCGGGGCCGCGCACGATCGTCCCGAAGCGTGGCTCCGCGTTCGCTTCACCGGCCGTGATCTCGAAGAGCGCACACTCGAAGCGCGAGGGCCCGCGCCCGCACACGTCCGCGCGACCATCGCCGCTCACGTCCGCGAGACGGATCGTGCTCCAGCGCGAGAGCGCGTCCCATCCGTCGGCGTCGCGCCAGCGCGGGCCACGCACGATCGCGCCGAAGCGATCGCCGCGCGAGAGCCAGCAGTCCAGGCCCTCCGCGCCGCGCGCGCACACGTCGTCGCGACCGTCCGCGTCGACGTCGGCGAAGCGGATCGAGCCATGGTGCTCGATGGCCCCGAAGCCCGCCGCGTCCGAGAGCGCCGGCAAGACGATCGCGTCGGCCTCGCGGGTCGCGAAGCCCATGTGGCAGACGAGCCCCTCGGCCCGACGAAGGCACACGTCCGCTGCGCCGTCTCCGTCGACGTCGGCGAGCCAGAGCGGCAGGTCCTCCGTCCACGCCGGCCCGAGCACGAGCTCACCGAACGAGCGACCGCGCGCGAGCGCGCAGACGAGGCGTCCTTCGTGCCGCACACATACGTCGGCGCGCCCATCACCATCGACGTCGGCGGTGCGGAGCGCGCTCGACGCGATCACCGAGTCCGCGCGCACGCCGCCCGCGAGCACACCACCGAGCGCGAGCGACTCGTTCCATCCGTGCGCCGACGAGAGCGCGCAGTGCACGCGCTCGAGGCTCGCGCCGCTCGTGCCTTCGCGAGGAAGCCACGCGCATGCGTCCGCACGGCCGTCCCCGTCGAGGTCGCTGTCGCCCGCGGGCTCCTCGAGCGGCGTCGTGTAGGCGAGCTCCTCACGCTCGCAGATGCGATCGTCGTCGTCGGTGCCGTCGCAGTCGTTGTCGAGGCGATCGCAGGTCTCGGGCACCGGATCGATCGAGCCCTCGCAGGCCTGCCAGCGCGTGTCGAGGCAGCGCTGCGTGCCCGCGACGCACTCGCCCACGTCGGTGCCGCAGCCGCGCACGAGATCCTCGTCGCTCCGCCCATCGCAGTCCTGATCGCGACCGTCGCACTCCTCGCCGCGCGGCTCCACGCCTCCCTCGCAGCCGCCCCAGCCTCCGCCGCGGCAGGACTGCGTGCCGCGTCGACACTCGCCCACGTCCGAGCCGCAGCCCCGCACGAGGTCCTCGTCGACGCGTCCATCACAGTCGTCGTCGACGCCGTTGCAGTCCTCCCCGGAGGGAATGCAGCTGCACTCCGCGGAGGGCGGATCGCGGTACGCGCCCTGCCCGTTCCACAGCGTGGTCGCGCGGCTGCATCCGCCCGCGAACGGATCGCTCGAGCTGCCCGCGCCCGGCGAACGATGTCCGAAGTGCAGGTGTGGGCCCGTGCTCGAGCCGCTCGAGGCCGACTCGCCGATCGCCTGCCCGCACGAGACACGCTGACCGGTGCCCACGCGGAGCGAGCCTGCGCGCATGTGGCAGTAGATCGAGTGGCTGCCGTCGTCGTGACGGATCTGCACGTAGTTGCCGCAGCGTCCGCCACACGTGTTGCCGAAGTAGCCGTAGTTCTCGCAGCCGTCGTTCGTGGAGCTCACCACGCCGCTCGCGGCGGCGAGCACCGTCGTCCCGAACGGCGTCCCGAAGTCCGATCCCGTGTGGCCGTTGTAGCAAGCACCACCGCACGCGTAGTCGGTGCAGCCGCCGCCCCCACCGTCGTGATCGAAGCCGTAGTTGAGGCGATGCCCACCGACGTACGGACGCGCGTAGCGCACGCTCTGCGCCTCGGCGCTGCCCGAGGCGACGAGGAGGGCGACGAGCGAGGTTGCGACGAGCAGGAGCGCGCGCTCGGTCATCGCGCCACCTCGCGGCCCGTCGCGACGTCGAGCGTGATCGTCCCGCGCTCGTCCTCGAAGGTGAGCAGGCCCTGCTCGAGGCGCGGCGCGCGCGGGCTCGAGGGCGTGCGCTGCGTGGGCACGAGCGGCTCGATCGCTCCGTCCCGAGACACGCGATGCAGGCGCGGTCGACCCTCGCGGCTCGAGACGAACACGACGCTTCCGTCGGCGTCGATCGCGGGCGAGTACGCAGGGGCGTGGCCCTCGGTCAGCGGGGTCACCACCTGCGTCGCAGCATCGAGCCGCGCGAGCTCGAAGAAGGGCATGTCGCCGCGCGCGTAGACGACCGACTCCCCACGCACGGCGAGCGGTGCCTCCGCGCCCTCGTCGATTGCGATCGCGTCGTCGGCCTCGAGCAGCACGAGCGTGTGGTGCGCGTCGATCAGCACGACGCGCTCGGCGCCGACGAAGCGCGCGTCGATCACCCGATCGAGCGCGGGCACGTGCTCGAGGCGACCGCCGAGCTCGAGGCGCGCCGCGAGCACACGATCCGCGTCGGAGCCCTCGCGCGCGGGCAAGACCGTCGCGAGCAGGCGCGCGCCATCGGCCCGCTCGTCGAGGACGAGCTCGCGGGCGTTCACCTGATGCGCGGGCGCCTCGCTGGGGTCTTCTTCGAGCGCCGCGCTCGAAGCGCCGAGGACCGACGCAGGCTCGGGTGCGCTGCACGCGACGAGCAAGCCGAACGAGCCACACACGATCAGGGCGAGGCGCACGGAGCTTCCTCGTTTCACACGGCGTGCCGGCTGGGGAACACCCGCCAGCGCGCCAGGACGGCGCGTTCCGGCCCCGCAGCGCGACCCGGACCCGCGGTGCCCACACACGAGAGCACCCCGACCGTCCACGAGACGATCGGGGTGCGATCTGGAGGCAGCAGCCCGCGGTCAGGTGATCACAGCAGCGGCTCTTCTTCGAAGCAGCGGCCGTCCACGCAGAACTCGCCGCCGCAGTCCGCGTTCGTCGTGCAGGTCTGGCGCTCGACGCTCGTCACCCACTGCGGGATGTGGTTCGAGGTCTCGATGTCCTGGAACGGCAGCCAGAACGCGGCCTGGAAGCCCTGCTCGCCCTCGGTGGCGGCCGCCATCGGATCGAAGGCCGCCATCCAGATCTGGGCGCGCTGATCCTCGGCGAGGCGCAGGCCGTACGCGCGGCGGCTCGTCCAGCTCATCCAGTAGAGCGGGCGGCCGCGGTTCTCGTACTCGGTCGGATCCCACTTCGGCCACGAGTCCGCGCGGCCCGCGATCGCCGTGAGCTGTCGCGCCGCGCCGCTGCGATCGCTCGGGATGAGCCAGAGCTGCGCGTCCGGCACCGCGCTCGTGCCCGAGTCGGGGTCGGCGCCCATCGAGTTGATGTTCGACGGCGAGCGACAGAAGGAGATGAAGCGGCCATCGGGCGAGTACGACGGGTAGTAGTTGTTCACGCCATCGATCGCCACGATCGTGCGCGGTGCGCCCCAGTTCGATCCCTCGCGGTCCATGATCGTGATGCGACCACCAGTGACGCCACCCACGTCGACGAGACCGCCGATGCTCGGCGCGTCGTGCCGCACGAAGACGATGTGGTTGCCGTCGGGCGACCAGTCGGGCTGCGAAGACGGCCCGCCGCCGAGGCGGTCGGTCGTGATCGCACCCGTGGCCGCGTCGCGGATCGAGAGGCCGGTGAGGAACGAGGTCACGATCTCGCGCGAGTCCGGCGACCACGACGAGAAGTTCGGCTGGCTGGGGAAGCCGAAGCCGCCGCCACCACCACCGAGCGAGAAGATGCGCGTGCGGGTGGCGACGTCGAACACCTGGAAGGTGGTCGTCGGGATGTCGGTGCCGACCGAGATGCGCGTGCCGTCGCGCGAGACCGCGTGGCAGCCGACGCACATCGCCGCGCCCGTGCGGCCCTGATCGATGAAGCGCTCCGCGCGCGCGCCGGGCACACCGAACTCGAAGCGATCGATCGAGCCGCCGCCCGCGTTCCAGTAGTAGAGGCCGCCCGTGATCGGCTCCGCAGCGATCGAGATCGTGCGCGGCTCGCTCTCGCGCACCTCGCCGCCCGCGCTCACGCTGCGCAGGCGGTACGTCATCGCATCCAGGCCAGCGCCCGCCGTCGCGATCGTCTCCCAGACCGTGCGCTCCGGCGTGTAGATGCATCCGCCGCCCGCGCTCTCGGGGCAGCCGAAGTAGATGCGCAGGTTGAGCGCGCTCGCCTCGATCACGAGCTCGAACGCGTCACCGCCGTTCGGCATGTAGTGGAGCTCGAGCTGCTGGAGGTTCGGCGGCACCATCGTGCCGTCCTCCGGATAGACGATCTCCGGGCCCGCACCCGCGCTCGCGCCGCCTGCGAAGCGAGCCGGCGTGTCCGCCGTGGCGCCCGGGCCGATGATGATGCGATCGAGCTGCAGCGTGAGCGTCGTCGTCGTCGTCATGCCCATGTAGGTCGCGACGATGTTCGTGCGCCCGCCGCGGTCGGCCGTCGTGAAGACGTTGCCCGCGAAGGTGCCGAGGCCCGCGAGCGTCGAGCTCCAGCTCGTCGACGCGGTCACGTCGGTCTCTGCACCGGAGCCGTCGCGCAGGAACGCGCGATACTCGAGCGTCTGCGTCGAGCCGGCCGTGAGCATGACCACCTGATCCGCGGGCTCGATGCGGAGGTTTCCGCTGATGGGCATGCCGCCGTCGACGCCCGGCGGGACGTAGGCATCGGTGCCTCCTGGCGGATCCATGCCGTTGCGCGTGCAGCCCAGCGCGAGCGAGCCCAGCACGAGGCAGAGGGTGATCGACGAGAAGACCAGAACGAAGCGAGCAAGACGCGTCATGGAGCACCTCGAAAGCACGACCGACGGCCCGGATGTTCGCCCGACTCGACGGGGATTCTCAACGTCCCGTGCGCGAAGGTGTCCGTTGTGCGCTTTCTCTCGGTCCCCGGACCGTGATACCGAAGGCGCATGACGAACGCTCGATCGCTCGGTGTGCCCGCTGCCCTCACTCTCGGTCTCCTCGCGACCAGCCCGCTCGGCTGCGGTGGCGGCGAATCCAGCCCCGACGCGTTCGTGACTCCGTCCGACGACGCGTTCGTGGTGGGCGCGGACACGGGCCCCCAGCCCGACGCGTTCAGCGCGGAGGACGCATTCACCGAGACGCCCGACGCGGGCGCGAGCCCCGACGCGTTCGAGCCGGCGACCGACGCCGGCATGATGGCCAGCTGCGGCGGCATGCGTCCCGACATCACGGGCGTCACCGGCACCGAGGGCCTCGTGATCGGTCGCGACGGCGCCATCTACTACTCGCAGCGCGGCGCGGTCGGTCGCATCGGCACCGACGGAGTCGCCAACGACGCGTTCGTCGCGCTGCCGCGCGGCGCGACGCAGGTCTGGGGCATGGTGCCCGACGCGGCGAACGAGCACCTCTACGTCGGCTCGCCCTCGACCGGCGCGATCTACGACGTGGACCTCACCGCCGTGCCGCCGACCGCGACCACGCTCGTCAGCGGTGTCGGTGGCCCCAACGGCCTCACGCTCGGCCCCGACGGCGCGCTCTACTTCAGCGACTTCTCGGGCGGTCGCGTGATGCGCGTCGAGCTCACCGCCGGCGCCACGCCGACCGTGGTCGGGTCGCTGCGCAGCGCCAACGGTGTGGCGTTCGACGACGCGGGCCGCCTCCTCGTCTGCAACTACGGCAGCGGCGAGCTCGTGCGCCTCACGCTCGCCGGCGGCGTCGAGATGTCGCGCGAGATCGCGGCGAGCGGCCTCGGCAGCCCCGACGGCGTCGCCCTCGATCGCGACGGAACGATCTACGTCACCGACAACGGCGCCGGCCGCCTCCTGCGCGTCGAGGCCGACGGCTCGACCACTCCGCTCCTCACCGGCGTCAGCTCCGCCGCGAGCCTCGACTTCGGCGCGGGCGTGCTCGACTGCGAGGATCTCTACGTCGCGAGCGGCCGCGTCCTGCGCCGCTACGAGATGGGCACCGTCCCCGGCCGCGCCGTCCCCTGGCACTGAGAGCGGGGTCACTCCCGCCTCTGCAACGCCCCGGTTTCACTCCTGTTTCACGGGCCAATTGACGCCCTCCCCGTCCGTGGTGAGACAGCCCATGAGCGAAGACACCCATCGACCCGAAGGTCCAGAGGATGCAGAGGCCGAGTCGAGCCTCGGCAAGGTGAACAAGCTGGTCGAGTCACACGGCTCGCTCCAGCCCGGAAAGGGCCTCGTCAGCGGCGTCATCGCCCTCTCGCTGGGCATGCTCGCGGTGCTCTCGGTGCTCGCGATGCGCTTCCCCGCGTACCTCACGACACCCGAGTTCCGGCACGTCTACGACGTCACCACGCTCCGCTATCTGCTCTTCGGAGGCATGGTGATCGCAGGCGCGCTGGCGCTCACGAACATCGTGCTCGGGCGCGCTCGCTACCTCTCCGCCTGGGCCTTCGCGTTCCTCGTCACGGCCCAGCTGCTCGGAGGCCCCGGCACGCCGATCGAGGACTTCCCCGATCACACGCCCTACGTCGGCCTGGACTTCTTCGTCCTCGATCTCCTCGGCTCGACACTGCTCTTCGTCTTCATCGAGAAGCTCTTCCCGCTCAAGAAGAGCCAGCCCGTCTTCCGCCCCGAGTGGCAGGTCGATCTCCAGCACTTCTTCGTGAACCACCTCTGCGTGGGCTTCACGCTGCTCGTCACCAACCGCGCCGTGCACGGGCTCTTCGGCTGGGCGGTGAATGCCACCCTCCAGGGTTGGATCCAGTCCCTGCCCTTCGTGGCGCAGCTCTTCCTCGTGATCCTCGCCGCCGATCTCGTGCAGTACTGGGCCCACCGCGCCTACCACGAGGTGCCGTTCCTCTGGCGCTTCCACTCGGTGCACCACAGCGCCAAGCACATGGACTGGCTCGCTGGATCACGTCAGTCCATCGTCGAGCTCATCATCACGCGCATCGCGGTGCTCACGCCCATCTTCCTCCTGGGCTTCTCCCAGGACGTCATCGACGCGTACGTCGTGATCGTCGGCTTCCAGGCCGTGTTCAACCACGCCAACGTGAGCGTCCGCCTCGGGCCGCTCTCGTACGTGATCGTCACGCCCAACTTCCACCACTGGCATCATTCGCAGGACACCGAGGCGATCGACCGCAACTACGCAGCCCACTTCGCGTTCCTCGATCACCTCTTCGGCACCGCCGTGCAGGCCGATCGCAAGTGGCCCGACAAGTACGGCGTCGTCGGCGACTACGTGCCTCCGAGCTTCGTCGGACAGCAGATCTTCCCCTTCGTGGGCTCCACCGAGATCAAGGACGAGGCGGAGAAGGGCGATCCACACACCGCCTCGGGCCGCAAGTCACGCGCCTCGCTCCTGCCGATTCCGCCGCTCGGCCGCGACTGACCGAGGGCCTGCTGCGCCCACGGACGACGGCGCGACGCGAATCCAGAGGAGGAGAGAGCTCGATGGCGCCACGCGCACGCACATGCTTGTTCCTGCTGTTGGCCCACGCGGGCGCCTGTGGCGCGACGAGCTCTCCGCCCACCACGGGAGACCGCTCGTCCGCCTCCTCCGGCCTCGACACGGAGCGCCCCGCTCCCGATCGACCGTGCGCGCGCGTGTCCGCGGTCCATGTCCCCCTCGAGCTCGTCACCGCGCCGATCCGGATCGACCAGGCGAGCACGCGGACATGGATCGAGGGACATGCCCACGCGATCGACCGCGCCGTGGAGGAGAACGCGCTCCGCTACACACAGCTCGAGCCGCAGCGGCGCGCCTCGCACATCCTGATCCTGGTCCCGCCCGACGCCGACGATGCGACGGTCGCCGCCGCGCGCGCGCGCGCCGAGGAGGCGCTGCGCCGCGCGAGCGCAGGCGAGGACTTCGGCACGCTCGCCCAGGCGCTCAGCGAGGATCGCGGCAGCGGCGCGCGCGGCGGAGATCTCGGCTGGTCGCCCCGCGGACGGCTCGTCTCCGACTTCGAAGAGGTGCTCTTCTCCGCGCGTGAGCCAGGCCTGCTCCGTGAGCTCGTCCGCACGGCCTTCGGCTTCCACGTGACGCTGATCACCGGGATCTTCGCTGGCGGCGACATGACCGCCGCAGACGTGCGCGCCGACGTCGCGCGCGACCTCTACTTCGACGACGCGCGACGCGAGATCCTGCGGTCGGCGCTGGACCGCGCCGGCGACCTCCACGCGGCAACCGACGTCGTCAGGGTGCTCGAGGCCGCGCTCGGCGCGGACGCACACGGACGAATCACGACGACGACGCTCGGCCCGTTCGGCGCGAGCGACGATGTGGTGCCGGACCTCGACGGCTCGATCACCGCGGCCACGCTCTTCGCCCTCGCGCCCGGCGAGCGGAGTGTGATCGTCGGCGGGCGCTACGAAGCCGTGGTCTTCGTGGGCGAGGAGCACGAGGCACTGCCGGCCGGGCGCGCCCGGTGCTTCGAGCCCTCGGAGGCCGAGGAGGATGCGGACGCGAACCGCCGGATCCTGGAGTGGCTCCGCACGGGACGGTGACCAGCCGGCCCCCGGACGCGCATCATTTCGGGCGACGCATCGGCCTCACTCGCACCCGACCGCGAGTGCCGCGTGCTCTCAGGCCTCCGCCGTGTCGTGCTCTTCCTCGAGCCGGATGGTTCGCGTCGGGCAGTGCTTGGCCGCCAGACGGACCTTCTCGTGCAGCTCGGCGGGCGGGCGCGGCATCTTGAGCATCACCTTCTGATCGCGGCCGACCGCGAAGACCTCGGGGCACTCGCCGGCGCACACGCCGTGTCCCTGGCAGAGGTCGCGATCGATGCGGACGCGCAGCTTGGTCGTGCCCTTGGCCTCGAACTTCGGCGCGATCTCGGCGCTCGCCACGCTCGCGGTGCCAGCCACGTGCGCGGGACAGCCGACGGGCGGCGCGCCCTCGGTGACACTGGCTCCGTCGCGACTGGCCCCGTCGCGACTGGCCCCGTCGCGACTGGCCTCGTCGCGACTGGCCTCGTCGACCTTGGCTTTGTCGACACTGGCCTTGCCTGCGTGCGCGGGACAGCCCGCGGCGGCCGCGTCGGACAGCGGCTGTCCGGCGGACATCTGCGCCATCGTGACGCTCGGCTGTGCGCGGCGCCGGTAGCGCACGCGACAGGGCTCCTTCGGGCCCACGACCAGGCCCTGGAAGTTCGTCTCGATCGCGTCGCCGTGGAGGCCGAGCTCGAACTGGCCCAGGAGCAAGGCCAGGATCGCCTTCACCTGCAGGATGGCGAAGGCGTTGCCCAGGCACTTGTGGCGGCCGCCGCCGAAGGCGATGTACGCGAAGTCCTTCTTGTCCTCGGCGCGGCCCTCCGCGAAGCGGTCGGGATCGAACGCGTCGGGATCGCGGAAGACCTCGGGCATGCGGTGAGAGACCGTCGGGCTGATGACGATCCAGGTGCCCTTGGGGATGTGATAGCCGCCGTACTCCCAGTCCACCTGCGCCACGCGCACGAGCATGAAGAGCGGCGGGTGCAGGCGCAGCGCCTCCTTCACCACGTTCTCCACGTACGTGAGCTCGCGCAGGACCGCGTGCGACACGGGTCGACCGCCCCCGAACACGCGATCCACCTCGGCGACGGCGCGCTGGTAGGCGACGGGATCGCGCAGCAGCTCGAGCAGCGCCCACGCGGTGGTCACCGAGCTCGTGTGGTGCCCGGCGAACATGCCCGCGAGCAGCAGGCCGGTGATCTCGTGCTCCGACAGCTTCTTGCCGTCCGAGTACGACGAGTCCATCAGCGTCTGGAGGAAGTCGTCGCCCGTCGTGCCGGCCGCGCGGCGACGCGTGACGTTCTCCGTGATCATCTCGACCATGCGGATGCGCGCGGCGTCACGACGCTTGAAGATGGGAATCGGCAGGTGCGCGTTCACGTACGCGAGCGGCGAGGCCCCGACCTCGAGGTCGTGATAGACGCGCGCGAACTCGTCGCTCATGCCCTCTCGGAACTCGCGCCCGAGCAGACACCGCGCCGACGTGAAGTTCGTGAGCACACGGCAGAACTCGACGAAGTCGACCACACCCGTCTCGCCCCAGGGCCGGATCGTCTCTTCGGTCTCGCGCACGACGGCCTCGCCGTAAGTGCGCATGCGACGGTCCTGCAGCGCGGGCAGGAGCATCTTCAGCTGCTCGGCCATCTTCTCGGGCGCGGCGTCGTAGACGACGTCCTTTCCGAAGATGGGCGTCATGATCTTGTAGGCCTCGGACGGGCTCAGCACCGTGTCGGGCGCGCGGAAGACCGCCTCGTGCGCGCGCGGCCCGAACACCGCGACCATCCGCCGGTGCGCGACGTCGAACGCGGCGACCTCGCCGAGCTCTCGCTGTGCACGGAAGAGCAGGCCGATCGTGTCGCGGAGAAACTCCACGGTGTGCCCGACGACCGGCAGCGCGCGCGACAGGCGCGGCGGTGCCTTCAGCCCCGCGGGGACCGAGGCCTTCTTCTTCTCCCCGCGCGGGCGAGAGACCACGTCGAACACGTCCATGAGCACACCTGGTTTCGAGCGAAGGAATCGGAAGACGGCGCGCGAGCGTCACTCCGTCATCAGGACTCGCGAGCACCGAAGAGGTCCGCGAGCTCACCGAGCTGACGAACACCCTCGGCCGAGAGCGGCGCGCCGACGAGGTGCGCCTTGGCCTGCGCCACGAGGCCCGCCAGCTCGCCCTCGACGCTCGCGCGCACGCCCGTCTGCTCGAGCATCGCGATCACCGCGCGCACGTCTGCGTCGCTGGCGTCCGCCCGGCCGTGGATCGTCTCGAGCGTCGCGCGGTCGGCCGCGCCCAGCCGCGCCTGCGCGGCGCGCACGACCGCGTTGTGCTTGCCCACGCGGAGGTCGTTGCCGACGGGCTTGCCCGTCTTCTTCGGGTCTCCGAAGGTGCCGAGGAGGTCGTCGCGCACCTGGAAGGCCTCGCCGAGCGGGCGCGCGAGGCGACGCAGCACCGCGAGCTGCGCGTCGTTCGCGTCCGCGAGCGTCGCGCCCAGGAGCAGCGGTCCTTCGACGGTGTAGCTGCCCGTCTTGAGGTCGTGCATGCGCGAGACGTCGGCGCTGCCGAGGAGATCGAGGGTCTGACCGAGCACCACGTCGCGCTGCACGCGGAGGAAGGTCTGCACGGCGTCGCTCGAGCGGCGGCTCAGCACCGCGCTCTCGACGAAGAGCCGATTCGCGTAGGCACAGCCGAGGTCGCCGGCGAGCACCGCGAGCGAGTCCGCCAGGTGCGCGCCCGCCGCGCCCTCCCCGCGCGCGCCGAGCTCGCGCCGGAGGAGCACGTGCACGGCAGGCCCGCCGCGTCGCTCGTCGTCGCCGTCCATCCAGTCGTCGTGGATGAGGAGATAGCTCTGGAGGATCTCGAGCGACGCACACGCGGCGATCACGCCCGAGAGCTCGGCGCGCGGATCGATCGCGCGCTGGGCCGCGACGAGCATCGCAGGACGGAGCCGCTTGCCGCCGCGTCGCGTGAGCGACTCGAGCCCTCCGAGCACGAGGGAGGCGTCCGCCGCGAGCGCGCCGACGGCGGCACGCTCTTCGTCGAAGAAGCGCCCGAGGCGCTCGTCGACCGCGCGACGCACGGTCTCGAGCCAGCTCGTCGGGGCGCTCGTCGTCATCGTCTGGGGCTGCATGGTGTCAGATCTTTCCGTGCGCGAGGTTGCGGACCACGGCCTTCGCATAGGCCTTGAAGGTCTTGGCGACGCTCTTTCCATCGAGCGTGCTCGTGGCCGCGTCGGCGATGCCGAAGGGCAGCATCGCCGGAATCGCGCCGCGCGCGTACTCCATCGCGAAGCAGCGGTCGGGCATGCGGTAGCCACCCGCCGCGCGGAACGGGTGAACGTGGCAGTCACCGGGCTTGTAGATCCGCTTCTCGAGCTCGCCCTCGCGATAGGCCCACTGCTCACCCTCGAGGATGTAGAAGTAGTCCGTCGCGAAGAAGCGGCCCGTGTGGCCCTCGGTGCCGATCGGCGTGCCGAAGATCATCAGGTACTCGGTGATGGAGGAGTGCAAGAGCTGCATCTGCCCCATCGCGCCGCCGGCCACGTTGAGGATCCACGTCTCGTCCATCTCGATGTGTCCGGGGTAGCGCCGCGCGAGCTCGGTCCGCAGGCCGCGGATGATGTCCTCGATCGGCCGCTGGCGCGGTGTGCCGTCGTCGAGGAGGCCGAGCTCCTTGCGCGCGATCTGATGGAGCGTGTCCGGATCGAAGATGTAGCCCACGGTGTTCCTGTCGTGTCGTTCGGGAGAGGGAGCGAGCTCAGGCCTGCGCACGCAGGCGCGGCGCGGGCTCGCGGGCGCGGAGCGACTCGTAGCGCGCGCGGAGCGTCTCGTCGTCCCCTGCGAAGCGCAGGCAGTCGGCGATGATCGCGCCGACCTCGTCGCGCGAGATCTTCACCGGTGCGCCCGGCACGAACATGGCGTCGTTGCCGCGCGCCACGACCAGCGTGCGCACCGCCATGAAGAGCGGCAGGAGGCAGAACATGCGGATGCCGCTCTGATCACGGGGGATCGTCAGCGCGTAGCGGAGCGCGCGGTCGAGGTGCGCCTCCGCGCGGTCGAACAGCGGCGCCACGGCGGCGTGGGCCTTCGCACGCACCTGAGGATCCGTGAGGGTCGCGATGTCCAGACCCTCGCGCGCCACCGAGGTGCGCGGCACGAAGGAGACGAGTCGCTCGCGATCGTCGGTGACGTCCTTGAGGATGTTCACCATCTGGAGGCCCTCGGCGAAGCTCTCGGCGTCCTCGCGGAGCGCGAGCGCGAGCGCCGAGCCCGGCTCCGCGCCGATCGCCTCGACGAAGAGGTCCGTGAGCAAGTGTCCGACCGTGCCGGCGACATAGTAGCAATACCGATCGAGGTCCTCGACGGTGTAGAGCGCGCTCCAGCCGTCGGCGCCGGGACGACGCCGCGTGTAGAGGTCCATGCCGCGCGCCATCTCGCTCACCCAGCGCGCGAGGATCTCGCGAACCGCGGGACGGAGCGTCATGAGCACGCGAGAGACCACGTCGATGCGCCGCGCGAGCGCGAGCTCGGCGTCGCCCTCGGGGCCACGGATCGCGGAGAAGAGCGCGACGAGCGCGCCCGTGTCGAGCACGGTGCCCGTGGGCGCGGTGGCGGAGGCGTCGATGAAGGCGAGGAAGCGGGCGAAGAGCTCGGGCTTCTCCTCCGCCGCCACGACGGGGTGATCCTCGATCGTGTCGGCGATGCGGCAGAGCAGGTAGCCGAGCGTCACCGCGATCCGGAGCTCCTCGGGCAGGAACGCGATCGGCTGCGAGAAGGTCCGCGAGACAGCCTCGAGCGCGTCCTTGCAGAAGGCCCAGTCCGCCGGGTCCATGGTGAGCGACAGCGGCGCGTGCTGCGCACTGACGCGAGGCAGACTGGCCTGCGCCGGACTGGCCGTCTCCGGACTGGCCGGCTCCGGACTGGCGTTCTCCGGACTGGCGTTCTCCGGACTGGCGTTCTCCGGACTGGCCTTCTCCGGGCTGGCCTTCTCCGGGCTGGCCTTCTCCGGGCTGGCCTTCTCCGCACGACGGTCCGCGGGGCGCGAGACGTGCCGCGCGAGGGCCAGCGACATCGGCGCCAGCGTGTCCCAGCCGAGCGGAAGGCTGCCGGACAGACGGCCGGTCAGCGCATCGGCAGCGTCCTGGCGCGAGACGCCGAGCGCCGCGAGGCCGTGGACCTGGAGGCCGAGCGCGAGCTCCTCGCCGGCGACGGCCACCGAGAGCGCCTCGGCAACGCGCGCACAGAGCGCCGGGCTCGGATCCCCGCACGCGGCGAGGATGCGCGCGGCGGCGCTCCAGTCCGCGAGCTCGGCCGGCTCGGCGAGCCTGGCCTCGAGCCAGCTCGCGACACGCGCGCGCACCGACGCGAGCGCGCGCGGCTCCGCACCCTCGACTCGTCCGGCGAGCGCAGCGAGCGCCTCGACGACGAGCGCGCTCGTCTCGAGATCGGGTGTCTCTCCGCGACGGTTCGAGAAGCCTCCGCCCGCGTGCTCGGCCGCCAGGAGCGTCGTGAGCGCCACGTCGAGGTCCGCCACGCGCTCCTCGGCCCAGGGCACACCGTCGAAGAGCACGAGCACGAGGCCCGCGAGCGTGCGTGT
Source organism: Sandaracinaceae bacterium (assembly GCA_044376125.1). GTDB lineage: Bacteria > Myxococcota_A > Polyangia > Polyangiales > Sandaracinaceae > JAFLCL01. The sequence goes on from JBILLJ010000062.1 coordinate 22,527, forward strand.
GTCGGTCTCGGCGCGGAGCGCGCGCGCGACGCCTTCGGTCGCGAGGCGACGACGGCCGAGCGTCATGCGGGCCGCCATGCCGGGCCGCATCGCGCTCGCCGTGATCGCGCGCATGATCGTGAGGGACGGCCCAGCGAGCTCGGCGTCGGGCACAGTGCCGAGCCGCCGCGCGACGGCCTCGATGTCCGAGAGCAGACGCGCATTGGCGCGCTCGAGGGCGGCGCGCTCGCGCTCGCTGGGCGAGCCGGCGCCACGCGCCGTGGGGCGCGGCGCAGGCGCACGCGTCTCGGTGCTCGCCTGGCTCAGCGAGCGGAAGAGGGGAATCGCCGTGTCGGAGGTGGTCTCGGCGCGGTAGAGCGACGAGACGCGCCCCGGCAGCACCGCGGCCGTGGGCCACTGCATCCACTCGCCGAACGCGAGCAGGCGCCCGGGCAGCGCGGAGAGGCGGCCCTCGGAGGCGGTCGTCGCCACCGTGCTCTTCATCGCCTTGAGCGCGATGCGCATGAAGGCGCTCGAGAAGCTCCGCTTGTGGAGGTCCTGCACGCCGAGGATCTGCATCGTGCGCGCGCGCTCCTTGGGGCTCTCGCGCAGCGTCTTGAACATCGCGCGACGCACCTCGGTCGCCGCGGGATCGTTGCGGCGGAAGCAGTGATAGAGCGCGTTCGAGAGGATCTCGGGGATCGCGGCGCCGCGCTCGTCGGAGTAGCGCGCGAGCCAGCCGCGCTGACGCAGCGCGAACCCGGAGCCCGCGAGCGCCTCGGCGTCGAGGAAGCCCTGCGTCATCCCGATCGCGGTCATCGGGTGTGTGCGGCCACACGCGTCGCCCACGAGCGCCACGGGCACGAGGCCCTCGCGCCCGAAGTAGGCGCGCGGTCGGAACTTGATGCCGGTCCAGAGGACTGGTCGCTCCTCGAGCGCGACGCGCAGCGGCTCGCGCATCACCTCGGGCACGATGCGGCCATATCGCTCCCAGAGATACGGCGCGCGCGCCGTGGCCCGGTCCGCGAGCGGGACCTCGAGACAGCCACGCACGTAGGTCTCGTCGATCCGATAGAACAGCGCCGGACCCGGCCCGCCGAGCACCACGTGGCCGAAGCCCTCGCGCGGCAGACAGGCCTCCGCCGTCGGCATCGCGAGCTCCACACCCGCCATGGTCGAGACGAGCGTGCTCGCGTCGGGGAAGCCGAGCGCGGCGCGCACCATCGAGACGTTGCCGTCCGCGCCCACGACGCTCGCGGCGCGCACGTCGTGCACTCGACCGTCCTTGCGCTCGATGCGCACGATCGCGTCCGAGCCGGAGAGGTCGAGCGCCGTGACCTTCGCGCGCACGACGATCGTCACACCGGGCACGCGCGCGGCCGCGGCGCGCAGGGAGGCCACGATGCGCGCGTGCTCCGCGCCGGCGCCGGTGCCAGTGGGATAAGGCATCTCGATCGCGGGCGAGCCGTCGTCCGGGAAGATCGAGAAGCCATACCCGGTCTGCGCCCGGGCGCCGTCGAGGCGGCCGAGGCGGAGCCGGTCCAGGACCTCGAGCGCGGGCGGATGGAGCCACTCGCCGGCGAGGCGACTCGCCATCTTCGGGTCGGCCTCGAGCACGAGGACGCTGGCGCCTGCGCGCGCGAGCGCCGCCGCGGTCACACAGCCCACCGGGCCGCCGCCGACGATGGCGACGTCGTAGCGGTCGCCGATCGGGGTGTCGGAGAACGAGTCGTCGTGGTGCGTCATGTCGAGTGCCTCGATGAGCGAGTGGGTGTGTGCGGAAGAGCCGCGCGGTCGCGCGACGCTCAGACGTGCAGCGGGGCGCCTGGACGTGCCTCGGCCGCCCTCGCGCGCTCCTTGCGGCGCGACTCGTAGAGACCGAGCGCCCACATCGGGAAGTAGCGGCGGTAGAGCACGTAATCGAGGAGAGCGGAGTGGAAGAACAGGCCCTCGGGGTCCTGTCGCGGATAGGTGCCATCGGGCGACTGCGCGCCTGCGAGGAAGGCCGCCGCGCGCTCGAGCGCCGCGAAGTCCGGGTCCTGCGCCTCGAGCAGGGCCGTCATGGCCCAGGCCGTCTGGACGTACTGGCTCTCTCGGTGCTCGACGTAGCGGCGCGCGTGGATGGAGGTGAAGTGCTCGCCCCAGCCACCATCGGGCTTCTGACGCGCGCGGAGGAACGCACACGCGCGGCGAATCGAGGGATCGTGCGGCGGCGCGCCGGCCGCGAGCAGCCCGCGGATGCCGAACATCGTGCCGTAGATGTGGAGAATGCCCCACACACCCGCCCACGAGCCGTCGGGCCGCTGGAGGCTGCGGAGGCTCTGCGCCGCCCGCGCCATGGCGCGATCGATCTCGTCCGGCAGGATCGCAGGGTGCTTGTGCCGCACCTCGGCGAGCGCGGCGATGCACGACGCGGTGCACTCGACGTATGACTTCTCCGTCATCGAGTCGCCGAACATCTCGGCGGGGTTCATCCACTCGAGCGGCAGATCGACGCGGCGCGCCTCGTAGCTGCCGAAGCCCCCATCGCTGCACTGCGTGCGGAGGATGAAGCTCACCGCCGCGAGCACTTCGTCACGCGTCATGCGTGGGGCAGAGAGCGAGAGGCGCGCACACACGGCCTCGGCCGTGCAGTCGCTGACCGGCCATCCGTGCCAGATCCCCGCGAAGCACCAGCCTCCGCGCGGATCGAGGCGGAAGTGCTCCGCCTCACGCCCGGTCGCCTCGGTGATCTGCTGGCTCGCGAGGAACGCGTCCGCGCGCTCGATCGCGTCGTCGGCGACGCCACCCAGGTGCGGGCGGGCCGCGGAGAGGGCCTGGAGCGCGAAGGCCGTGTCCCACGAGGCGCTGCGCGCCCCGGCGACGCGAAGTCCGTCCTCGTCGTCCTCCCAGATCCAGCCTTCGAAGGACTCGAGCGCGCGCGCGACGTCCGGATCGGCCGAGTCCGCTGCGTGGAGCGCGATCATCCCGAGCAGGCCGCTCACCGGGGAGATGCACGTGTGGTGCGTGCTCCGCATCTCGTAGCGGATCTGATCGCGCAGCTCCGACAAGAGGCGCTGTCGCGGGCCGGGCGCGTGCGGACCGCCGCGCACGGCGACGCGCTCGAAGAGCTTGGACGCCCGGAAGACGAGCTTGAGCGCCTGCGTGGGCTTCTCCCAGAGATCGGCGTCACGGAGCTTCTCCCGGGCTGCCGCGAAGTCGACGCGCTCGAAGCCGTCGGGGAACAGCTCGCGCCGCAGCTCCTCGATGCGCGGCGTGATCGGACCGACGAAGCGCTCCCCGTAGAGCGTGGCCATCGCCAGATAGATGTTGCGTGTGTGACAGTAGTAGCGGGACGGGTGGATGGGCGCCGACGTCGGCAGGCTCCACGCCTCCGGCAGGACCGGATTGACACCCTCCCAGTCCCAGAGACCCACGAGCGCGAGCCAGAGCTTGCCCCAGGAGGGCACCGCGAGAATGCCATTCTCGCGCTCGAACATCCGACGCGCGGGCACGAGCAGCGGGTCGTCCGCCGCGACGCCGAGCAGGCGCGCCGCGACGTACACGAGCGTCGTGACGAAGAGGTAGGGCTCCGAGAGCGGGTGCAAGCCCCAGGTGCCCTGCGCATCGCGCGTGACCTCGAACTGGCGGATCAGGCGGCGGCGCCGCGTCTCGTCGAGCGGCACGCCGAGCACGTGCATCGCGAGCACGAACTGGGCGGGGAGCATCGCGCACCACACGACCTCGCCCTCGAACGAGCCGTCGTCGTCCTGCTCGTGTGCGAGCGCGCGAAAGGCACGCTCGATCGCGCTGGCCGGCGCGACACGGGGCGAAGGGGCTCGGCTCGGCGCAGCGGCCAGCCCCACCACCTCCGCGCCCGCGCGCGAGGCGCGCAGGGCGGCACCATATTGCTCCTCGGCGGTGCGAGGGCCCTTGTGCGACGACGGCAGCGCCGACGTCAGACGCAAGGTGCCCCCGAGCAACCAGCCCAGGCGCGCACCGATGTCGGTGACGAGGCCCGAGGTCTCGTCGAGGCGGCGCGTGCGCGCACCCCAGAGCGCCAGATCGCGGCCGCCACGGAGCAGCATGGCCGCAAAGGACCGCGAGAACGCGAGTCGGCTCCGGTTCTGTCCCGAGACGAGCGCCATCATGCGCAGGCGCTCCTCGGGGTGCTCGCGCAGCATCCGGAAGATGGCAGTGCGGATCGCGACGGTGGAGTGCCCCTGATCGGCGAGCACCTCGTAGAGGGCAATCGCGATCATCTCGGGCACCCGGGACTCGCTCCGCCGGCGCTCGGCGTACTCCGAGAGTGTCTTGCTCGCGGCCAGCTCCTCCACGTCGCGCAGGGCCAGCACGAGCCCGAGGGAGGTCAACGGGTGCTGGAAGCCGAGCGCATCCCCGACGAGGGCGAGTCGCCCTCCGACGAGCGCGCCACCGGCACCGAAGCCCTGTCGCGGGCGCACGGCGTTCTGGGTCTGCTCGAGGCCCGCGCGCAGCGACGCGCGGAACGCGGGGCGCAGCGAGGCCGGGATCATCGAGCGATAGGCCTCCTCGAGCACGACGGCGCGCTCCGCGCTCTTGTCCGAGGGCAGCGCGAGAGAGAGCGGGACGTCGAGCAGGACGCGGATCTCGCTCGGCGAGAGGCGATGGAGCACCACCGGCCCCGGACCGCCCGTCGCGATGTGCTGGAACCCCTCGAACGGGAGCTCTCCCGCGTCGCGCAGCACGAGGCCGAGCAGGCGCGAGCACGGCGGCGTCGCGACGTAGAGCGGCTCGTCCTCCGCGAACGGCGCACCGCTCCGGCCGGTCGCGCCGATGACGAGCTCGCCGTGCGCGGTCTCGACCTCCACGCGGCCCGACGCCAGGCGCCGTGCGTACGAGACGCTCGCTCCTTCGACGCGCGTCGCGCGCGACCACGGCACGTACGTGACGCCAGGGGCGCGAGAGGCGTGCTCGCGCAGCGTCTCGACGAGCACGTCGTGCTGGATCGCGGCGCCCTGCGAGCCCGAGGGATAGGGCACGACGACGGGCTCACTGCCGTCGTCCGGGTGGAACGCCCAGCCGCGCCCGGTCGGGAACGGACGCGGAGGCGCGAGATCGACGCCGAGCGCCTCGAGCGACGCGAGCGCGGTGGGGTGAAGCCACTCCGCGCCCAGTCGATCGTGACGGCGTGGATCGGCCTCGAGCAGGAGCACCGAGCGACCCTGTCGCGAGAAGGTCAGTGCGGCGGCGCAGCCCGCGGGGCCTGCGCCGAGCACGACCACGTCGTGTCGATTCCCGGACATGGCACCGCCTCGTCTTCAGAGCGCCGCGAGGATGCGGGCCGCCGCGGACTTGACCGCGGGCACCTGACTGGCCTGCACGACCCAGTCGAGCGCGTCCGTGCGCGCGACGCGGCGGAACACACCGCCCGCCCAGAAGGCGAGCTGGAACTGCTGCTTGCAGCGACGCTCGTAGGACGCGAAGGCCTCGCGCTCGGTGCGTCGCCCGGAGAGGATGTCGGAGACCGCGCCAGCGCCGAGCATGCCGGACTTCATCGCCTGATAGATGCCCTCGGCGGTGGCCGGATGCGTCATGAGGCCGGACTCGCCGATCACGAGCCGACCGGGCGCGGTGAGCTTCTCGATCGCATACGACCAGACGACCGGGTGTCCCTTCCAGCCACCGACCTGCGTGGCGTTCTTCAGGCGCTCTCGATAGTGCTTGTCGAGGAAGCGCTGGAAGAGCTCACGCGCGTTCTGCTTGCCGTCGCGCTCTTCGTACGTGATGCCGATGTTCACGCGGCGCTCGTTCTCCGGGAAGAGCCAGCCGTAGTAGGGCTCGAGCGAGGCGTCGAAGATCATCTCGAGGTGATTCGCGCGGAACGGCACGTCGTCCCACCAGCCCATGATCGCCTGGATGATTTGGCGCGGGCGCTGCTCGGGCAGGCCGACACGGCAGTGCGAGCCACCCGCGATCATCACGTACTTCGCGCGGACCGTGGAGCCGTCCTGCGCCTTGATGCCGACGACGCGATCCCCCTCGCGGAGCACCTCGGTCGCGTTGAAACCGGGCACGAAGGTCACGCCGCGCGACACGGCCTTCTTCAAGAGGACGTGGTCGAGGATGCGGCGCTGGCAGACGACCGCAGCGGCCTTGTCGCCGGCGGACTGCCAGCTCTCGTGATCACCCTTGGTCACGAGGCGCATGCCGTGGATGGCATAGCTGTGCGGCTCGACGTCGTGCCAGACACCGAGCTCCTTGAGCGTCTCGATGCCGCGCGGCGACAGGCCACTGCCGCACGTCTTGTCGCGCGGGAAGTCGTGTCGATCGACGAGCACGACGTCGCGCACGCCGAGCAGGCCCAGCTGGGCAGCGGCCGCGGTGCCTGCAGGGCCCGCGCCCAGGATGACGACGTTGGCGTCGCGGTGGGTCGTTTCGCTCATCTGGATGGTCTCCGGCAGCGGCGCTGGGCCGCTGGTCTCTCTCTGGACTCGTGCGCTCCGAGGAGCGCGCCGACTCACGCGGACTCGACGCGGGCCTCGGGCGGTGCCTTGGCGCGACTGCCACGGTCGGCGGGATCCACCATGCCCGGACGGACTGGCACCATCCCGCGACGCGCGAAGTCGGCGTAGGCCTCGTGCACGGCGCGGCGGATCGACGTGGGCTCGTAGCCCAGCTCGGCGCGCGCCTTGGACGTGTCGGCGCGGCGCTGCATCCGCAGGATCCGCACGGCCGCCGGCGTGAAGCGCTGCGGGACCTCGGGCGCGAAGCGGTCGAGCACGAAGCTCGAGACCTTCGCGACGCCTGCCATCATCGCGGGGCTCAGCTTGAGCCGCGGGCGCGCACGCCCGGTGACCTCTTCGAAGATCTCCATGATCTCGTCCATCGACAGGAACTGCGTGGAGATCACGTACTTCTGCCCCGTGCGCCCGCGGCGCATCGCGAGGACATGGCCCTCCGCGATGTCGCGTGCGGCGACGAAGTCGAAGCCGCCGGGGATGTACGCGGGCACCTTGCCGTGTGCGAAGTCCACGAGCGTGAAGCCCATGCGAGAGGGCTTGTGGTCGTGCGGCCCGAGGATCGCGCAGGAGGTCGCGACGACGACGTCGAGCCCCTCGAGCGCGGCCTTCCAGCACTCCATCTCGGTGAGTGCCTTGGTCACGCCGTAGGGCAGCGCGCCGCCGAACGGATAGTGACTGAGGGTCTCGTTGCCCGGTCGCGTGGAGTCGTCGAGGTCGTAGCCCACCGCGCTGAACGAGCCTGTCACGACGACACGCTCGTAGCCGTGGTGCATGGCGGCGCGGAGCAGGTGCTGCGTGCCGAGCACGTTCGACTCGTAGATCTCGCGCTCGAGCGTCGGTGTGGGCTCGAGCGTCGAGACGTGCGCCGCCACGTGATAGGCGGTCGTGCAGCCCTTCATCGCGCGTGCGACGGCGTCGAGATCGCGGAGATCGCCCCAGACGCGCTCGACGTCGAGCCCGTCGACCGCGGCGTTGTTGCTCTCGCGGCGCAAGAGGACGCGCACGTCCTGGCCATCGGCGAGCAGGCGTCGCACGAGGTTCGCGCCGAGGTGGCCGCTCGCGCCGGTGACGAAGACCTTGCCTCGGAAGGTGCGGTCGGGGTTCGGACCGTCGCCCACGCGCGCGGCCTGGAGGGGGCGGATGACGTCGTCGGACATGCGGATCCTCGTGACCTGTTCGGAGGGCTCGGGGCGGGGACGAAACGTGGGGGGGAGCGGCGGTCGTGCGGCGCGCGGCGGGAGCGCGATCGGCTCGGCGCTCGCGTCTCGCCCCGCGTCCTTGACGGATCGCAGCGCGGCCTTCTTCGGCGCGGCGCCGCGCGCGCGAATCGTCGCGAGCGCGCGCTTGGCCGCGTCGAGGTGGACGTCCCCCGCGTCGGCGATGAGGCGCGCGACCTCGGCGACCTCGTCGGCGTGCGCCCCGGCCTCCACGGCGACGTTGCGCGCGTGCAGGCGCATGTGACCGCTCTGGATGCCCTCGGCCGAGAGCGCGCGGAGCGCTCCGAGGTTCTGGGTGAGGCCGACCGCCGCGACCACACAGGCCATCTCGCGCGCGGACTCGATGCGTGAGATGCGGCGATTGATCTGGACGACCGGGTGCACCTTCACGATGCCGCCCACCGTGCCGACGGCCATCGGCAGCGTCATGCGACCGACGAGACAGTCGTTCTCGACACGCCAGCTGGCCATCGCGGTGTAGCGGCCCGAGCGCGCCGCGTACGCATGACAGCCCGCCTCGATCGCACGGAAGTCCTGGCCGAGCGCGAGCAGGGCCGCGTCGATGCCATTCATGATGCCCTTGTTGTGCGTCGCGGCGCGGTAGGGATCGCGCTCGGCAAAGACACTGGCCTCTTCGATGCGGCGCGCGAGGCTCTCTCCGCTCTTGCCGCCTTGTGCCTTGTCCACGAGGTGCGCGAACGGCACGCGCCCTTCGACCGTCACGAGCCGACGATCCGTGAGGTTCGAGAGGATGCGCAGGTTCACGCGACCACCGGTGAGGTCCGCGACGCGCGGCGCGAGGCGCTCGCACATCGAGTTCACGGCGTTGGCGCCCATCGCGTCGCGCACGTCGACGACGACCTCGACGATCAGCATGTCGCCACAGGGATCGTCGTCCGCGAGGCGAGGAAGGCGACGCACCTCGATCGCACGCGCACCACCGCCGGCGCCGACGAGCGCGTGGTGCTTGGCGTTGGCGAGCGCGAGCAGCTCGGCCTCTGCGCCGCGCACCGCCGCGGTCGCGGCCTCCGGGTCGGCGACCTCGAGCAGCTGGATCTGGCCGATCACGAGTGGCTCGGACACGCGCGAGAGCACGCCGCCACCGGCGCGCAGCATCTTGGCCGCGTGGCTCGACGCGGCGATCACCGACGGCTCCTCGACCGCCATCGGCAGGACGTAGTCGCGGCCGTCCACGCGCAGGTTCGCGCAGACGCCGAGCGGCATCCCGAGGATGCCGACGGCATTCTCGACCATCTGGTCGGCCTGCGCGTCGCGAAGCCCTCGATCGCCCGCGAGCGAAGCGAGATCGGCCGCGTCGAGGCCGAGGAGGCCGGCCAGCTTCTCGCGCCGAGCGGCGAGAGACAGCTTGTAGAAGCCCGAGAGCTCACTCGAGTACGTCATGAAACTCCGCAAAAAGGCGGGCGATACTAGGCGTCGAGATCGAGGCTGTCGAACGCAGACAGGCACGTTCGGAATTGGCGTCTACGACAATCGTTGCAGCAGCACACACCTCGCCGCGCACCCTGAGTTCCGTGGCGAATCACGATGCTTGTGCGCGCCACCTTCTCGTGCGCACCAACCCCCCACGTGTCGGCAGCGTGGCGCGGTGGAGCGCACGTGTGTCCGGCGCGTCAGCGCGCGAGGGCCTGCACCGCCTCGGACGTCGTGCCCTGGACCTCGAGCGTCTTTCGCTTGCTGCTCGTGCCCTGGGTGATGCGCACGTCGCGCTTGGGCACGCCGAGCTTCTTGGCGAGGAAGGCGACGAGCGCGGCATTGGCCTCGCCATCGACCGGCGGCGCGGTGAGCGCGATCTTGAGCGCGCCGTCGTGCTCGCCGAGCACGGCCTCGCGGCTGGCGCGCGGTGCGACCTGCACCTCGAAACGAACACCGGTCGCCAGCGGCGTGACGCGCAGCACGTCGCCGAATCTACTCGGCGCGCTCCGTGCTCGATAGGGGCCGGGCAGAAGCGACCTGTTCGGATCGGCGACGCGGCGCTGGAGGGGATGCCCCGGCGGCGAAACGGGTAGGTTGTTTCCGCTCGGGCCCGTAGAGTGGCCGCGTGAGCAGCCTCGCCCACTCGCTCGCCTGGCCGCGCCGCACGATCGCGCTGGCGGCCGGCCTCGTGCTCGGCGGCTCGGCGCTCGAGGCCGTGTGGGTCCCCGTCTCCGCCACGGCGCTCGCGCTGGCCGCGCACGCGCTCTGGGCCCTCGAGACGCCAGTTTCGAAGGCCTGGCCACGCAGCCGGCGCCCGCAGTGGGCCGCGCGCCTCTCGCTCGTCGCTGCGGTCGCGCTCGCAGCGCCGTGGCTCGGTGCCGCGCCGCTGGCAGCGCTGCTCGCCGGCGCGAGCTCGGGGCTGCTCGCCCGCGAGTCGAGGACGCGCGTGAGCCCCGATGGCGTCGCGGCGCTCGCCGTGGGCGTGGGCCTGGGCGCCGCGGCCGCGCTCCTCGGCGGTGCCCGTGCTCCTTCGTTCGTCGGCCTCTTGGGCCTCGTCGGCTCGGCGCTCGCGAGCTTCGCGGCGGTGTTCCGGGGCGGCCCGGGCCGGACGCCCGTTCGCCCGATCGACGTGGTGTGGCTCTACGTCCTGGGCTCGCTGCTCGCGGTCACGCTCGGCTGGGCGCGCTGAGCGACGAACCGAGCGTGAGCCGATTCCCACGCTCGGGCGCGAGAGTGGCAGTCACGTCGACTCCGGTGCTGGCTTCGACTCCGGTGCTGGCTTCGACTTCGACCCTGGCTTCGACTTCGACCCTGGCTTCGACTTCGACCCTGGCTTCGACTTCGACCCTGGCTTCGACTTCGACGCGGGGGGCATCGAGCGAGGCGGCGGCGGGCACCACAACGTCCTCGCGCCCGTTCGCATCCTCCCCTACCATCGGTGACGTGCAGGAGCCGGCGAGCGTCGAGCACAGCGTGATCCAGCCCCTCGTGGAGGGGCCCAGCGTGATCGGGCCCAGCCTCGCGCGGGGCGGGATCGGAGCGCGACGACGAGGCGGCGCGCGCACGCATCGAGGGTACGCCGAGGCCTCACGTGCCGTCGCGCGGAGAGGAGGGCGCGTTGCGCACTGACGCCCTCGACCCGATGACCAGCGCGGTCGTCGGCATCATCGCCACGGCCGTCACGTTCTTCTACTACCTGAGCTATCCCGCGACGGACCTCGGCGTACTGCTCGCGTTCGCCGCGGTGCTCGGACTCGTGCTGTTGCTGACGCGGCACGGGTTCGACTGGCTCGTGCGACGCAGAGAGCCGCCGCGCGATCCGCGCTTCGCGACGCCCATGGAGCTGCTCGACGGAGACCAGCACGATCTCGTGGGCCTGCGGCTCGCGATGGAGCGCACGGTCGCGCTCCCGATCCTCGATGCGCTGCGGAGCGCGAACGAGGGACCGATGGCGGGGCGCGCGGCCCGCGTGGCGAAGGTGCTGCTCTCGCACCGCAGCGCGTGGCGCTTCGTGGGTCTCGACGCGACGCGCCCGCTGCCGAGCGGCAAGGCGCGCGGCATCTTCGAGTCCTGGTCGAGCGACGTGCGGGCGCGCTTCGCCACGCCGGGCGGCACCGAAGGCACTGCGTTCCGCGCCGATCCGCTCGTCGTCGTCGCGCTCCACGTCGAGAGCCCCGGTCGCATCCCGGAGATCGACGTCCGAGATCCCGGCGCTGCCGAGACCGTGCTGCGATCGATCCGCGACGTCTCCGATGCCTGGGCGGTGCGCATCGACCTCTGGACCTCACCCCGCGACTTCACGGCGGCCGAGCTGCGCGAGGCGGACCCGACCCTGCGAGAGCTCCACGGCGCGTGATCGCGTGATCGCAGCGGGGCGGCTATGGTCCCGCGCATGCGACGTGCGCTCTCCTCGATGACATGTCTGTTCGCTCTGGCCAGCGTGGGTGGGGCCGGCTGCGGTGGTGATCCCGTGGCCACGGACACGGGCCCGAGCGCGCTCGACGCCGGCGCGACCGACGACGCGCCCGCGCTCGACGCCGGGCCGATGGCACCACGGGAGATCGCGGACTGCACGAGCGAGCCGCTCGCAGGCTTCTCGCCCTTGAGGCCTCGCTGTCAGCTCCTGGTCGACGACGCCGGACGCGTCGTGATGCTCCGGGGCGTGAACGCGCGCGTGGAAGGGCTCTTCGACGTGACCTTCGACGACGGCCGCACGGCGCTCGAGGAGATCCCCGACTTCACCGACGAGGACGCGCGTCGCATGCGCGCCCTCGGCCTCGACTTCCTCCGCCTCCCGATCAACTGGAGCGCGCTCGAGCCGCGCGACGAGACGCCGCGTGCCTTCGAGGAGCGCTACGTCGCGCGCCTGCGCGAGGTGCTCGACGTGTGCCGCGCGCACGGGATCTACGTGCTCGTCGACTGGCACCAGGACGCGTACTCGAAGGAGATCGGCGAGGACGGCGCGCCGCTGTGGGCGATCTCGCCGCCACCGACGATGCTCCTCGAAGGTCCGCTCGAGGACCTCGGCGCGCGACGGACCTCGCCGCAGGTGCTCGCCGCGTTCGCGACGTTCTTCGGGGACGACGCGCCGGGCCCCGCGCTGCGCGCGCGCTTCACCGAGGCCGCGGTGCACGTGGCCCAGGCCCTTCGCGGCGACGAGATCGTCGTGGGCTTCGAGATCTACAACGAGCCCGTCGCCAGCGACGCCGAGACGCGTCGCCTCAACGAGCTCGTCGCCGAGGCGATCCGCGGCGCCGACCCGAGCCGCCTCTCCTACTTCGAGCCGCCCTCGGTGCCGCGCAACTTCACCGATCGCGCGGCGCTCGCAGACAGCCCGTTCGCGGTGCCGGGCGGCGTCTACGCGCCGCACTCGTACACGCTCGCGTTCAACGGCACCGAGGCGCAGCGACGCGCGTTCACGCGCGAGACGCTGCGAACGAGCCACACGAACGCGGTGCGCGAGGCGGCCTCGTGGGGCACGCCGCTGCTCATCGGCGAGTGGGGCTACGACCCGAACGGCATCCGCGCCGAGGAGTACTTCACGATGCAGGTCGAGCTCATGGACGAGCACGCCGAGTCGTGGGCGCTCTGGGTGTGGAAAGAACAGTCGCAGGACAGCTGGGGTGTGCACGACTACGACGCGACCACGGGCGTGTGGACCGAGCGCCCCCTCGTGGTGAACGCGATCTCGCGACCGCGCCCCGAGCGCATCGCGGGATGGCCGCGACGCTTCGGCTTCGACGCCGGGAGCGGCGTGCTCGAGGTGCGCTTCCGCGGCGAGGACGCGATCACGGCACCGAGCGAGATCTACCTCCCCGAGCGCGCACCGGCCTCGTTCGTGGTGACGTGCGACGGCGCGGTCGTCTCGGCGGAGCGCGATCCCGCGACAGGCCTCCTCGAGGTCGCGTGCAACGGCGCGGGCGAGCACACGATCGAGGTGCGCGGCCTGTCCGGCCTCTGAGCGTCTGCCCGCGAGCCACTGCCGGCGCTGCCGGATCGGCCCGGTTCCAGGACGTCGCGGCCGCTTCGTCGATCCGCTATCGTGCTGGCGAACATGCGGGTGGATCTCGAACAAGTGCTGCGGCACTCGGGCGAGCTTCAGCTGGCGTCGACCTCGGCCGCGCTGACGGAGGCAATCCAGCGGCTCGTCGTGGAGAGCACGCGCTATCGCGCGGCGTGGATCGCGTCGTTCGATCCCGAGTCTCCGGAGGTGGTCCGCATCCTCGCGGCCACGGGGCCGGTGGCCGAGATCGCGGCCCGCTTCCCGACGGTCCCTCTTGGCGCAGACGCGATGCTCGAGGAGCTCGCGATCGCGGTGCGGCCCGTGATCGTCGAGGACGCGCGCACCGATCCGCGCACGAACAAAGAGACCGTCGCGCGGTACGGCAACCGCACGATCGTGAACGTGCCCATCCTCGTCGGCGGCGCGGTGCGCGGTGCCCTCGGCGCCGGCTCGTTCGGCGACGAGGGCGTGGTCGTGCCGAGCGAGGCGGAGCTCGACGCGCTCGTCTCGCTGGGCATGCTCGTCGGCCCGGCGGTGGATCGCGTGCGCGCGCTGGAGGAGCGCGACCGCCTGCTCGAGCAGCGACGCGCGCTCGAGCGACACGTGGAGAACCTCCAGCGTGTGGAGATCATGGGCCTGCTCTCGGCGGGCATCGCGCACGACCTGAACAACCTGCTCGCCGTGACGGTCGCGAGCCTCGGCCGCATCCGCCCCGAGTCGCTCGGCGCAGACGGGGAGCTGCTCGTCGACGCGCTCGACGCGCTCGCACACATCCGCGCGATCGCGAAGAACCTCGTGCACCTCGGTCGCGAGCGAGGGACGACCGAGGCGCGCGTGAGCCTGACCGAGCGCGTCGCCGCGAGCCTCGAGCTCGTTATGCCCTCGATCCCGCGCGGCGTTCACGTCGTGCGCAGCGCGCACGGCGATCCCTTCGTCGAGGTCGAGGCGACCCAGATCGACCAGGCCATCACGAACCTCGTGCTCAACGCGCGCGACGCCGTCGGTGAGCGCGGCCGCATCACGGTCGACGTGAGCGAGCACGTGGTCGATCCGGCGCGTGCGGGGCAGCCGCGCGCGCGACCGGGGCGATACGGCGTGGTGCAGGTGCGCGACAGCGGGCCCGGGGTCCGAGGCGAGCAGCTCGCGCGCATCTTCGATCCGCTCTTCACCACCAAGCCGCTCGGCTCGGGGCTTGGGCTGGCCGTCGTGTCTCGGATCGCGGAGCGCCACGGCGGCTTCGTGTCCGTGTCGAGCCGTCCCGGCGAAGGGGCGTGCTTCGAGCTGTTCCTGCCCGCGCGCTGATCGAGGCGCGTCGTTCGTGGTAGACGAGCGGCGTGCTCGACGCGGCACGTCTCCCATCGCTGTCGGCGTACGTCGCGGCCCTGCCCGCCGGCCTCGCGTCGTACCCGGAGTGCCAGACCAAGGGCGCCCTGGTCCGATCGATCCTCGACGAGGTCGACCTCACGGACGTGCCGCTGCCCTCGGAGCTCGCCGCGATGGTGCACGAGCGTCCGCTGCTCACGGCGTGGGTCCCCGCCGTGCACGCGGACGCGATGTTCCACGTGTACTGCGATCTCCACGCGCGGACCGATCGCGCGATGCTCGACTGGACCTACGAGCGGTCCTCGCGCGTCGGGCGCTCGCAGGCCTACCGGCACCTGCTCGCAGTCGCCGGACCGCGCATGTTGCTGCGCACGAGCGTGCGCATGCACGGCCTCTTCCAGCGTGGCACCGACATCGAGCTCGCGGCCCTTTCCGACAAGGGCGCGGAGCTCGTGCTCTCGCATCCACCGCACCTCCACAGCCGACTGAACCAGCTCTCGAACGTGGCCCTCTTGCGCGCGGTCGTCGACGTGACGGGCGGCAAGGAGAGCGTCTGCGACATGGTCGCGCACGACGCGCGGAGCGCCCGCTACGCCGTGCGCTGGAAGTGAGCCTCGATGTCGCTCCGCGTCGCTTCGAGGCTGGAGCGACATCGAGGCCGAGCGCGCGACGAGCTCAGGACGCGGGCACGCGCACCGGCGCGACCTGCCAGATCTCGCGCGCATAGTCGCGGATCGAGCGATCGGAGCTGAAGCGCCCCATGCGCGCGACGTTGAGGATCGCGCTGCGCGTCCAGCGCTCGGGATCGGCGTAGGCGCGAGAGACCTCTTCCTGCGCGGCGACGTACGGGCGGAAGTCCGCGAGCACCATGAACGCGTCGCGCTCGAGCAGGCTGTCCACGAGCGGCCGGAAGAGGCCCGCGTCGCCACCTGCGAGCGCGCCGCTCGCGAGGAGATCGAGCACACGCGCGAGCTCGGGGTCGGCAGCGACCACCTCGCGCGGTCGGTACGTGGGCCGCCGCGCGACGACCTCCTCGGCGGTCATTCCGAAGAGGAAGAAGTGCTCGGCGCCCACGGCCTCGCGGATCTCGACGTTGGCGCCATCGAGCGTACCGATGGTGAGGGCCCCATTCATCGAGAGCTTCATGTTGCCGGTGCCCGAGGCCTCCATGCCCGCCGTGGAGATCTGCTCGGAGAGCTCGGCCGCCGGATAGAGGCGCTGGGCGCTCTTCACGTTGAAGTTCGGCGCGAACACCACGCGGAGCAGGCGACGCGCGCGCGCGTCCTTCTCGACGAGCTCCGACACCGCGTGCGCCAGGCGGATGATCAGCTTGGCCGTGGTGTAGGCGGGGGCCGCCTTGCCCGCGAGGAGGATGGTGCGCGGCACCTCGAGCACGGGCTCGCCGCGGCGCAGGCGCTCGTAGCGCCAGAGCGCGTGGAGGAGATCGAGCAGCTGGCGCTTGTACTCGTGGATGCGCTTGCACTGCACGTCGAGCATCCAGCTCGGCTCGATGTGCAGGCCGTGCTGGTCGAGCAGCTGACGCGCGAGGCGATCCTTGTTGGCGCGCTTGATCGCGCGGAACCTCTCGCGGAACGCCGCGTCGTCGGCGAGCGGCTCGAGGCCGCGGAGGCGCTCGAGGTCGGACAGCCAGCCCGGGCCGATGGCGCTCGTGACGAGCGTGGCGAGGCTCGGGTTCGAGAGCGCCACGAAGCGGCGCGGCGTCACGCCGTTGGTCACGTTGGTGAAGCGGTCGGGGTAGGCCTCGGCGAAGTCGCGCAGCACGGTCTCGGTGAGGAGGCGCGAGTGCAGGGCCGCGACGCCGTTGATGCGGCGGCTCGCGACACAGGCGAGGTGGGCCATGCGCACGGTGCGGACCTGCCCTTCACCGATGAGCGACATGCGCTGCACGCGGGCCTCGTCGCCGGGGAAGCGCGCGCGGATCTCCTCGAGGAAGCGGTGGTTGATCTCGAAGATGATCTCGAGGTGGCGCGGCAAGAGGCGCCCGAGGAGATCGAGCGGCCACGTCTCGAGCGCCTCGGGGAGGAGGGTGTGGTTCGTGTACGCGATCGACCGCGTGGTGATCGACCAGGCCTCGTCCCAGCCCAGGCCGTGCACGTCGAGCAAGAGGCGCATGAGCTCGGGCACGGCGAGCGAGGGGTGCGTGTCGTTGAGCTGGATGGCGTACTTGTCGGCGAACCCCTCGATCGTGCTGCGCTGGAGGAGCACGCGGATCGCGTCCTGGAGCGCGCACGAGACGAAGAAGTACTGCTGCTCGAGGCGCAGCTGCTTGCCGGCCGCGGTCTGGTCGTTCGGGTAGAGGACCTTGGAGATGTTCTCGCTCTGGACCTTGTCCTCCACCGCCTTGCGGTAGTCGCCGATCTGGAAGGCATCGAGGTCGAGCTCTTCGTCTGCGGCGGCGCTCCAGAGGCGGAGGAAGTTCGCGTTCGCGTTGCCGTAGCCGAGCACGGGCGTGTCGTAGGGCACGCCCTTCACGACGCGCTCGGGGATCCAGCGGACGCGCAGCTTGCCGAGCGCGTCCTCACGCTGCTCGGTGCGTCCACCGAAGCCGACGACGTGCTCGATGTCCCAGCGGCGCACCTCCCACGGGTTGCCGTGTCGGAGCCAGTTGTCCGTGAGCTCGACCTGCCAGCCGTTGCGAATGGCCTGTCGGAAGATGCCGAACTCGTAGCGGATGCCGTGGCCGATCGAGGGGATGTCGAGCGTCGCGAGCGAGTCCATGTAGCAAGCCGCGAGGCGACCGAGGCCGCCGTTGCCCAGGCCCGGCTCCTCCTCGTGCTCGACGAGCTCCTCGAGCGACAGGCCGAGCTGATCGAGGGCCTTCTTCGCCTCGCCCTCGATGCCGAGCGCGAGGAGGTTGTTGCCGAGCTGCGGACCGAGGAGGTACTCGGCCGAGAGGTAGAGCACGGTGCGGTGCTCGCCCTCGAGGTACGTGCGCGCCGAGCTCACCCAGCGGTGGAGGAGCCGATCGCGAACGGCCAGCGCGAGCGCGAGGTAGTGATCGTTGCGCGTCGCGACGCCGGGGAACTTCGCGAGATCGAAGTAGAGCTTCTTCGCGAAGTCGCGCTTGAGCGAAGCCGCGTCGTGACCGAGCGCGACGTCCTTCTCGTCGAGCCCATGCGCCTGCAGAGTCGGGGTCATCGGGTCCTCCGCCCGCGAGCGTACGCGCCCGAGCACTGATCGCGTCATCTCTCCGGCGCAGTGCGTCGGGCTCGCTGAGCGATCGCACGAACCCGAGCTCACGCAGGCTTCATGGATCGAAGAAGCCGCGCTCGCCGAGGATCCGCTCGAGATCCCCGACGAACGCTGCGCGGAATCCCGCTCGGCGAACGAGATGCGCCGACGATGGCTCCTCCGCCCCCGATCCGATCGTCACCCAGCGGCCCGCGGGGTCGATGCGCCTCCGGAGGTCGAAGACTTCGACCGGCTCGTACTCGGCGCGATGCCCGTTCGGCGTGCCGAGCGCCGCTCGCCCGCGCAGCTCGTCCAGCGCGGGCAAGGACACACCACACCAGTCGATGAACGACAGGATGGGGCGGGGCCCGCCGTCGGGGCCGATGACCACCGCCGCCGCGTAGCCGCGGCGCGTGGTGAACGCGATCACGTCCCCCACCTCGAGCTCGGTCCGCTTCGCGCTTCGTCGCGCTTCGGCGTCTCGACGCCTCAAGGTCGCGCGATGCGCCGCGAGCGCCTCCGTGACTCTGGACGGCTGGCTCGGTGCGAGCTGGACGCCAAGGTGGCCGAACCAGCCGTCGAAGTTGGCGCGACTCACGCCGAGGCCTGCGCGCCACAGTGACAGGGGAGCGATCCGTTCTCCGCTCGCGAACCCGCCTCGCTCCCGGTGGTCAGTCCAGCGGGTGGTGAGTCCAGGGTGCGTCGGCGTCTCGAGGACTCCGCACACGGCGAGCGTCTCGAGGACCAACTCTCGAGCGTCCGTGTCGCCCAGCGCTCGCTCGGCGCGTCCCCAGGCCGCACTCAGCTTGCTCGGCCCGTCCTTGCTGCCGAGATCATCGACGCGAGCCAGCAGCTTTGCGAAGCGTGTGATCTCCGTGGGTGTCGGCTCGGGTGCGCTCGACACGGACGCGCGCGCCTCCGAGAGGACGCCGGCCATCGTGGCGATGTAGCCAACCCCGTACATGCCGGCCGGTGGCGGGCCGTCATGTCGACTCGACGCGATGCCACCGCAGATCGCACAAACGTTCGGATTCGAGCTCCACTGCTCGAACGTGTGATCCGGCACGCGCTCGGCGAACGCCAGCGCCAAGAGCGGCAGCCGCCAGAAGTCGGGCCCTCGCACGACGCTCGCGACGAATGCAGAGGCGACACGCGCCCGATCCACCTCCGACGCGAGCCGACGCAACTCGCAGATCGTCTCGTCGTGTTCGACCATCACTGGGGTCCATCCTCACACGAGACGGCCGCTCCGCGTTGCCTCGACGTGGTGGTGTGAGCTGATGCTCCGACGCGGATCGCGGCGCGAGTCGCTCGTGGGCCGGATGGATCGGCGAGGTGACGGCGGCGTTCAGCCCGCCGGCTGGCGCACGTAGTCGAGGCGATAGCGCACGGGCGCGGGGAGGCGGTCCGCGATGACCGTGAAGTCCACGTGCATGCGCGAGCCGTCGGGCTCGGTCGAGAAGACCTGGATGAGGTCGCCTTCACCGTCCCACCGGACCTCGAGCCAGCCGCCGGTGAGCCCGAACGTCACACGCGCGTCGCCCTCGACGCCCACCCGCGTGGTCGCCGCCCCGCCCAGCGGGCCCTCGAGCACGATCGTCCTGTCCGTGTGCAGCGTGACGCGCACTCGCGGTCCCTCGAGCCCCATGAGGATGCGCGACGGCGGTTGGTTGCTGGTGCGCACTCGGTCCCGCGCGAAGCCCTGGAAGAGCTCCGGGAACGTCCGGATCCCCGGCTCGAACGCCGCCATCATGATGTTCATCGCGCGCGCCGGCGTACCGTCGTAGGTCCAGGTCCCCGCGAGCACGCTCGGTACGGCCGCCGCCTGCGCCGATCCGCGCCGAGGCGCCGCGGCCGCCACGAGAATCACGAACACCCCGAGCGCCAAGCACGCCCAGCCCGTTGCCTTCGATCGCTTCGTCACGATCCCTCGCTGGTTCGACACCCGGGGAGGATACGCGATGCCCGCACGCGCGTCAGTCGCAGCTCTCGGCGGGCTCAGAGCTCGGCGAGGAGCTTGGCGGGGTCGACGATCTTGCCGGCGATGGCGCTCGCGGCGACCGTCAGCGGGCTCGCGAGGTAGACCTTTCCGGGGCCGGAGCGGCCGGGGAAGTTGCGGTTGATGGCGCTCACCGTGATGCGCTCCGCCTTGTCGCTCACGCCGGGACCGGCGTTGATGCACGCGCCGCAGCTCGGGTCGATGAGCTCGACACCAGCGTCCGTGAAGAGCTTCACGTAGCCCTTCGCCTCCGCGTAGCGGCGGATGTGCTGGCTGCCGAACTGGATGTACGCCTTCACGCCCGGCGCGACCTTCTTGCCCTTCGCGAGCGCCTTGCCGAGCACCAGCGCGTACTGGTCCATGTCGGCCTTCTTGCCGCCCGTGCACGAGCCGCCGTACGCGATGTCGATCGCCACCTCGTCCGTGAACGTGCCCATGTCCACGCCGTTGCGCGGATCGCCCGGCGTCGCGAGCATCACGGGCACCTCGGCGAGATCGATCTCGAACGTCTCGAGGTACTGCGCGTCCGGGTCGCTCGTCACGATGCGCGCGCGGATCTCGTCCTTGGGCGTGCCGCGCATCTCGTGGAGGTAGTCCACGATCACCTCGCTCGGCTCGAGGACGCCTGTGAAGCCGCCGGCCTCGACCGCCATGTTCGTGAGCGTCGCCTGCTACCGCGTGAGGTGCGGCACCGTCGAGGTGACCATAGACGCACCGGCAGCCAAGGGCCTAGACTAGAGCGATGGTCGCACGCACCGCCGCTCCCCGGATCAGCCAGCTCCGCGTCTCAGGAATGCGTTGCATCGAGAAGGCAACACTCGATCTGCGGGGCATGACCGTCTTGATCGGAGAGAACGGCGCCGGGAAGAGCACGCTGATCGAAGCCGTCGAACTCCTCCGCCTGTTGAGCGTGGACTTTGAGAGTGGATTCTATACAGCCCACCGCGGAACGTCGCTCTTGAGACACGGCTCGCGAAGTCTTAGCCTCGGGGTCACGCTTCAGGTGGAACAGGGTGAAATCGAGTACGACATAACACTGGGGCAGACCGCCGGGGGCGGGTTCTCCATCGTCCGCGAGACGCTCTTGCTGAACACCGGTGCCCCGACGCCTTTGCGCATCATCGATCGGCGGCCCGACGGGTCAGGGACCATCTTCTCGCAGCGGACGTCGAAGCTGGAGCCGCTTGAATCCATGTCTCCTACGCGCCCAGCGATCAGCAGCTTCGGCCGATTCCCCCCAAATGCTGCAATTGAAAACCTTCGCAATGCCCTGGAATCAATCGAAGTCCATGTGCCGTTTGGCGTTAGCGCAAGGTGGGCCCGCGGCGACGCCTCTCCGCTTAGGCAGGACAATGTTGTACGACCCACGACCCGACTGGATCGATTCGGAAGCAACCTCGCGAACGTCTGGCACGCGCTCAAGAATCGGAGCGACGCCGAGTGGCAGCAAGCCCTGTTCGAAGTGCGTGTCGGATTGGGCGAAGACATCGATACGATTCAAGTGCCGTCATCTCCCAGCGGAGGACAGGTGAATGTTGCTGTTCTTTTTCGCGACGGCCGGGTGGTCACTGCTCACGACATGTCGGATGGCATGCTCGCCTTCCTGGCCTTTGTTGGCCTCTATCGGCTCACGATGACTGCCACTGCTCCGGTATCTCTATTGGCGTTCGATGAACCCGAACTCCATCTCCATCCGGAGTTGCTCGTGCGGGTTGTGAGCTTCTTCGAAGAGATCGCCGAGAGTCGCCCGGTTGTGATAACCACGCACTCGGATCGATTCCTCGATGCCCTCTCCGACCCGGCTGCGTCGACCCTGATCTGCGACGCAGGACCCGGGCGGCGTGACATGAACCTCTTGAGACTCGACCCGGAGGCGCTTGGGAGTTGGTTGAAGGAGTACCGCGGCGTTGGCTCGATTCGAGCCGCCGGTCACACTCGGTCAGTGGTTGCGTCGTGAGCGGAATTGTCGTCCTCTATGAAGACAGCCCACTCGGGGTGCCCCGAAAGGGCTTCGGACCGCACGACCTTCTTCTCGCTTGCGTCGCCGACCGGCTGAGTGTCGGTGGCTACTGGCAACTGCGCAACTGCATCGATGGACGACCCTGCAAAGGCGACAGCAAGCTTCTCCAACAATGCTTGGTGGCCCCATCGATTGGAGTTCAAGGTGGGCCTGTCGTGGCGGTGTTCGATCAAGACAAGGCTCATCGTCTGCTCGCTCTCCCGCCTACGACATCAGTTTCCGGTCTGACCCGAGGGGTACTCGCCACTGCGTCGTATCCGCCGAACCTGGCGGTGACGTTTCTTGCCATGAACACCGAAACCCTCGTCGCTGCGGCTGCGTCCTCGCTCGGGCTCGCGACACCTGCCAAGAGCCCCAAGGATCGCGACGACGTTCTGCTCAAATGTGCCAACACCCAGCAGGTGTCGGTTCGTCGGAGTGTAGAGAAGCAGATGCCCAGCTTCTGTGACCTCGTCGAGGGTGTGCTTCGTCTGTGGAGCCAAGCCTCTTCCTGTCGGTGAATCGGACCTCGGGGGAGACCGAACGAGTAAGCGACCACGCACCAGTCGCGCACGGCCGTGGCGGCGATACGCTCTCTTCACGCGAGGATGCGGCGCGAGCGAATCGCCCCACCTGCCGGTCGGGAGTTCCGCTCTACCAAGACGGAGGACCCGAGGGCGTAACTATGGGAGCGGGGAGAGGTGTCGACGTCAACGAGGGTCGCTGTGCTGGCGCCTCTTGACGATTGGAGCGGAACTGGGCGAACGTCCCCAGGGATGTGTGGTGGAGGGAACGTGGCTAAGACTTCCAAGCAAGACGCGACCGGGCCCGCCGTTGGCTACTACTACCAGGGCCTATATGCGCTCCTTCTGCTCTTCGAGCAGGGCGATGACGGGTTTGTGAGCGTCGAGGTAGGCGACGACATCCAACAGGGCGGATCCGAGAGCCCGCGCCTCACGCAACTCAAGCACTCCCTCGGCACGCCGCCACCCCTGACCGAGAAGAACGACGGCTTCTGGAAGACCCTCAGTTTCTGGATCCCTCACCTCGCAACGGCGAGCGCGAGCTTCGCGTTTATCACTTGCGCCAAGCTTGCGAAGGACAGCCCTCTCCGAGGCCTCACGAATGAGGGCGGTGCGGCCATCGGCGACGCGAAGGAGGCGCTTGATGCCGAGGCCGATCGCGTCGAGGGGGCGGTCGCTGCCGCATCGGCGAAGCCGCAGCCGGGCAAGCCGCTGCCGTATGCACAACGGCTGGCTGGGTGTAGGGCCTACCTGGCGCTCTCGCACGACGATCGTACGGACCTGCTGTCGCGCATCCGCATCTATGCGTCCGCTCGAACCGCGATGGAGATCGAGGTTGCGGTGGCCGACAAGCTCACCACGTATCCCAGGTCGAACCGCGAGGCGCTCGCTAGGCGGATCCTCGAGTGGTGGGACTTTCGCGTCGCCCGCTCGCTCATCGGCTCTGCGCCGCGCGAGATCCGCAAGGAGGAACTCCTCGACCGCTTGAACGAGATCGCCGCGTCGCTTTGCGATCGGAGCCTGGCAGACGACTTCAGCTCGGTTCAGCCGCCGTCGGTCGATGCCGAGTTCGGAACGACGATGGAGAAGCAGATCGAACTCGTAGGCGGAGGACGGGCGCGGGTCGAGCGTGCGGCGCTTGCTCGCTGGCGAGCGCGTTCGCAGCGCGAGCGATGGCTGTCAGAACGGGCGGGTCTCGCCGACGATCTGAACCGATTCAACGACACCCTCATCGCGACCTGGCGGGATCGCCATGGCCCGATGCGCCACGACTGCGAAGCGGCAACGGACCAAGAGAAGCGCCAGCGGGGTCTGACTCTCCTAGACTGGTCGCACTTTGACGCCCACAAAGACGTCGCGCCGATCCGGCCCAGGTGGGATCAGGCATTCTTGGTGCAGGGCTCCCTTCAGGAGCTGGCCGAGCGTGTGCAGGTGGGTTGGCACCCAGATTTCGAAGTGCTTCTCGCCAATCTGAAGAAGGTGAAGCCGTGACCAGCTATGCGGCGGACGCGCTGGCTCACTCGAACCCGGCGCGGAGCGCCCTGATCATCTACTCCTTCGTTCGGGGCTTTCAGGAGCACGACGAGGGGGGCCCGCACCTCGCCCTCGGGTTCCTGCCGGTCCCGATCGCTCTGTCGCATCCCCTCGCGGCCACGTTCCAAGGCACCCAGGTGCGCACCGGTCTGCTTCGTTGGCTCGAGCGTGAGCCGTGGATCCGGCTCGAGCTCGCGGAGCACCTGCGCGAGGCGAAGCGGATCTCACGCGCAGGACTCGTCTTCGCGCTCCAGCGCAGCGTGCTCGCACTCGATGACTCCGCCCACCTCTCCATTCATTCCGCGCAGTTGGTCCGCGAGCCCAGGGACCCGGTCGGCGCGGTCGCGGCCGAACGTGCGCACACGGTGGCGGCTCGCCTCGGGGCATGGTGTGCTCAGATGCCAGACGCCGCCGCCGTTTTCGCTGCCCTGGAGGTCGCACCGTGAATCGATGGGGGATCCGAGCGCTCGCGCTGTACAGCCACGACGGACGACGGAGGCTCTTACCCTTCCAGCTAGGGCGTGTAAACATCATTACTGGCGACTCGCACACCGGGAAGTCAGCGATCGCCGAGATCATCGACTACTGCATGGGCTCGTCGCAGTGCCACCTGCCGCCCTTCATTCGCGATCGCGTGAGCTGGGCGGCCTTGCTGTGGGAACGCGACAGCGCCGCCTTCGTCATGGCTCGGTCCGTGAGCGCTACTGGCGAAGCGGTTCCGCAGCAAATGTATTGGAATCGAGGGAGCACCACGACACTGCGACTGCCGGAAGGCTCGAGCGGCCTCAAGAACACCGGCACCGTGACGGCCGTCATGCGGTTGCTGGCGGAGGAGATCGGCATGGGCGTCGCGGCCGGCGAGACGTTCTCGCCCACACGCGCGCCGGCCACGATTTCGGCGCGGCAGGTGATGCCCTTCCTCTTGCAGGACGACGATGTGATCATCAACAAATCGGTCCTGCTGCGCGGTTCACAGGACGGCCACCGCGTCGGCATCATCGACTCACTCCCCTACTTTCTGAGGGTCAGTGACGAGACTTCCGCGGAACTCGAGGCTGAGTACCGTCGGTTGGTCCGCAAACGGTCCGTCGAGGAGAAGCGGGCCCAGGATCGCCAGCGCCTGGTCGCTGACCAGCATGACCGCGCGTTCGGCTTGTACATTGAATCGGCCGAGCTCGGGCTAGTGGCCGATCCGCCGCCGACGGAACTCGAGGAAACGCGGCAGCGCCTCGCCGAAGTCGCGAAATGGACCCCGGACCGGGTGTCGGACTCGGGAGCCCAATCTCCACTCGTCCGGTTGTACGAGGAGGAATCCGCGGTCCGCTCCGACCTTAGACTCCTACGGTCGCAGATCCGACGAGCGGAGGAGATCCTTGGCGCGGCAGGCGGATTTGAAGATGTGTCGCGCACGCAGGCGAGAAAGCTTGAGCAGATCGAGCTGTTCCGTGACCACGGGGAAAACCACACGTGCCCCCTTTGCGAGAGCGACGTCGCCCATCTTGTTCCGAGCGTGAAGGCCATCCGCGAAGCCCAGGCCACGCTCTACGAGGATGTGCGAAGCATCGAGCGTGCTCGGCCGCAGCTCGACGGTTTCGTGGCGCAGCGCAAGGGGGAACTCGACGCGCACCTTGAGCACCTGCGCATCGTCCGCGAGCAAATTCGCTCGGCCGTGAATGCGGCCGACGGCGAACAGGGCCGCCTTGACCTCGACCATCGTCGGAGCCGCATGGTGGGAAGGATCTCCCTATACCTCGAATCGCACAAGCCTGACACGACGGTCCCGGACGAAGACCTTGCCGCGCTCGACGCGCGCATCGAGGAGCTCGCGGCAACGCTCGACCTCGACGCCAAGCGGGACCGGCTCGAGGCCGCGCAGCAGACCATCGGAACCATCGCGACCAAAGTACTGGCCGCGCCGCTTCCGTTCGAGGCCGAGTACGACGAGCCGTCCGTGTACTTCCTGGGGCGTACCCTTGAGTGCGGGATCCTGACCGACGGGAAACGCGTGCCGATGCGCGACGTTGGGTCGGACGAGAACTACTTGAGCCTGCACCTCGCCGTGCTGCTCGCTTTCCATCGATTCTTCCATCGCCGCAAGGTGCCCGTGCCCGGAGTCCTGCTGCTCGACCAGATCAGCCGCCCGTACTACCCGCCCGACATAGTCGACGAAGTCACGGTCGAGGAGAGCGAAGACGCTACCGCGCTCCGAAAGTACTTCGCGGCTCTGCATGATGAGGCGGAGCTTGAGGGATTGCAGTTCATCGTCCTTGAGCACGCCTACCTGAAGGGTGACCGGCGGTTCGTGGAGTCTGTGGTGGAACGCTGGTCGAAGACCGGACGCAAGCTCCTGCCCGCCGACTGGCCCGTCAGATAGCGGCGTGGGGCCCGACGCTACTCATGGACCGATGCGCGGGTCTCTGACCCGTCCCGCAACATGCCGACCTCCGGCGTCGGGTCCGCGTCGGCTCAGAGCTCGGCGAGGAGCTTGGCGGGGTCGACGATCTTGCCGGCGATGGCGCTCGCGGCGACCGTCAGCGGGCTCGCGAGGTAGACCTTTCCGGGGCCGGAGCGGCCGGGGAAGTTGCGGTTG
>JBILLJ010000174.1:0-16386 GCA_044376125.1 Sandaracinaceae bacterium
ACGTTTCTTGCCGGAGGGTCTGGCCGCAGCCCCTCCCTCTCGCCGAGTGAATCGGCGAGAGCCTCCCTCCCGCCGAATCGAGCCCGTGGCACTCGCATCGATCAATCCGAGTGCCACGTGCTCTCAGGCGAGGGCGAGGCCGAGGAGGAAGAGGCCCATGCCGAGGATGAAGCCGGTGCCCCAGCGGCGGGCTTCGGGGGCGAGGAGCTCGCCGTGGTCGTCGAAGCCGCGGGAGAGGAACGTCGCGGCGCTCGCGACCCAGCTCGCGAAGCCCAGGAGCGCGACGAGCGCCCAGCCCGTCGATACGTCGCGGTCGTCGCGGAGCATCGAGAGGTAGAGCGCGCGGCGATCCTCCACCGTGCGGTTCGCATCGACGGGAGGCACTTGCCCCTCGGCCATGAGCGCCGCGATGGCCTCGTCGGCCTCGAGGCGGAGATCGTCGTGCGGCACCACCACGTGGCGCGCGGACATCGTCGCGGCGTGCACGGAGCGGAAGGCCGCGAGCGCGAGCGTCGCGTCGCCGCGCTGCCGAGCGTCCTCGCCGATCTCGATGAGCGCCTCGAGCGCGTGGGTCGCGCGCACGTTGCCCGGGAAGTACCAGACCGCCGCGCGGCGGTAGTGATCGATCGCGGCCTCGAGATCACCGCCCGAGCGCGCCTCCTCGGCGTGATCGAGCTCGGTGCCGCTCGAGAGCCACGCGCGCAGCACGAGCCCGGAGATCAAGAGCGCTGCCACGAGCGCGCCGCGCGCCACGAGACGCAGGAGCGCGGCGCGTCGAGGGTCCTGCGCGAGCGAGGCCATCAGAGGAAGTCGCGGCGGCGGAAGACCATCGCGGAGAAGACCAGGAGGACCGCAGCGTAGAGCGCGCCGTAGCCGAGCGACGTCGCGACGTAGGCGTACGGCGGTGACTGGTTCTCGACGACGCCCTCGAGCAGGCGGTGGCTCGGCACGTAGAGGTTGAAGTTCGGCACCACCCACGCGAGGCCGTGGAGGAACGAGCGCAGGATCTCCGGCAGCACACGCGAGCGCATCGTGGCCATGTCGTCGGCCGAGCGACCGAGCAGCCACACGCCCACGGTGAAGGCACCCGTGAGGAAGGGCGTGGAGAACGAGGAGAAGAACATCGCGACCGCGGAGAGCAGCACCACCTCGCCGAGCACGAGCGCGAGCGCCCAGAGCAGCGGCACCACGGCGATGCCGGAGGCCGCGCCGACACCGGTGCACGCGGCGAGCACGAGCAGCGCGAACGCCGGCAGCGCGAGCGTCGGGTCCGGCGCGCGCCACACGATGAGCCCGAGCACGCCGCCGAGCCCGATGACCACGAGCAGCGCGAGCCAGCCGGGCAGACCGGCCACCGTGGACTGGAGCAGCATCTGGAGGCCGCCAGTGAGGCCGATGAACACCGCGGCCGTGACGACGATGCCGAAGTACTTCCCGAGCAGGAGCTCGTCGCGCCGGATCGGCTTGGGGAGGATCACGTACAGCGTCTTGCGCTCGATCTCCTTGTAGAGGAGCGAGCTGCCGAGGAAGACCGCCACGATCACCGAGAAGAGCGAGACGCTCGCGAGCCCGATGTCGCGCACGACGCGCGCCTGCTCGTTCAACGCGAGCTCCGCGAGCGCGAGGGCGAAGAGCTGCACCGTCGCGCCGAAGCCGACGACGCCGTAGAGCACGCGATCTCTCACCGCTTCGCGGAACGTGTTGAGAGCGATGGCCCAGATGCGATCCATGACGCCGCCGAGCCTACCGCATGCGGCACACGGCGAAAGCCCGGCGTGGACGTGTGCCCGACGCTGCGTCGCGTATCCTCGCGACCGCATGCCCATCCTCGAGATCCAGCACGTGGGGCCCCTGGCCCGGCCCGACGATGCGGCGCAGCGCGTGGCCGATCGCGCGGCGCGCGTGCTCGGCTCGGCCCCGCGCGGGACGTGGGTGCACCTCCACGAGATCGCGACCGGCGCCTACGCAGAGAACGGCCCCGCGGAGCCCTCGGTCGAGCCGGCGCGGCCCGTGCTCGTGCACGTGATGCGCTTCGATCCACCCGTCGGCGCCGAGCGCGCGCGCTCGATGCTCGCGCTCACCGAGGCCATCGCCGAGGAGCTCGATCGGTCCGTCGCGAACGTGCACGTCGTGCTCGAACCGGCCGGTGCGGGGCGCGTCTCGTTCGGAGGCGAGGTCGCGCCTGCGCCGCCGCGCCATCGCGTGCAGACGGCGGCGCGGTGGGAGTCGCTCGTCGGCTACGCGCGGGCGGTGCGCGTCGGCGAGCTCGTCTGGGTCACCGGCACCACGGCGCTCGACACCGCCGGCGAGCCCGTGGGGAAGGGCGATGCGTACGCGCAGGCGGTGCAGTGCATCGCGAACCTCGAGCGCGCGCTGGTCGCGCTCGGCAGCTCGCGCGCAGGCGTCGTGCGCACGCGCATGTTCGTCACCGACATCACGCGGGACTGGGAGGCCATCGGCCGCGCGCACGCGGAGGCCTTCGGAGACACGCGCCCCGCGACCACGATGGTCGAGGTGAAGAAGCTCATCGCGGACTGGATGCTCGTCGAGATCGAGGCCGACGCCGTCGCGTGATTGGCATGACTTCGTCAGGCGTCTTCGGGCCAGCGTCGCTCGCGGCTCACGCGAACGAGGAGACGCTCGAGGTCGTCGATCGACAGGCTCTCGAGCACCGCCGCCCGCGCCGCGTCCCAGCCGAGCCCGTGCGCCTCGCAGATCGCGCGCACCGCGCCCCGCAGACCTTCTGCCTTCCCTTCTGCCTTCCCCTCTGCCTTCCCCTCTGCCTTCCCCTCTGCCTTCCCCTCTGCCTTCCCTTCGGCCTTCCCCTCGGCCTTCCCTTCGGCCTTCCCCTCGGCGAAGTTCTGCCGCATCCACTCGCTCTGGTACTGGTAGCCCTCGGTCTTCATCACCACCTCCAGCAGGGCGCGCGCGTCCTCGCTCCTCAACGACGCGAGAACTGCGTCCGCATACAGCTTGCCACGATCGGTGTCTTCCTTCGCGATGGTGACCGCGCCGACCCAGGCCGCCAGGCCGATCGCCGTCGCGCCCACGTCCGCTCCGTGCGCGAGCGCCGAGAGCACCGCGAGCTCGGGTTGCCGGCGCGCCGCTTCGAGATCCGTCACGCGCGGGATGCTCGACGCGCGCAGGACGATCGGCCGGAACGCTCCATCCTGGAAGGTCGCGATGGGACGGCTCGCCCAGTCGGCGACGGCGTCGTCGAACGCGATCACCACGAGCAGCGTGCGCTTGCCCGTCGCGGCGTGCGCCCCGGCGACGTAGAAGGGCCAGCTGCGGAGCTTGTCGTCGTCGCGCGCGAGCTGACACTCGATCACGATGGTGTCGTGCTCGCCCTCGAGCACTCCGTCCGCCGCATAGCTCGATGGCGAGAGCTGCGAGAACGTCTCGCTGCGCGGGACGAGCACGGCGTCGATCTCGAGCCCCAGCGCGCGGAGCAGCTGCGCGACGAGCTCGGGTCGTCTGCGCAGGAGGTCCAGAGGCAGCTCGTGCTTCGTGCTGGGCATGCGGGCCCACCTGCAGCCTCCGTTCCGGTGTTCGCACGTGAAAAGCGAAGGGAATTCGCCCTTCGACTGGCGTGTCCGCCGCCAGCCCCCCTGGCGGACGCCACCCTCAGCGCGTCGAGGTTGCGGCCTCGCGGGCGAGCATGGGGAGGCCCGCGCGCTCGATCGCGGTGGCCAGGAGCGTGCGGCGCGCGGCCTCTTCGCTCGTGCCTTCGGGCATCGCGGCGAGCAGCTCGGCCGCGCGCGCGAATTGCCCTTCGAGCACGAGCGCGTGGGCGACGATGCGCTGCGCCCGCGGATCGGGTGTGCTGGCTCCGCTCTCGAGCAGCACCTCGCGCGCGAGCTCCTCGGCGCGCGCGGCGTCTCCGAGCTCGAGCCAGCGCTCGGCCGCGCGCAGGCGTCCGTTCATCGTGCCGTCGTCGGTGCGCAGCGCCAGGCGCTCACACTCGTCGCGATCGCGAACCGCCAGGGCCGCCGCGAAGCGGAGATCGAGCTCGCTCTCCGCGAACGGCAGCGCGCGGAAGATCGCGTGCGCCAGCGGCGCCTCACCGTGCGCGAGCGCGCCCTCGATCGCCGCGCGCACTTCGTGACGATGCACCGGGGAAGCGCGCACGAGCCGCAGCGCCGCCAGGCTCGCGCGCCGAACGTCACGCGCGAGCAGCGCCTGCGCGAGCAACGCGCGCAGCGCCGGCACGTCACGCGGGCGGCTCAGCACGAACGCGTCGAGCAGCGAGAGGGCCTCCTGCCCCCGCCCGCTCGCCGCGAGCAGCTCGGCCAGCGCGAGCGTCGGCGCCGCCGCCTCGGGCGCCGCCTCGCGCGCCGTGCGGAGCGCAGCCTCCGCCGCCGCGAGATCGCCTCGATCGCGCGCGAGGCGCGCGCGCAGGAGCAAGAGGGGCTCCGAGTCGGCGTCGCTCGAGAGCCCTTCCTCGAGCAGGCGCTCCGCGAGCGCGAGGTCGGGCACGAGCGACGCGGCCTCGGCCTCGCGCGCGAGGAGGTAGCCATCGATCACGCCGCTGCGCGCGAGCTCGTACTCGCCGATCGCCGCGCGGTAGTCCCGGCGCTCCATCGCGAGCTCGGCGCGCACGAAGTGCTCGTAGCCGCTCGGCGGCACCCACGGCCCGCGCCGTCGCTCTCCGCCGACCGATCGATCGATGCTGGCCGGCATCCAGCGGATGCAGCCCGCGAGCGAGCACGCGAGCAACACCGCGGCGAGCGCCGCGAGGCGGACCCCTCGCGAACGCGCGGGCGCTTGCACCGAAGACACGGGCCGGTCGCTCGTCACATGCGCTGGCACTGCATGAGCGAGCCCATGTTGCACATGACGTTGATCTGCGAGATCGCCCCGAGCTCGAGGGGCCAGCCCATCGTGTACGCCGAGCCCTGGCCGATGACGCTGCCGCCCTGATCGACGGTCACACGCACGAGGGGCTCCTCGTTCATCGTCATGTCGTCGCTCCACATCTCGATGTCGAGCTGCGGGTTCAGGCCGGCGTCGTCGGTCTGCACCGCGCGCCCGCGCACGTAGTCACCCGGAACGCTCATCACGAGCGCGCCGTCCGCGGCGACCTCGACGGTGATGCCGTCCACGACCTGCGTCGGGCGCATCGAGAAGCGCTGCGCGAGCTGCGGCGTGAACGTGATGCGGAGCGAGTCGATGGCGTTGGTCCGCACACCGGTGAACTGCAGGCGCAGCGTGGCGCCCTCGGGCGCCGACTGCCCGCACGAAGGAAGGAGCGCGACGAGACCGAGCGTGGCCAGGGCGAGAGAGACCTTCTTCATGGCGTTCCTCACGGCTCGATCGGGGGAAGAGGGATGCCCATCGGATCGGGCGCCGGGCCGCTGTTGCCGACCGCGACACCGACGCCGATCGCGATGCCGGCGATGACCAGCACACCACCGCCGATCGCGACCCAGAAGAGCGGCTCCTCGACGAGCGGCGTGCCACCACCGGCCGTGCCCGTCCCGGTGATCGTGTCGTCGCCCATCGTCGCCGTGCTCGGCGAGAGGATGACGTCGAGGCGCTCGTTCTGGCCATCGTTGAGCTCGATCGTGCGACGCGACGAGACGTAGCCCGCGCGCGTCACGGTCACGACGTGGCGCCCGGCGGCGAGCGTGGTGCGCGCGACGGGCGACTCGCCGAGGTCCGTCTCGTCGACGCGCACGTGCGCGCCATCGACGTTCACCGTCACGAGCAAGGTCGGCGGCGGCGGGGGCGGCGAGAACATCACGCCCTGGAGCTGCGCCGTGAGCGGCTGGAGCGTCGCGGCGGCGCTCGCAGCGTCGGCGATCGTGCCGGTGAGGGGCGTGAGGCGCGGCGAGCCGCTGACGGGATCGACCATCTCGAGCGTGAGCTGCGTCGGCCCACGCGCGGTGCGGCGCGAGAGGCGGACGAGGATCGCGCCGAACGCGCCCGCGCCGGCGATCTGTCCACCGATGCAGGTCGGCTCCGTGCACGCCGCGATCGCGTCCCGCAGCGCAGGGGCCATGAGCGGCAACACGGGGCGCCCGCCGGTCATCGGAGTGACCTGCGCGATCACCGCATCGCGCGCCGCGTTCGCCACGTCCTCCGGTGCGCGGCCGCTCGTGATCACGACGACCATGATCGGCGCCGGCATCGGCCGCGCGACAGGCACCTCGACCGCCCGTACCTCGACCGCCCGTGCGGACGGGCCGGGCGCGGTCTCCGGAGGCGGAGCGCTCGCCGCAGGCTCGCTCGACGCGGACTGCTGGGCGCTCGCGGCCTGGGCGCTCGCGGGCTGGGCGCTCGCCGCGGCCGGTCCGCTCGCCGGCCGGTCGTTCGGGGACGGTTCGTCTTGGGGCGCAGCGGCGGGCGCGGGCTCGGACGGCGGGGGGCTCGACGCGCCGAAGTCGCCCACCTGGTCCTGTGCGCGGACCGGCGGGAGCGACACGAACGACGACACCAGGAGCGCCGCGATCGTCGCGATCAGCGACGCGGCGCGTGTGCGGGAGGGGCCGGACATGGCGCGTACACTACACTCCGCGCTCCGAAAAAGGGCGCCGCAGAAAGGGCATCGTACATGGAGCGCGTTCGTCACCTCATCGTCGGCGCCGGCATCTCCGGCCTCGCGTACGCAGACCGCATCCACGAGGGTCCGCACGGCGCGAGCGACGACCTCCTCGTCGTCGAGGCCGACACCGAGATCGGCGGCTACTGCAAGACGATCGTCCGCGAGGTCGCGACGCCCAGCGGCTCGGCCCGCTTCGTCTGGGACTACTCGGGGCACTTCTTCCACTTCAAGCACGCCGACATCGAGGCCGACCTCGTCGGCCGAATGAAGGGAGAGAAGGTCCTCTCGGTCCAGAAGGACTCGCGCATCCACTGGCCCGGCGGCCTGCGGCCTCCGAGCGGACGCGGCGAGATCCACGAAACGCCCACGAACTGGGTCGAATTCCCGTTCCAGAAGAACATCCACCACCTGCCGCAGGCCGACTTCGTCGACTGTCTCTACGAGCTCTACCTGCGCGACGAGCGCTGGAACTCGTTCGCGGGGGGCGCGCCCAAGGGGCACAAGCCCGCGAGCTTCCTCGAGATGCTCTACCAGCGCTTCGGGCGCGGCATCACGGAGCGCTTCCTCCGCCCCTACAACGAGAAGCTCTACGCGACCGACCTCGCGACGCTCGACGTGGACGCGATGGGCCGCTTCTTCCCGCACGCCGACATCACCGACATCGTGCGGAACATGCGCGAGGCGAACAACGCGACGTACAACGCGTCGTTCACCTACCCCGAGGGCGGTGCGATCCAGTACGTGCACGCGCTCGCGAGCCGCCTGAAGAGCGGCGCCATCACCCTCGGCGAGCGGGTGGTGTCGATCGACCTCGCGAAGAAGGTCGCGACCACGACGAAGCGCGAGGTCGCGTTCGAGCACCTCGTCTCGAGCATGCCGTTCGTGAAGCTGCTCGACGCCGCGCGGCTGCCGTACACGCCGAGCACCTATGGGTGGAACCAGGTGCTCGTCTTCAACCTCGGCTTCGATCGCAAGGGCCCCGAGGGCATCCACTGGGCGTACTACCCGCAGAAGGAGCTCTCGTTCTATCGGGTGGGCTTCTACGACAACATCTTCGGCACCCCGCACCTCAGCGTGTACGTGGAGCTCGGCTACCCGCGCACCGCGACGATCGACGACGCCGAGATCGCGCGCGCCAGGGAGCGCGTGCTCGCCGACCTCGCGAAGGTGGGCGTGACGAGCGGCCACCGCGTGATCGCCGAGCACCACGTCGTGATGGACCCCGCGTACGTGCACATCACGCGCGCCTCGCTCGCGGACGTCGCGCAGAAGAAGAGCGTGCTCGAGAGCCGCGGCGTGAGCTCGATCGGCCGCTACGGCAGCTGGACCTACTGCAGCATCGAGGACAACGTCGTCGAGGCGCGCGCGCTCGCCGATCGCCACGCGCAGGCCTGGCGCTGAGCCGCTTCGCCGGCAGCGCGCCGCGCTCGTTGGCTCACCTCGAGCGCCGGGCGCTCAGACGCCTCAGCGCAGGCAGAGCACGGCCTGGGTGACGCCCGTGCCCACCCGCTCGCCACCGCGGATCGTGCGGTTCACGCCGACCCACCACGTCGAATCGGGCCTGCCCTCACGGTCGCCCGGCGGCTGCACCCGCAGGAGCGCCGGATCGCAGACGGCGGTGCCGTCGTCGTACGACACGCGCTGATCGGCGAACCCGTAGCGGTGACGCTCGCAGCGATCACCGAGGGTCACCTCGCGACGGTCCGCGGGCCGCACCAGACGCCCCCCCGCCTCGTCGCTCGCGTAGAGCTGGCTCGAGAGCAGACCGGGCGCGCCGTTCACGTGGAGCTCCGCGTCGTTCGAGAAGTCGGCCATGTCCCCGCCCCAGCCGTCGTTGCTCCGCGAGTCACCGACGTGCACGACCCAGCCGCTCGGCTCGCAGGCCTCGATCTCCACCGCGAGCTCCGTGTAGCCGGCCATGTCGACGCGGAACAGTGCCTGTCGGCTCGTGCGGTAGTCCTGCGCGGTGTGATCGAGCGTGATGGGCCCGCGGCAGTCGGTGCGGTGGCGATCGAAGTCCACCGTGCAGCGCACGCGGCAGTCGGTGACCTCGGGCAGGGGCGCCGTGCACGCGGCGGCGGCCGCCTCCGTGGGCGCCTCGCCGCCGGCGCTCGCACCACAGGACGAGCTCGAGACCACCTGCGTCTCGGCCTCGACGCGCTGGGGCTCGGGGAACACCGCAGGCGTGGGCTGCACCACGAGGCTCGCGCTCACCGACGGCTCGGCCACGTACACCGACCCGCTCACGATCGGCGCCCCGTACGCCGCCCCGTACGCGCTCGTGCCGTACGCGCTCGACGCGTACGCCTGGTTCGTCGAGTCGAGCGGCGGCGACACGGGCGCATACACGTACGCGTGGCCAGCGTAGTAGCGCGAGCAACCAGTGAGTGACGCGACGAGCGCGAGCGCGACGACGCAGCTGAGACGGGACACGGACGACGACGTTCTCGACATGGCCAGCTCCTCGCGACCCCGCATCGCACGCAGCGTGCCGGCCCGCTCGCACGCGGTGCTCGTCGTCGATCGTCGACGATCACGCGCGAACGGCGCGTGTGCGGGACCGCGCCCTGCGCCTCGCCGCTGGCGAACCGTCCAGCGAACCGTCCAGCGGACCGTCCGCGCCGAGTCGCGATGGGCACCGGATCAGAGCGGCGTGCGCGTCGCGAGGTAGACGTCGAACTCCGCGGTGCCTCCGTCGGGGAAGGCCACGAACGCCAGGGTCCTCCCGCTGTCGTCGATGTCCGGGTCACCCGTCACCGCACCGACCGCTCTGCACTTCGTCGAGGTCACGCGTGCGCGCCCGGGGTGACGAGCCCATCCGATCCGTCCCCGTCGATCGTCGTTGGGAGCATGGCCACCCTCGCCTCCCACCCTTCGCCCCCACTCTCCTCGACGGCATCGCTCGGCGCCCGCCCCGATTGGCTGACGCCCGCGATGTTTCCGTTCCAGAGCCGCTTCCTCTCGATCGACGGCCACGTCGTGCACTACGTCGACGAGGGCCGCGGGCCCACCCTGCTCTTCTTGCACGGCAACCCCACGTGGTCGTTCGTGTGGCGACACCTCATCGCGTCGCTCCGCGATCGCTTTCGCTGCGTGGCCCTCGACTACCCGGGCTTCGGTCTCTCGATCGCGAAGGACGGCTACGACCACCTCCCCGAGAGCCACGCGAAGGTGGTCGCGGCGTTCGTCCGGGCCCTCGATCTCGGTGACTTCACGCCCGTCGTGCAGGACTGGGGCGGGCCGATCGGGCTCTCTGTCGCAGGGCAGGTGCCCGAGCGCGTCCGCGCCCTCGTGATCGGCAACACGATGGCGTGGCCGGTGGACGACGACCCCCACTTCGTGCGCTTCTCGTCGCTCATGGGCGGGCCGATCGGCGGCTTCGCCATCCGCCACTTCAACGCCTTCGTGAACGTGATGATCCCGATCGGCACCCCCAAGCGCAGGCTCGGCGCGGACGCGATGCGCGCCTACCGCCTGCCCCTCTCGAGCCCCGCGCGACGCGAGGCCACGCGCGTGTTTCCGTGGGCGATCGTCGGCTCGACGCCGTTTCTGCGCGAGTGCGAGGCCGGGCTCGCGGCGCTGCGCGACAAGCCGGCGCTGATCTGCTGGGGCACCAAGGACATCGCGTTCCGCGAGAAGGAGCGGCAACGCTTCGAGCGCACGTTCGCGCGCGCGCACACGACGATCCTCGAGGGCGCCGGTCACTACCTGCAGGAAGACGCGCCCGACGAGATCGTGGCGGCGATCGACGCGTGGTGGCCGAGCGTCGCGCGAGGTGGGGCGTGAGCGAGGCGGTCAAGGCCCAGGTGGAGCACGCGTTCCGCACGAACCGACGTGCGCTCGTCGGCTACCTCACGCGCATGGTCGTGCGCGAGGACGTCGCGGAGGACCTCGTCCAGCACGCGATCGTGCGGGCGCTCGAGCAAGAGCGCCTGCCCGACGAGCCGAGCGCGCTCCGTGCGTGGCTCTTCCGCGTCGCCACGAACCTCGCCCTCGATCACCTGAAGAAGCACTCCACCTGGCGCGAGACGGTGCTCGACGAGACGCGCGCCAGAGCGAGCGCGAGCGCGGCGTTCGTCGCGGAGTCGCGCCTCCTCGCAGGCTCGGCCGAGACGCGGTCGATCGCGCGGGATCACCTCGCGGTCTGCTTCTCGTGCACGAGCCGCAACCTCCAGCCGCAGGAAGCCGCGGCCCTCCTGCTCAAGGAGGTGTACGAGTTCACCAACGAGGAGACGGCCGAGGTCCTCGGCGCGAGCTTCGGTCAGGCCAAGGCCTGGATCCAGGCCGCCCGCGCGAAGCTCGCCGCGCGCTACGCGGAGAGTTGTGCGCTCGTCGCGAAGCAGGGCGTCTGCCACCAGTGCACCGAGCTCGACGCGTTCTTCCTCGCGCACGAGGGCGATCCGCTCGCGGGCACCGCGCGTGATCTCGACGCACGCCTCGCCATCGTGCGCGCACGTCGCGAGACCCCGCTCGGCCCGTGGCATCGCGCGATGATGCGGCTCGTCGACGAGGTCCTCGACACGCGCCCGAGCGAGCCGACGCACTGACGGCTGGGA
This sequence comes from Sandaracinaceae bacterium, assembly GCA_044376125.1. Taxonomy (GTDB): domain Bacteria; phylum Myxococcota_A; class Polyangia; order Polyangiales; family Sandaracinaceae; genus JAFLCL01. Next base: position 11,104 of record JBILLJ010000174.1, read on the forward strand.
AGGGTCCGCTGCTCAGCCGTTCGCGGTGGGCAGCGGCCCGAGCATGCGGGCCAGGATCGTCGCGATGTTGCGGCTGTCGTCGCCGCCGCGGTGGTGGGTGCCCACGAGCGGAAGGCCCAGGCGCGCGAGCGCATCGTCCATGCCGCACTCGCGTGCCAGCGCGTGCTGGAGCGCGAAGAGGCTCTTCACGTTGAGGTGTCGCGGGCCGAACGGCGAGGCGAGGCCCTCTCGCGTGGTCTGCCGGTCGAAGTGCTTGCGGTCGAAGTCGCCCCAGCTCGCGAAGACGCGGTTCTTGGCGTCGTAGGTCTTCTTGAGCTTCGCGAGCGCGTCGCGGAACGCGATGCCCTCGGCCCGAACCATCTCCGTCGTGAGCGTCGTGAGCTCCGTGCAGAACGGCGAGATCTCGCTCGTGGTGGGCACGACGAGGATGGACTCGGTCGACACGAGGCTGCGCGTGCGCACGTCGAGCACGGTGACGCCGATCTCGATCACCTCCTGCTCGCCCGCGGGCTCGCCCTGCCGCCAGCAGGTGCACTCGAGATCGATCACGTTCACGAGCTGGCTGGGAGATGCGTCGGTCATGGCGGCCTCGCGACAGCGACGCGGCGAGCGCGCCGGGCTGACGCAGTATCGCGCACCCTCGCACCGCGGCGCCGAGCGCGATCCGCGGCTTCGCGCTCACGCGCTGAGCTCGTCAGTACAGCCAGGGCACGATGCGGTAGGGGACGCGCTTGCAGTACTCGTCCCAGTCCGCGCCGTACTTCTCCTTGCAGAGCTTGTGGTCGCGGCGCTCGCGATCGAGCAAGAGGGGCGCGAAGTAGAGGAAGTAGAAGTACGGCACGACGCTGCCGAAGCCGCACGCGAGGCACCACGAGAGAGCCATCGTGAGGTCACCGAGGTAATTCGTGTGGCGCGCCAGGCCCCACCAGCCCGAGAGCAAGAGCTCGGTGCCACGCTGGGTCTTGAGCGTGCGCGGCGGCTTGCCCCACACCGGGCGCGTGGGATCGCGGCGGAAGCGCTGCTTCTGGAGGTTCGAGTCGCGGAAGATCACGTAGCCCGCGAGGTTCATCACCACGAGCAGCACGGCCGCCCACACCGGCAGGCTCGAGGGGGACACGAGCAGGTACTGCTGCTGGAGCGTGAAGTTGAACGGCATCCACACGAGGAACGCGTGCACCAGCATGAAGCCGTAGTTCTCGTAGAGGATGTCGAGCATCGAGAGCAGGTTCGACTCGAAGACGAAGAAGTCGACGATGTAGAGGAGCTGACACGCGCTCACGACGATCATCGGCAACGAGAGAGAGCCGGTCTGCTCGAGCTGCGCGGCGGGGAGAATCACCGCGAGCGCGCCCCAGGTGCCCACGCCGATGTGCGACTCGAAGAAGAACTTCAGGTCGAAGAGGCCGAAGCGCGGGTTGAGCACCGTGCCCATGAAGAAGTCGTAGGGCACGTTGCCGCTCGAGCGCTCGAGCGCGCCGCGGCGGCGCCCCCACACGTAGAGCCAGAGCGCCTGGCCGAACGCGACGAGCGTCGAGATCGTGAGCAGCGGTCCGAGCTCGGCCACGATGGCGCTGGCGCGGAACAGGCCCGTCGCGAGGCCCACGACGAGGAGCGCGATCGAGATCGTGAAGCACGCGAGGCCGTTGAGGCGGTACTGCAGGCGCTCTCCGCTCGGGAGCGGTCCGCCGGTCACGAGCGCGCCGGGCACCACGACGCCGAGCGCGATCTGCGCGACGAGCCACACGCCGAGGATCGCGGCCGCGCGCAGCGTCGGCGCCGGGAACATCGCGAGCACGTCACCGACCGAGCGCGGCAGCCAGAGCTGCCCATCGTGCAGGGCGATCGCAGCCCAGAGGTAGAACGTGATCGCTGGCACGAGGAACGTCAGCGACGCGGCGCCGAAGGGCCCGCCGAAGTGATCGGCGGGCACGCGCTGCGCGCCCTCAAGGCTCGAGTGCTCGGTCGCGTCGTTCGCAAGCGCGTCGGTCTGCTTCAGAGTGCTCACGGCGCGCGACACTACTCAGCGTGCGATGCGCGCGCACCCCGGAATCGCCCGAGAATCCTTGCGTTTGCACGCGTCCGGGCGTGCGCAGATCAGACCGCGAGGTCCGGCGGATCGAGCGGTCCGACCACGGCGCAGCACGACGCGAACGAGGTGGCGCCGCACGTGCCCGTCGAGGCGAGCGTGGGGCACGTGCACGGAAGGGGCGCGGGGCACGGACCGACGTCGGCGTTCGCGTCCGCGCTCCACGCGTCGATGGGGCCGGCATCGACGTCGCGCTCGTGGCTCTCGTAGCACCCGGCCAGCACACCCGACGCGAGCGCGCCCGAGAGCAGCACCTTCGAGGTCCGCGCGCGCGACGCGAGCGCCAGCGCACGCGCGACGCGCACGTAGTGCGGGATCACAGCTCCGCGGCCTCGATGCGGCGGTTCTGCTGGCGGCCCGCCTCGGTGTCGTTCGAGGCGACGGGGCGCGTGTCGCCGTAGCCGATCGCCTCCACGCGGCTGCCGTCGATGCCGTGCGCGACGAGGTACGCGCGCACCGCCTCCGCGCGCGACTGCGAGAGCGCTTGGTTGCGCTGCGGGTTGCCGACGTTGTCGGTGTGGCCCGAGATGCGGATCCGCACGCTCGTCATGTGCGTCATGTACTCGACGACGCGATCGAGCCGCGCGTTGGACTCCGGGTCGATCGTCGCGCTGCCGCTCTCGAAGAGGATGCCCTCGAGCACGAGGCCCTCGGGCTCGGGCGCAGGCGGAGGCGGGGGCGTCTCGGCGGGCGTCTCGGGAGGCGGCGTGCTCGGCACGATCACGGGGCGCGGCGGCGGGTGCCAGCGGCGGTATCGCAGCGTGAGGCGGATGTCCTGGTTCGGGCCCGCGGGCACCTCGACGTGCGCGGTGGTGCTGCGACGCCCGAGGCTCAGGTACTCGAGGTCGTAGCGCGCTCCCGCGGGCACGAGCACCTCGGCGTAGCCCTGCGAGTCCGTCTCGTGCGTGTAGTACGCGTGACCGTCGGGCCCGGTGAGCTTGATGACGACGCCCGTCGTCGGGCCCGCGTCGGGATCGACCACGAAGAGGCGCATCGCCGCGTGCGTGGCCGTCGAGGTGATCGCCGAGGGATGATCGCCGTGCGCCTGATCGGCCGTCTGCGACTCGGAGAGCTGGAACTCACCCGCGCTCGATCCGCTGCCACCGCTCGACGAGGCGCCTCCCGAGGATCCACCCGATCCACTCGAGGACCCGCTCGAGGCGGTCTCGGAGCCGCCCGTCGTACTGCCCGACGCCGAGGCACTGCCTCCGCAGGCAGAGAGCGTCAGCGTGATCGTGATCGCGAGGATTGGTCGGGTGCGCTTCACGTCCACGACGCTATCACGCGCCGAGGGGCGGTCGCTCCTTCAGGCGAGCACGAGCAGGAGAACGAGCGAGCCCTCGCTGCCACGGAGGTATTGCTTCAAGCCCGCCGCGCGTGCTGCCCCACCAGGCCTGGACCGCGAGCGCGCGCCGGTGCTCGTCCGACCGCGCAGCGTCGAGACCCAACCGCGCGATCGCAGACGCCCACGCCGCTTCGTGGGCGTGCAGATCGCCCTCGAAGAGGACGCGCAAGAGGCCGTCGTCGAGCGCGAGCGGGCGGTTGCTCGCGCCGCACGCCGGCCGCGCGAGCTTTCGCAGCGTGCTGTTGCGCGGCAGGCCGTGCTTCTGGAGCGCTGCATCGAGCTCGTCCACGGTGCTCGCGTGGACGGGGCTCCACGCGTCGTCGACGAGGCGCTTTCGAGCCGTACAGCCGAGCAGCACCTCGAGCACCGATCGCGCCGGGCGTCCGACGCCTCGACCCTCGATGATCCACGAGCGCAGCGACGCCTCGCTGCTGCCGGCCGGCAGGCGCAGGCGCCCGTCGATCGCGACCAGCTCGTCGTGGTGCATGTCGGCGAGCGCCTCGCACGCGCTCGGGTCACCCGAGCCGAGTCGCTCGAGACGCTTCACACCGAGCACGTGTCCGATCAGCTCCACGACGACCTCGCGGCGCATCCTACGTCGGTCGGAGTCGCCGCCTCCCTCCGCGCTCTTGACGGTGCGGAGGGGTTCTCCGAGCATGTCGGTGTGAAGATGGAGCGTGGTTGTGGGGGCCGTCGCGGGCGCCGTGTGTGGATGTGGCCCTTGCCGGCCGTGCTCGCGCTCGCCGCGGCTTGGATGTCCGGCTGCGTGTGCCCGGGAGGGCAGCTCTCCTGTGGTGGTCAGTGCGTCGATCCGCGCACGAGCGATGGACACTGCGGCGCCTGCGGCGTCTCATGCGGCGCGGGCCAGCGCTGCGAAGACGCCAGGTGCGTCCGGTTGCCCGAGTGCGGACCTCGCGCCGCCACACCGGTCACGTGCGACGACGACGACGTCTGCAACGGCCGATACGAGTGCCTCGACGGCTTCTGTCAGCGGATCGCCCCGCCGATCGGCTGCGACGACTCGCTCTACTGCACGCTCTCTCGGTGCGAGCCCAGCACGGGCCGCTGCACGCACGAGCCCGACGACGCGTACTGCGACGTGGGGCATCGCTGTGACCCCGACCGAGGCTGCGTCGAGCGATGTGCGCTCGAGCCCTGCACGATCGCGACGCAGTGTGGGTGCGCGAGCGATCAGACCTGTGGGCCGGTCGGAAGCGCCGGGGCGTGCGTGCCACGCGGTGGCGCGAACGAGGGCAACCGATGCACGCGCACCGAGGACTGTGCAGTGGGTCTCGTCTGCACCTCGCTCGGCATCGGAGATGGTGAGCGCTGCAGCCGCCCCTGCGACGACGGCGCGGAGTGCGACGGCGACACCTGCCTCGTCCAGCTCGGCTACGAGACGGTGCTCGGCAACGGCGATCGCTTCGGTCGGTGCGAGCAGGTCTGTGACCCCGTCGACTCTCGTGGCTGCGGCACCTCGCAGCTCTGTCTGATCGTGGGCTCTGGCCGCCTGGCCACGCTCTGTGTGGATCAGGGCCGCGCCCGCACGGGACAGAGCTGCATCCTCGACACCGACTGTGCGCGCGACAACCTCTGCGTGCGCTACTCCGACGGCGAGTTCTGCGGCGAGCTCTGCCACACGAGCGCGGACTGCTCGTTCGGCAGGACCTGCTTCGACTTCACCACGCCACTCTCGCTGCGCGGAGAGCGCCTCGGCGTCTGCGGCTGAGAGCACGCGGCACTCGGATTGATCGATGCGAGTGCCACGGGCTCGAATCGGCGGGAGGGAGGCTCTCGCCGATTCACTCGGCGAGAGGGAGGGGCTGCGGCCAGACCCTCCGGCAAGAAACGT
>JBILLJ010000291.1:0-4671 GCA_044376125.1 Sandaracinaceae bacterium
TGAGATCCACACCCCCTGGTACGTCCCGGCCACTTTGTCGGGAAAGACACGCTGCCAAGTGTCCTTGGCCTGGTCGAGGATCTCCTCCCGGTGGGCAACGAAGAGGGCGCGCTCTCCACCCATGGCCCTGAAGTCGAACGCGGACAAGAATGTCTTACCGAGGCCAGTCGCGAGAACGACGAGGCCTTTGCGCCTGTCCTCGCGACGAGCCTTCTTGAGCGCCTCGAGGGCCTCCAGCTGGATCGTCGTCGGGGTGGGCAGAGGAGCACGTGGCTCCGGCGATGGCGGCATACGCTCGGGAGCGCGACGTTCGTACGCGTCGATCAGTGCGCGCGTGAGCGGCTTGGTGCTCGGGCTCTGGAGGAGCTTTTCGAAGCGAATGCGGATGTCGGAGAACGTCTTGCTGTCGTCCGACTGAACCAGTCGGAGGTTCCACTCGAAGCCATCGGTCAGCGCAGAGCGGCTGAGGTTGCTGCTGCCGATGTAGGCGACTCCGTGACTGCCGTGTACGAACAGGTAGGCCTTCGGGTGAAACGCGCGGCCATCACCGACTTCGAAGAGGAAGGGCGAGAAGCGCGGGTTCTCGTCGGCAAGGCTGAGCAGTTGTCGGAGCGCATCAGCGCTCGTGATGCCGAGGTAGTCCCCGACCAGGAGCCGGACCTGCGTGCCTCGCGTGAGCGCATCGCGAAGGTCCTCGAAGAGGATCTGAAGCCCCGATGTCTGGAGGAACGCCGAAACGATGTCGGCCCGCTCGGCGCGCTGGAGCGCTGCGCGAAGCGTGTGCACGAAGTGGAGGTCGTCCCCGTGCACGAAACTCGGCAGCGACGCGAAGGGCGATCGCGGATGGGGCGCGAGCCCGGCGTACTTCTGCTTCTCAGGGATGACCCCGCGCACGCCGCCGCGGGGATCCTCCATATCGCCCGTGAAGCGCGGGATCACGTGCACGTGGAGGTGCATCACCGTCTGTCCGGCCGCAGCGCCCGCATTGAAGCCGACGTTGTAGCCATCGGGGTGGAGCTCCGCGTCGAGCAGGCTCTTCACCTCGTCGACGAGCGCAAAGATCGCGAGCTGCTCATCGCGCGTGGCCTCGAACCACGTCGCAAACACACGCTTCGGGACGACGAGTGTGTGGCCTGGGCTGACCGGAAAGAGGTCACGGATGGCGAACGCCAGCTCGTTGGCGGCGACCCATTCACCCACGTCCGTTGCCAGGAACGGCGACTCACTCACGCGTCGATGATGATGCTCGAGGGGCGGTCCGTATGCCAGCGGCCGCAGGCGCGCTGCCCGGAAACACATCGGGCCCCGTGGCTTTCGCCGCGGGGCCCGATTCTCGTTGGACGTACTCGGGATCGAACCGAGGACCTCTAGAGTGCGATTGACACCCACGAAGGTCAAAGCTGCAGATCTGTTCGGAAAACGCGTCCCGAAGAATCCCGAGAAACGTGGGCGATTTCGTCGTGACGAATGAGTCTTTGCCCGATCTTTGCCCGCAACTGGCGCTCTGACGAAGGCTGTTGGACGCGCCGGGCAAACACATGAGTCAAGCGCTCTGTCACGAGACCCAACAGGCAACTCGAGCTTGCATGCGTCCCAGTGCGGCAGGGCCCCGTGTCGCTATTCAAAGCCGCAACTCGGATCCACCCTGACTGCCACAGCCGGGCGTCAAGCCCAGGAAGAAGACAGCCATGACCGACCCCAACTGCCAGTGCTGATGCCGCCATGTCCTTCACTCGCCGCCGTTCCTCGCCCCGATCTGGGAGCAGAACATGTACCCCCACAGGGGCTGGGAACTCGACTCGAAGGTCTCGACGGGATGCGCGGCCACCAAACGGCGAGGAGGCGACCGCGCTCGGCATGAGCACCACGCGACGCGACGAACTCGGAGGGACGCGCGGTCTGTGCGTGACGGGTCTCTTCTGGTCCGCGCGCGGGTACCGGCGTCGGGGTTCTCATGCGCCTTCGCGGCGGGTAGGCTCGCCAGGTCGGTCCTCGCTGGCTAGGGGACGCAGCGGCTCCCATGGGCACACGAATTCGAAAGTTGAGACTCGGGTCCCCAACCACATGGAGGAGAGCGACTGGCGCGCGGCTGCTGGAAGCTAGGGTCCGCGCCACAGCACGGGGCACGCCCTCCGAGGCGACCGAGTGGATGCGGGACCGGATCGCAGAGCTCGGCACCTCCAGCGCGTTGGCGGCGGCGATGGGGATCTCGCATGGCACCGAACTGACCTGATCCGACCGAGCCGAGAGGTGAGCCCCAGCGAATGGTGAAGATCGTGACGACCCCACCGATGTCCTCCGAGCTGCGCCGGTGGGTCGAGACGACGCGCTGGACCTTCGCGAAGACCTACGCCCTGACGTGGCCGCACGAGTATGTCGTCCGCGACGACGAGAACGCCGAGATGATCCTCGCGCTCGCGCGCCACATCTTCGACCACGGCATCGACGGCCGTTTCTACTCGCAGGTCCGCAAGTACCACTACTAAGACGGCAAGGTGTACTGGTCGATGGACGACTGCGCCGAGACCACCACACTGATCAACCGCTGCGACGAGGAGCAGACGTACGAGGCGCGGCTCGCCGCGGGAACCCTTCCACCGCGAGGTCCTTGACCGAACAGACCGCGCGCACGTGCTCTTGCTGTAGATGCTCGCCGACAACGCGCGCGAGGCGCTCCAGTGCACACCGGGCCGCGCCATGAGAGGCTCTTCGCATGACCACACGCAAGCTCTCGCCAAGCGGGCTCCGTCGGCGCATCGCGCAGCTCGATGCCGGCGGGTCGCTCCACTCGGCGCTTCAGAAGAAGCTGTGGGAGCCCGGCAAGAAGGTCTGGTACAGGACCCAGAAGGAACACTGGCTCGGCTGGCTGCGAGACTACGAGAGTGAAGGCGCGTATCACCGCAAGGCTCCGGGCGGCAAGTCGGCCGAGTACGCGTACAACCACGTCAACTGCCCCCCCATGCTCGCGTGGCTCGCCGAGGCTGCGGGGGTGCCGAGCAAGCTGGTCCGGCGCGGCTGCGACGCAAGCGCCAGCGCTCCGCGCATCAACTCGTCGCAGAGCTCGGCGTTCCGCCGGCTGGTGCCGTGGGCGCTCGTGGCCGATCACCTCGGAGCGGTCGCTCCCCACCCCGCGCCGTCAGAGTCTTCGCGTTCGCGCCTGCGACCGCGTCCTCCGACCGTCGGAGAGCACGCGCGACCCCTCCTGCCGGGGGACCTCCTCGTGCTCATCGAGCGCCGTGGCGCGGCTGGCCCGCTCCGCGAGCAGTGGCTCAACTGGCTGCGAGAGTACGACGGGCAGGGCTACTACAAGCGCAAGCAGCCCGGCGGACGCACCGCGGCTTTCGTCTACAACCACCTCCACAACCCCCAGATGCTCGCGTGGCTCGCGGGGGCGCTCGGTGTGCCCGCCGCACTGATCCGTCGCGCCCGCGCAGCGAGCGCGGAGAGCGTGAGCCAGTCCCCAGCGACGCGCGCCGCCGCGTTCCGGAGGGTGGTGCCCTGGTCGATCGTGGCCGAACATCTCCCCGACGTGGGCTGACGCGCCCATCGGGCGGACCACCACGGTACGCTCCTCGCGTGGTTGCGACCCAAGCCGTCCCAGATATGCCCTGAGCGTGAGCGCGCACCTCTCGCTCTCCTTCTTTGCACGCGTCGTCCACATGTCCTGCAGGGGTGCGGGCCGCTCGGGGGTCCCGTGAGGGTGAACGCCGGCATCTGCACCGCCGTCCCCGCCAGGAGTAGCGGCCGCGCCATCGAGCCTCCGGTGCGCTTGGAGCACGCCGCGGGAAGGACTATCCTCGCGCGATGGTGGGTGGCATGACGCGGTTGCAAATCATCAGCTGGAACGTGAACCGCCTGCCATCGGAGACGGCCCTCGGCGCCCTTCGACCCTCGTCCGACAAGCTCGACGTGATCCTGCTTCAAGAAGTGACGAACACCTCGCTCGAAGGCTATCGCCAAGGGCTCGAGTCGCTCGGCTTCAAAGACGTGGTGCCCCGCGACTCCACACCCGGCACGAAGAACTACGGGAACGTCATTGCGAGCAGGCACAAGCTCGTCGCCGTTCCCCCTCCGAGGGACGTATCGTACCCAGAGTTGCTCCTGCACGCGCGCTTGGAACTTCCAGCGTCGCGGTCGCTTCACGTCGTCTGCGTGCATGCGCCGAACGGTTCCAACAACGGCTGGGAGAAGATCCACACCCTTCGGGGCGCGCGGACCATCGTGACCTCCGTGGGCGACGAGCCCGTCGTGGTCGCCGGCGACTTCAACGAGCCGCGCTACCTGATGGGCTCTCCGGTCCGGAGCCGCGCCTGGGAGCCTGATCGCGACTGGGAGGACCTTCGACATCGCTCGTGGCCCAGAAAGAACGCCCGCGGTGTCGAGGAGAGCGAGCCCCGCGAGAACTGGGACGAAGCGGTACGCTGGTTCTTCGACGAGAAGTCCGGACTCCAACACGCCCACTGGGCCACGCACGGGGTTGGGACGATTCACGCCTCGCATCGAACGACGAGCGCCGTCGCACCGGAGCGTTGGTTCGACCACCTGTTCCTCTCGAAGAGTGGGCGCGTCATCGACAGCGCCTATCGAGACGAGCTCTGCACTCCGCAGGGCCCTAGCGATCACTCCGGGTTCTGGGCGGAGATCGAGGTCTGATCGAGCGGGCGACGGCGC
>JBILLJ010000063.1:0-47981 GCA_044376125.1 Sandaracinaceae bacterium
CTCCCGTCGCCGAGATCGACGATTCCGTTCGCGTGCAGCGGGCCGCGCACGAGCGCGGTGCCGTCGTCGTTCGCCTCCGCGTGACACGTGCTGCACGTGCCGGCGTAGTGATCGGCGGGCGGGCTCGCGTGGCACGAGCCGCAGTCGAGCCCGCGATCGAGCTGCCAGCGCGGCTCCGGCACGGTGCCGCCGCGCGCGTGACAGGCCGTGGTGCAGGATCCGTCGGACTCGTCCAGGCGCGCGCCTTCCCCCGCGATCGCCGGATCGAGCACCACGTCGATCGCGCCGTCGCCGTGGCCCGAGGCCTCCGGATCGAGGAGCCCCTCCACGTCGCGCGCCGCGTGGCACGTGGTGCACGCGACACCGGCCTCGACGTGCGCGACGTGCGCGCCGCTCTCGTGCTCGTCCTCGGGGTGGAGGCACCGATCGCGCGGCGGATGTCCACGCCCCGGCGCGCCATGACACGTGGAGCACGCGAAGGGGCCACCCTCGTCGGTGTGGCAGCTCGTGCATGCCGTCGCGCCAGGCGCCGTCGCGCGATCGATCGGCTCGGTCTCGCGCGAGGCGCCGGCGTGGCAGCGCGTGCACGAGTCGTCGCGCGCGCCCTCGAACAGACGCGCCCAGCCCTCGCCGCGGAGCGCGCGTGCGTGGTGGCGCGCGCTGCGTGGATCGGCCCATCCCTCCGGATGCACCGCGCCCGTCGTGCCCGGTGCGCCCGCGTCCACCCACGCCGCGACGAGCGCGCGCTCGGCGTCCTCGAGCAGCCCCGCGTGATCATCGCGTGAGAGCACGGCGAGGACCGCCGCGCGCTCGGCGTCCGGCGACACCGCCGAGACCTCCGGTGTGCTCGACGGGCACGCGATGGCGCGCGTGTGCCCATCGACGCGATAGCCGCCCTCGGCGCGCTCGCTGCCGTGGCAGCCCTCGCAGCGCTCCGCGAGCACGGGCGCGACGTCGTCCCAGCTCGGCGCGCGCGGCGCGATCACGCGCGGATCACACGCCGCGCACGCGAAGACGAGCGCCGCGATCGCGTGGCGCGCGCGCCTCATGGGGCTCCCGTGGTCGGAGCGGGGCTCGCCCCTTCGGGCGTCGTCGGTGTCGGCGCGGGCGACGGGCTCGGTGTTGCCTCGCGTGGATGCGCGGGCTCGTAGCGCCGCGTCGGTCGGAGCGGCGCGCGCGTGCTCGCACGAGGCTCGAGCGCCTCGTCGACGAGGCCGGGCGGCTCGCGCGCGGTGCGCCCGTCGATGCGGCTGAAGCACGGCCGCGCATCGAAGCGCCCGCCCACGCAATTCAGGTTCGCGCCTTCGGCGCGGCTCGGGGGCTCGCCGCCCCCCGCTTCCGTGGCGAAGCAGACGTGCACGCTGCCGCGCACGTGCGCGCTCGTGGCGGTCTCGATCTCCACGACGCCCACGCCGCGATCGCTCGCGCGGATCACGTGCTCGAGGCCCTCGCCCACAGGTCGTTCCCAGTGCACCGAGAGCCCGCGCTGGGCGGCCTCACCCTCGGCCTGCGGGGCCTCACCCTCTTCGTCGCGCGCCTCACTCACCTGCGATCGGTACGTGCCCGGCGCGAGCGCGCCTCCCCCCGCGAAGCGGAGCCACACGAGCGTCTCGGGCCGATCGATCGGCAGGCCGCATCGCTCGATCGCGCGATCGGAGAACATCAGGTCCACGCGCTCGCGCCCCTCGTAGCGCACCACGCGGAAGCGCGCGTCGAGCGAGGTGAACGCCTCGCCGTCGATCGTGCCGGTGAGCGGCGCGTCGGCGCCGAGGCCCTCGAGCGACACGGCGCTCGCCTCGGGCAGCGCGAGCACACGCGGCTCCTCGCACCCACCGAGGCCGAGCGCGCCCGAACCGAGCGCGGAGGCCGTGATCGTCGCGAGCGCGGCTGTGCGGAGGGGCTGCATCAGTCGAAGAAGTAGAAGAAGCGCGGCATCGTCCCGAGCTCCTCGCGGAGCACGTAGACGCGCTTGGTCTCGAGGATCCGCCGCAGCGGCGAGCTCGGATCGAGCAGGTTCCCGAACACGCGCGCGCCCGCAGGGCAGGCCTCCTGACAGGCCGGCAGCTCACCGCGCCGTGTGCGGTGCAGGCAGAAGTGACACTTCTCCATCACGCCCGCGGGCCGGATCCGGTTCGAGAGCAGGCCCTGGTCGGGGTTGACCTCCGAGGGGCGGATCGAGGGCTCGGCGAAGTTGAAGTGACGCGCGCCGTACGGGCACGCGGTCTCGCAGTAGCGACACCCGATGCACCAGTCGTAGTCGACGACGATGATGCCGTCGTCCTCGCGCCACGTGGCCTCCACCGGGCATGCCGACACGCACGGCGGGTTCGCGCACTGCTGACACGACACGGGCATGTACACGCGCCCGTCGCGCGGCACGGTCCCGTCGTACGCGCGATCGGCCTCGCTCAGCTCGAAGCTCCCGATGTCGAGCTCGAGCACGGTGATGTAGTGCATCTCCGGCCGTCGCGACGTGTTGTTCTCCGCGGCGCACGCGTACTCGCACTGTCGACAGCCCGTGCACGCGCTGAGGCTCAGCGCGTACCCGAACTCGACGCCCTCGATCGCCTGCGGATCGGAGACATTCACGTCCAGGCCCTGCTTGCGCCGCGCCTCGGCCTCGACGTGCGCGATCAGCGCCTCGCGCCCCTCGGTGTCGAGGCGTCGGTAGTGCTGCCGCGCGAAGTCCTCCCACGCGCGGCTCGCGCCGGGACCACAGCCCGCCGTCGCGGCGCTCGCGCCCGCCACGACCGCCGCCTCGAGGAACGCACGACGTCCGGCCTGCGCCTCCGCGAGCCCACGCGCCATGGGCTCGGGCTCGGTCCCGTGTGCCCCTGCGCGTGCGGCAGGAGCCTCGTGGAGCACGGGCAGTCGTCGCTTGCTCACGGACCCTCCTGCGATGCGCCCGCCGTGGAGGCCGGGGGTGTCTCGGTCTCTTCGTGTCGCGCCTGCGCGCGCCCCGCGTGCTCGTGAAGGCGCACGTCCGCCGGCACGGGAAGCGCCTCGAAGTGCAGGCGATCGGGAGCATGCGGGTCGTGGCAGGCCGTGCAGAGGCGACGCTCGATCGTGCCGCGCCAGCCGCCCGTCGAGAGGCCGTGCACGCCGGCCTCCCAGTCGTCGTGGATGCCGCCGTGGCACTGCGCGCAGAGCGCGTCGGAGGCGTCGAAGCCCACGCGCGTCGTGCCGTCGAGCAGCACGAGCTGGTCGACGTCGTCGAGGTCGTGGCAATCGTTGCAGAAGTCGAGCGCGGGCCCGTGCGCGACGGTGCGCCCGACGTGGAACATCACGAGCGGCCGCGGCGTCGGGTCCGGTGTGCGGTCGTCGTGGCACTGCGCGCCGCAGGGGTAGGTGGCCAGGTGGGGCGTTCGCGCGACGCGCTCGATCTCGATCGCCGCCTCGGACGAGGGCACGCCCTCCACGCGCTCGATGGGCTCCACGCGACCGACGGCCTCGGCGTGAGGCGCGCACGCAGCGAGGCCGAGCGCGAGCGCGACGGCAGTGGGTGAGGGCGTGAGCCGCAAAGCCCGCACGGCGTACGCACAGAGACGCTCCTCACAACCCCGACGCCCCGGGACCCACCGGTCGCCCGTGGATTCGGAGCGCTCCGTCCCCCGGCAGACGGGCACACTCCTGCCGAGGCCACCGTGATCGCCGAGCTCGACCTCCTGCGCGTCCTCCTGCTCTTCAGCCTGGCGCTGGGGCCGCTCGGCACACACCGTCACTTCGCGGTGGGGAGCCCGCGCGCTCGCACCCTCGCCCACCTCGCCGCGCTCCTCTGCGCCGCGGTCGGCGTCTTCGCGGCGCCCATCCTCTGCGTGGTGTGGCTCGTCTTCTGCGCCGCGAGCTTCGCGCTCTTTCTCCGCGCGCACGTCGCCTCGCTGCGCTCGCCTCGCGTGCTCGCCGCGTGCGTGCCCTTCCTCTTCAGCAACATCGCGGCGGTGTGGCTCGTCGCGGGCGCCAACGACCTCCACCTCCTCGGCTACGGCACGGCGTTCAGCTACTACGCCGCCCTGCACGGCAACGTGCTCGGCTGGGTCCTGATCGGCGCGCTCGCGATCCTCGCCAGCCGAGACACGACCACCGAGGCCGAGCGGCGCATCCACCTCGCGGCCGTGCTCGTGTGCCTCGCCTCGTTCCTCCTCATCGCCTTCGGGATCGATCGGCTCCACGCGCTCAAGCCCTTCGGCGTGATCGGCCTCTCGCTCGCGCTCCCGGTCTCGCAGCTCACCTTCCTCCGCAGCACCTCACGGCGTCATCGCGCCGCGTTCGCGCTCGGCTGCGTGAGCCTCGCGGGCCTCGCCTCCACCATGGCGCTCGCGTGGTGCAACGAGCTCGCGCTGCCGGTGCTCGGCGAGATCGCGGGCCTCCGCGCGATGGTCTCCGTGCACGGCGTGATCAACGCGCTGATCGTCGCGCCGAGCTTCCTCCTCGCCGTCGTGATCGACACGCCTTCCGCGCCCGACACGCCCTCCGCGCCCGACACGGCTTCCGCGCGCGCGTCGTGATCGGGCGCCCCGGTCAGCCCGAGCGGGGCAGGAGCTTCGTCTGGCCCGCCGGGAGCGTCATCGCCTCGGGCCACACGCCGTGCTCGGAGAGCGGCACGAAGCGCATCGTCGTGAACTCGTGGTGGAAGTCGCGGCGCACGCGCTCCTTCATCGCGTCGCGGTGTCCCGTGCCGTCGCGCGCGGCCTCTCGGCCTCGCACCATCGCGAGCATGTCGGCCTCGCTCTGCCACATGCTGAACGTGGAGAAGGTGTTGAAGGGGCGGAACGCGACGGTCGCGCGCGTCACGCCCGGGTGGTCACGCACCTGCGCTTCGACGGGCTTGCCCCAGCGCGCGAAGCGGAAGGTCTCGGTGAGCTTGAGGCGCGCGAACGTGACGCCCACCACCGGCCCCTCGGGGTCGGCGAGCTCGGTGTACGGGTGGGCGTCGTCGAGGCCTCGGTAGCTGCCCCAGCGCCGGTAGAAGCGCAGGCGCACGTGCCAGTGATCGCGCGCGAGCTCGCGGTACGGCGGCGCCTCGAGGAAGCGCTCGAGGTGTCCCTCGCTCTGCCAGAAGCCGAAGAACACCATCGTGCCGAAGCGATAGCGCCCCGGCAGCATCACGCCGTGCCCCATCCGCATCGGGAGCAGACACTCGCCGTGTCGCAGGCCCGGCACGCGCGCCAGCGCGCTCGAGCTCACGAGCCGCGCCGCCACACCCCAGAGCGGCGCCTGGATCAGGTGGTAGCTGAACAGCTCCATCGTCGAGGCTCACTCTCTCACACGTCACGCGCAGAGATCGAACGCGAGGTGCCGCGCGCAGCCTCGATGCGCTCAACGACGGCTTCGAGTTCGACATGCCGATGGGTGGCGCTCGGGCGCTGGAGATCCTTCGTCCGGACCTCGCCTGGGTAGAGACCGACGCGAAACGCCCCGCGCTCGGGTGAGCGGCGGGGCGTTCGTCGGTGCGCGTGACCTCGAGAGGTCCGCGCGTCGCGCTCGGGGCTCAGGCCTCCGCGCGGCTCTCCTTGGCCTTCTTGGCGCCCTTCTTCGCGTCGGCCTTGGCGCCGTTCTTCGCGTCGGCCTTGGGCTCGGCCTTGCTGGCCTTGGCCTTGGGAGCCTCGGACTTCGCGGCCTTGCTGCTCACCTTGCCGCCGAAGAGGCGGTCCTTGAGCTCCGCGGCGCGGTCCGTCTTCTCCCACGTGAAGAAGCCGGGCTTCTCGGTGCGGCCGAAGTGACCGTACGCCGCCGTCGGGCGGTAGATCGGGCGCAGGAGGTCGAGCGTCTCGACCAGCGCGCGCGGGCGGAAGTCGAACATGTCGATCACGGCCTGCTCGATCTTGCGCTCGTCGACCTTCGCCGTGCCGAACGTGTTCACGTACACGCCCATCGGCTTCGCGATGCCGATCGCGTACGCGACCTGCACCTCGCACTTGCTCGCGACGCCCGAGGCCACGACGTTCTTCGCGACGTAGCGCGCGAAGTACGCGGCCGAGCGGTCGACCTTGCTCGGGTCCTTGCCGCTGAACGCGCCGCCGCCGTGACGGCCCATGCCGCCGTACGTGTCGACGATGATCTTGCGGCCCGTCAGGCCCGCATCACCCACGGGGCCACCGATGACGAAGCGGCCGGTCGGGTTGATGTAGATGTTCGTGCGCTTGTCGATCATCTCGCGCGGGCAGACCTTGTAGATGACCTCGTCGATCAGGGCCTCCTTGATCGACTTCTGCTTCACGTCCGGGTGGTGCTGCGTGGAGATGACGAGCGCGTCGAGGCGCTTGGCCTTGCCGTCCTCGCCGTACTCGACCGTGCACTGCGTCTTGCCGTCGGGGCGGAGCCAGCCGAGCGTGCCGTCCTTGCGGAGCTTCGTGAGGCGCTGCGCCATGCGGTGCGCGAGCTGGATCGGCATCGGCATGAGCTCCTTGGTCTCGTCGACCGCGAAGCCGAACATGAGGCCCTGATCGCCCGCGCCCTGGTCCTTGCTCTGGCTCGTGTGCGTGTCGACGCCGAGCGCGATGTCGGGCGACTGCTGCTCCACGGCCGTGAGGATCGCGCAGGTGTCCGCGTCGAAGCCCATGTCCGCGCCGAGGTAGCCGACCTCGCGGATCGCCTGGCGGATGACCTTCGGGTAGTCGATGCGCGCCGTCGTCGTGATCTCACCGGCCACGATCGCGTAGCCCGTCTTCACCATCGTCTCGCAGGCCACGCGGCCGCGCGGATCCTGCTCGAGGATCGCGTCGAGGACGGAGTCGGAGATCGCGTCGCACAGCTTGTCCGGATGTCCCTCGGTGACCGACTCCGACGTGAAGAGGTAGCTCATGGCCCGTTTCCTTTCTCTCTGCGCTCGAGAGCGCGCGCCCTTCGTGGCGCCGATCCCCGCCGTCGTTCGACGAGGTGATTTGTCGCGTGTGCTGCGGGGAAATCTCTCGAAGCGATCACGCTCGCCGCGAGGCGCGCTGGTCTAGACGGCCGTCAAACACGTGTCAACGGACGCGCGGCCTTGTCTGCGAGGACACGACGCCCCACCTTCCACGTTCCCCATGCGACCGTCCGCACGCCTCGGTTCCCTCTACGTCTTCGGCCTCGCCGCCGCCCTCGGTGCGTGCACCGGCGAGCTCCACACGGTCGGCCCCACGCCCGACGGCGCCGACGCGTGGAGCGCGACGCCGCTGGACGCGTACGTGCCACCCGGCACCGACGCGTTCGCCGTCCCCGGCACCGACGCGTTCGTCGAGAGCGCACCCGACGCCTGGGCTCCGATGGGCGACTGCGTCGCGGCCGATCTCCTCTTCTCGGAGGACTTCGAGTCCGGTGGTCCCCGCGCCTTCACGGGGATGTCGTACGACGACGCCTGGGGCAACGGCTGTCAGAACAACGCCACGCAGGGAGCGCTCACGCGCAGCGGCTCGTTCGCGCAGCGGAGCGAGATCGTGTGCGCCTCGAGCGAGGACGTGCACCGCGGCTACGGCGGCCTCCAGTTCTCGGGCGACCGTGTGCTCTCCGGCTACACGAACACCGGCACGGGCCTCGTGGCGCCGAACGGCGTCGTCTCGACCCACTGGGTGCACCTGCGCGCCGGCGCGCCGCTCCAAGACGGTCGGTGGGTGAGCTTCTTCACCGTGAACCCCTCGTGCGACTACAGCGCGCGCGTGGTCACCATCGGCCTCGACCAGCCCGACGGCATGCTCCACGCCGCGCACTACTGGCCGGAGGGCAGCGAGCGCCTCGAGCCCGGCGCGGTCCCGATGCCCCGAGAGCAGTGGGTGCGCCTCACCATCCTCGTGGACCTCGACGACGGCATCCTGCACGTCTGGCAGGACGGCCGGAGCACGCTGCACGTCACCGGCATCGTCCGCGCACCGACCTCGTATTGCCAGTGGCACTGGGGCCTCTACGCGAGCGGCAACAACACCGACGTCGTGCTCTACGAGGACGACTTCGCGCTCCATCGCCTCGCCGCTCCGTGGACCGACTGGTCGCGTGAGCCCTGGATCGGCGGCTCCGTCGCGCGCTGTCCCTGAGCGGTCGAGCCGAGCGCGCGATCAGCGGGCGGTCGGCGAGAAGCGCACGAGGCCGAGCACCGGGCTCTGCTCCGTCGCGAGGATCGCGAGCAGCCCGAACATGCCGACGTAGAGCGAGCCGTCGGGCCCGACGGTGACCGTCGCGGTCGAGTCGTCGGTCACCGGCGCGCGGAAGACGAGCTCGCCGGTCCTGCGATCCACCACCGCGAGGAAGCTCTCGAGGCGCGCGGGCAGCCGCACCGTGAGCGCGCGCGTGGTGCTCGGCGTGATGACGCTCGCGGTGCCGACGAGGTGCGTGTCGGTGACCGTGATCACGCTCGTCCAGTCGAGGCCGTCGGGCAGCGTGCTCTCCCAGATCGGCCCGTCGGGCCCGACGATGGCGAGGTCGCGCGCGTCCGCGTCGAACACGCCCTGGCTCACGCTGATCTCCCAGAGCGCGATCGTCCCGTCGGGCAGAAGCGGCGGGCTGCCCGCGATCGGGCCTCGCTCGAGCGCGTGCTCCCACGCCGGCGCGCAGCGCATCGGATCGGTGTCCGCGTCGGTGTTCGCGTCGCACGCGTCCACGTCGGCCACGAGCATGCGGCCCATCGCGCGCTGCGGGCTGAGGAGCGCGGCGGCGTTCTGCCCGTCGCCCACGGAGACCCAGCGACCATCGAAGGTGACCGAGGGGCTCGTCGCGCTGCCCGCGACCGTGTGGAGCGTCCAGCCGAGCGAGAGCGTCGGTGCTGCGGCAGTGCCCCCGATCCGGACCTGCACCATCGCGCCGTGCCGCGGGTCTTCTCCGCCACCGATCACGAAGAGCTCGTCGCGGCTCGAGACGGCGATCGTGTTGTCCGAGAAGCCTCCGCCTGCGCCGAGGAAGGCGCCGAGGCCGCCCTCGACCATCGTGCCGAAGACGGCGTCGAAGTCCGCGTTCACCGCGTCGGGCAGGAGGTCACGCAGGTTCGTCATGCCCGTGATCGCCTCGGGCGGGACGAAGCCGGTCTCCGCGGGGATGTCGAGGCGCGCGAGCTCTCGGCCGTCCGCGCGATCGAGGAGCACCACGACGCCCTGGTTCGTGACCGTCGCGGCGTGGCCGGCTGGCGTGAAGTGGATCCCGAGCGCGCTCTCGCCGAAGCCCTCGCCCATCGGCTCGGCGCCCACCGCGGTCTGCCAGCGATCGGTGCCGTCGGCGTTCAGCGAGTACACGAAGCGATCGGCCGTGAAGTAGAGCGCGCCATCGGCGTCGACCTCGATCGCGGTGCCGCCCACCGAGCGCGGGAAGGTTCGGCACCACACGGTCTCGCCCGTCGCGACGTCGATCGCGTGCACGTTGCAGCCCGCGGGATCCGGGTTGAACGTCGCCGCGTACGTGGTGCGTCCGTCGGGCGAGAACGTGTTGGGCTGCGACATCGCGAGCCCCTCGAGCACGTGCCATCGCTCGACGAACGCGCTGCCCGTCGCGCACGCGACGACGTCGTTGTTCTCGCGGTTCGCGTGCACGCCGCCGTAGCTCGAGCCCGCGGGGTAGGGCGCAGGCAGGCCGGGCACACACGGGATCTCGATCGGCGATGCGGCGGCGGGCTCGCAGCTCGCGAGCAGCACGGGGATCGTGAGCAGGGCAGCGCGCTTCATCCCGCGAGCGTGCCCCAAGACGCGCGCGTCAGGCAGTGGCACGGATCCCTCGAGGTGGCTCCCGCGCTGTCGGGCCGCTGCTTCTCGCGTGTCGAGCGCTGGATCGCTCGGCGGTCGCGGCGGGCGCGCGCGCGGCGTAGAGTCGGAATCCCTATGAGCCGCGAAGTCCACGTCGTCAGCCACCCGCTCGTCCAGCACAAGCTCACGCTCATGCGTCGCAAGAAGACGTCGACGAGCCAGTTCCGTCAGCTCCTCGAAGAGATCTCGATGCTGCTCGCGTACGAGGTCACGCGGGACTTCCCGCTCTCGCTCGAGCGCATCGAGACGCCGCTCATGGAGATGGACGCACCGACCATCGAGGGCAAGAAGCTGGTCGTCATCTCGATCCTCCGCGCGGGCGACGGCATCCTCAACGGCATCCTCAAGGTCGTGCCCTCGGCGCGCATCGGCCACATCGGTCTCTACCGGGATCACGAGACGCTCCAGGCCGTGCAGTACTACTTCAAGGTCCCGCAGGACCTCTCGGATCGCGACGTGCTCGTCGTCGATCCGATGCTCGCCACGGGCAATTCCGCCGCGGCCGCCGTCGAGCGCATCAAGGCCAAGAGCCCGAAGTCGATCCGCTTCGTGTGTCTGCTCGCGGCCCCCGAAGGCATCACGGCCTTCCACGAGAAGCACCCCGACGTGCCCGTGTGGTGCGCGGCCGTCGATCAGAAGCTCAACGAGAAGGGCTACATCCTGCCCGGCCTCGGTGACGCGGGCGATCGCCTCTTCGGCACGAAGTAGCCCGATGCAGGCGCGAGGTGTGCGTCCTTCGTTCGTCGCGCTCGCCGCGCTCCTCGCGTGCGGTTGCTACGCGAGCCACCCGCGCGCCTCGGACTCGGGGCGTCTCGACGCGGCCGAGCGCTGCACGTTCTCGTTTCGCGGTCGCGACGGCTCGGGCCGCACGTGCGTGATCGAGCACGAGGACGCCTCGTGCACCGATGCCGCGCGCTGCCTCTGCCTCGACCGCCTCGAGGCCCCGACCGACGCGGCACTCGCGGAGTGCGTGCTCGGCGAGCAGACGCCGCGCGCGCTCGTCACCCTCTCCGACTTCTGCGATCGCGAGCTCTCCCTCGGCGTCGCGATCACGGACTACCTCCGACCCGAGGGCCCGCTCCACCTCGACGCTCGCTGCGCCGAGATCCCCGCGCGCTTCGCCCGTTGAGGCTCGTCCCATCATCGAGCATCCCAGCGTCCTCGCGCATCCCAGCGCCTCGCACATCGTCCTCGCGCCCCAGCGTCATCGCGCAGAAGCGGAACGAATCCCACTCGGGGCGCCCTGCGGCGGGGTTGCGTAGCAACCCCTGGAGCAGCGAGGAGGAGGAGTCTTCGACGATCGACGAGCGGGGGGAGTAGGGGGGCCGTCCTAGGCTCCCCCAGCGCGCCGAAGGCGCAGCAACACCGAGTCATCCCGCGTCAGATGGGTCATCCCAGCGCGCCACGAACGCGGTGAGCCGCGCGGTCTCGCCTCGTCCGCTCCCCTCCGCGAGGCTGCCCCGATCAGGCGACCTTCGGCTCGTTGCGGCGCTCGGTCACGCCCAGGCGCATCGACTGCCAGCGGATGCCGCTCGACTCCTCGTCCCCGAAGAGCGCGGCGCGCGTGGGCACGCCGTCGAACGCGAGGCCCATGCCCGTCGCGTGCTCCTGGCGGCTCCAGCAGACGCGGCAGGGGAAGAAGTACTCCGTCCCGCCTTCTTCCACGCGCACGACCGTGCGCGCGCCGACCGGCAGCGGCCTGCGCGTCGCGATCGCCACGCCGAGGCCCGAGAGGTTCTTCACGGCGCCCACGCCGAAACCGCCGGGCATCGTGTACTGCACGCCCGTCGGGTAGGGCAGCCGCGGCATCTGCCGCTGCACGTCGCCGCGCTCGCCCGAGAGCAGCTGGCCGAGACCGTAGAGTCGGACCCGCTCGTCGTCGTCGAGCGGCACGAGCTGTTCCTTCCCACGGAGCAGCTGGTACTCGAAGATCATCTCGAACAGGTTGCGCATGACGTCGTGTCTTCCTTGTGGCGTGCGGTGCTCCCCGAGACGCACGAGGTGGTCACGAACTGACGCACGCTCGTCCCTCCGGGCCTCGCGACGCTCACCTGTCTTGCAGCTCGTTCTGCAACCGAGGTGCCACGGCGCGTGGAGCACGAGCCTCCGACGTCTGTCGCTCCGGAAAGTTTGGATCTCCGAGCCGATCGGGCGGCTGGGCGCGCGTGAACGCGTCGCCGCGCGCATGGCAGCCGTGTCATGGTGCCGACACGATCGTGCGTGACGTGACCCTCTTCGAGCGCATTCCCTCCTCGAGCGCGCCGCTCTCGGAGCGCATGAGGCCGCGTCGGCTCGCCGAGATCGTCGGGCAGGAGAAGCTGCTCGCGCCCGGCAGCGTGCTGGCCAAGGCGATCGCCGACGATCGGGTGCCATCGATGATTCTGTGGGGCCCCCCGGGGACGGGGAAGACCACGATCGCCCGTGCCCTCGCGTCCGAGTCGCGCGCGGAGCTGGTCCCCTTCTCCGCCGTGCTCGCCGGTGTGCCCGAGCTCCGCAAGGTCATCGAGGCCGCGCTCGAGCGCCGCCGCACCCGCGGCCAGCGCACGATCCTCTTCGTCGACGAGATCCACCGCTGGAACAAGGCACAGCAGGACGCGCTCCTGCCGCACGTCGAGAACGGCACGATCGTGCTCGTCGGTGCGACCACGGAGAACCCCTCGTTCGCCATCAACGCCGCGCTGCTCTCGCGGGCGCGCGTGTTCCGGCTCGAGGCGCACACGCCGAGCTCGATCGCCGTGATCCTGCGGCGCGCGCTCGAGGACGAGCCGCGCGGCCTCGGGAAGCTCGCGATCACCGCCGACGACGACGCGATCGAGGCGCTCGCGGCGGCCGCGCAGGGAGACGGCCGCCGCGCGCTCGACGTGCTCGAGCTCGCGGCAGAGACCGTGGCGTCCGACACCGTCGGTGCGCGCCGACTCACCCTCGGGTCGATCGAGGATGCGCTCGCCCAGAAGACGCTCCTCTACGACAAGAGCGGCGACGAGCACTACAACGTGGTCTCGGCGCTCATCAAGTCGATGCGCGGCAACGACCCGGACGGCGCTCTCTACTGGATGATGCGGATGCTGGAGTCGGGCGACGATCCGCTCTTCGTCATGCGCCGCCTGATCATCTTCGCGAGCGAGGACGTGGGCAACGCGGACCCGCAGGCCCTCGCCACCGCGGTGAACGCGGACGCCGCGCTGCGCCGGCTCGGCATGCCCGAGGGCCTGCACGCGATGGCGCAGTGCTGCACGTACCTGGCGAGCACCGTGAAGAGCAACGCGAGCTACGTGGCGTGGCAGCGCGCGAAGGCCGACGTGCACGAGCACGGCCCCTTGCCCGTGCCCATGCACCTCCGCAACGCGCCGACCAAGCTCATGAAGGAGCAGGGCTACGGCGAGGGCTATCGGTACCCGCACGACGAGGGCGGCCACGCGGCGGGCGTGACCTACCTGCCCGAGCGGCTCGCAGGCTCGCGCTACTACGAGCCGAAGAACGCGGGCTTCGAGAGCAAGCTCAAGGGCCGCCTCGATCGGCTGCGTGCCGAGGGCGAGCCGCAGAAGAAGGAGGAGCGTGAATGAGTGAGCGAACACGGGCCAAGGCGACGTCGCCCGGCACACGCAAGTCGGCCGAGACGATCTCGACGGCCGCGGGTCGCGAGGCGAGCTCCCGGATCTCGGCGGCCGAGTTCCTCACCCTGATCCGCGAGACGATCCCGCTCTCGCGA
The DNA here is from genome assembly GCA_044376125.1 of Sandaracinaceae bacterium. Lineage (GTDB taxonomy): Bacteria > Myxococcota_A > Polyangia > Polyangiales > Sandaracinaceae > JAFLCL01. The sequence goes on from JBILLJ010000063.1 coordinate 13,405, forward strand.
ACGTATCCCTTCGAGGTGGTCGCGCTCGGAGACGGCCGCGCGACGCTCCGCATCGCGTTCCGAGAAGACCAGCTCCGCGCGGGCGGGACGATCAGCGGCCCGACGCTGATGACCCTGGCCGACACCGCGCTCTACGCGGCGGTGCTCTCGCGCGTGGGCCTCGAGCCGCTCGCGGTCACGAGCGACCTGACCTTCCGCTTCCTCCGCAAGCCGGGGCAGGCCGCGCTCGTGGCCGAAGCGACGCTCCTGCGCGCGGGCTCGCGCCTCGTGGTGGGCGAGGTGCAGATTCGCTCGGAGGGCAGCGACGCGCTCGTCACCCACGTGACCGGCAGCTACGCGCTGCCTTGAGCAGCTCGGGGCGACGGAAAAGGGAACCCGCCCGGGCGGGGGACCGGGCGGGTCGGGAGTCGCTCGCGCGAAGGCAGCCTTCAGCGGGGGGAGGACGAAAGCGGTGCGCGGGCGACGGAAATAGAGGACGGCGGCTCGCGGGCGGGGGGGACCATTGCAAGCCGCCGTCTAGGTTGTGCTCTCCTTAGAGCGAAGGCCGTGCCAGCCATCGTCTACGAAAACACAGCACTTTCGCGCCCCTTGTCACCTCCACGGTTGCAAAGATGAAAGGATGTGCGTTTTCACCGCTGCACAGGCGAAACTGGCATGGACGTCGCGGCCGACGTCACGGGAAAAGAACCCAAATACTGGATCGCCGAGATCGCGCCACGTGGGCGGCAGGATCCGTCTGCGGTAGCGTCCGCGCTGCGTGACGACTCCGCACGACAAGCACCTCTCGCGTCTGCCTGTCGTGCGCTGGCCGACGGCCGGAGAAGCAGGCCGATCCCGCTGGCTGTCGCCGCTCGAGGTGGGCCGTCTCTCGCTGGCCGATCGCACGTGGATCCCCGCGATGGTCCCCTGGCGCGCCTCCGACGACGGCTTCGTCACCGAGGCCGTGCTCGCGTGGTACCGGCGCTTCGCCCAGGGCAGGCCCGGCGCGATCGTGCTCGAGGCCACCGGCATTCGCGACGTCCCGAGCGGCCCGCTCCTGCGCATCGGCCACGATCGTTTCGTGCCGGGTCTGCGCGAGCTCGTCCGCACCGTGCGAGAGGCCTCGGGCGGCCGCACGAAGCTGTTCGTCCAGATCATCGACTTCCTCGCGATCAAGCGCCGGCCCGAGCGCACGAAGTTCCTCGAGCGCTTCCTCGTCGTCGACGACGCCCTCCGCGCGCGGCTCGCAGCCCACACGGGGGAGCCCGCGCTGCGCGACGCCGACGAGGCGCTCGTGCGCGCGCGTCTGGTCGCCGCGACCGACGAGCGCCTCGCGGCCGTGCTCACACCGCGCGACCTCGAGTCGCTCACGATGGGCCATCGCGAGCGCGTGACCGACGTGCACCTGCCGCACGTGCGCGAGCTGCCGCGTGTGCTGCCGGGCCTCTTCGCGGACGCGGCCGCGCGCGCCGAGGACGCGGGCCTCGACGGTGTGGAGCTCCACTACGCACATGCGTACACGATGGCCTCGTTCCTCTCGCGCACGAACACGCGAGAGGACGGCTACGGCGCGAGCCTCGAGGGCCGCCTGCGCCTGCCGCTCGAGGTGCTCGCTGCCGTGCGCGCGCGTGTGAGCGATCGCTTCGTCGTCGGTGCGCGCATCCTCGGCGACGAGGTCATCGAGGGCGGCACGCACCTCGAGGAGGCGCGACACATCGGCGTCGCGCTCGCGCGTGCGGGCCTCGACTACGTCTCGATCAGCAAGGGCGGGCGCTTCGAGGACGCGGCGCAGCCCAAGGTCGGCCACGCGGCCTACCCATACACGGGACCGAGCGGGCACGAGTGCATGCCGACCGTGAAGATCGGACCGCTCGCGCACGAGGGCGCGTTCCTCGACGCGAAGGTGCCCGCGCGCAACGCGAGCGCGTTCGGGCGGAACGTCGCGCTCGCGCGCGAGATCCGCGCCGCGATCCGCGAGGCGGGCCTCGCGACGCCCGTGGTCACGGCCGGCGGGATCGGCACGTTCGAGGAGGCCGAGGCGATCGTGGCGGCAGACGAGGCCGACGTCGTCGGCGCCGCGCGCCAGGCCATCGCGGACCCCGACTGGCTCGAGAAGGTGCGCCGCGGCGAGGGACACGCCGTGCGGCGCTGCTACTTCACGAACTACTGCGAGGCGCTCGACCAGCACCACAAGGAGGTCACGTGCCAGCAGTGGGATCGTCACGATCTCGACGCCGCGCCCGTCGCCCTCCGCAGCAAGGACGGAAAGCGCCGCCTCGTGGCGCCGTGATCCGCGCGCACGCTTTCGAGTAGAAGGGTGCCCATGGAGGACCTCCTCTCGTTCGCGCCCGAGGCCACGCGGCCGCTGCTCGCGCACCTCCTCAGGCTCCTCGCCATCGTGCTCGCGGTGCTGCTCGGGACCTTCGCCGTGCGGAGCACGACCCACGCGCTCGAGCGCAGGCTCGCCGCGGACGTCGAGCGATCCCGTCGTGCACAGACGCTCGCGCGCGTCGCGCGGTACGTCACGAGCGTCACCGCGTTCGTCGTGGGCACGATGCTCGTGCTCGCCGAGCTCGGCGTCGCGATCGAGCCCCTGGTCGCCACCGCGGGCGTCGCGGGTGTCGCGCTCGGCCTGGGCGCGCAGTCGATCGTGCGCGACTACCTCGGCGGCATCTATCTGCTCGTGGAAGACCAGCTGCGTGTGGGGGAGGTCGTGCGCCTCGGCTCGCACGCGGGCCTCGTGGAGGAGGTCACGCTGCGTCACGTCCGGCTGCGCGACACCGACGGAACCGTCTATTTCGTGCCGAACGGCGAGATCAAGGTCGTCGAGAACCTCACGCGCACGCACGCGCACGCCGTGATCGACGTGGCGATCTCGTACGACGCGGACGTCGACCGCGCCCTGGCCGTGCTGCGTCGCACGCTCGAAGGCGCAGGGAACGACGCGGAGCTCGGACCGCTCGTGTCGGAGCCCGAGGTGCTCGGCGTGCAGGAGCTCGGAGACTCTGCGCTCGTCCTGCGTGGCCGGCTCAAGGTCGTGCCGCCGCTCGAGCGCTGGAACGTCAAGCGCAAGCTCCTTCGTCGCGTGAAGCTCGACTTCGAGGCCGAGGGCATCGAGATCCCGCTGCCCCAGCTCGTGGTGCACGCGCCGCCGCCGGAGCCTCCTCGCAGCGGCGCGGCGTGAGCCCGTCGCGGAGTTTTGCCATCCGAGCGGGCCGTGCGAGAGTCGCCGCCATGCGTAACTCGGCTCGTGGCGTGGTCTGTCTGCTCGTGCTCGGCGCGCTCGTGGCGTGCGCGTACCCGCGTCGCACGACCTCGCTCTCGCCGGTCCGCGGTGCCTCGGCGATGACGACGGGCCCCGGTGGCACCCCCGGCGACGTCTTCTCCTTCACCGCCGTCTCGGCGACCTTGCCCGCGCAGAACCGCGGCGCCACGCAGTGGGACGACAACGGTGGGCTCCCCGACCCGGTCCTCCGCATCTACCGCGACGATCAGCTCGTGTGGGAGTCGCGGGTCGTGAACGACTCGCTCCAGGCGGAGTGGAACGAGCCCGCGCCGCGCAACATCCGCTTCCCCGCGAGCGCGCGGATCCGCATCGAGGTGTGGGACGACGACGAGCTCGGTGGGGATCCGGTCGGCATCTGGCGCGGCATCGGCCTTCCACCCAACGCGCGTCCGGGCGTCGATGCGCGCATCCTCCTCGAGGGCGAGTCGTACGTGACGGTGCGCGTCGATGCGCCGCAGCCGCACCGCGGCGTGGGCGTCCGCCTCTTCGAGGTGCACGGGAGCGATCTGCAGATCGTCGAGGTCGAGCCGTTCTCGCCCGCCGCGCGCGCGGATCTCGTCGCTGGTGATCGCATCGTCGCGATCGGCGGGCAGACGGTGAGCCAGCTCGGCAGCCAGCGTGCCTCGGGCGCGCTCTCGATGGCGGCCGAGCGGCAGGAGGCCCTCCGCGTGGTGAACGCCCAGGGCGCCGAGCGCACCGTCACGCTCGATCGAGGCTACGTCTGGCTCATCCTCTGAGGGACGTGTGGCGACAGACCCGGGCGCCGACGCGAAGGCTCCCCGCGCGGGTGGGCGGCCGCTCGGCACGCTTGAACTCGCGCGCGCGCTGGGGCATGACGGCCGCGCATGTTGAGCATCGACCTCTCGGGCAAGCGCGCGTTCATCGCGGGCGTCGCAGACGACGGCGGCTTCGGCTTCGCGATCGCGAAGGCGCTCGCCGAGGCGGGCTGCAAGGTCTCGGTGGGCACGTGGCCACCGGCGATGGGCATCTTCGAGACGCTGCTCTCCCGCGGGAAGATCGACGAGGCACGCAAGCTCTCGGACGGCTCGCTGCTCGGCTTCGAGCTCGTCGTCCCGTTCGACGCGGACTACGACGCGATGGACCTCGTGCCCGAGGAGATCAAGAGCAACCGCCGCTACCGCGAGCGCGGGGACTTCACGATCTCGGGCGCGGCGCGGACGTGCGCCGAGAAGCTCGGCGAGCAGCCGTTCGACGTGGTCGTTCACGCGCTCGCGAACGGGCCCGAGGTGAAGAACCCGCTCCTCCAGACGAGCCGCAAGGGCTACCTCGCGGCCGTGGGCGCGAGCGCGTACTCGTTCGTCTCGCTCCTCCAGCACTTCGGTCCGCTGACCAAGCCGGGCGGCTCGTTCCTCAACCTGACCTACCTCGCGGCCGAGGGCGTGGTGCCCGGCTACGGTGGTGGCATGTCGAGCGCGAAGGCCGCGCTCGAGAGCGACACGCGCGTCCTCGCGTACGAGGCGGGCCGCAAGTGGGGCCACCGCGTGAACGCGATCAGCGCGGGCCCGTACGCCTCCCGCGCGGCCTCGGCGATCGGCTTCATCCAGAAGATGATCGACTACTACGCGCACGCCTCGCCGCTGCCGGGCGAGCTCACCGCCGAGGAGGTCGCGCACACAGCGGCGTTCCTCGCGAGCCCGCTCGCGAGCGGCATCACGGGCAGCGTCATCCACGTCGATCGCGGCTACCACGCGATGGCCGTGCCCCACGACCTCGATCGATTGATCGCGCCACTGTCCTCGACCGACACGGGCGCGAAGAAGGAAGGCTGAGACATGGCGACGAACGAGCTGCCCCCCTGCGGCCTCTACCGCACGCTCGACCAGATCGGCGGCATCCCCGCCGGCCGGCTGGTCTACTTCCACAACCACGGCGATCCGGGCGCGGGCATGTACCTGCCCGAGTCGTGGACGGGCAACCGCGCGAAGTTCGCGCGCCAGGGCCACCTCCTGCCCAAGCCCGCCGATGCGCAGAAGCTCGTGCCGCTGCCGCCCGAGGGCTTCTATCGCGTGGAGAAGCAGTTCCACTGCTGCGAGAAGAAGTGCCGCCTCTACGAGGTCGATGCGCTCGTGCAGCTCGGCTACAACGGCGAGGGCACGCCCATCCTCTTCGAGCCGCAGTGGGAAGGCGCCAAGATCGCGCTGCCCGATCGCGGCACGCGCATCGACTTCGAGGCGCTGCTCGCGATCGCGCCGCTGCGCGTGCTCACCAAGCAGGGTGGCGAAGGCGGCGCCGACCCCTTCTTCATGCACTGAATCCCCTCGCGGGGCCGCGCGCGCCCTCCAGGGAACGAACGTTTCGGCGGGTCGTGACGTATGCTCCCGCGGATGTTCGGCCAGGCCCGCTCGATCCCTCGCGATGCCCGCTCGTGGTGGCGTCGCGCGCTCGTGTCGCTCGTCCTGCTCGCGTCGACGTTCGCGTCGACGTCCCTCGAGGCACAGGCGAGCGGCACGGATGAATTCGCGATCACGGCAGGCGCGGACGAAGAAGCGCGCGCCGTGTTCCAGCGGGGCCGCGAGGCCTACGCGCGCGGTGAGTACGAGCCGGCGCTCGCGGCCTTTCGTCAGGCCTACGCGCTGAGCGGGCGCGCGGAGCTGCAGTTCAACATCGGCCAGGCCGCCGATCGACTGCGTCACGATCGCGAGGCGCGAGACGCGTTCGAGGCCTACCTCGCGGCGCTGCCCGACGCGGCGAACCGTGTCGAGGTCGAGGCGCGCCTCCGTGTGCTCCGCGAGGAGATCGCGCGCGACGAGGCGCTGCGCGCGCAGGCCGCCTCGAGCGCGCCCACGCCCGAGCGGGAGCCCTCGGTGGCGGAGCAGTGGTGGTTCTGGACGATCGTCGGTGTGGCCGTCGTCGGCGCGGGTGTCGGCATCGGCTTCGCCGTCGGCAGCCGCGAGGAGCTCGCGGCGCCCACCCCCGGCGACGTCGGGCCCGGTGGTGTCGTCATCGCGCTCGGAGCGCCGTGATGCGCCCGAAGAGCTGCCATGTCGCGGCCCTCGTCGCCCTGCTCGTGGGCACCGTGCTCGCCGCCGGCTGCGTGACGGTTCGCGCTCGCACCGAGGCCATCGTCGACGTCGACGCCGAGGACTCGATCCGTGACGACATCGACGCGCTCCTCGTGACCGTGCGGGGCGGTCCGAGCGCGGGCGAGCTCGACACGATGCTCACCGACGTGCTCACCGAGCCCGACTACCCCGTGCGCGTGACGGTGCTCCCGCGCGACGAGGACGCGACACGACGCTTCGAGGTCGTCGTGATCGCGCGTGGCGCGGGCGGGCGCATCATCGGTCGCCAGAGCGCGCGTGGGCGCTTCCTGCCGGGCCAGCGCACGCACCTCTCGCTCTTGCTCGAGTCGTGCTGCGTGGACGTCGCCTCGATGTGCAGCTCCGACGAGTCGTGCGAGGCCTGCGAGTGCGTGCCGATCGTCGAGGTCGATCCGATGCAGGATGCCGGCGTCCCGAGTGAAGACGACGCGGGCGTGGACGCCTTCGTCGTGCCCGACGGCGGCAGCGACGCAGGTCCGGTGCTGTGTGCCGCGAGCAGCGAGTGCCCCGTGCGCGACTGCGAAGAGGCCACGTGCAACTCGGATGGCACCTGCTCGTACCGCCCTCTGTGCGCAGGGGGATCGGTCTGCTGCCAGGGTGTCTGCGCACCGAACTGTGACTGCCTCGAGCGCCGACGCGACGAGGTGTGTCGTGCACAGCGTGGCGAGTGCGACGTGCCCGAGACCTGCGATGGCAGGAGCTCGGTGTGTCCGTCCGATGCGGTCGCGGGCCCTGCCATCGAGTGTCGCCCGAGCACGGGCAGCTGCGACGTCCCCGATCGCTGCGATGGATTCTCGCGCGACTGCACGCCCGACGAGCACGCGCCCCTCGGCACGACGTGCGCGACCGGCTCGTGTGACGGCCTGGGCACGTGCGTGTCCGGCTGTCCCGACGGCGCGCCCTGCGCGACGGGCAATCCGTGTCAGGCGGGCGCGATCCGCTGCGACACGGGCACGCCCGTCTGCATGCCGTCCGGCGCTGCGCCGGCGAGCACGGTGTGTCGGCCGGTCGCTGGTCCGTGCGACGTGGCCGAGACCTGCGGTGGCGCCACGACGTGCCCGCCCGATGCGTTCCTCGGGACCTCGACGGTGTGTCGCGTCGCGGCCGGCCCGTGCGACGTGACCAAGGTCTGTAGCGGAGACTCGGCCGCGTGCCCCGCGGATCTCCGCGCAGCGACGAGCTCGACCTGTCGTGCGAGCGCCGGCCCCTGCGATCTCGCCGAGACGTGTGCGGCCGGCAGCGTCGACTGTCCGGCGGATGGCTTCGCGAGCAGCGGGGTCTGTCGCGCCGCCAACGGCATGTGTGACGTGGCCGAGTCGTGTGATGGCACCGCGGCGATGTGCCCGGCCGATCGTTTCGCGCCCAGCACCACGGTCTGCGGCACCGCGCTCACGCCGTGCTACGCGACGCCGACGTGCTCGGGCGTGTCGAACCTCTGCCTCGACGCCGAGCCCGCCAACGAGGGCATGCCGTGCGGCGGCTGCGAGGCCGTGTGCCGCTCGGGCGTCTGCGCCCCGGACTGCAGCGGCATGACGCTCTGCTGCGAGAGCCTGGGCAGGTGCGTGCTCACGCGCGAGTTCCCGACGGAATGCCCGCTGAGCTGATCAGCGCGCGCGGCTCGGGATCTCGTCGAGGTGCGCCATCGCGACGGCGGCCCAACGCGATTCGAGCTCTTCGCGCGAGGTCGCGAGCACCTCGCGGATGCGCTTGTCCTTCTTGCGCAGGGGCTCGACGCGCGGCGCGAGCTCGGGGCGTGTGAGCGTGATCGCGCGGAGCGCGCGCGCGTAGCCGATCGAGTCCTTCGAGCGCTCCTGCCCCGCGACGAGCGCCTCGACCACCTCGTCGAGCGCAGCCTCGCTCGTGCGCTCCGCGACGGTCTGGCCCCACGTGTCGAAGAACGGCCCCACCGGCACACGCAGCGACGGATGGGTGCGGAGCACGCGCGGCTTGCGGAGCGCGAAGTGGCGGTGGTTCTCGGCCGCCATCGAGGAGCCGTCGATCAGCGACTTGTAGAGCTCGCCTGCGGCCCAGAGGCGCCCCTTGTGGCGCAGGTCTCCGTCCGGCCCGAACGCGCGCGTCGAGAGGCCGTGGAAGCGCAGGCGCAGCGGATCGGCGATCGGCAGCTCCCACATGACGACCACGCGATCGAGGTCGCCGAAGTTGTGCGCGATGCTCACCGACGCGCGGAGGGCGCCGAGGCCGTCCTTGGCGCGCCACACCGAGCCGAAGACCGCCGAGTGGTGCTCGGTCTCGTCCGCGACCGCCTGGAGGAGCTCGGCGACGAGCGCCTTGGCCGCCTCGGCGCGGTAGCGCGAGAGCGCGGCATACGCGCCCACGGCGACGGTGAACCACTCGCCCGAGTGTCCGTGAAGGACCGCGCGCTCTTCAGGCGTGCCCGCGGCGCCGTGGCTCGCGCGCGAGGTGAGCGGCACGAAGTCCCAGCGGCGCGACTCGAGCACCGTGCGGCCCATCTCGAGCGCGGTCGCGAGCGGCAGCGAGGTGCCCCAGAGCTTCTTGCGGATCTGGTTGTCGACGTCGGTCGGCACGGGCGTGGCGCACGTCACGTAGTGCGCCGCGAGGCACAGCCGGAAGTACGCGGCGTGCTCGGCGGGCGGGCTCGGCAAGCGCCCGCGCGCGGCCTCACGGACGATCCGAACGGGCTCGGACGCGAAGAGACCGGGCGTGGTCTCGTCCTCCGCGAGCACGTAGGGCGCGGTGCTCTCCACCTGCGAGACGAGCAGCTCGGGCGAGATCATCGGCCCTTCATACAACGTCGAGACGGACGCGCCGCTCGGTCCGCGCACACACGCGCCGAGGCGACGACCACGCCCGACGCGAGTACGCTGCGGCGCATGATCTCCGCGCGCTCGAGCCTCGTTGTCCCCACGATCGTCGCGACGCTGCTCGCGGCCTCGCTCGCTGGCTGCTCGTGCGGCGGGACCACCGCGGAGCCCGACGCGCGCGTGAGCGACGACGCCGCGACCTCCGCCGACGGCGGCCTCGACGCACCGACGATGGAGGACGCGCCGCTCGCGACCGACGTGTTCGAGGCGCCCGATGCGCCGAGCGTCGATGCGGTCACCGGCTCCGACGCGGCGTGCACGAACGGCATGGAAGGGCCGATGCCGATGGGCGTCTGCGACGGCCGCGGCATGACGGGCTGTCGCCTCTGGGCCGAGGAGAACGCGAGCGGCGCGCCGGCGATGGCGATCTGCATCCAGGCCGGCACTGGCGGCTGTGCACGTGCCGATGCGTGCACCGACGCGCGCGACGTGAGCACCTGCACCTGCGGCGACGGGCCTGCGTGTGATCCGGGCGAGGTGTGCACGCTCGACGCGGTCACCGGCCGCGGCGCGTGCACCTGCGTCACGCGCACGGGGCCGTGATCGCGCTCAGCGCTGCTGCTGCTCGAAGACGAACGGGAAGCGGAACTGCACGCTGCCGCCCGTGGGGCCCGGCGTGAAGCGGAAGCCGCGCACGCGGGTCTCGATGCAGCGCGCGACGGCGTCCGAGCCCATGCCGTTCTCGACCGTGCGCACGCCCGAGACCGAGCCGTTCTCCTCGATGGTCATCTGGATCTCGACGCGCCCGCGGAGCGTCGGATCGCTGAGGATCGCGTGCTCGTAGCAGGCCGTGATCTGCGCGCGCCGCGTCTGGATCATGCGCACCACGGCGCGCTGATCGAACTCGCCCGTGCCGTCGTCGATCTCGACCTCGTCGATGGCCGGCGTGCGCGCCGTCAGGCGCGGACCCGTCTCCACCACGTCGTCGCCTTCGCGCACCGGTCCGGTGTGCGTCGTCGGACGCAGGTGACCGAGGTCGGTCGGGCCCGAGGTGGTCGAGCCATCGCGCATGCGGGGGACGTTGGTCGTGCTCGCGACCTCCACGCCGTCCACGCCCGCCATGACCTCCTCCGCGGAGACGTCGGGGCGCCCACCTGCGAGGGTGTCCTGGATCGAGCCGCCGATGCCGACGGCGCCGATCAGGTCGGTCACGGCCTGCGTCGCTTCACCCATCGCCATGCGCACCTCGTCCTCGGTCATGCTCGGCGTGCTCGGCGTGCTGTCGTCGCGCGGCGTCGTGCGATCGGGCCGATCGGTGCGGGGCGTCTCGGTCTCGGCGACCTCGGTGGGCGTCTCGTCGTCGGGTGTCTCGTCGTCGGGCGGGGTCTGATCGATCGTCTCGTCGGGCGGCGTGGGCGGCACCGGATCGTCGAAGATCAGCTCGGCCACGTGGTCGGGCACCTGCGCGATGCTCGCGCTCATCGGCCAGTCGGCGCTCTCGAGGTACACGACGAAGCCGAAGTGCCCGAGGAAGGAGCACGCGACGAGCGCCGTGAAGATCGTGTCGAGCTGACGGAGGAGGCCTCCGCGCACCGAGGCCGGCAGCGCGGGCACCAGGCGCTTGGGCGGCGCGGCGGCGAGCTGGAAGAGCAGCGTGAGGCCGCCGATCACGACCTTGCCGCGCCCGCGCGCGTCGAGCTCGACGTCCTCGTCGCGCGCTTCGATCTCGCGCGTGCCCGCGGCGGTGGCCACGCGCGCCTTCATCGCGCGCGTCACGTGGAGCACGAGCCGCTCGCCGTGCCGCGAGACGAGCACGTGCGGAGCGGGCAGGCCCGGCACCACGAAGGAGACGCCGCTCTGCGCGACGGGCCCGACCACCACGTCTCCGGTGAGCGGCACGACGCGCTCTTCGAGGCGCCCGTCCGCGCCGACGAGGCCGAGGCGGATCACCTCGGCCTTGTCGCTCGCGGTCCCCACCGCGCGCATCGCCATCGTCATCGACCCCGGTCCGCGGCGCTGTCCGTGCTCCATGAGAAGCTCCTCGCGGGGCGTGTCCACACACCTCGCTCCCGCTTCGACCGCGACCCCCCGGAGAAGTTCCGACGATTTTTCTCTCGCCCTTCCTTGACCCTCACGCGGCGGCAGGCCGCAGACCTCGTGGGCCATGAAGAGACGCACGATCGGTGAGGTCGCTCGGCTCGCGCGCGCCCGCAGGAGAGAGTGCGCGCGTTCGGATCGTTCGATCCGGAGGCACACGAGGAAGAGGCGCGCGAGCGCTGGGGCGAGAACGAGGCCCACGCCGAGTCCGCCCGACGTACGCGGACGTACGGACCTCGCGAGTGGGAGACGATTCGCGCGGAGAGCGAGGCGATCGAGGCCGAGCTCTGCGAGCTCTTCACGCGCGGCGTACCAGCGACGGCACCCGAAGCGATCGCGCTCGCGGAGCGCCACCGCGCGCACATCGACCGGTGGTTCTACCCGTGCTCAGCGGAGATCCACGTGGGTCTCTCGCGCGGCTACGTCGAGGATCCGCGCTTCGCCGCGCACTACGATCGCCGACGCAGAGGCTTCGCCGTCTACGTGCGCGACGCGATCCTCGCGCGCCACGGCGCGTGAGGGTTCCACCGAACGCCGCGATCGGAGCGGACCGGCATCGCGGGGAGGGTCCGCCCGGACCCTCAAGACATCACAGCGCCTGGATGGCGGCGACGACCTCGTCCGCGTGCACGGCGGGATCGACGTCGGGGAAGATGCGCGCGAGGTTGCCCTCGGCGTCGATCAGGAAGCTCATGCGCGACGCGAAGCCCATGCGCACCGGCACACCGTAGGCCTGCGCGGCGGTCTCTTCGGGATCAGCCAGGAGGTCGAAGGGCAGCTGGTGCTCGTCGTGGAAGCGGCGGTGGGACTCGACGTCGTCCGTCGAGACGCCGTACACGACGGCGCCCGCGGCCTGCAGGCGATCCCACGCGTCGCGGAGCGCGCACGCCTCGCGGGTGCAGCCGGGCGTCGCGTCGCGCGGGTAGAAGTACACGAGCACGGGGTGACCACGATGCTCCGAGAGCGTGCGGACGCGGCCATCCTGCGCCTGGAGCGTGATCTCCGGCGCGGGGCTCCCCACCGCGATCGCGCCGCCCGCCGGCTGCGCCGCGCTCTCTCCACTGCCTTGCGAGCTCCCTTGCGAGCTCGACTGCGAGCTGCCGCACCCCGCGACGAGCGCGAGCGGGACCGAGAGGGCGACACAGAGGCAGAGGAGCGAGGCGCGCATCGACATGACCGGAGGCTTGGGGCTCGCACGCGGAACGTCAACCGCCCCACCGCGGGCGCACGCCCTCACTGCCCGACGCCGAGCACGTACGCGTCCGGTGTCTCGACGGGCGGCAGCGCGCTCTTGCGCACGAGGAGCGTCCGCGTCGCCCACACGTCGTGGAAGATGCGGTAGCGGAGCGCGGTCTGGTCGAGGTAGTCGACGCCCGCGGAGCCGCCGGTGCCCACGCGCCGGCCGATCACGCGCTCGACCATGCGCGCGTGGCGCTGTCGGAAGATCACGAAGGACTGCTCGAGCGCGACGAGCGCGTCGATCACCTCGCGCGGGAATGCGAGCAGCGGCAGCTCTCGGTAGCTCTCGATGAACACGAGCGCCGCGCGCACACGCGCGTGCCTGTCGCGGCTCTCCTCGGGCACGTCGTGGGCCTCGAGGAACGCGCGCGCGCTCGCCTTCTCCTTCGCGTAGCGCTCGCGCAGGCGCTCGACGTCTCGCTCGGTGAGCGCGTCGTGCACCGCGAGCTCGGTCGCCGCGTCGACCTCGCGGGCCTGCGCGTCGCAGTACGCGTCGACGAAGCGCTTCACGACCTCGGCGTCCCCCGCACGATCGGGCGTCGAGCCCTGGATCGGCGTGCGGTAGAGCCATGCGGTGATCGCGTCCTTGAGCGTCGGCAGGTCCTGCCTGCGCCGCGCGACGCGACGCGACGCGGGGCTCTCGCTGCCGTCGGGCGCACGCAGCGCGCGCATGTACGTGCCCTCGTGGCCGAGCGGGATGCGCTGCTCGTCGCCCAGGCCCATGAGGAGCTCGATCTCGCGCAGCTGCGCGGACTGGAAGCCGCTCGCGGGGCTGAGCTTGTCGCGGAACGCGAGGTAGTCGCGCGTCGTCATCGTCTCCATGAGCGGGAAGTGATCGGCGACCAGCCCGAACAGGAGCGCCATGCGGCGAAGGCCGCGCACCGCGGAGCTCAGCGACTGCTCGGGCACACGCTCCTGCTTGAAGAGGTCGCGCACGCTCACGAGCTCGCGCAGCGCGAGCTTGAGCCAGAGCTCGTCGATCTGGTGGATGGTGATGAACATCACCTCGTCGTTGTCGAGCCCGGCGTCGTTCGCCTCGAGCCCGCCCTGGAGCGAGGTGATCTCCTCGATCTTGATGTAGTCCCAGTACGTCGTCGCCTTGCGCGCCATCGGGGGACCCTATCCCGGCGAGCCCCGCCGAATCGCGAGATCACTCACGCATCCTGCCATCACACCCGAGTGGTACGCGTCGCCCGGTCGTGAGGACTCTCGGTCCGGAGCGCCGGCCCTCCCGCAGGGATCACGCCGCTGCGCCGACGAGCGGTGTGCGTGCGGAGAAGCTGGGACGCTCGAGCTCGCTCAGCATGAACGCGGCCACGTCGGCGCGTGGCATGCGGGTCTCGCTCGGGAACCTCGGCACGATGACGAAGCGACCGGTCCCTGGTTCGTCGGTCAGTCCAGGGGGGCGGACCAGACATGTCTCGAGCCCGCTCTCGAGATAGACGCGCTCCATGCGGTCGAGGGCTGCGTACACGCCCTTGAGGGCCGTGGTGGCGAGGAACACGCGGAAGACCGCAGGCACGAGGCTCAGGCTGTCCCCCACGCCCCCCGCGCTGACGGCGATCACGCGCCGCACACGCTGGGCCTTCATCGCCGCGACGATCGCGGTCGTCGAGCGGTCGAGGAACGTGGCGTCCTCGGCCTTGTGCCACGGCGCGAGCCCGGGGAGCTTGAGCCCGAGGCAGGACGCGACCGCGTCGGCGCCACGCATCACCTCGCCGAGGAACGCCGCGTCCGCGAGATCACCGCGATGCACGCTCCCGCCCGGAGGGACCTCGAGCGACGAAGCCGCGCGCCCGACGGCCCGCACCTCGTGGCCCCGCTGCGCGGCCTGTCGTGCGAGAAGACGACCGATGCCGCCCGAGGCGCCGAGCACGACGAGGATCATAAGCCGGAGACTCGCACGCCACGGTCATCGCGCGCACGTCGTGCGAGACGCCGGGCGCAGATCCTCGGCCTCGCTCCGAGCCTGGAGTGTTCCCGCGCGCGGCCGTGACGGATTCTCCGGCCCGCCGCACTCACGGGCATGAAGCCTTCTTCCCGTGCCTGGCTCCACTCCACGCTCTGGCTCTCGCTCTCCGCCTGCGGCTCGACGCACTCGGGCACCGAGGCGCCCGACGCCGCCGGCCCGCAGCCCGATGCGGCCGGCGCGCTCGCCCTCGCAGATGCCGCTCCCCCGCCGCTCGATGCGGGCGTCGCCCCGCCCGACGCCTTCGACCTGCCCGACGCGTTCGCCGAGCCGCTCGACGCGGCGATGGAAGACACGCGGTACTGCTGGGCGGTGGACGACGCGAACGTCCTCTGCCGCGGCTGAGGCGCACGTGCACCTCGAACACGCCTGCGCCGCGCGCTGCGACGCGCACGAAGCGAGCCTGCCCGCCGGGACCGTGATCTTCTCGGATCGCATCACCGCGCCGGACTTCACCGCCGCGAGGCGCATCGCCGACGTGATCGCCGCGGTGCGCGCGGGTCGTCTCGAGGTGCTCTTGCTCGACGCGCGCGGGCCCGCGCTCGCACGCGCCGAGGATCTGCTCCGCGCGCTCTACGACGATCCGCGCATCACGCGTCGGCTGATCGAGCCGCATCGTGTGCTCGCGCTGATCGACGACGGCGACGTGGAGGCCGCGTTCGTGCTCGGCCGCTTCGGCCTCGGCGCGCTGCTCGAGACCCGCGCGATCGCGTCGCTCCCGGCCCGCCTCGAGGCGCTCGCGGCACGCCCGCTCCGCAGACCTCCGCTGCCCGCGCCACGCCTCGCGCCCGCGCGCACCGAGCGCCTGGGCCCCGCACTGCCGCAGCTGCCGGCGCCGATCGTCGTGGGCCACGCGCACACGCCCGACACGTTCGCCGCGCTCGCGCGCTACGTGGAGGTGCTCGGCCAGAGCGCGCACGAGAGCACGGTGTTCGCGGACGTCGCGACGCTCCTCCGCACGCTCCTCGAGGAGGGCCTGACCTTCCAGACCGATCTCGCGACCAAGGCCGGCGTCTCGCGATCGGGCCAGTTCATCGGCAGCTTCGACTACTACCGCTCGCTCCGCCGCACGCGCTACGCCGCGATCCCCGATGCACCTCGGGGCACGATCGCGATGGAGGTCTTCGTCGCGATCGACGAGATCCTCCACGAGGTGCTGCACCTCCTCTTCTTCGCGAACGTCACGCGCGGCGCGTCCTCACGCGGCCGCGCGGCGCACACGGAGGTCGCCGAGGAGCTGAGCCTCACGTGGTGGCAGGCGGTCGTGCACCAGCGCGTGTGGGGCGACTGGCTCGCCGATCGGCACATCCTCGAGATCAACGACGACTTCGTGCTCTCGGCCGACAACGCCGAGGCCCGCGGCTTCTTCCACGAGCGCGCGGTGTTCGAGCGCTACGCGAGCTTCCCCTGGATCGCGCAGGTGATCGCGCGCCTGCCCACGCGCGATTCCTACGTGGGCGAGCGCCCCGACCTCGACGAGCTCCTCCGCGCCTACGCGATGCGCCCCGAGGCCGCGTTCCTCTCGCGCGCGCCCGAGCGCCTGCGCGTGCGGCTGCCGTTCACCTCGTACCCGCGCGTGCCGGACGCGCTGCGCGTGCCCTCCGCCGTCTGTGTGCGCGTCGCCTCCTGACGAGCACGACGCACGGTCCCCTTTCGATCCGCCACGGGGATGAAGTGTGACGAGAGAACCCGAGGAGGGCCGTCGATCATCTCCCGAGTCGCGACCACCGCATCGGGCCGGAGGAGGGCCTTGGACGATCACAGGCTCAGGGTCTTCACCCAGGCCTTGGTGCGCTCGATGCCCTCGGTGCTCGGCACGATCGGGGCGTAGCCGAGCTCCTCGCGGGCGCGGCGATCGGAGAAGAAGAAGTCCTGTCCGATCACGTAGAGATGGAAGCGGTGGAAGGTCGGCTCGAGGCCCGTCATGCGGTGCACGAGCGCGTTGAGATCCGCGATCGCGAACGCGAGCCGCTTGGGGAGGCGCCGTCGCGGGATGTCGATGCCGTGCACGGCCGCGAACGGCCGGAGGAAGTCGAAGAAGTTCGGCGCGTGCCCTTCGCCTACGAAGTACGCGCGGCCCGCGACGCGCGAGCGGCGCGTCTCGTCGGCCAGGCACGCGGCGGCGAGCAGGTGCGCGTGCACGACGTTGTCGACGTAGACGACATCGAAGCGCGCGCTCGCCTCCCCGATGAGCAGCGGCATCTTGCCCGCCGCGATCTCGCGCAGCGCCGTCGTGATCGCGTGCGGATCCTCGGGGCCGTACACGTGCGTCGGTCGGATCGCAGAGGTGTGCAGCGTCCCTCCGCCCGCGAGCGCGCGCCCGTTCGCGCCGAGCGCGATGCGCTCTCCCTCGATCTTGGTGCGCACGTAGTCGTGGATCGGTCGGCTCGGGTACGGGATGGACTCGTCACCGCCCGCCACGGGCTCGCGATCGAGCACGACGTCCTCGGAGCTCGTGTACACGAGGACCGGCACGTCGAGCGCGAGACACGCCTCGACCACGTTCTGGGTGCCGCGCACGTTCACCTCGTCGATCGCGGCGCTCTTGCCGAGCCCCACGTGCACGACGGAGGCGAGGTGGAACACCGTGTGCGCGCCCGCGAGCGCCGTGCGCAGCTCGCTCGGCTTCGTGATGTCGGCGCGCACCTCCGTCACGCCCGCGGGCAGCGCGCTCGGGTAGGGCGCACGATCGACCGTCACGATCGCGTCGAACCTGGGCCAGCCCTCACGCGGCGGGCCAGCGAGCAGCTCGACGAGGCGCTTGCCCACGAAGCCGCTGCCACCGATCACGACGGCCTTCTGCTCGCGACGCACGTCGGTCACCCTTCTCCGGGCGCGCGGCGCGCGAGCTCGGGGGAGAAGGCGGGCAGGCAGATCGCGTAGTACTCGTTCTCTGCGTCGTAGGGGTTCGAGTAGCGCACGGTCACGTCGGGCTCGATCCAGATCGCCTGCCCGGCGCGCAGCTCCACGACCTCGGAGCCGTCCTCGCCGATCTCGATCCGCATCGTGCCGCGCACCATCATCGTCAGCTCGGCGAAGCGCGGCGTCTGCGCGGGCTCGCCCCATCCCGGCGGCGCGATCATGTGCGCGAGGCTGAGGACGCTCGTGCCCGTGCGCACGCGGCCGAAGTACTCCTCGATGAGCTTGCCCCCGGGCACGGGGATGCGCGTCGGATCGCCGACGACCACGTAGCGAGACGTCATGCCCCGGTCCTACCGCGAAGGGCAGCGACGCGAAACGACATACCGCCGCCGTCAGGGACACGACCCATCGGTCGTGCACCCCGGCGACCCAGGTGTCGGTGTCGATGACGGACGACGAGGAGAGCTCGCGCGTCCGTCAGCACGCCACGCGTCAGCCCTCGAGATGCTGGAGCGCGCCGACGAAGGTTCGCAGATCGGGCGTGAAGAACGCGCTCACCGGGCCCGAAGGCACGAAGCGGCGCGAGGCGCCGCCCCAGTACACGTGCCAGAGCCACGGCGTGTCGGGCACCGTGTCTGCGCTGCCGGCGAGGTGCTCTCCGGGCCCGCCGAGCGTGGACACCACGAGCGCGCGCGGCACGCGCGAGACGACGAAGTGTTCCTCGGAGGCGTCCATGCACTCGGTGAACGCGCGCAGCACCGCGCTCGGATGTCTCACGCGCGCCCAGTGTCTGCGGAACACACGCACGGCGCGTCGCGCCTCGGCGCGCGACACGGGTGTCGCCTCTGCGGGCAGCGGCTCGCCGATCGCCGGCCACGGACCACCACCCACCGCACGCTCGCAGTGTGCGGGCGGTGCGTGCTGCGCCTCGAGCTGCCCGGGCGCCAGGCCGAGCAGCGCGACCACGAGCGAGACACGCCTCGCGAGGAGCGCGCTGCCGCGGGCCTGCCGCGTCACGGCGCGCCGCACTCCTCGACCTGATCACAAGGGCACATGCCCGATCGGTACGAGCACGTCGTGAGCGTGCCGGTCGCGTAGTCGCACGTCTGCGTGAAGCACATCGCGTCGGGGTTCGTGTAGGTGCACGAGTCCCCGCTGCAGCCGACGTCGGGATCACCCATGGGCGGGCGCGCAGAGGCGCCGCACACGAACCCTCGCGCCGCGTCGTCCCAGCCGCAGCCTCGCGCGGGCGGCGTGTAGGCGTCGTTGCCAGCGGCCGCGTCCGCTGCGAGCTGTTCGTTCGAGCACCCCAGGCTCGAGACGAGCGCGATCACGACGAGAAGCCACTTTCCTTGCGCCATGCGCCCTCCGCGTTCGCTCCCCCGCCAGGAAGAGCCCGCGCACTCTACGCCGCCTCGCCCCCGCGACGCGAGTGAGGGGCGAGCGAGGCTCAGATCGAGCGCGCCGCACCCTCGGCGTGGGGCACGCGCTTGGGCTGCTTGAGGATCGGATCGGCGTCGCGCCACTCCTCGAGCGAGCTCGCGGGCTCGGTCGGGACGATGCCGCGCGTGCGCACGACCTCCTCGAGGCTCGTCGCGCCGCCGCTCGTGATGCCGAGGTGGCGGAACGCGGTCGTCGCGTAGAAGAGGCGGTAGTGGAAGAAATTCTTCTGCACGATCACGTCGGCCGATCGCGCCGAGAGCCCGAGCACCTTCCAGAAGCTCGGGTGGATCGGCAGAGGCGGGCGCTCCGTCACGACCAGGTGCAGTGAGCCGCCTTCGGCGTGGGTCACGTCGAGGCGCACGGCGCGCGCGGAGTCACCCTCGGTGCGTGCGACGACGCGCGCGCGGAGGCGCAGCGGGGGCATCTCGTAGCCGGGCGTGCCGCGGAGCACGACGTCGCGCTCGGTGCCGAGCGGCACGTCCCAGAGCTCTGCGGCGAGCGCCGGATCGTGCACGGGCACGAACGACACGAGATCGCGCGCATGGGCGAAGAGCCCGGCGGCCAGGCGCGTGTTGCCGCCCGGCGCGCCCGCACCGACGATGTCGTCGACGTCGACGAAGATGCTCGGGCCGAGGCGCCCCAGGCCCAGGCCCTCGCGCCGCGCGCGCCGCGCATCGACGATGCCCTCTTCCACCGAGAGCATCGCCGGCAGGCGCGACTTGCGCTCCTGCCACACCCGATCGGCGAAGCGATCGGCGAGCTCGTTCGCGAGCGCGAGGTCGCCGTCGGTCGAGATGTGGATCGACCAGCCGAGGTGCTCGGCGCTCGTGTACGGATGCACCATGAAGAGGCTCGCCGAGACCACGCGCGGGTCGCGCTCGAGCGCGCGCATCTGGCGGAACACCGCGCTCATCGGCGCGACGAAGTCGATCGTGAGGCCACCGCCGAGCACCATCGGCAGCTTGCGCCACGCGTGCACGGGGCGGATCTGACCGCGGAGCGCGCGGATCAAGCGCGTGCCGGCACGAAAGCCCGTGGGCGCGAGATCCCAGTGCGGGTTCGTGCGGTACGCGACGAGCACGTCGACCGGATCGACCATCCCCGCCGAGAGGTTCGCGTGGAGGTCGTAGCTGACCGCGATCTTCACGTCGCGCCCGACGATCGCGCGCACCTCGCGCAGGAGCCGCGCCTCCGGTGCTTCGTCGAGCCCATCGACCTGCATCGAGCCGTGCAGGGCCAGGTAGAGCCCGTCGATCGGGCCGGCCGCGCGGATCGCCTCGAGCAGCTCGGTGCGCAGCGAGTCGAAGCACGCGCGCGAGAGCGGCCCGCTCGGCACGGCGAGCGAGGACACGAGCGGCACCGTCTCGATGCTGCCGGCCAGGCGCGCCGCCTGCCGGAAGCCCGTGAGCTCCGCGTGCGGCATGAACGACTTGAGCTCGGTGCCGCGCAGGCCCGTGGCGCGCTCGAGCTCGCGGCCCGAGAGGTGGTGCATGCGCTCGAAGTCCTCGCGCTCGGTCAGGAGCGGCGAGCGTGCGTTGGCCTCGTGGAAGAGGCGGCCGTAGGCGATGCGCAGCGGGCGTCCCCCGCGTCCGAGCTTCGATCCGATCATCGTGACCTCTCTCTTCGTCGTTCTCGGCTCACGGCTTGGAGCGCCGTGGGCTCTTCTTCGCCGCGCGCGGCGTGTGCCGGGCCGCGCGCGCCGCGTGCTTGGCCGCGGGCTTGGTCTCGGAGCGCGCCTTGGGCGGCGCCTCGGCGCCACCGCGCTTGAGCGGCGCGAGCAGCTGCTCCCACACCACACGGTGCGCGGCGCGGAGATCGAGGCCGTCCGTCACGCGCTGCACCATCAGGCCGTCGGTGAGCGCGCGCATCGTCGCCACGAGCGCGTCTGCATCGCATGGCGCGACCTCGCCGCGCGCGATGCCCTCGCGCACGCGCTCGGCCGCGGCGCGTCGCTGCGCGGCGAAGACCTCCACGCCGCGCGCGACGATCTCGCGCCCACGCTCGCCCCCGATCGTGGCGATCGCCTGCGTGAGAAAGACGATGCGGTGCTCGCGCCCCGCGTGGAAGGCGTGCACCGCCTTCATCTGCGCGAAGAGGCGATCGATCGGGTGTGCGTGCGCCTCGATCGTCGCCATCACGTGCAGGGCCTGCTCGGACATGAGCGCGACGAGCGCCGTCTCGATGACGTGGCCGTGCGTGGGGAAGTGATAGAGGAGCGTCGGCCTCTTGAGGCCGAGCTCGGTGGCCAGGCGCTCCGTCGAGATGCCGAGGCCTTCTCGCTCCAGCACCTCGACCGCCCGCGTGGCGAGCTCGAGGCGACGACCGTGATCCGTGGGGCGCGACATGGGCTGACGAATCGTCAACTATCATGAGCTGACGAATCGTCAAGAAACCGCCGCGGGGGGCGTGTGACCGGATGTGTCCGCGCGGCTCCGCGCTTCCGCGCCGCCCTCCGATCCCGCTACGCTCACGAGCGCCGGATGGGCTCGTCCCACGACAGCTCGGACCCCTATCGCAAGGACTCGTCGATCGCGTCGGGCTCGGGCACCGGTGTGCGTCCGCCGCCGCGGCCAGGCGACGTCGTCGGCGAGAAGTACCGCATCGAGACCGTCATCGGGCAGGGCGGCATGGGCGCGGTCTTCCGCGCGAGGCATCTCCTCACCGAGCGCGCGGTGGCGCTCAAGTGGATGCTCCCCGAGGTGGGCGGCGAGGAGGCCGTGCAGCGCTTCCTCCGCGAGGCGCGCGCGATGGGCCGCATCGATCATGCGGGCGTCGTCGGCGTGCTCGACGTCGGCGTCGACGAGGGCGCGACCTTCCTCGTCATGGAGCTGCTCAAGGGCAACTCCCTGCGCGACATCATGGAGGCGCGTGAGCGGCTCGATCCGCCCGAGGCGATCGCCCTGCTCATGCCGGCGCTCGAGGGCGTCGAGGCCGCGCACCAGAACGGCGTCGTCCACCGCGACCTCAAGCCCGAGAACATCTTCGTGGTGCGCGCGGGCGACGGCTCGATCGAGACGACCAAGGTGCTCGACTTCGGCATCTCGAAGCTGCGCGACGATCGCCTCGAGCAGAGCCCGCAGGTCGATCTCAAGCGCGGCGGCGTGGTGACGCGCACGGGCGTGACGATCGGCACGCCGAGCTACATGTCGCCCGAGCAGGTCCGCGGCGCCAGGGACATCGACGCGCGCACCGACGTGTGGTCGCTCGGCGTCATCCTCTACGAGCTCCTCGCGGGGCGGGTGCCGTTCCGCGCCGAGTCGTTCGGTGCGCTGCTCGTCGCGATCGCGACCGAGGACTTCCCGCCGCTCGACACCGTGCGACCCGATCTGCCCGCGATGCTCGTCGCGACGGTGCATCGCGCGCTCGACAAGAGCCCGTCGGTGCGCTTCTCGAGCGTCGCCGCGTTCGCCCACTCGCTCGAGGCCTTCGCGCCCAAGGGCGTGCGCTTCCGGTCGCCCGACGTGAACCGCCTGACGGACGTCACGATGGAGCCGAGCAGCCCCGAGCGCGCCCTGCCGAAGAAGGCCGAGCTCGCAGGCACGGCGATCGCCAAGCCTCGAGCGGCACCGGCCGCCGCGACGCGCGACGTGCCCTCCATCGACTCGCGTGGGCTCGATCTCGCGCCTGCGCGCGCCGAGCCGCTCGGCAACGCACGCACGGCGCTCGCGCCTGGCAAGGCCGCGCCCGCGTCGAGCGCGAAGGTGCCTGCCGACGTGGACGAGGCTGCGCTCGCCGCGCTGCCGCGCCTCGAGCTCGAGAGCATGCCGCCACCGCCCAGGCGTGCTCCGCGCCCCGAGCCTGCGCCGCAGCCCGCGCCCATGCGCCCACGGCCGGTCGCGAGCGCGCCGCAGCCTCCGGAGCCCGCGGCGAACGACACGGTGCGCTTCCTCCAGCTCGGCGTCGCGCTGCTCGTGGCCGCCGTGGTGATCGCGATCGGCATCCGCCTCGCGACCTCCGCGATGCGCGACACACCCGCGACGAGCGGGCCCGTCGCGGCGCCCACGGCCACGCCGCTCACACCTCCTCGCACGAGCACGCCGCCGAGCGTGCCGCCGGTGACGAGCGTCGTGCCGCGCACCTCGAGCACGAGCCTCGGCTCCACCACGGCCTCGGGCACGAGCCTCACCCCCCCTCCCGCGGCGCCGCCGACCACCGAGCCCACCACGCCTCCGCGCACGAGCACGCACGAGCGACACACGACGCGCACGCCTGCGACGGCGACGACGAGCAGCGCGACGAGCGACACCTCGATGGCGAGCAGCGCGACGAGCGACACCTCGATGGCGAGCACGACCACGAGCGACACCTCGATGGCGAGCGACACGTCGATGACCGAGTCCGGCCGCACGGGCTCGCTCTCTCGCGACGACTTCTGAGTTCCTGTGCGCCATTCGGCGCGCGCTCGGGGGCTCAGGCGCCCCCGGACCCCGCCGGGTTCTCCCGTGCTCGCTCAACTACGTGAGCTGCGCGCGTGTCCGATCACCGGCTCGATCGTCGAAGACTCCTCCTCGCTCCTGCTCCAGGGGTGAGCTGCGCTCACCCCGCCGCAGGGCGCCCCGAACCCTGCAACGCGCGTCACGCCGATGCACGGTGTTACACCGTCCGTGTGACACCCCGTGACGCCGCGGATCGGCCTGTTTCAGGGCGAATTCGCGGATGATCGGGCGAGGGGAGGGCGAGCGAGGAGGGGCGCGCACGTACGATCACGGGCTCGGGAACCTGGCACGCGCAGTGCTGTCATTAGGGCCACGAGGACGCGACGCGGATGGGCCGCGAGAGCTCCTCGGAGACAGACGCGCCGGTGCGCTCTCGATCCCGAGAGCACCGGTCGTGAACGAGCGCGCATGCGCGAGGAGACGGCCATGGAAGAGATGACGAAGACGGTGGTGTCGGGTGACGTGGGCTCGGTCGAGGTGCTCTTCGCGTGGCGTGATGCGAGCGGTCAGCGTGCGGTGATCGATGCGGAGCTCGTGGACGCGGAGCGCTGCCCGGCCGTGTGGATCGGCGCCCACCAGGGCCTGCGCTTCATGCTCCCCGCGGAGCTCGCGAGCGCGTTCGGCGACGACCAGCGCTTCCGCCTCGTCGGCCTCGAGAACGGCCGCTTCGTGCTCCGTGTGCCGGAGTCGGCGGAGATCGTCGCGACGAAGAAGGGCGAGATGCTCGAGGTCGCGCCGGGCCTCGATCGCGTGCGCACGCTCGAGCTCGCGGCCGATCACGTCGCGGAGATCCGCCTCGGTGACTTCTCCTTCTACGTGCGCCCCGGTGCGGCGCCGGAGAAGGGCGCCGGTCGCGGCCCGCTCCTGGACTGGCGCGCGGCGCGCTGGGGCCTCGCGGCCTTCGCGGCGCACGCGGTCTTCGTCGGCTCGTTCTTCTTCGCGCCGCCGAACGCGGCCGCGCTCAACATGGATCTCGACCCGAGCGCGCAGCGCTACGTGCAGGTCTCGCTCGCCGCGATCGCAGAGGAGCGCGAGCAGATCCAGCTCCAGCAGCAGCCCGGCGGTGAGACCGGTGGCGGCGCGACGACGCCCGACGAGACGGCGGGCAGCGGCAACGAGACGCCCGAGATCCACATCGCCGGTGGCCGCGGCACGCGCACGGGCTCGGCGCGTCGCAGCGAGACCACGATCACCGCGGAGAACGTCGCGGCCATCGGCACCATCAGCTCGCTGACCCGCGCGCTCGCCGACATGACCGGAGACACCTCGGTGTACGGCAACCCCGACATGGTCGACGGCCCCGGCGGCGCGGGCTTCGAGTACCTCGTCGGTGGCCCCGGCGTCGCGGGCTGGGGCGGCCCCGGCATGACGCAGGGTCGCGGCACCTGCATCGGCGCGAACTGTGGCCAGGGCACGGTCGCCGTCGGTCAGCTCCACACGACGGGCCCCATCGGCCCCGGCGGCGTCGGTGACGGCGTCGAGCTCCCGGCCCACCGCATCGCGCGCGTGCCGCAGATCCACCCCGACCCGCACGTCGAGACGCGCGGAGGCCTGTCGCGCGAGGACATCCGCCGCACCGTGCGCCGCCACATCAACGAGGTGCGCTTCTGCTACGAGCAGGAGCTCAACAGCCACCCGGACCTCGAGGGTCGCGTCGCGGTGCAGTTCTTCGTGAACGCCGACGGCACCGTGCAGACCTCGGCGGTCGCGCAGTCCACTGGTCCGGTCGCCGAGGTCGGTCAGTGCGTCTCGCAGAGCGTGCGCCGCTGGACCTTCCCGTCGTCCGAGGGCCCCACGAGCGTCACCTACCCCTTCGTGCTCCAGAGCGCGCAGTGATCGGGTGAGCTCCCGCGCCGAAGGCGCGAACGATGAGGACGTCGACGGCGCGGGCGAGAGCTCGCGCCGTCGGCGTCTTCGCGCCTTCGGCGCGGCTGGGGAGTCGACAACTCCCCCGATCCCCCTGCTCGACGCTCCCCGAGCCTCGCTCTCTCGCGCGCTCCTGGGGCCAGCTTCGCAGGCCCCGCCGCGAGGCGCCCCGACCACTTCCGGGTCCATCACATCAGATGCAGGTCATGCCCGAGCAACACTGGCCCATGTTGCACATCCAGTTGAGCGGTGGATTGCAGGTCACGGTCGCGGGCGCGTACGCATCGGTCGGACAGCCGTTGTCGAAGCCGCTGCAGCGCTCCGCCACGTCGCACATCGGGTTGCGCGCGGCCCGACAGACGTAGCTCGAGGGCCGCAAGAGGTCCGGACAGCCCGGGCCCGTGCCCGTGCACACGTCGTCCATGTCGCAACCACCACCACCGGCGGCACGGCAGAACGTGCCTCCTGCGGCGTATCCGTCGGTCGGGCACGCGGCGCTCGCGCCGCTGCAGGTCTCGGGCACGTCGCACAGACCGGACATCGGGCGGCAGACCGTGCCGGCGGGCAGCACTGCATCCGCAGGGCAGAGGGGCCCCGAGCCCGAGCAGCGATCGATCGAGTCGCACGCGCCGAGGACCGCGCGGCAGATCGTGCTGCTGGGCAGGAACGCGTTCGGCGGGCACACGTCGCTCGTGCCGTTGCAGACCTCGACCGCATCGCAGCTGCCCATCGACGCGCGGCACGTGGTGCCCGCGGGCACGAGCGCATCCGCAGGGCAGGCCGCGCTCGCGCCGCTGCACGTCTCGGCGAGATCGCACACGTCGCGGCTCGCGCGACACGTCGTGCTCGCGCCGAGGAACGCGTCGGCTGGACACGCGGTCGTCGCACCGTCGCAGCGATCCTCGACGTCGCACGGGCCCATCGCCGGGCGACACACGCGGCTCGACGGCGCGACCGCGTCGGTCGGGCAGACCGCGAAGCCGTTGCACGTCTCGGCCTCGTCGCAGGGGCCCATGGCCGCGCGGCACGTCGTGCCGATCGGGAGCACCGAGTCGGTGGGACAGCTGGGTGAGTCGCCGAAGCAGTACTCGGCGGAGTCGCAGGTGCCTGCGGCCGGGCGACACTCCGCGCCGGCGGCTGCGAGCGCGTCGTCGGGGCAGAGCGCGCTCGAGCCCGTGCAGAGCTCGTCGAGGTCGCACTCGCCCACGCGTGCGCGACACACCGTGCTCGCGGAGAGGAACGTGTCCGAGGGACACGCGGTCGATGCGCCGTCGCACGTCTCCTCCACGTCGCACGCGCCCGCGCTCGCACGACAGACCGTGCCGGCACCCACGGCCACACCGCTCGGCTCGCACGAGGGCACGCCACCCGCGCAGCGGATCACACCGACCTCGCAGCTGCCCGCGATCGGGCACGCCTCGCCCGCGGCCGCGCACGACGCGTCGGGGATCACGTACGCATCGGGGATCGCAGGCGCGTCCTCGGGCGGCGCGTCGAGGCCGGGCGCATCGAGGCCGGGCGCATCGAAACCGGGCGCATCGAGGCCGGGCGCATCGAGGCCCGGTGCATCGAGGCCGGGCGCATCGAGGCCGACGACGAACGCGTCCGTCCCGACGTCGATCCCTTGATCGATGGAGCAAGCGCTCCCCCACATCGTGAAAGCACCGACGGCGACAGCACCCATCGCACGAGCACGCATGCCGGCATGGTAGCCGATCCGCGCGCGCGGATTCGCGTAGCCTCGCGCCGTGCACAGCCGCGAACGACCCGTCCCCGCGGGACACCTCCTCTACTCGGCCTCGCCCTTCGACGCGCTCGGAGGGCGTGACGTGCACGATCTCCTCGCGCTGCGCGCCGAGATCTTCGTCGTCGAGCAGCACTGCGTGTACCTCGACCCCGATGGCCACGACCTCGAGGCCTGGCACCTGCTCGGCCGCGACGCGCACGGCGTGCTCGGCGCGTACGCGCGCGTCTTCCTCGTCACCGCCGAGACGCCCCACCGCATCGGTCGCGTGGTCGTGCACCGCGCGCTCCGCGGCGGCGGCGAAGGTCGCCGCCTCATGGCGCAGGCGCTCGCCGTGTGCGCGTCGCACGGTGGCGGGCCGGTGGAGCTCTCTGCACAGGCGCACCTCGAGCGCTTCTACGGCTCGCTCGGCTTCGCGCCCATCTCGGAGCGCTACGTGCTCGACGGCATCGACCACGTGGACATGCGCCGTCCCTGACCGCCTCGACGGAACGAGCTCAGTGTTTCTCGCGCCTTCGGCGCGGCAGGGGGGAGCAACTCCCCCCAATCCCCCCACTCGACGCTCCCCAAGCCTCGCTTTCTCGCGCGCTCCTGGGGTGAGCTGCGCTCACCCCGCCGCGAGGCGTCCCCGGCGAGTCTATTGGTCGATTCTTTCTCGACCTCTCAGTCCTCGTCCTCGAGGAGGAACTCGTTCGAGATCACCTTGAACGAGAGCCGACCACCGAGGGCCTCGCTGCGCGCCTCTTCGAGCGGGCGCACCACGATGCCTTCTTTGCGGTTGTTCGTGCCGGTGTAGAGGCCGCGCGCGAGCTCGAGGTAGCGCTCGAGCGAGTGCTCGAAGCGCGCCGCCTCGTCGCCCTCGACGCGCCGCTCCACCGGGACCGTCGGCACGCCGAGCTCGTGACAGAGCGCCACGAGCGCGTCGTGCGCGAGGTGGCGCGCCGCGCGCACGTCGTACGCGCTGAACGCGAAGAAGCCCGCCTTCGCCAGGCCGAGGCGGTTCTTCTGGATGCCCGGGCCGCAGAGCTCGCCCTGGAGGGCCAGGCCCACGGGGAGCGTGCGCTCGAGCCCGAGCTCGTTCGCGACGCGCCACGCGCTCGTGCCCTCCGAGCGCGCGAGCGCCCAGTTGCGCGAGCAGGCGACGAAGTCCGTCTCGCTCTCGCGGAGGTACGTGATCGAGCTGCCGTCGAGCTTCGTGGTGATCACGAAGGGCTGGCCGCGGATCTCGTCGAGCACCGCGAGCGCCGACTGCAGGCGGATCTCGTCCGTCTTGGGCACGCGCGTCGGGAACGGGCCCGCGATCTCTCGCGTGTCCGGCAGCACGGGCTCGTGCTTGGTCACGCCGAGCAGGCTCGAGACGTCGCGACCGATCTCGATCGGCGTGCCCTCGGGCAGGATCGACACTGGCAGCGCGAGCCCCTGCGAGAGCACGCCGCGCAGCCGCATCGTCTTGAGCCGAAAGCCCCGTACCCGCATGAATTCGGCCCAACTCGGGCCATTCGGGAGGATCGCGTCGATCTCGAAGAACACGCACGCGTCTCCGGCCGCGAGCTCGCCCTTCTTCACGACGACGTCCCAGCCCATCACGCGGGCCTTCACGATCTTGTCGGCGCCCGCGATGGGCGCGATCGACTCCACGCGCTGGATCGATGCGAGCTTTCTCTCCACGGCCTCCTCCTCTCGGCGCAGCTCCGAGAGCGGAAGAGCCACCCCGAGCGCGCCGAGCGCAGAGACGGACGCTCCACCGCGTCCTGACGCCCCGCCAACGGCGACGCTCGTCGGGATCGAGTGGTCGTGCGGGCGCTCAGCGGCGCTGCGCGACGAAGACGCGGGTGGCCTCGAGGCTCAGGCCGAAGGAGATCGCGTCGCAGACCGACGGGTCGTCCGCCGACGGCGAGAGATCCGAGTGTTGCCGGAGCATCATGCGCTGCATGGTGTGATCCGGAGGCTTGATCGACGTCATGATCGCGTCGGCGATCTCGAAGATGCGCTCGATCATCTGCGCCCCCGCCATCGCTCCCTCGAGGCCCTCGTCGTCCATCGTCACCTCGACGACCACGTCCGAGAGATCGAACCAGATCGCCCCCTCGAGGAATGCATAGCGCGGCATCGCGAAGCGGAGGCGCCCCTCCTCGATCGAGCCCGCGAGATCGCTCGCGATCGACATGCCTCGATCCACGAACGCGTCTCCCACCTGCACCTCTCCGAGCGGGCACGGGCTCGCGTCGCAGCCCGCGCGCTCGACGAGCATCACCTCGACACGCACCGACGGATCGTTCGTCGTGTCGTCGAGCTCGGTCACGCGCACGGCGTGCAGGCGTGTGCCGGACTGGATGGGTGCGTCGAGGTCGAGCTCGAGGCTCGGGTCGAGCTCGAGGAAGAGGGGCACGAGGCCCACGACCATCTGGTTGTCGACGCCCTCGAGCCCCGTCGGCGACGTCCGATCCGCGTGTCGATCGCGACAGTCGCGCGCAGCCGGATCGCCTGACGAGATCTGCCCATCGAGGTCGAGCCCCACCACGCGCCCTCCTTGATCGGGCCCGCGCTGGAGCTCGAGGTGCGTGACGAGGAACGTGGCCGAGCGTGCGAGCTCGCGGGGCTCGTCGGTGTCGGGCCCGACGTGGGCGTCGGAGGGGATCGGCGCGACGCCCTGGCTGGCGCATCCGAGGCCCGCGGCTCCGAGCCAGGCGCCCGCGAGGCAGGCCATCGTCGTCTCCCATCCACGCATCGGGCCTCCGAGTCACCAGTAGACCACGGACGCTCCGTGGGCAGAAGCCGCGCCGGCGCAGACGATCGCGAGCTTCCGCGGCTGGGCGCACTGACGCACCGCGGATCGCGAGAGATCCGCGTGGGAGGCGCACGGCGCGCGGTCGCCGTACCACGAGGTCGATGGCGCGCTCGTGCTCCTTCGTTCTCCTGGCCGTGCTCGCGTGGCTCGCACCCACCGCGCGAGCCGACGCGCCACCGCTCTGTGTGGTCGTCCTCGAGGCCGCGCTCGATCCCGCGGATGACTCGACGATCGTGCTACGCGCCCGCGCGACACGGCCCGACGGCGTCGAGGTGGCACGCGAGCTGGGCCGCGTGGACGGTGCATGCACCCACGAGGTCGGCGGCGCCGAGTCCCTCTCGGTGGTGCGCTGCACGCTCGCCAACGGCGACGAGCAGCACGCCGAGATCGTCCAGGTCGGTGCTCGTGTGCTCGTCGACACGCACCTCACGCACGCGGGCGGGAGGGCCCAGCGGAGCCGAGTGCTCCTCACGCGGTCGCAGCGGGGCTGGGCCGTCGTGCCTCGTTGCGCCCGCACGTTCGACGAGCCCCTCGCGTGTCCGCCGAGCGACTCTCCGGTCGTCGCTCGACCGCCCGTGCCGCATCGCGTGGAGCTCACGCAGACCGAGCGAAACGAGGAGTCGGGGCGCCCGACCTCCACGCGTCACGACGTGGTCGTCACGGACCACGCCTGGGGCGACGTCGACCGCGACGACGGCTGGCTTCGCTGGGCCCCCGCTCCGATGACGCTCGCCGCCGCACGCGCCGCCCCGGACGTTCGCGTCGAGTCGATCGCGCATCGGCCCGTGGCCTTTCGTCAGGCCGACGGCGGCAGCCTCACGTACCACTTCGATGCACGAGGTCGCACCGTCGAGGTCCGCTGGGACCCTGAAGCCGACGCCCGCGAGTACGTCTATCGCTACACCTACGCGGCGCGGTCTCCAGGCTCACCGCGACGTGACTGAGAGACGCGAGACTGTGCCAGGCGGGGGACGAGCCCCCGCCCTACCATCCGTGATGGTGGCGTCGATCGGACTCGCATCCGCCTCGGCAGACGCGAGACTGTGCCGAGGCGTGGCCGGCCCGACCTCCCTGATGGAGGCCCACCCGCTCACCGCCGCACGCACGCCGAGAGCACACGCACGCGGTAGGTGAAGAAGAAGGTCCCGTGGCGTACGCCGTTCGAGAGGCGCTCGATCGCCTCGAGCTCCACCTCGATCGTGTCGGCGCTCGCGGCAGGCGCGGTCCAGCGCACGTACTCGAGCGCGCTCGCATGATGAAGGGGCATCGCGAGCCGCGTCGCCGGCTGCCAGCTCTGGCTCGCCGCATCCCACCGCAGCGCCAGCCGCACCCGCGCGCCCGGCACGAGCGCGTCGTAGCGATCGAGCACTGGCAGCGAGCTCACCGCCCCGCACGTCGGCACGTCGTCGGCCGCCGCCGTCGCGACCAGAGCGAGACGAGCACACCGCGACCACGTACACGCGCATTCCCCGAGCGTAGCGGCCCTCGGCGTCGAGACCATCCCACGCCCCACTCACACGAAACCCGCCCACACGAAACCCGCCCACACGAAACCTGCCCACACGAAACCTGCCCACACGAAACCTGCCCAGTCGAGCCCGCGCGACGAATCGCCTCTCGTACGCGGGCGATCGGAACGATCGGAGCGGGTTGGTGACGGATTCGTCGGCTTCGCGCACTCACCGAGCTCCGGCGCACGAAGCCGGTCGAGGAGAATCGATGCGCGCCCTTCTGCTCCTTCCCCAGCCACGACGTTCGCTTGCTTGCCTCTCGTTGCTCATGCTCGTCGCTTGCGGCTCGCCCCCCGCGTCGGTCGACGCGGGCCAGACCGACGCGGCCGCGCCTCTCGAAGACGCCGCGCGCCCCCTCGAGCCCGACGCTGCGGCGCTCGACGCTGCGCTGGCAGACGCCGGGTCGCCTGCGCTCGACGGAGGCGCGCCGCCTCTCATGCTCGACGCTGGTCCCGCGGTCCTGCTCGATGCGGGCCCCGCTCCGTCGTTCGATCACATCTACGCGGACATCCTCCGGCCTCGCTGCGCGCGGTGTCACATCGACGAGCCGGGCTCGCGCCTCTACATGCCTGACGTCGACACGGCCTACGCGGCGTTGGTCGGTGTCCCCGTCGAGACCTCGTGGGCGAGCTCCTGCGGCGTCGCGCCGGAAGGTCGGAACGACCGAGTGCGCCCGTATGACCTGGAGGCCAGCATGCTGTCGTTCCTGCCCGACTGTTACGTCCGAGACGCGGACCACGGCTACTTCACGGGAGGCTCTCTCCCGGTCGGCTGGATGGGCGGCATGACCGCGGAGGAGCGCGCCGAGGTCCAAGCCTGGATCTCCGCCGGCGCCCCCCGCCGCAACTTCGAATGAGCGCGGCCTCAGACGGGCTTCCGGTTGCCAACACGCTTCCCAGCACGTGTCCCGGTCCACCCCGAGCCCACCAAGCACACCTCCCAGTCCACCACTCGCCTCAGTGAGCATGGTCCCCCTCCCGCTTGCGGGAGGGGTCAGGAGAGGGCGGCGGTCTTGCCGCGACCTATCCGCCCGAACTGGCCCGTTCCACGAACATGGCCTGGAGCTCCGCGAGACGCGGTAGAACACGGTCTGCACCGAGGCTCGCGTGACGCACGACGAACGTCGTCCACCGTCGAGCCACGCTCTCGGGATCGGGCACACCGCGGAGGCCGGCGCTCGCCGCATCGAGGAACTCCTCGACGACACCGTCGAGCTCCGGAGTCCGCTCCATCCCCACGATGCCCGTCTCTTCGTACCACCGGCTGATCCGCTCTGCGTGATCGGTACGGGCCGCATCGACCGCATCGAGCAAGGGGCCGCGTGCGCTCCTGCAGAAACCCCACGACGCGAAGCGCGTCCGCGAGAGGTCGTGGATGAGCTGCCCACCGCCGGTCTCGACGGCCACCCAGCGGAACGAATCACCCTCACCAACACCCACCTCGACGCCACGCCACTCCCAGTCGTCGACGAGCATGGGCACCCCGCGACCGGGCCCCAGAGGGTCAGTCGACGTCAGGGGCTCTGCGCGTGCACGGAGGCAGCCGTACATCGAGAGACGAGACTGCAGCCAATGATCGACGGGATGTCCAAGTCTCATCTCGAGCCTCCACGGCCGGTCATCGCGCCCCGAGAGCCTCCGCGAACGCTGCCCGCGTCTCGGCTACGAGCGGCGGAGGGTCGTGCCAGGGTCCCGCGGCGGCATACAGCACGAAGTGCTGCCATCGGTCGGCGATGTCGTGGGCGTCAGCGCCGTCTCGGACGACATCCACCAGATACGCGGCACTCCGGACGAGGAACTCTCGCCGAACGACTTCGAGCTCGCTGCCCTCGAGCTCTCGAGCTTCGCGTCGGAGGGCCTCGGCGGACGCTGGATAGGCGCGAACGATGATTCCCCACGCGTGGAGCGCATACGCCCAGTTCCAGAACCGGGTGGTGGACAGGTCTGCGAACATGGTGCTCCCGCGGTACCCGTTCACCTGGTCGGTAGCAGCGAGGGCGTAGGAGT
Organism: Sandaracinaceae bacterium; assembly: GCA_044376125.1. Classification (GTDB taxonomy): domain Bacteria; phylum Myxococcota_A; class Polyangia; order Polyangiales; family Sandaracinaceae; genus JAFLCL01. The sequence goes on from JBILLJ010000063.1 coordinate 46,476, forward strand.
ACCTTGTTGAGCTGCGCGACAAGCATCGACGAGGAAGGAGAACACCGGGCGCTTCTGCTGCCGCAGCGTCTCGACGACCGTCATCAAGCGCTGTGCGAAGGCGCAGCCGCGCTCGCTCTGCGAGCCGTACGATGTCTTGCGCCACATCACGAAGGCACGCAGCGCGCGCTCCGCGCGGTTGTTCGTCGGCTCGAGATCTCGCACGAACGCGAAGCGGAACAGAGCCTCCTTGTGAGCGAGGATGTTCTCGCACGACCCCGAGAGACCGCGGAGACGGAGTGCCACGCCACGCGCGAGGAGTTCCTCCATCGCGACCTGGGCATTCTCCGCCATGACCTGGTAGCGGCCACGCGTGAGCGTCCCATCGCGGACTTGGTGCCACGCCGAGAGCATCGACTGCGAGATCAGCAGCAGCGAAACACCAATGGCCGCCCCCTCGTCTTTGCGCTCCGAATAGGCCACGAACTTCCGGATGAGGTGCGCCCAGCAGATCTGACGCCGCTCCATCACCCAGAAGCCAAACTGAGAGCCGCGGTCGGTGACGAGAAACCCCCGCAGCGATCGCATCAGAGCCGAGATCGTCTCTGTCTTCTGGTCGCTGGCCACGAAGAACACCGTCACGGCGCTCGTTGCGATGGTCCAGAGAGCGCGCAGTTGCCCCGAGAGCGACCACGAGCTGGCATCGACGTGCTTGATGCGGCGCTTGCGTGCGTACGCGATAGCTTCGGCGACGGGCGCAGCGAGTGCGCTCGACGTCCGAGCCTCCGCCTCGCTGATCGCACCCAGCGAGGCTCGGAATCCCAGGACGTGCAGGCACAGCGACTGGACCTGACGTCGGCTCATGCGGCCCGCGACCAGGAACGCGAGGAACGCGAGCAACCGCGGACCGAACATGTGCCGCGGCACGCTGGGAGGGAGCTCGGCGCGTGTCCTCTTCCCGCAGCCGCGGCATTCGCAGGTGTGCAGCTCGAACTGCTCCCAGATGATCTCGATCTCGGGCAGCTCGCCAACCTGATGCACCAGCGGCGCGTCCTTGGTGAGCGTCAGGGCATGCGAACCGCAGTGCCGGCACTCGACCGGTTGAACCAGCGTGCGCTTCGAGACCTTCTCTGGGTCCACGGGCTGACGCGAGTGCGGCGGGTGGCCGACCTGAGCGCCCCGCTTGTTGCCCGTCGGCGTCTTGCCAGGCCGGGTGCCGGGAGGATCCGAGGACGGTGGCTTGTTCGAGTTGGTCGAGTTGGCGTTCGCCTTCTCGTCGGCCTTTGCCTGCTCGCTCTTGAGCGTCACGAGCTCGGCTCTCAGCGCTGCGTTCTCGCCGCGCAGTCCTTCCACCTCGGCCCGCAGCGTGGCGTTCTCCTGCTCCAGCTTTGCCAGCCGGGCCTCGAACTTCGCGAACTGCTCCTCCGAGCTCACGCATGCAGTCGATCACGTTTCGATCGCCGAGGCGATCCCCTCTGTGTGTCCGTCATCACACGATCAAGCGCGGTACCCCCGGTGAACGGGTAC
>JBILLJ010000175.1:0-16210 GCA_044376125.1 Sandaracinaceae bacterium
ACGCAGCAGAGGCCGTGGCGCATGTCGCGTCTCGCGGGGTCGCGAGGCTCGAGTGCTCGCAACTCCCCTCGGACCTGCCGGGCGCATTCGTGTCGGCGTGGTCGCGATTCGCGAGGTGCTCGTGCTCGGCGACGGTGCTCGGCCGCGCGTCGGCGTCTTCGTGCATGGCCAGCGAGCGTCACGTACTCGCAAGCTTCTTCGAGGGCCTCACAGGCGTGCTCGCAGGCTTCTTCGACAGCGACACGAAGCGCATCGCGTGTTGCGAAGCGTCCGGCAGGTCCGCGGGGAGAAGCCCCTGACGTACGCCTCTGGCTCGCGCCGCAACGCAGCAGAGGCCGTGGCGCCCGTCGCGTCTCGCGGGGTCGCGAGGCTCGAGTGCCCGTGACGTACGCCTCTGGCTGGCGCCGCGACGCAGCAGAGGCCGTGGCGCATGTCGCGTCTCGCGGGGTCGCGAGGCTCGAGTGCTCGCGACTCCCCTCGGACCTGCCGGGCGCATTCGTGTCGGCGTGGTCGCGATTCGCGAGGTGCTCGTGCTCGGCGACGGTGCTCGGCCGCGCGTCCGCCTCTTCGTGCATGGCAACGTGGGTGACATGCTCACCGGCTTCTCCAACGACCTCACGAAGCGTCCGGCAGGTCCGGGGATAGGCTCGCGACGTACGCGTCTGGCTGGCGCCGCGACGCAGCAGAGGCCGTGGCGCATGTCGCGTCTCGCGGGGTCGCGAGGCTCGAGTGCTCGCGACTCCCCTCGGACCTGCCGGGCGCATTCGTGTCGGCGTGGTCGCGATTCGCGAGGTGCTCGTGCTCGGCGACGGTGCTCGGCCGCGCTTCCGCATCTTCGTGCATGGCCAGCGAGCGTCACGTACTCGCAAGCTTCTTCGAGGGCCTCACAGGCGTGCTCGCAGGCTTCTTCGACAGCGACACGAAGCGCATCGCGTGTTGCGAAGCGTCCGGCAGGTCCGCGGGGAGAAGCCCGCGACTGAACCGTCGGGCTCGCGCCGCGAGGCAGCCGAGTCCGTGGCGCCCGTCGCGTCTCGCGTGATCGCGGGGAGAAGCCCGTGACGTACGCGTCTGGCTCGCGCCGCAACGCAGCAGAGGCCGTCGCGCCCGTCGCGTCTCGCGTCATCGCGAGCTCACGCGGCGCGTGGGCCGTGGCGCGCGTCGCGACTCGCGCGCCTCGGGGCAGGTCCTCGCGACACGTCACCGCTCGCTGTCGAGGTGCTGCATCTGCGGGGCGGCGTAGCGGGTGCCGGCGATCGCGTCGGGCGGCACGAGGGCCTCGAGCGCGGTCACGTCCTCGCGCGAGAGCGGGCGATCGAGCGCGGCCAGGGCCTCGTCGAGCTGGGCGCAGGTGCGCGCGCCGACGAGCGTGACGAAGTCGGGGCAGCGCGCACGCGACCACGCGATCGCGAGCTGCGAGGGCGAGAGGTCGCGCTCCTTCGCGAAGGCCGCCAGGCGCGCCACGAGCGCCTCGTTCCGAGCGCCCGCCTCGCCGGCGAAGCGCGGCAGGTACGCGCGGAAGTCGCCGGCGCCCGTGGGCTTGCTGCCCGAGAGCAGCCCGCGCGAGAGCACGCCGTAGAGCGTCGCGGAGATCCCGAGCTCGCGCAGCGTGGGGAAGATCGTCTCCTCCGGCTTGCGCGTGACGAGCGCGTGCTCGATCTGGAGGTCGGCGATCGGGTGCACCGCATGGGCCCTGCGCACCGTCGCGGCCGAGACCTCCGAGAGGCCGACGTGCCGCACGTAGCCGGCCTTCACCATCTCCGCGATCGCGCCGATCGTGTCCTCGATGGGCACCTGCGGATCGAGGCGCGCGGGCCGGTACACGTCGACGTGATCGACGCCGAGGCGCCTGAGCGTGTAGGCGAGCGCCGTCTTCACCGCGACGGGCCGGTTGTCGACGCCGATCCAGCTGCCGTCGGGCCCGCGCTGCGCGCCGAACTTCACCGAGAGCTGCACGCGGTCACGGCGCCCGCGGACGGCGCGCCCGATCAGCATCTCGTTGTGGCCCATGCCGTAGAAGTCGCCCGTGTCGAGCAGGGTCACGCCGCGCTCGATCGCGCGGTGGATCGTGCGCACGCCCTCGTCCTCGTCCGATGCGCCGTACATGCCGCTCATGCCCATGCAGCCCAGGCCGATCGCCGACACCACCGGACCGCCCGCGCCCAGCTCCACCTTCTCGTCGCTCTTCATCGCTCGCCTCCGTTCGAGGCCAACCTGCGCCTCCCCGAATCATCGCACCAGCGAATACAATCCATGTCACCCATGAGCGGAATCGATGGACGCGACCTCGACCTGAACCTCCTCCGCGTGCTCGTCGCCGTGGACGATGCAGGCAGCGTGACGGCGGCGGCCGCGCGCCTGTACCTCACGCAGTCGGCGGTGAGCGCCGCGCTCAAGCGGCTCACGACCGCCGTGGGCGCGCCGCTCCTGGCCAAGCACGGCCGCGGTGTGGCGCTCACGGGCCGCGGTCGGCGCCTCGTCGACAGGGCCCGCCCTCACCTCGAGGCGCTCGTGCGCGCCGCGCTCGACGGCGAGCCGGGCGCGCGCTCGAGCACGACGCGCGTGGTGCGCCTCGGCCTCTCGGACAGCGCGGAGAGCTGGCTCCTTCCGCCGCTGCTCCAGCGCCTCGCGAAGACGGGGCCCGCGGTGCGCCTCGTCATCGTGCCCGTGCAGTTCCGCACCGTCGGCGAGGCGCTCGCGCGCGGACAGGTCGAGCTCGCGGTCACGGTGGCCGACGACCTCCCCGCGGGCGTCACCCGCCGCGCGCTCTTCCACGGCGACTTCGTCTGCCTCTTCGATCCGCGCGTCGTGAAGCTCGGCCGCACGCTCGACCGCGCGCGCTACCTCGCGCACGAGCACGTGATCGTCTCGTACAACGGCGACCTGCGCGGCGTGATCGAAGACGTCTACGGCGTGAGCCGCAACGTGCGCCTCTCGGTGCCGAGCTTCACCTCGATCGGCGCGATCGTGGAGGGCTCGGCGCTGCTCGCGACCGTGCCGCGCCTCGTCGCCGCGGACATCCGCCGCACACGCCCCGCGCTCGCGACACGCCCCGTGCCCTTCCCGCTCGAGGGCAGCGCCATCGAGCTCCTCGGCCGCGCGGCGCTCGACGACGACGAGGTGATCCAGGCATTCGTCGCGCACATCGACGCGATCGCCACGCGCACCGCGCGCCAGGCCGACGGCCGCGCTCCACGTCAGAAGACCTCGAAGCGCCCTTCACCGAGGCGGTAGCGCGGGGCCACGCCGCGCGGGGCGTCTCGCTCGCCAGTGACGGCGGCGCGCGGCGTCAGCGTGAGCACGTCGCCCTCGAGCTGCCACGTGAAGCGCGGCCCCGGATCCATGCCGAGCACGAGCGTCCAGCCGAGCGCGAGGCGATCGAGCACGCGCACCTCGCCGGCCTCGAACACGAGCAGCACGAGCGAGTGGTGTTGCGTGTGCGAGTGGGGCTCGACGGTGTGCACGAGGTAGCGCTCGGTGCCCGAGATCGGCGTGAACGACTCGGGGCCGCCCGCGAGCGCGAGGAAGAAGTCGCGCGAGCTCGTGCACACCCAGCCCCAAGGCGGTGCGAAGCACACCGTGCCCGAGAGCGACTCCTCGAGGCGGGGCATTCCGCCACCGAAGCCGCCGGACGCGTAGCGCTCCGGGCTCGCGAAGAGCCCGCCTCGGTCGGTCGTGTGCTGCGCGAACAGACCCGCACGCCCCACGGAGCGGTCGCTGAAGTCCTCGACGCAGGGGCCATTGGTGCCGGGATGCTCGCGGTCCCAGCGCGCCTCGTGCTCGACGCCCCGATCGTCGCGCCAGCCGAGGCAGTAGTAGCGAAGTGTCCCTTCGCCCCGATCGTCGAGATCGACGCTCAGCTCGTGCACCGTGGGGTCGTGATCGACCACGCACACCGGCGCCGAGGGATCGTGCGCCCGCGCGCAGAAGACCGTGCCGCCCTGGCGCTCGAGCACGAGGCGCTGGTTGCTCGCGCGCACCATGAGCACCCGCTCCGCACGCAGCCACGCCTCGAGCTCGCTCGCACGATCGGGCTCGGCGAGGGCCTGCGGCCCTGACACGGCGCCGACGAGCACGATCGACGCGAGACACGTGAGCAGCCGCATGCACGAATCCTTCGCGCCGTGCAGCCGATGCGCTCGTCCGCGTGAGATCCGGGCGAGGCAGGCGCGTCCCGCGGCGAGTGTGAGCAGAGTCGCAGAGGCGGCGGGGCACGATCTTTTCCGCCCCCGTTGACCGGCGCATCGAGGTGCTTATCGTCGCGCCCGTTCGGCCGCTCTCGACCACCCAGAGGGGGTGTGAGTGAGCAGTCGATCGGCGACCGAACCGAACTGGCAACCTCTCGTGGAGCGTTCGCTCTCCGCGACGAGCGTGGGAGGCACACGTCCATGCGTCTCGATCGACTCACCACCAAGGCACGTGAAGCGGTGATGGCGGCCTCGCAGATCGCCGCGGAGATGGGCAATCCGGAGCTCTACCCGGAGCACCTCGTCCTCGCCCTCCTCGTCCAGGACGGCGGCCTCGCGCGGCCGATCGTCGAGAAGTCCGGGGCAGACGCCAAGGCGCTGCTCGACGGCGTGAACAAGCGCCTGGCCACCATGCCGAAGGTCAAGGGCGGCGGCGAGCCAGCGATGAGCCGGCGCGCGAGCAAGGTGCTCACGGACGCGTGGGCCGAGACCGAGGCGCTCAAGGACGAGTACACGTCCGCCGAGCACGTCCTGCTCGCGGTCACCAAGCAGAAGGACGACGACCTCGAGAAGCTCTTCCGCGGCGTGGGCCTCACGCGCGACAAGCTCCTCGCGGCGCTCCGCGAGGTGCGCGGCACGCAGCGCGTGACCGACCAGGACCCCGAGGCGAAGTTCCAGGCGCTCGAGAAGTACACGCGCGACCTCACGAAGATGGCCAAGAGCGGGAAGATCGATCCCGTCGTCGGCCGCGACGAGGAGATCCGCCGCGTGATGCAGGTGCTCGCGCGCCGCACGAAGAACAACCCCGTGCTCATCGGCGAGCCGGGCGTCGGCAAGACGGCGATCGTCGAGGGCATCGCGCAGCGCATCACCGCGGGCGACGTGCCCGAGTCCCTCCGCGACAAGCGCCTGCTCGCGCTCGACCTCGGCGCGCTCGTCGCGGGCTCGAAGTTCCGCGGTGAGTTCGAGGACCGCCTCAAGGCCGTGATCAAGGAGATCGAGGCCGCCGAGGGCTCGATCGTCCTCTTCATCGACGAGCTCCACACGCTCATGGGCGCAGGCGCGGCCGAGGGCGCGATGGACGCGTCGAACATGCTCAAGCCCGCGCTCGCGCGCGGTGAGCTGCGCTGCATCGGCGCGACCACGCTCGACGAGTACCGCAAGCACATCGAGAAGGACGCGGCCTTCGCGCGTCGCTTCCAGCCCACGTTCGTGGGCCAGCCGAGCGTGACCGACACGATCGCGATCCTCCGTGGCCTCAAGGAGCGCTACGAGGTCCACCACGGCATCCGCATCCAGGACGCCGCGATCGTCGCGGCCGCGACCCTCTCGGATCGCTACATCACCGACCGCTTCCTGCCGGACAAGGCGATCGACCTCGTCGACGAGGCGGCCTCGCGCCTGAAGATGGAGATCGAGTCGCTGCCGACCGAGATCGATCAGGTCGAGCGGCGCCTCGTGCAGCTCGAGGTCGAGAAGCAGGCCCTCAAGCGCGAGACGGACGCCGCGAGCCAGAAGCGCCTCACCGAGTGCGAGGCCGAGCTCGGCGAGCTCAAGGGCAAGCGCGACGTGATGCGCGCGCAGTGGCTCACCGAGAAGGAGATCCTCACCGACATCCGCGACAGCAAGGCCGAGATCGAGGCCAAGAAGATCGAGCTCGAGCGGGCGCTGCGCACGCGGGACTACGAGGGCGTCGGGCGCCTGCAGAACGGCGAGATCCCCGCGCTCGAGGCGCAGGTGAAGGAAGGCCAGAAGCGCCTCGCCGAGGTGCAGAAGGAGCAGGCCTTCCTCAAGGAGGAGGTCACCGACGAGGACATCGCGGCGGTCGTCTCCAAGTGGACCGGCGTGCCCGTGTCCCGGATGCTCGAGAGCGAGCGCGCCAAGCTGCTCAAGATGGAGGACAACCTCGCGGCCCGCGTGATCGGCCAGAGCGAGGCGCTCGTGGCCGTCGCGAACGCGGTGCGTCGCTCGCGCGCGGGCCTGGGCGATCCGAACCGCCCCATCGGCAGCTTCCTCTTCCTCGGCCCGACCGGTGTCGGCAAGACCGAGCTCGCGCGCGCGCTCGCGGAGTTCCTCTTCGACGACGAGCGCGCGATGGTGAGGCTCGACATGAGCGAGTACATGGAGAAGCATTCCGTGTCGCGGCTCATCGGCGCGCCCCCGGGCTACGTCGGCTACGACGAGGGCGGTCAGCTCACCGAGCCGGTGCGCCGGCGCCCGTATGCGGTGGTGCTCTTCGACGAGATCGAGAAGGCGCACCCCGACGTGTGGAACACGCTGCTCCAGGTGCTCGACGACGGCCGCCTCACGGACGGCCAGGGCCGCACGGTCGACTTCAAGAACACGGTCATCGTGATGACGTCGAACATCGGCTCGCAGTACACGCTCGAAGAACAGTCGTCGGCCGAGGAGATCAGGGCGCGCGTCATGGAGCAGGTGCGTGGGCAGTTCCGGCCGGAGCTGCTCAACCGGCTCGACGAGGTCCTCGTGTTCCACAGGCTCGGTCGCGAGCACATCCGCAGGGTCGTGGATCTCCAGCTGGCCCGCTTCTCGAAGCGCCTCGCGGATCGCGACATCAAGCTCTCGATCTCCGACGCCGCCAAGGACTGGCTCGGCGAGGTGGGCTACGACCCGACCTTCGGTGCGCGGCCGCTCAAGAGGGCGATCCAGAAGCACCTCGAGAACCGCCTGGCCGAGGATCTGCTCGCAGGTCGCTACGAGGCGGGCGACACGGTCGTCGTCGACACTGCGCCCGCCTCCGCGGTGAGTGGCGCCTCCGCGGTGAGTGGCGCTGGTGGCCTCGTGTTCAAGCACGAGCGCGCCGCCACGCCGAGCGCTCACGTCGAGGCGTGAGCTGCCTACCTTTCGTCGCGCCTCCACGGCCGTTCGTCGCCCGCCTGCGGTCCCGAAGGAGTCGGGCTGCTAGACTTCGGGCGTGACTGACGTGTCGGCGGAGCAGCTTCTGGTGGCGGCGCCCCAGCGCCGAGCATTGATCCCGCGCGAGATGCTCTGGACGGTGGTGGGGATGCCCCCGGTCCTCGTCACGCTCGTCGATGGCGAGGTGATGACGCAGCCTCTGCAGGCGACGCTGCACAGCATGGTGGGCATCGGCCTCTACTCCCTCGCCTGCGCGATCGTCACGCACACCGTCTTCGAGCTGGTCTTCGATCGCTACCACCTCCTCGTACCGAGCGCGGTCCGTTTCCTTCTGTTCGCCCTTCTTCCCGCCGTGGCGGTCATCGGCATGACAGTGCTCGTCGCGCCGCTCTTGCGTCGGGTGTGCCCAGGCATGGTCGAGAACGTGGCGACCTTGGCGCAACAGGGCGTGGTGGTGACCTGGCTCTACATCGTGCTCGGCTTCTCCGTACGGGCCGCGCAAGAGCGCCTCCTTGCGGCCCACGAGCGCTCGCATCACGAGCGAAATCGCGCGCTGGAGGCGCGGCTGCGCGCGCTCACCGCGCGCACCAATCCGCACTTCCTGTTCAACTCGCTCAACGCCGGGATGAGCCTCATCGCCACCGATCCAGAGGGCGCGGAAGAGCTGTTGGGTCGGCTCTCTTCGCTCTTCCGCTACGCGCTCGAGGGCTCTGCGAAGCGGTACGTGCGCCTCGCAGAGGAGGTCGCGGCCGTGCGCGACTACCTCGAGATCGAGCGTGCGCGGTTCGGTGACCGGCTGAGCTTCGAGATCGATCAGGAAGACGGGCTCGCGGATCGACTCGTTCCACCCATGGTGCTCCAGCCGCTGGCCGAGAACGCAGTGCTCCATGGCCTGCAGTCACGCGTCGAAGGGGGCAGTGTCCGCGTGCGGCTGTATCGCAGAGGGGAGCGCTTCCACCTCGTGGTGGATGACGACGGAGTGGGCCTGAAGGCTTCGACGCATCGAGGCTCCGGCACTGCCCTGTCCGATCTCCGCGAGCGTCTCGAGATCGTCTATCGAGGGGAGGCCTCCCTCTCCACGACGCCGCGGCCCGGGGGCGGTACGCGCTCGGAGATCGTGCTCCCATGGAGCTCTCGGTGAGCGTGCTTCGAGTCGTCATCGTCGACGACGAGCCCCTCGCGCGCGCACGGCTCGAGCGCATGTGCGGACGGATCGCGGAGGTCGAGGTCGTCGGCCAAGCAGGTGATGGCAAGAGCGCGCTCGAGCTCATCGCCGAGGCCAAGCCGAGCCTCGTCCTGCTCGACGTGCAGATGCCGGGGCTCGACGGCGTGGGCGTGGCCGAAGAGTGCGCCGACAGCGGGGCGTCCATCGTCTTCACGACTGCGTATGCGCACTTCGCGGCCGACGCGTTCAACGTGGATGCCGTCGACTATCTGCTCAAGCCCGTCATCCAGGAGCGGCTCGTGCGTGCGGTCGCCAAGGTGCGACGCGCTCGGGCCGTGGGCGCTCCCGTCGCTCGGTCGGAGGAACGTCCCAACGACGATGCTTCACGCCTGATCGTGCAAGAGCGCGGGGTCACCCGCGTCTTCGATGTGCACGAGATCAAGCACTTCCACGCGACGGAGAAGTACGTCGAGTTCGTGTGCGACGGCGAGAAGCACGAGACGAGGGAGAGCCTCGCGAGCCTCGCCGAGCGCCTCGCTCCGCTGGGCTTCGCGCGTGTTCATCGCGCCGAGATGGTGAAGCTCGCTTGCGTGCGCTCGGTGCTCGCCGAGGCTGGTGGCAGCGCCACGCTCGTGCTCGACGATGGAACCCGGGTTCCTGTGAGCCGACGCAGCGCCGCGGATGTTCGCCGCCTGATCGGGCTCTGACCGGCCCTTGCGCGAGCCCGCGGTCGCCCCACGACCGCCGTTCATCGCGCGACGGACTCCGCTGGTCGCTTGCTGCTCGATGCGAACTCGAAGAGCCCGCACAACCCCCTGACGTATTGCCCACGTCTTCGGGAGGTCGTGATGAACAAGGTGGTCGGTCTCGGGATTCTCGCCCTCGCGCTGGTGGGCTGTGGTGACAACGACGGTGGCCCGGACACAGGGCCCCTGGATCGTGATGCCCCGATGACGTCGATGGCGTGTTCGGGGGCCGACGCATCACGCGGCCAGATGCAGGTGATGACGCGCGCGTGTGGGGGCTGTCATGGCGGCGACCTCGGTGGCCAGATGTCCATGACGGCCACGCCGGGCTCGAACCTGACGCAGCTCTCGATCGAAGGCTGGACCGAGCCGGAGATCGCCGCGGCGATCCTGACCGGCGTCGATCACGAAGGCGCCATGCTCTGCGCCTCGATGCCTCGCTATGGCGCGGCGGGCATGACCAACGAGCAGGCGTGCGACATCGCCGCGCACCTCCGCACGCTCGCACCGATCACACGCGCGGTCCGGCCGTGCGCGATGCCCTGAGTCGGACAGTGCGTCCACATGCTCCACCTGTGGCCAACACTGTGATCCCGGTCATGTGGGTTTCTTGGACGCTCGGCCTCTGTCTCTGCGGCCAAGACAGGCAGTCACCCAGCGGCGAGCGCGTGAGCACCGCGGACCCACCGTCGCTGCCCGTCTGCCGTTCATCGCGCGACGGCCGCCGTTGGTCACTCGCCCCTCGCTTGCTCGTGGGCGAGCACACACAACGCTCGACATGAACTCGCTCCGCACGTGGTTCGCTCCGCGCTCGACTGGGCCCTTCGACCTCGCTCGACTCGGCATCTCGATTCGAGGACTTCGACCCAAGGCCATCCTCGCGTCGTTCGCGGCGCTCTTGCTCTTGCTCACCCTGGCCGCGCTCGCGGCGACCGTGGTGGGTGCGCTGGCGCCGCTAGAGCCCCCTCCCCCGCCCGAGGACGCGATCGCTGGTTCTGGCGCTTCACTGCCCGCGCACAACCCGTTTCCCAGCGCGTCCCTCCCGCCGGATCAGCGCTTCACGTTCGAGGGCACCATCGAAGAGCGGATCGACACAGGGGACTACCGCTACATGCGAGTGGGCGAGACCTGGGTGGTGAGCCTCGCCTTCGCATCGCCGAGCGAGGGCCGCGTTCGCGTGACCGCCCTGGGGCGCGCCACCGACTTCGAGTCGAGGAGATTGGGACGTCGTTTCGACGTGCTCGTGTTCGGAATGGTTCGCGCTGCGCAAGCAGCAGAAAGTGAAGTGCCATGAGGTCAGTATCTTGGTTCGCAACTGGCGTTCTTCTTCTCTCGGGCTGCAACACCACGGCTCCGCAGGCGGACGCCACTACGCAGGACAGCCCCTCACCGATGTTCGATCCGGCGGTGTGTCGTCCGACCGCGGTCCAGCCCGACTTCTTGTCGCAGGGACCCAGCGGGGAGGTCATCGAGGGAACGATCTGGGCTGGTCCGGCAGTCGACCCGGCGACGGGGCGGCCTTCGATTCCTGCCGGCTCGATCGTGGCCGCGACGTACCTGCAGCTCCGCACCGACGATGCGTCTCAAGCCGTGTTCAGCCAGGTCTCGGGTCGCGTCGCCCAGACGCTCTTCATGTCTCCCGGTCTGCTCGCGGTTGCGGTGGTCACGTCCAACCAGTGCGCCGTCGCGCGGACGTTGACGGTCTGGGAGAACGAAGAGGCCATGATGGGCTTCGTCACCAGCGCCGCCCACTCCGAAGCCATCGCGCGCGTCGGCGAAATGAGTCGCGGAGGTAGCGTGACGACCACGTTCTCCGCGGGCGCGAGCGCAGATGTGAGCTGGGCCGAGATCGCCCGACGCTTCGAGGGCCACACCGGCCCTGTGTACTGAAGCTGCAGCACGGCTACGGGAGCGAACGCGTTCGCAAGCGGGCCTCACCCGCGCTGGCCTCCGGCTCCCTCGAGGTCGTGTGGAACGTGAGAGAGGCGGCGGGCCCGCGCTCGTGCGATCGTCGGCGCATGCGTCCTCGTCTCTGCGCGCTCCTGGCAGGCGCGGCGCTCGTCGGCTGCGGCTCGGAGCCCACGCCGGCGGCCACCGTGCCTGCACCTTCGTCCCTCGCCGCGCCCAGCCCGAGCCCGAGCCCGTCCTCGATCACCGCTCCTTCGTCTCCGGGCACCGCCTCGACGCCGAGCGCCGTCGCGGCGCCGGCAACGACCGCGGCGCCGAGCCCGACCTCGACTCCGAGCGCGGCGCGTCGCCCGCGCGGTCCACGGCTGTCGGCCGCCGATCGGGTGCGCGTCGAAGAGGCGCTGCGCGAGGGGCGACGCCTGACGCGGGAAGGCCAGCACACAGACGCGCTCGCGCGCTTCCAAGAGGCGCTCGCGATCGATCGTGGTGCCTGGCGCGTGGCCTGCGAGGCGGGCTTCGTCGCGTGGCGTGCGGAGAACCTCGAGGCCGCGGATCGGCTCGTGCGCGACGCGATGAACGGGATGCCTCCGGGGTTCGTCCCCGAGGCGCAGCGCGTGCCCACGGCGATGTGTCTCTTCAATGCCGGGCTCGTGCGGCAGGCGCGAGGTGAGCCGGAGGCCGCGCGAGACATGTGGGCGGAGTCGCTGCGCCTGCGCGACAACGCGACGGTGCGCGCGCGTCTCGCAGCGCTGCCGCCCGCCGAGGATCGACGTCGGCCGTGGGAGCGAATGCCGGCGACGGTGACGATCGACGAGATCGTGTCTGCGATGCGCACCGACTTCGTGGCGAACGGCTTGGCCGGCTTCGAGGGGGGCGATCTCACGCCCGACGCCCTGGTCCTCGAGGTCGAGCACCTCGGCGCGGCTCCCGGCCTCGAGGTCGACCGCATCCACGGGACTTCCTACATCGACGAAGGCGGCGGCAGTCAGGTCGTCGAGGCGCTCGTCGTGACGGGCGGAGGAGCACGGCGTGTGGCCTTGCTCGGCCAGTCGTACAACGCGGGCGTCGCGATCTCGACAACCGACCTCCACTTCCAGATGGAGCTGACGGACGTGCTGCCTGGCGGGCAACCGGAACTGGTCGCGCGCGTCGGCGCGTTCGGCGGCAGCGTCGCGGAGGGCAGCGAGAGCTGGGGAGACGAGGGCGTCCTGCTCGTGTGCTCGATCGACGAGGGCGCGCTCGCATGCTTCTCCGTGCCAGTGCGCTCGACGTACGGCGAGAGCGTGGAGGAGGACGAGACGGTCACCGAGGGCTACTGCCGCGAGGCCACGTTCGAGGGCGGGCGCGTGAGCTTCTCTGCGTGCTCGGACCCGACGTCGACCAGCCCGGCGTTCATCGACGGCACCCACGAGCTGCGCGCGCTCTTGTCGCGAGGCGAGCTCCGCTGGCCCGACACCTGGACACCGCTCGAGCCCGTCGGCTCGTGATCGCCGCTCGGACCCCAAGGTCATGCAGCCCGGCGTGTCTCCTCGAGGCATGCGATCGAGCCCACGGCTCCACCTCGTGATCGGCCTCGTTCTCTGCGTCGGCTGCGGTGGTGCTCGGCCCCGAGGCACGCACGACACGTCACCGAGTCACGCCAAGGACGGAGAGACGCCGAGCCAGGCGAGAGAGTCGCAGCGCCAGGCCGCGGCGGAAGCCGGGCCTGCACCCTCGGACCTGATCCCGACGGAGCTGGCCGTGAGGATGGAGCCACGGATCTTCTTCACGACGGACTCGACCGAGATGGTCGGGCACGGCAGCCCGATCCTCGACGCGGTCGCGACGACTCTCTCCACGAATCCAGAGATCGAGCGCGTGGCCGTGATCGGTCATTCGGACATCCGACCCCCTCACCTCCACGCGCTCGCGCGTGCGCGGGCCCAGAGCGTGGTGCAGGCGCTCGTCGCGCGCGGCGTCGCCCCGGAGCGGCTCGAGGTGTACGAGGCCGGCGCGTCGCATCCGCTCGCGCGCGGCACGAGCGAGGCTGCGCTCGCGCGAAACCGGCGCGTGGAGTTCTCCGTCCTCCGCATGGGCGGCGTGGAGCTCCGCCGCTGGGACGCGCGCCGCCAGCGCATCGTGGACGTCCGCGTCGACGCGCCACGCTGAGCGCGATCAGCGCGAGCGGTGTGCGCGCCCTGCGAGCGCGCCCAGCACCGCGAGGAGCGCGAGCAGGCTCGCACCTCGCGCGTCGTTCGAGGCGCGGCAGCCGCAGCCGCCGGTGGCCGGTGGTGCGCTCGCGGATGCGTCGGGGCTCGCGCTCGGACCCGCATCGCTCGCCTCGACGCTCGCGTCCGCGCTCGCCGAGGCGTCGTCGTCGCGCGCCGCGTCGGGACCCGACTCGGAGGCGATCGTGACCTCGAGCGTCACGTCCGACGTGCTGCCGTCGTACGCGTCGACGAAGAGCGCGTAGGTGCCGGGCTCGAGCGTCTCTTCGAGGCGCGCGCTGCGATCGGTGTCCGAGACGTCGTCGTCACAGGCGATCTCGGCGCCGCCGCAGCCTGCGCGCAGGTAGAGGAGCGGATCTCCGCCGCTCGCTGCGATCGTCACCGCGGCGCGCGCGGCGAGCGTGAGCGTGTAGACGCGATCGGGGCCCATCCCGCCGCAGCTGCCCGTGGTGTCGGGCGCGTAGCCGACGAGCGAGATCGCGTAGCGGCCGGAGGTCGCGGGCAGGACCTGCGCGTCGGCGCACGTGTCGCCTTCGAGCGCCTCGACGCACGGTCCGCCGCAATCGCAGAGCGGCGAGACGAGACCCGGTGTGCGGCAGAGCGCCTCGATCGCGGGGCGCACGTAGGTGAGGCCCTCGCCGCTCTCCGTCGCGGGATCGAGCACGTTCACCACGTTGCAGCTCCCTCGCGCGACGTAGTCGTCGGCGCCCGAGTCGAGGAGCGCGACGAGCGCGCCCTCGTCGTCGAAGACGCCCGAGCCCGAGTTCGCGTTGAACGCGTCGAGGCTCGCGCGAAGCGTCTCGAGCTCGCTCGAGAGCACCTCACCGCCGCTGGCGATCTTCATCGGGATGCCATTGGGGTGGCCGATCAGCGTGAGCGGCGTGCCCACCGGCAGCGCGCCCGAGAGCGCGCGCACCGTCGCCGGCGTGTGGCCGACGACGTCGCGGTCGAGCTCGACGATCGCGTGATCGGCCGTGTCGTCGCGGTACGCGAGCACGCGCGCGCAGCGGTAGACGTCGTCGGACGTGAGCGTCGCGAGGCGGCCCGCGGCCTCGTACGCGAAGCCGAACACCCACACCCGCGAGCCGTCGCAGTCCGTGGCCTCGTCCACGCAGTGGCCCGCCGTGAGCAGGTGGCGCGCGTCGATCAGCGTGCCCGAGCAGGTGCCCGGCTCGAGCTGATCGGCGAAGCGCTCACCGGGGCAGAGCATCTTCGCCTCGCCGAGCGTCTCCGTGTACGTGATGCGCACGTCGCCCGGATCGGTGTCGTCGATCCAGCGCCCGCTCATCTCCATCGCGATCGACTCGTTCGCGATCGCGCGGTGCACCGCGCTCGGGTGCTCGAAGACCTCGAGCCGATCGTCGGTGCCGTACACGACGGGCTCGACGCTCGCCGCGCTCGGCGCACCGACACAGCCGAGCCACGTCGAGGCGCCCGCGAGCACGGCGGAGCGCAGCGCGCGGCTCATCGCGGCGAGGAGGTGTCGGTCGTGGGAGCGCGTCATCGAAGCGATTCGAGCACCTGTCCCCTCGCAGCGTCCAGCCAGAGGAGGCGCGGTGACCGCGAATTCCGCGTCTCGTGAGCGGGTTCGCTACGATCGGGGCCGTGCCCAAGGAGAGCGCGCGCGAGGACATCGAGGTGGGCGGCCGCACGCTGTCCATCTCGAGCCCCGACAAGGTCTATTTCCCCGACGCGAAGATCACCAAGCGCGAGGTGATCGCCTATTTCGTGTCGGTGGCCGAGGGCGCGCTGCGCGGCGCGGGCGCGCGACCGAACGTGCTCGTGCGCTACGCGAACGGCATCGACGGCGAGCACTTCTGGCAGAAGCGCGCGCCGACCTCGAGGCCGAGCTGGATCGAGGTGGCCACGCTCTCGTTCCCGAGCGGGCGCACGGCCGAGGAGGTCGTGCCGCGCGAGCCCGCGGCGCTCGCGTGGATGGCGAGCCTGGGCTGTCTCGAGCTCCACCCGCACCCGGTGCGCGCCACCGATCTCGAGCACCCCGACGAGCTGCGCATCGACCTCGACCCGATGCCCGGCGTGAGCTTTCCGCAGGTGCAGGAGGTCGCGCGCGTGGTGCGCGAGGCGCTCGCGGATCTCGGCCTCGTGGGCTGGCCCAAGACGAGCGGCTCGCGCGGCATCCACATCCTCGTGCGCCTCGAGCCGCGCTGGAGCTTCGCGGAGGTGCGCCGCGCGGCGCTCGCGTTCGCGCGCGAGGTGGAGCGCCGCGCGCCCACGCTCGCGACGAGCAAGTGGTGGAAGGAAGAGCGGCACGGCGTCTTCCTCGACTACAACCAGAACGCCAAGGATCGCACCGTGTGCTCGGCCTACTCGATCCGCCCGCGTCCCGACGCGCGCGTCTCGATGCCGCTCGCGTGGGAGGAGCTGCTCGTGTGCGATCCCGCGGAGTTCACGCTCCGCACGGTGCCCACGATCGTGAAGGATCGCGGCGACGCGCACGCGCACATCGACGCGCGCGCCTTCCGCCTCGACTCGCTGCTCGAGCTCTCGCGCAGACAAGAGGCCGAGGGCCTGGGCGACGCGCCGTGGCCACCGCACTACGCCAAGCAAGAAGGCGAGCCCGCGCGCGTGCAGCCCTCGCGCGCGAAGAAGAGGAGGGGCGAGGAGGGCACCGACGACGCGGCGGCCCACACCGCAGGGCACTCCGAGACGGATCACTCCGACACGGGTCACTCCGAGGCGGGACACGCTGCAGCGGGCGCATCCGGCAAGAAGAGCGGTCGTCGGGTCTCGAGCAAGCCGCTCGTCGAGATCGCGCGGGCCGACAAGAAGGACGACGCGCTCGCCGGGCTCGAGCGCTGGAAAGCGCGCCACGCCGACATCGTGGGCTACCTCTGGCCCGAGGACGTGCTGGTCGACGCGATGCGCGGGCGCCATCGCACCTGGACACGCATCCGCGTGAACCTCGAGCACGTGCCGCTCGCGCAGCGACCACAGCAAGAGCCGCTCGACGCGGAGTACGAGCCGTGGGATCCGCGGCCCGTCAGCGCCGGCGGCATGCGCTGGTCCCGCAAGCGCCAGAAGCTCGTGCCCGCAGCAGGAAGCCTCGCACCAGGGACGACGGCGACCGAGCCAGCGAGTGTAGCGGCCGAGGCAGGGAGTGCG
>JBILLJ010000177.1:0-16123 GCA_044376125.1 Sandaracinaceae bacterium
GAGCGTGATCGCAATCGCCTGGCCCGGGTTCTGTGACATGGAGTCTCAGAGGTTCCTCCGCCCACGCGGAGATGCACCCCGTCGACTGACCGCGACGGAAGGGTCACGCTGGGTTCCTCCGCCCACGCGGAGATGCACCCGACCAAGGCGACGACCTGCACGTGAGCGTGCAGGTTCCTCCGCCCACGCGGAGATGCACCGCGCGCGCTGGATGCGGCGCGAGGAGGGAAGCGGGTTCCTCCGCCCACGCGGAGATGCACCGGCGGCGAAGACGCGAGGACGGTGGGAACGTCTGGTTCCTCCGCCCACGCGGAGATGCACCGGGTCGGGGGCTGGGGCGGAGCCCCAGAGAGGCGGTTCCTCCGCCCACGCGGAGATGCACCTCGCTCGAGGTGCACATGCCCACTCTCCCGCTCGGTTCCTCCGCCCACGCGGAGATGCACCGACGACGCCTTCCGCGTCGTGATGTGGGACAGCGGTTCCTCCGCCCACGCGGAGATGCACCCTTGCTCGCCTTCGACGGTGTGTTCGACATCGAGGTTCCTCCGCCCACGCGGAGATGCACCGCGGGCGCGCGTAGTAAGCAGCGATGAAGAGGGGGTTCCTCCGCCCACGCGGAGATGCACCTCTTCCATGGTCATTCTTCCTTTCTCTTCTCGAGGTTCCTCCGCCCACGCGGAGATGCACCGCAATCGGGGACAACGACGTCGGCGGAGTAGATGGTTCCTCCGCCCACGCG
Organism: Sandaracinaceae bacterium; assembly: GCA_044376125.1. Classification (GTDB taxonomy): domain Bacteria; phylum Myxococcota_A; class Polyangia; order Polyangiales; family Sandaracinaceae; genus JAFLCL01. Next base: position 740 of record JBILLJ010000177.1, read on the forward strand.
GAGATGCACCCGTCGGCGGGGGCGCGGGCTCGCGTCGCTCGCGGGTTCCTCCGCCCACGCGGAGATGCACCGGTGGCGGCGGCAGAGTGGGTTAGAGCGACGCGGGTTCCTCCGCCCACGCGGAGATGCACCGGCGCTGCATCGTCACGCCGTAGATCCGCATGGGGTTCCTCCGCCCACGCGGAGATGCACCCGTCGCGCAAGGGATCTCTCGATGGCTCCCAGCGGTTCCTCCGCCCACGCGGAGATGCACCCATGCCTGGTACGACGAAGATCGACGCGTGCGGGGTTCCTCCGCCCACGCGGAGATGCACCCGGGCCAGGCGGCTCGATGCGCTTCGATCCGCAGGTTCCTCCGCCCACGCGGAGATGCACCGCGCACGCGCTCGAGACGCCACGCGAGGGAGTGGGTTCCTCCGCCCACGCGGAGATGCACCCTTGGTGACTACGAGACGGCGGCGCGCGCGCTCGGTTCCTCCGCCCACGCGGAGATGCACCCGCGCCGAGCAGGACGCGTGCAGCGTCTCGCAGGGTTCCTCCGCCCACGCGGAGATGCACCCGTCCCTCGATGCACTCGAGGAGCGCGGCCAGCGGTTCCTCCGCCCACGCGGAGATGCACCGCGGCGCAGCGCCTCGAGGCCACGGGTTGCGCGGGTTCCTCCGCCCACGCGGAGATGCACCCGAGAATGGGAGTCGGGCCGACGTCGCACGCTGGGTTCCTCCGCCCACGCGGAGATGCACCGCGCCTCGAGGCGCGCCATCAGCTCGGCCTCGGGGTTCCTCCGCCCACGCGGAGATGCACCCCGTCAGCGCCTCGGGCTGTGCACCGTGAAGCAGGTTCCTCCGCCCACGCGGAGATGCACCCTGAAGCGCCAGCTGGTAGAGCCCAGGGGCGTTGGTTCCTCCGCCCACGCGGAGATGCACCCAGTGTACAGCTGGACGGCCCAGCGTGACGGGCGGTTCCTCCGCCCACGCGGAGATGCACCGTACCCGAGCGCCACGTCCCCGGACGTCACCGCGGTTCCTCCGCCCACGCGGAGATGCACCCGAGTGGTTCGAGATCTTCCGCAACGAGCGCTTGGTTCCTCCGCCCACGCGGAGATGCACCCGTCGCAATCGAGGCGAACCGCCTCGTTGCGCTGGTTCCTCCGCCCACGCGGAGATGCACCCGCACGCAGTGAAGTTTCCGGTGCCCGTGATCGGGTTCCTCCGCCCACGCTGAGATGCACCGATGCGCCTGGCCACGACGGAGAAGTGGAAGGAGGTTCCTCCGCCCACGCGGAGATGCACCCATCCCGACCACCACAACGGCCCTTCCTTCGCCCACGCGGAGATGCACCTGCCGTGCTCTGGTGCGTGTTTCGCGGCATCGTGATCACCCAGATCGCCGCAGCGTGATCGCCTGGATCGCCATCCTGATCACGCGGATCGCCACATCGTGATCACCCACATCGCCGCTTCCTGATCAGCCGGGTCGCCGCATCGCGATCACGGCGACCGTCCCAGGGCTCCTCGCCCCTTTGGCGAGAGTCCCCGGAGCGTGGCCTCCAAGTGGTCCCGCGAGCGCCGCCATCAGAGTCGACCAGCCACGCCACGCTGTGTACGCTGACGCGCATGGAGGCACGCGAGCTCAAGCGGATGTCGGTCGCGGAGTACGTGGCCCTCGATCGCCACGACGAGCGGCGGTTCGAGTACGCGCACGGCGAGGCCTTCGCGATGGCGGGGGCCTCGCTTCGGCACAACGCCATCGCGTTCAACATCGCGCACGCGCTGCACGTCAAGCTCGCGAGCGGTCCGTGTCGCGTGTGGGCGGACGGACAGAAGATCGAGACGGCGGCCACGCGCGCGTTCCATTACCCGGACGCGAGCGTGGTGTGCGGCCGCCCGACGGTCAGCGCCGACGACGAGAACGCGATCACCAACCCCTCGGCGCTCTTCGAGGTGCTGAGCGAGTCGACTGGCGACTACGACCGCGGCGGGAAGTTCGATCACTACCGGACGATCGCGGAGTTGCGCGACTACGTGCTCGTCTTCCCCGACGAGCGCCGTGTCGAGCACCGCAAGCGTGTGGCCGCGGATCAGTGGCTGATGAGCTACGTGATCGGCGGGGGCGAGGTCGTGCTGGAGGGCTGCGGCGTCGCGATCTCGCTCGACGAGATCTACGCGGACCTCGACCGCACCAAGACCTGACCAACCCGAGCACGGAAGCCCGAGTGCTGAGCGCGGCCCAACGGGCACTCGCCGAGGCCCTGCGTGAGGAGTCCACGCAGCACGACGCGAGCGCGGGACTGTGGACGCCGGCGTCGATCTACGGATCCGATGCCCACCTCGAAGACCTCAGATGGAGGAGTGAGTCGATGTCCAACGTGAAGTTCCTCGGGTCCTCGTGTTCGTGCGTCGAGATGGCTGCCGATGGGAGAGACGCCCGTGGGGAGAACGAGGCGTGACCCGGTCGGTTCACAGAGGCACGGTGATGGGTGCAGTCGTCGGCACCGTGGTGGGCGTGCTGGTCGGCTCGAGCCTGGGTCACGTCTGGGAGCGGCCCTCGGAGGTCGTCCTCGGAGGCCGACTCCACGTGGACAGCGCCAGCCACCCCGACAGCCGAATGGACAACCGAATCATGCTGGCAGAAGCCGAGCTCGAGGAACCGATCTACGTCACGTCAGAGACAGTCGACATCAACGACCTCTATCGCCTGTCCGGCCAATCGATCCGGCTTCGAGGTGAGTTCAGGCGAGTGACCCTCACCTCCGACGAGTCCATTCTGGAGCTGGACGTCAGGGAGGTCTCGACCTCCACGACCCACGAATGAACGCTGGCGCGGCCTCTTCACTCGCGTGGGTCGGAGCTCGGGCCCGAAGGCTCGAACGGCGGGGAGGGGCTCGCGGGCATCGGCTCCGCGGCGAGCGCGATGGCGGGGAGCGCGGTCGCGGTGGCCGCCGAAGGCGCGGGCTGGAGGCGATCACGCAGCTCGCGCACGGCCGCCAGGATGCGGCGACGCAGCGCCAGCACGAGGCCGGTGACGAGCGCGAGGCTCGCGAGCACGGGTCCGATGGGGCTCGCGCCGAAGATCCCGATCGACACGACGAGGAGCAGCGCACCGACGCCGAGCGCCGCGAACAAGGAGCCCATGCCCCTGCGCGTCACGGCGACGCGCTGCGCGGCGGCGGCGAAGCGATAGGTCGCGAGCTCGAAGGCGTCGCCTTCGGGCACGAGGAGCACGCCGATGCGCGCCATGACGAGGCCGAGCACGCCGAGCCACGCGAGCAGCGCGCCCAGGAGCGCGAGCAGCGCGCCGAGCGGCACGCCGAAGCCGGCGGCGTAGGGGAAGCTCGCGCCGACCTCCTCGCCGTCGCGGCCGACGAACACGTCGTCGAAGACCACGTAGGCCGCCTGCGCGGGCACACGCACCGAGGGGCCCGCGCCGGGGGCCGCGAGCGAGAGGCCGGCGGCGCTCACGAGCGTCGGTGCGCCCTCCATCGCGAGGTCGCTCCACGGCGTGCGCCACGTCGCGTCGGAGGGCAGGTAGACCTCCCAGCGCGCGTGCGAGACGACGAGATCGGGCCGCGGCAGCGGCACGTGCACACGACCGAGCACGTGCATGCGCGAGACGGGCGTCGCGTACGTGAGCTGCACCTCGAAGGGCGCGCTCGAGCGGATCACACCGAGCAGCAGCACCGGCGCCGTGCCGCCCTCTTCGCTCGCGAGCGCGGGTGTCTCGGCCTGACCCGCGACGCTCGCGGACCAGACCTCGGCGCCCTCGGGCAGGCTCACGCGGAGGAACTGGGCGCCGTCGTTGCGCACGGTCCAGCGGGCCATCGTGACGGCGAGGCCGTCGTCGGTGACGAGCGTCGTGTAGTGCGCGTCCTCGATGCTCGCCGCGTGCAGCGTGACCTCGCGGTGCCGCGCGACGGCGAGGCCGAGCACCGGTGCGGGCGTCGCGTGCGCGTAGCGGAACGCGAGGAGGATCGGGCTCGAGCTGCGGAGCACGAGGTCCTCGGTGAGATCGGCGAGATCGATCGGGGAGAGACCCTCGGCGTGATCGGCCGAGATCTCGACGGCGGCGGTGGCCTCGATCGCCACGCGCCCGTCCTCCACGTCGGCCCCCTCGACGTGCACGAGCGGCGCGTCGATCGCGGCCTCGCCCGCGGGCACCATGCGCTCGAGGCGGAGCTCGACGCGGAGATCGCCCTCCATCTCCTGCGTGAACCAGAGGTGCAGGCGCGGCGCGCTCGTCTCGCCCTCGACGCGGTGCTCGCGGAGCGACGGCGCGGAGACCTCGAGCACGTTCGCCCCCGCGGGCAGCGCGATCAGGAGCTCCGAGAGCGCACCACTCTTGACGTGCACGTCGAGCGCGCTGCTGGCGCTCGTGGTCACGTCGCCGAGCGAGAGCAGCGTGCTCGTGTGCACGTCGAAGCGCGCCTCTTCGTGCGGGCGCGGCGCGGCGACCGCGTCCATCGCGCGCGGCGCGTCGGTCCAGCGGAACACGTGCGCGACCGTCGCGTCGATCGACTCGCGCACGGCGGCGGGCAGCTGGTTCTCACCCACGCGCGCGAGCTCGATGGTGCCCGCAGGCTCGAGCACGAGCTCGCGCGTCGCGAGCAGCGCGAGCATGCCGCTCTGGCGCCACACGTCCTGGCCCTGCGCCTGACGCGCGGCGAGCAGCGGCACCGAGAAGGGCCGCGCGGGCTCGCTCGATCCGCCGCGCAGGAGCTCGAGCTCGATCTGCATGTTCGCCGCGCCCTCGATCGCACGGTCGACGAAGACCGAGAGCACGCGGTCGGCGCCGCGCCCCGTGATGCGCCAGTCCTCCACCGTCGCCACGTCGACCGAGACGGTGCCGACGTCGACGCCTTCGGGGAGCGAGAGATCGAAGCGCGAGGCCGCGCCGCGCGCGATCTCCCAGCTGGCGTGAACGGTCGCGCGCACCACACCTTCGTCGGCCGACACGACGTGCACGAGCGTCGCGCTCGCGCGCACCTCCGTCTCGCCCTCGGGCGCCGCGAGCTCCTCCGGCAGCGCCTCGGGCCACTCGAGCGAGACCGTGTCCGTGAGCGGCACGTGGAAGACCGCGAGCTCACCGCTGCGGCCGCGCTCGCGCGTGATCGCGGCGCGCGGGCTCACGCGGAGATCCTTGCCGGGCGGCAAGAGGAGCTCGAAGCGCGAGATCGGCACGCTCGGCAGGTGGAGCTCGGCGCTCGCGAGGCCCGCGTCGTCGTCGAGGGGGACCTCGATGCGCGCGCGGATCGTGTGGCGACCGTGGCCGCTCACGGTGGTCACGAACGAGTCGTCGAGCGCCGCGACCGGCGCGTCCTCTCCATCCACCGTGACGGCGCCGAGCGCGATCGTCGTCGGAAAGAGCGTGATGCGCTCGGGCGCGTCGCGCGCGAGATCGACCGCGAGCTCGACGTCGAGCACGACCGCGTCGTCGGTGAGCGTGCCGCGATAGACCGCGCGGCTCGGCGAGACGGCCTCGCCATCGGAGAGCACCCGCCACGCGAGCTGCGTGGAGCCACCGCCGGGGATCGTCGCGACGATCGTGGGGGCCGAGCCCTGCGTCGTGCTCCGCGCCGCGACGCCCGGCACCATCGCCGCGTCCGACGCGTCGGGCGGCAAGGTCGCGCTCACGAGCACCGACGGCGCGGGCGGCAGCGGCACACCGACCGAGGCGCCGTGGTCGTAGCGCACGCCCTCGACCGTCGCGCGGATCTCGAGCTGGTGTGTGCCGGCGGCGTCGGCGATCCAGGCGAGGCCACGCGGCGTGGGCTGGAGCACCACGTCGACACCATCGGCCGTGGCCCGCTCCACCGCGACACCGGCGGGGAGCAACACGGCCTCTGCACCTGGCGCGGCGGCGCGCACCGTCACGCGCGAGGTGACCGTGGCGACGAGCCGCCCTTCCTCCTCGACGACCTGCACCGTCGTCGCCGCCACGCCGAGCGACGCACGCGCGCTCGAGGCCTCCCCGCCGCGCGAGAGCGCCTGCCATGCCGTGAGCGGCAGCTGCACGACCCCTTCGTCGTCGTCGGCGCGAACGCGTGTCGCGCAGAGGATCGTGAGCAGGGCCACGAGCCACACGCGGACAGAACGATCCATCACGGCGGCCGCGCGGGCCGTCGTCCATCGGGACTTCATGACTCTCCTCCTCGGAAATCGTGCGCGGCGGGCCGCGGCGGTCGATCGGAGCGAGCCGATCGCTCGGCCCGCGAACAAGCGTGATCGCTACTCGCTCGAGGCGAGACGCGGTCGAAGCAGGCGACGAGAGGCCGCGAGCGAGAGCGCATCGCGGAGCGGCTCGTTCATCGAGGGCGTGTGCGCGCGGAGCGCCGCGCCGAACGACGCGAGGAGCGCGGCGTCGGCGGTGAACGATGGCAGCTCCGCCAGCCGCGGCTCCTCGGCGCGTGCGGACTCGACGAGCGCGCTCGCCACGTCGATCCGGCTGCGCGCCGCGTTCACGTCGCCAGCGGCGAGCGCCTCGGAGGCATGCGCGAGCGCGAGCGCGGTCTCGTGCGCGAGCAGATCCGCCACGACGCGCAGCTCGCGCGGGCCCGCTGCGCGCGAGGCGCCGCTCGGCAGCGTGAGCGAGGCCGAGGCCCGCGCGTTGCCGAGGCGCACGAGATCCTTGAGCGCGACGTCCACGTCGAGCACGTGGCCCGGCCGCGACACCACGAGATCGAGCACGATGGAGTGCGCGTCGTTCGCGTAGAAGCCCGGGATCAGCATGCGCACGCCGCTCTCGTCGTCGTCGCGGTCCGAGAGGATGCCGAGGCGTCGCGCGAGCTCCTGATCGATCGATTGCTCGACCTCGCGCGTGCGCGCCGACTCCTCCGCGTCGAGCGGACGGGAGCCGAGCACGTCGACGAGCTCGACGCCCTCCGCGAGGCGGACGCGGACGCGCACCGCGCGGGCCACGAGCTCGGAGGCGGCCGTGAGCTCGGCGCGCACGGCGGCGAGCGCGTCGTCGTCCGTGAGCACGATGCGTCGACGCCCCTGCCCCGCGAGCGCGATCTCGTCGAGCGACGCCAGGCTCGCGCGCGGGCCGACGCCGATCGCGCTCGTCGTGATCCCGGCGACGGTCCCGAGGTGGATCGCGCGCTCGAGCGAGTCGCCGCGCACGTCGTCCGGCGTGACGACGAGGACGAGGCCCACCCCATCCTCACCGGACACGGTCTCGAGCGCGCGCGTCACGGCGTCGGCCATCGTCACCGGCGCAGCCTCGGCCTCGCCGCCGAACACATGGCCGCCGAACACATGGCCGCCGAACACACGGCGCAGCGCGATCTCGAGGCGACCCGCGCGCATCGGCCCGATCGGCGCGAGCTCGCCACCGCGCGGGCCCGAGGCGAAGAGCGCCACGCGATCGCGCGAGGTGGTCGCACGCGAGAGCGACATGACGAGCGCGCGGACACGTGCCTGCGCGTCGGCGTCGAGCGAGTCGGCGTCGAGCACCACCGCCACGCGCAGCGGCCCGCGGCGGCCGGCCGCCTGCGCGATCGAGCGCAGCGCGACCTCGACACGCACCCGCGTCGGTCCCTCGATCGCGGCGGTGTCGGCGAACGCGCCCACGGCCAGCGCACGGTCGCGCGGCGCATCGAGCGGCGGCGCGATCGGCGAGACCTCTTCCGCGAGCGCGAGGCCCGTCCGCGCGGTGCCCGGCAGCACGAGCTGCGAGGCCGCGAGGCGCGCGTGCACGAGGCGGATCGCGGGATCGCCCGGCACATACGTGCTCTGCCACCAGCCGTCGCGCGGGTAGAAGCTCAGGCCCTCGGTGCGATGCGCGTCGGTCCACGCGGAGGAGCGAAGGTTGATCTCGCTGGTGGGTGTGCGCGCGGGGCGCCCAGCGTGCTCTCCTCCGGCGTAGGCGAGCGACGCGAGCTCGCCACGAACCGCGTCATCGATCACGACGCGGCGATCCTCGAGGTTGCGCCCCCCCTCGGCCCGCGTGCTCTCCAGCCGACCGAAGCGCTCGCCCTCACCCGTCGTGTCCGTGGCTTCGTTCGTGACGGTCGTCTCGAAGGTCTGCGCGAGCGAGAGCCGATGTTGCCCCTCCTGCATCGGCATGTCCGCGACGCCTCCGACCCCATCGACGACGAGGAGCTCGGTGCCGTTCACCTGGCCGAGCAGGCCCTGCTGGAGGTCGCGCGGCGCGAGATCGCGACCGTCGTCGTCGAAGCGACCACCCTGATCGAAGCCGCTCGGCACCGAGGCGGCCGAAGACGTCGGCTCGACGGCCTCCGGCGGCGGAGCGAGCGCGATGGGCTCGGCCTCCTCCTCGCCGTCGAACCAGCCGCGCGATCGGTAGCCTCCCTCCGTCTCGGCGCTGGGCATCGCGTCGAGCGTGCTCGTGCTCCCGTCGATCTTGCCCTTGATCATGTTGCCGAAGCGCTGCCACGTCGCGGTGCCCACCACGCCCGCGATGCCCGCGACGATCGCGACCTCGAGCCACGGCCCGCGTCGCGCGCCCACGGCTCGCTCTTCGCGCGCACGCGCCTCACGCGCCTGGCCCACGCGCCCGAGCCACGCAGCGATCGCGCGTACCGCGACGTACGGCGCGGTGACGATCGCCGTGAGCGCCGCCACCGTCACGGCCAGCGCAGCGGCCAAGAGCGAGCCCGAGCCGAGCTCGAGGGGCGTCTTCGCACGGCCCGCGTCGCCGGCGCGGGGCTCGATCCGCCCTTCTTCCCGGGCGATCGCGGCCGGCGCCGCGGTGCGCTCGTCGGCCCGGGCCTCGAGCACGGTCGCGCTCGGCTCGGCCTCGATGCGCTCGATCGTGCGCTGCACGAGCTCACTCGAGGCATCGATCGGCGGCAGCGCCTCGAGCTCGCGGTCGACGTCACCGAGCGCCTCGGCGAGCGCACGACAGTCCGGACAGCCGGACAGATGCAGCTCGAGCGCGCGGTCCGGCTCGGTCGATCCCGTCTCGTCCGCGAGTCGCTCGCGGACCGTCTCGCAGGTCAGCGTCATCGCGATTCCTCCCGCACCTGCACGAGCCCCGCGCGCGTCCTGGCTTCGGCCAGCGCGAGCCGGGCGCGACGAACGCGCGTCTTGACGGTGTCGAGCGGCGCACCGAGCGCGCGTGCGGCCTCGGCCACCTCCATGCCCTCGATCGCACAGAGCACGAGCGCCTCGCGCTGCTCGAGCGGCAGCGCGAGCACGGCGCGCTCGATCCACGCTGCGGTCTCGCGCCCCGCGATCTCCTGATCGGGCGCGCGCGCGGGTGACGCGGTGTCCTCGCCCACACGATCGTCGAGCGCGACGACGCTGCGCACACCGACCTTGCGGAAGTGGCTGCGCGCCACGTGCACGGTGATCGTCATGACCCAGGGCACGAGCGAGCCGTGCTCGGGGAGCACTGCGTGCGCGTCGTCCGTCGGATCGACGGGCGCCGCGTCCTTCGGGCCCGCGGCGCGGTGCACACGAAGGAAGACCTCCTGGAAGAGATCGTCGCGGTCGGACGCAGGCACGCCACACCTCGTGAGATAGCCGTAGACCCGTGTACGCCACGCGTGCACGAGCTGCGCGAAGCACTCGCGCTCGCCACGTCGGTACCGCTCGAAGAGCGCACGGTCGGAGATCGGGATCACCCGGGCTCCTTCCGTCTGGTCTTCGTCGGTCACGCGCCGCATCGCGAGCATCATCGTCGTTCGAGAGCAAGAACGCGCCAGCCCGCGAGGCGGGTTCAACTTTTTCGAACGCTTGCGTTCCGCGGCGGGTGCGACGACCCTGGACGACGCCCAGAGGAGAGAACGCCCCATGCGGAACGAGACCAAGAGCGCGAGACGTCGGAGCTGGACGCGCCTCCAGCGCTTCAGCCTGACCGAGGCCGGGCTCGCCGCGGAGGCGGACTTCCGCGCGACGATCACCGAGTCGCGCGCCCGCGCGGGCCGCGCGAGCTTCGACGAGGCGCGCGAGGCGTGGGGCCGACAGTTCGGCGTGCACGCCGACGACGCGCCGTTCCTCGCAGAGATGCGCGGCGGCGCGTGCACCTCCGCCGCGCTCGTCACGGCGCTCGACGTCTGCGGCAAGACGCGTGAGGAGGTCCTCGCAGGCCTCGAGCGCCTCGCAGACGCCGGCCTCATCGCCGAGTCTTGATCAGCTGTCCTCGGGCTCGGGAGCGCGGAGATCCATGCGTCGCTGCGCGCGGGCGCGCTCCTCGGGTGAGACGTCCTCCTGACGGAACCCTGGCGGGCCGGGGATGGGGCCCTCGTCGGGACCGCGCCATCCGTCGGTGCGACGCGGCAGGACGTCGAGGCGGATCGGGTTCGTGAGCAGCGAGAACGGCGGCCGATCGTCGGGCACGCTCGCTCGCTGGATCTCGACGCGCACGAACGAGTCCGCCGGCGGCACCGCGAGCGTGAAGCGATGCTCGACGGTCGCGCCCGGCGGCAGGGGCACACGCACCCGCACCTCGCGCCCCACGAAGATCTCGAGCGTCCCACCTTCGGGCGCGCGCGCCCGCACCTCGCCGGCCAGGAGCGTGCCGCCGATGGCCTCGACGATCTCGCCGGGCACGCGCCCCGCGATCTGCAGATCGACGCTCGGCCCGTCGGTCACGTAGAGCCGCCCCGCACGCACCGCCTCGCGCAGACACTCGCTCGGGCTCTGGGTGATCGTGCCGTCGGCGCTCGCGGCGCAGAGCATCGCGTTGCGCGGCTCGCCGATGCGGTGCGAGTACGCGCGGTGGAAGTCGCTGTTGCCGACGATGGGCACGTAGAGGCCGCGCTCGAGCAGTCCGACCCACTCGTCGAGCAGCTCGCGAGAGCGCTCCCAGTAGACCTGGTTCCAGAGCTCGAGCGCGTCGATCTGCTGCCCGATCCCGCCGCGGCGGAGCGCGTCGTACTGCATCCAGCGGCGCGGATCCCACGTGTTGCGGCCGATCCACCAGCCCGGGTGGGCCAGCACGACGGTCCCGCCCTGCCCGTGCACGATCGTGCCGAGCGCCTCCATCGAGTCGGCCGACGCCGCGCTGATCCCACGGTGCTCGCGGATGTCCCAGATCACCGCGTGGCCGAAGGATCCGCCGACCTCCTCGCCGATGAGCGTGCGCACCGGCCCGCGGTAGCGTCGCTCGAGGAAGCTCCGGCCCGAGCTCGCGCCGTGATCGGTGAGGACGAGCAGATCGAGATCACGTCGCTCGACGAGCCACATGAGCTCCTCGATCGGGTGGATCGCGTCGCGCGAGATGGCCGAGTGCACGTGCCCGTCGAACGCCATCACGCGGAGGTGTCGCGTGCCCACGTCGACCGGCAGGAAGTCCCAGTCCACCGGGCTCAAGCGATAGCCGCGCATCGTGGGCGGGTGCCGCTCTCGCGTCGGCCAGGCGCGCGCGGCGTCGGAGACGCCGAGGCATGCGAGCACGAGCCACAGCGCGAAGAGCCGCGCGGCCCACGCGCGACCTCGCCCCGCGCCCGGCATCGGTTCGCGTGCGCTCTCTGCCTGCACGGGGCGGATGTAGCGCGTCGACGCGCCACCTGGAAAGAAGGCGCGTGGCCGCGCGATCGTCCGGGCACCACCGACGGCACGTGTCATCCTCGGCGCCCGTGAGCCTTCCCCAGCCCGCCGCGCAGCCGGTGCCACGGCGAGGCCTCGTCGTGGTGGCCCTCTTGCTCTCCGTCTTCATGTCGGCGATGGAGGCCACGGTCGTCGGCACCGCGATGCCGACGGTCATCGCCGAGCTCGGAGGCCTGCTCCTCTACGGCTGGGTCGGCAGCGCCTACCTCCTCGCGTCCACCGTGAGCGTGCCGCTCTACGGCAAGCTCGCGGATCTCTACGGTCGCCGGCCCGTGATGCTCTTCGGCATCGTGCTCTTCCTCGTGGGCTCGATCTGGAGCGGCTTCGCCGGCTCGATCGAGATCCTCATCGTCGCGCGCACGCTCCAGGGCCTGGGCGCGGGCGCGATCCAGCCCGTGACCTTCACCATCCTCGGCGACCTCTACGCGCTCGAGGAGCGTGGCCGCGTGCAAGCGTTCTTCGGCGCGGTGTGGGCGATGTCGGGCGCGTTCGGCCCGATCCTCGGCGGCGTCATCGTCGACAACCTCTCGTGGCACTGGGTCTTCTGGGTCAACGTGCCGTTCGGGATCGCGTCGATGCTCGTCCTGCTCGCCGCCTACCACGAAGCGCGCACGCCTCGTCGCGTGGAGCTGGACTGGCTCGGCGCCGTGCTCCTCACGACGGGCTCGATCGCGCTGCTCGTGGCCGCGCAGCGCACGCTGCCCTGGCTCTTCCTCCCGCTCGCGGTCGCGCTGCTCGGGCTGTTCGTGATCGTCGAGCGACGCGCGAAGGAGCCCGTCGTGCCGCTCGACATGGTGCGCGATCGTGCCGTGGCCGTGGCGTCGCTCTCCGCGGTCCTGCTCGGCGCAGCGATGTCGACCGCCGTGACCTTCGTGCCGCTCCTCGTGCAGGGCGTCATGGGTCGCTCTCCGACCGACGCGGGCTCCACGCTCGCGCCGCTGCTCCTGGCCTGGCCGGTGGCCTCGGCGATCACGAGCCGCACGATCACGCGCATCGGCTTCCGCGCGCCCGTCCTGCTCGGCTCGTTCGTGTCGGCGCTCGCGCTCGCCGTGCTCGCGTGGGCCGCGGGCAGCACGAGCGCCGATGCGAGCCTCTGGCCTCTGCGCCTCTCGATGGCCGGTCTCGGCTTCGGCATGGGCTTCACGACGACGGCGCTCCTGCTCTCGGTGCAGACGAGCGTGGAGGCGGATCGCCGCGGGGTGGCCACGGCACTCCAGCTCTTCTCGCGCTCCATCGGCGGCGCGCTCGGTGTCGGTGCGCTCGGCGCGCTCTTCAGCGCGATCGTGGGCAGCACGCTCAGCGAAGAGACGGTCGCGTCGCTCCTCGATCCGCACGGCCGCGAGGGCGCCGTCACCGATCCGCAGGTCGTCCTCGGGCTCGCGTCCGGGCTGACGCCCCTCTTCAGCGTCCTCGGCGCGCTCGGCGCCGTGAACCTCGTGCTCGTCCTCTTCTATCCACGAACGCACGCGCACCCGAAGCCGACGAACGTGACGCTGGACGCGGTCCCGCACGAGGGTGCTTGATCGCGCAGAGCCCCGCGTGAATCACGCCTCCGAGCCCCTCGTCCCAGGCGCGCACCGATGACTGCGCCTCCCTTCACGCCCCGCACCGATCCGCGCGCGTGGCGTGCAGCGCTCGTCGTCGTGGTGCTGGGCCTCTGCGTCGTGCTCGGCCTCGACGTGCTGCTGCGCCATGGCTGGACGGTGGCGTGGCACGCGACGCACGAAGGCGAGCGCGTCGAGCTCGCGCGGGGCGTCGAGCACCGCCTCGAGCTCCACAACGACCGACGCCCCTTCGCGCGCATGATGGCCGCGTGGGACTTCCGTCGCCTCGGGATGCCGCGATCGAGCCCGCCGATCGACGCCACCCTGTCCGCGCGCGTGCTCGTGCCCGAGGGAGGGCGTCGGTTCGTCCTCGAGGCCGAGGGCGACACACAGCTCCGCCTCGATGGCGCCGCGCTCGATCCCTCGACGCTCGTCGCAGCAGGCGAGCACCGCCTCGAGATCGATTGGCGCTGCGCGACCGAGCGAGGCCCGCGCCTGCTCCTGCGATGGGTCGTCCCGAGCGGAGATCCGAGCGGCGCGCACGACGTGATCGAGGACGTGCCTCGAGGCGCGCTCACCCCCGGCGACGGCCCGTGGCCCGCGACGCGCATCGCGCTCTGGCTGCTCGGCCTCCTCCTGCTCGCTGGCGCCGCGAGCCTCGTGTTCCTCGCCGAGCGCGACGGCGCTCGCCACCGTCGCGTGCACCTGCGCGTGCTCGCGACGCTCGCGCTCGTCCTGCTCGCGGTCGCGTTTCGCGGCTTCGACTACGACGTCTCGCCCGATCCACGCGACAACGAGGACGAGCTCTTCGCGATGTGGAACGGCCACTCGCTCTTGCACGACGGGGTCTCGCGCGGCTGGACGCTCTGGCCTCATCTCTACGTGGAGCGAGGGCCGGAGGTCGGCGTCGTCACGGCGGAGCACTACGTCTACCGCCCCTTCCACGTCGTCTCGCCGTACTTCGAGCACCCGCCTCTCTTGCACCTGCTCGTGGGCGCCGCGGGCTCGCTCGGAGGCGCCGACGATCACCTCGAGATGAAGCACGCCTTCGGTCGGCTCGTGCCGGTCGCGATGTCGGGCCTCGTGGTGTGGCTGATCCTCGCGATCGGACGACGCCTCGATCCGGGCTCGCCCGCGCCGTACTTCGGCGCGCTGCTCTGGTCGATGCTGCCGTGGATCGCGCTCCAGACGCGCACCATCAAGGAGGAGGTGCTCGTCACGCCGCTGGCGCTCGGCATGGTGCTCGCGTTCCTCCACTACCGCGATCACCCCGAGCGCGCGCGCGATCCCGGCGCTGCCGCGGCGCAGCGATGGCTCGTGCTCGCGGCCTCGCTCGCGGCCGCCGCGGTGCTGACGAAGGTCACGGGCTTCGCGCTCTGCGTCGCGCTCGGCGTGCTCGTCGCGCGCGTCGGTCGCGCGCGGGACGTGGGCGTCGTGGCCCTCGCGGCCTCGATCGGCGTGGCGCTCCTCCTCGCCTACGGCGCCGCGCTCGGGTGGGACGCGTTCGTCTACGCGCAAGAGACGCAGAGCGGACGCCCCGTGCACTTCAACATCTTCCTGCGCTTCTTCGACGATCCGCAGATCAACCACAGCGTGATCGGCCGCGGCTGGCTGCTCTTCCTCTGGCTCGCGGCGATGGGGAGCTTCTTCGGTCGTCACCGCGCGAACACCGCCGTGCTCGTCGTGCCGCTCTTCGCGTACATGGGCGCGATCGGCCTCGGCTCCGGCACCTGGAGCTACGGCTGGTACATGACGCCGCTCCTGCCCTTCCTCTGCCTCGCGGCGGGCCGCTTCCTCGCCGATCTGTGGCGCGAGCCCGAGCTCGGGCGCGGCGCGATCTTCGTGCTCACGCTGGTGCTCTACTCGCTCAACTTCGCGACGTCCGAGGCCTACTTCTTCTCGCCCGACACCGACGTGCACGACGCGCGACGCCTCCTCACCCTCGTGCTGCTCGCGCTGCTCGCGCCCTTCGGTCTGGCCCAGGCCTTCGGCTGGCGGAGCCCGGCGCGCGTCGCGCTGATCGGCGGCCTCGTCGCGGTGCTGGTCGTCTCGGGCGCGTTCGTCGGCGGCTACGACATCGCGCCTCACCGCGACTTCGACCACAACCGCGGCTTCAACCTCTGATCCGCCACTGCGGCTTCAACCTCCCGCGAGGGCGGCATCGGTCTCGGCTCCGCACCGCGTCTCGTCGGCGAGACCTGGCGGAACACGCCGCCAGGGCTCCGCCGTTCCGCCAGCGGAGGGGTGAATTCCCTGCATTTCTTCGCGCCGAAGACCGGTGCGGGGCGTGCAGTGGGTGCTCGTCATGAGCCAGCCCCGCTATCACCCT